>JBBSBA010000018.1:0-41636 GCA_038251725.1 Actinomycetales bacterium
AACCCCTCCGGCCATCGGCATTCAACCAGATAGTCAAGGCACGCCTGCTCGTCCACGAACCACTCCTGGAACGCCAGAATCGAACGCGGAAAATCCGGTTTGGGCACACCCTACTTTAGCTGAGCTAAGCGGATACGCACTGGGCCGGTTATATCGGCTACTTCGGCTTGGCCGGTGATGTACCTCCGATGCGGAACTCCACCACGTCGCCGTCCTGCATGATGTATTCCTTGCCCTCGATGCGGGCCTTGCCCTTGGCGCGGGCCTCGGCGATCGATCCGGTGTCCACGAGGTCTTGGAAGCCGATGACCTCCGCCTTGATGAACCCCTTCTCGAAATCGGTGTGGATGACACCGGCGGCCTGCGGTGCCTTGGCGCCCTTCGGAATCGTCCAGGCGCGCGCCTCCTTGGGCCCGGCGGTCAGGTAGGTCTGCAGACCGAGAGTGTCGAAGCCGATGCGGGCGAGCTGACTCAGGCCGCTTTCCTCCTGGCCGGTCGAGGCGAGCAGTTCTGCGGCGTCCTCTGGCGAGAGGTCGATGAGCTCCGACTCGAGCTTCGCGTCGAGGAAGATCGCCTTCGCGGGCGCGACGAGAGCCGCGAGCGAGGCGAGCTTGGCGGCATCCCCGAGGATGTCCTCGTCAACGTTGAAGACGTAGATGAACGGCTTGGTGGTGAGCAGCCCGAGCTCGTGGATGAGCGAGACGTCGATGGTCGACGACGAGAGCGGCTTGCCGGCGTCGAGGAACTTCTGCGCCTCGAGAGCGGCCTCGAGCACGGCCGGCTCGGTGCGCTTGGTCTTCACTTCCTTCTCGTACCGCGGAACCGCCTTCTCGAGCGTCTGCAGATCGGCGAGGATGAGCTCGGTGTTGATGGTCTCCATGTCGGATGCCGCGTCGACCTTGCCGTCGACGTGCACGACATCCGGGTCGGCGAATCCGCGGATGACCTGCGCGATCGCGTCCGCCTCACGAATGTTGGCGAGGAACTTGTTGCCGAGCCCCTCACCGACCGACGCACCCTTGACGATGCCAGCGATGTCGACGAACGACACGGGTGCGGCGAGGATGCGCTCGCTGCCGAACAACCGGGCGAGCGTGTCGAGCCGCGGATCCGGCAGGCTCACGACGCCGACGTTGGGCTCGATCGTGGCGAAAGGATAGTTCGCGGCGAGCACCTGGTTCTTGGTGAGCGCGTTGAAGAGGGTGGACTTGCCGACATTGGGCAGACCGACGATTGCAATAGTGAGAGCCACGGTGGTCAATCGTACCGGCCCGTGCCGGGGCGCTACTCCCGCGAGCGCAGCTCGCTGAGGAAGG
Organism: Actinomycetales bacterium; assembly: GCA_038251725.1. Classification (GTDB taxonomy): domain Bacteria; phylum Actinomycetota; class Actinomycetes; order Actinomycetales; family Microbacteriaceae; genus Lacisediminihabitans. The sequence continues at coordinate 1,317 of JBBSBA010000018.1, forward strand.
CGCCGAGTCCCTCGGGCGTCAATTCGAAACCGATCGAGCGCGACGGGTTCACCACGAGTCCTGCTCCTGGCGGGATCGAGATGAGCAGCGCTCGGCCGACGATCGTGAGCGAGAATCCGGCAAGCTCGCCGAATTCGGCGATCTGGTCCGCGTGGGTGAACACCGCGAGCATGGCCGCTCCGTGCACGTCGAAGAGGACGGGCTGCAGCTGGTCGAGATTGTCGGTGACCCGGGTGCCGCTCGGCACGACGACCTGGCTCGCGACGAAGGCGTCGAGCACGTCGAGGGTGGTCGCGCGCCCGGAGTCGGCGAGCACGATCATCCGCTCGAGTTCCGTCGGTTCGCGCACCGCGTTCGGATCCATCCCTCGACCATAGGCGCTCGAGAAAACGCGGCGTGCTCGCCCGGCAAGGTCGGACGACCGTGAGAGCATGCCGTCATGGCCCTCAACTTCACCGCGATCGATTTCGAGACCGCCAACTCCTCCGCCGCGTCCGCCTGCTCCGTCGGCCTGGTCAAGGTGCGTGACGGCGTCGTTGTCGACCGGGTGGCCTGGTTCATCCGTCCGCCGGCCGGTTTCGATCACTTCGCCGAGTGGAACACCCGAATCCACGGCATCGTGGCTCCGGATGTCGCGAATGCCCCGCGCTGGAGCGACCAGCTTCCCGACCTCGTCGCCTTCGCCGACGGCGACCACCTCGTGGCCCACAACGCCGGATTCGACATGGGGGTGATCTCCGCCGCGTGCCGGGCGAGCGTCATGCCGATCCCGGACTTCCGCTACCTCTGCAGCCTCCAGGTGGCGCGCAAGACCTACGAACTCGACTCCTATCGCCTGCCGGTTGCGGCGATGGCGGCCGGGTTCGAGGATTTCGCCCACCACGATGCCCTCGCCGATTCTGAGGCCTGCGCGGCGATCATCGTGCACGCCGCCGGACGCCATGACGCCTCGAACATCGAGGAGTTGGCGCGCACCACCGGCTCGCGAATCGGCGCGATCGGACCGCAGGCCGCCGACCGGAAGCCGATGGTGTTCGACTGACTCCAGCCTCGTCCCGGCGCGCCCGCGCCTTCCGGACTCAGCCGTGCGGGAAGCCCAGGTTGATGCCGCCGTGGCTCGGGTCGAGCCAACGCCGGGTGACCGCCTTCTCGCGGGTGAAGAAGTGGATTCCCTCGGCCCCGTAGGCCTTCGTGTCGCCGAACAGGGATTCCTTCCACCCGCCGAACGAGAAGTAGGCCACCGGAACCGGGATCGGCACGTTGATGCCCACCATGCCGACCTGCACCTGGCGCTGGAACCGACGCGCGGCCCCGCCGTCGTTCGTGAAGATCGCCGTGCCGTTTCCGTAGCGTGAGGCGTTGATGAGCGCGACGCCCTCGTCGTACGAGGCCACCCGAACCACCGAGAGCACTGGGCCGAAGATCTCGTCGGTGTACGCCCGGGAATCGGTCGGCACGGCGTCGATGAGCGTGGGGCCGAGCCAGAATCCATCGGAGGCGCCGTCCACGTCGATGCCGCGGCCGTCCACGACCACCCTCGCGCCGTCCTCGATCGCGATGTCGATGTAGCCGGAGACCTTGTCGCGATGCTCCCGCGTGATGAGCGGGCCCATGTCGCAGCTGCGGCGACCATCCCCGACAGTGAGTCCGGACATCCGCGAGGCGATCTTCTCGATCAGCTCGTCGGCGACCGGTTCGACGGCCACGACCACGCTGATGGCCATGCACCGCTCCCCCGCCGAGCCGAAGCCAGCGTTGACGGCGGAGTCGGCGACGAGGTCCAGGTCGGCGTCCGGCAGCACGAGCATGTGGTTCTTCGCTCCCCCGAGCGCCTGGACGCGCTTGCCGTGCTTCGATCCGGTCTCGTAGATGTAGCGGGCGATGGGGGTCGAACCGACGAAGGAGATCGAGGCGACGTCCGGATTCTCCAGCAGGGCATCCACGGCAACCTTGTCTCCGTGAACGACGTTGAATACGCCGTCGGGGAGGCCGGCCTCGCTGAACAGGGCGGCCAGCCAGTTGGACGACGACGGGTCCTTCTCGCTCGGCTTCAGCACGACGGTGTTCCCGGCCGCGATCGCGATCGGGAAGAACCAGAGCGGCACCATCGCGGGAAAGTTGAACGGGCTGATGATGCCGACGACGCCGAGCGGCTCGCGCGTGGAGTACACGTCGACGCCGGTCGAGACGTTCTCCGAGTACTCGCCCTTCATCATGTGCGGGAAGCCGGTGGCGAATTCCACGACCTCGAGGCCGCGGGCGATCTCACCGAGCGCGTCGGCGAGCACCTTGCCGTGCTCGGCCGTGAGGATCTCGGCGAGCTCCTGCTTGCGGGCGTTCAGCAGTTCGCGGAAGCTGAAGATGATCGACTGCCTCTTGGCGAGCGACATCTCGGCCCATGCCGGGAACGCGGCGGCCGCGACGGCGACAGCGCCGTCGACATCCGCGGTCGTCGCGAGTCGCACCTCCCGGGCGACGGTGCCAAGTGCGGGGTCGAAGACGGGTGCGGTTCGGGTCGATTCGCCCTCGACGAAGGCGCCGCCGATCCAGTGATTTACGATGTCCATTCCGTCATGCTAGCCGTGCGTTTCGCGGGAGCCCGGCCAAATCGGCTGACCGTATTGTTCTCGAAATGTTTGCCGTCGCGGGTGTGCTCGCGGCATTGTCGTAGCCCGATGACACACTGGACGAATGGACCCCATCGCTGCCCTCATCATCGGTCTCATCGTCGGAGTCGTGCTCGGCGCGGTGATCGGACTGCTGTTCGCGCGCGCTCGCCGGTCGGAGACGCCGGTCGGCGTCGATCCGGCGCTGCTGGCCTCCCAGCACGAACTCGCCCTCGGCGCGGTACGGGCTCAGGAAGCGGAGGCGAAGGCCCGACTCGGCTCCGATCTCGCCGCCATCCAGGCCACTGCAATCGCGCTCAAGGAGCAGGTCGCCAGCCAACAGGAGCAGTACCGGGAACTCGCCGACCGGCAGCGTCGCGAGCAGGCGGCGGAGGCCGAGCGGCAGAACAGGGACAGCAAGGTGCTCCAGGCGCTCACCCCCGTTCAGGAATCGCTGCGCACCATGCAGCTCAAGGTGACGGAGCTCGAGACGCAGCGCAGCCTGCAGCACGGCGAGCTGAGCCAACAGCTGCGCAACGCCACCGAGTCGGAGGAGAGGCTGCGGAGCACGGCAGAGTCGCTCGCGTCGGCGCTGCGCAACAACGCCACGCGCGGGGTGTGGGGCGAGACCCAGCTGCGCAATGTCGTGCAGGCGGCTGGGCTCATCGAACGGGTGGACTTCGACGTGCAGTCGAGCATCTCATCGGATGCCGGGTCCGGCCGGCCGGACATGGTCATTCACCTGCCAGGGGGCAAAAACATCGCCGTCGACGCGAAGGTGCCGTTCACGGCCTACCTCGAGGCTAGCCAGATCGCGGTGACCGCCACCGGCGAGGAGGGCGCCCGGCGCGAGGCGTTCATCAAGCAGCACGTGCGGGCGGTTCGGGCACACATCGACACCCTCGGGAGCAAGGCCTACTGGGCCGGGCTGGAGGCCTCCCCCGAACTCGTGATCGCCTTCATCCCGAGCGAATCCCTCGTCGCCTCCGCCATGGAGGCCGACCCGGGCATCATGGACTACGCCTTTTCCAAGCGAGTCGCCCTGTCCTCCCCCGTCACGCTCTGGTCAGTGCTCAAGACCGTGGCCTTCAGCTGGCAACAGGACGTCGTCACCCAGGAGGCGAAGATGCTCTTCGAGACCAGCCGGGAACTGTACGGCCGCCTCGCCACCCTGGCGACCCACGTGGAGAAGCTTGGCCGGTCCATCGAGAGCACGGTGAAGAACTACAACGGCTTCGTCGGCTCACTCGAGCGCCAGGTGCTGCCGTCCGCACGCAAGCTCAACGTTCTGGACGAGTCGAAGGTGCTCGGCACCCACGCCGAGATCGAGGAGGTACCGCGCGACCTCTCGGCGTTCGAGCTCGTCGCCGAGCTGGAGGTGGCCGAGCTCGAGAGCATCACGGCTCTCGAATCGCGCTCCGACCAGGACTAGCTGCCGAGGCTCCGTCGCTTCGCTACAGCCACTTCTCCGCGAGGTGGTCGGCGACGACACGGCGGATCGTGCCGGAGCTGCCGCGCAGCACGATGCTCTCGGTGCGGATGATCGGGCCCTTCTTGCGCACGCCCCCGACCAGCTGGCCGTCGGTGACGCCGGTCGCCACGAAATAGGTGTTGTCGCTCGAGACGAGATCGTTGATGCCGAGGATGCGTTCGAGGTCGTGCCCGGAATCGATCGCCCGCTGCCGCTCGTCGTCGCTCTGCGGCGCGAGCCTGGCCTGGATGAACCCGCCGAGTCCCTTGAGCGCGCACGCCGTGATGATGCCCTCCGGGGTGCCGCCGCGGCCGACACACATGTCGATGCGCGCGTCGTAGCGGGCAGCGTTGATGCCGCCGGCGACATCCCCGTCGAGCAGCAGCCGGGTTCCGGCGCCCGCGTTGCGGATGTCCTCGATGAGCTGGGCGTGCCGGGGACGGTCGAGCACGGCGACGACGAGGTCCGAGACATCCTTCTTCATGGCCTTCGCGAGCGCGTGGATGTTCTCCCCGATGGGCTGGCGAAGGTCCACGACGCCGTGGCCCTCGCTTCCGGTGACGATCTTGTCCATGTAGAAGACGGCCGACGGGTCGTACATGCTGCCCCGGTCGGCGACCGCGATCATCGACAGCGCGTTCTGGCGGCCGGCCGCGGTGAGCGAGGTACCGTCGATCGGGTCTACGGCGATGTCGCAGGCCTGACCGCGTCCGGTGCCCACGTGCTCGCCGTTGTAGAGCATCGGCGCGGCGTCCTTCTCCCCCTCGCCGATCACGACGAGGCCGTCGAAGTCGACGGTTCCGAGGAACTTGCGCATGGCGTCCACCGCGGCACCGTCCGCCGCGTTCTTGTCGCCACGCCCGATGAACGGCACGGCACGGATGGCGGCGGCCTCCGTCGCCCGAACCAGCTCCATTCCGAGGTTGCGGTCGGGGTGAAGGAAAGTGGTGGCGGTCGCAGGCTCGATGTTCACCTCTCAAGGCTATCGACTGCCGAAGAGCGCCGACCGGCCGGGGCCTCGAAAGATCGCCGCTTCTTTAGTTCAATAGACTTTGTAACCACTGAACCTTCACGGTTCGACCGGCCTGCCCCAAAGGAGACGCCCCATGCCTATAGCAACCCCCGAGCAGTATGCAGAAATGCTCGACAAGGCGAAGGCCAACAGCTTCGCCTACCCGGCGTTCAACGTCTCGTCGTCGCAAACGATCAACGCCGTACTGCAGGGACTCACCGAGGCCGGCTCCGACGGCATCATCCAGGTGACCACCGGCGGCGCCGACTATTTCTCCGGACACAGCGTGAAGAATCGCGCCTCCGGCGCACTGGCCTTCGCCGCCTTCGTGCACGAGGTCGCCCGGAACTACCCGATCACCGTCGCGCTGCACACCGACCACTGCCCGAAGGATGCGCTCGCCGGCTTCGTTCTGCCCCTGATCGAGGCATCCGAGACCGAGGTGAAGGCGGGCCGTAACCCGATCTTCCAGTCGCACATGTGGGACGGCTCCGCGGTGCCGCTCGAGGAGAACCTCGCCATCGCGAAGGACCTGCTGCCGCGGATGCGTGCCATCAACTCGATCCTCGAGGTGGAGATCGGCGTCGTCGGCGGCGAAGAGGATGGCGTGAGCCACGACATCAACGAGCACCTCTACACGACGATCGACGACGCGATCGCGACCGTCGAGGCCCTCGGGCTCGGCGAGAACGGCCGCTACATGGCCGCGCTCACGTTCGGCAACGTGCACGGCGTGTACAAGCCGGGCAACGTGAGGCTGCGTCCGGAGCTGCTCGGCGAGATCCAGGCCGGCCTGGCCGCGCGCTACGGCACCGGCGACAAGCCGCTCGACCTCGTCTTCCACGGCGGATCGGGATCAACCGACGAGGAGATCTCCACCGCGGTGGCGAACGGCGTCGTGAAGATGAACATCGACACCGACACCCAGTATGCGTTCAGCCGCGCGATCGCCGACACGGTGTTGAAGAACTACGACGGCTTCCTCAAGGTGGATGGCGAAGTCGGAAACAAGAAGGTCTACGACCCGCGCGCCTGGGGAAAGATCGCCGAGACCGCCATGGCCGCCCGCGTGATGCAGGCCACACACCAGCTCGGATCGGCCGGCCACTCCGTCGGCTGAGAGCCGGCATGGGCGGGCTGCTAGGAGCTCAGCCCGTCCATGTAGCTGATGAACGCCGGGTCACCCTGCAGCAACACCGCGACGAAGACGAGCGCGACGATCGTGGCGACTGCTCCGCCGACGAGCGGCACCCAGAACGCGATCCGCCCGCGGCGCATCATCCACCATGTCGCGAACACGGTCACGATCAACAGCACGATGGTGACCACGTTCAGCACCGTGCCGAGGTTCTGCGCGAGCGCCGTCGGCGTGTACGTGCCGATGCCCTGGGCCCGGTAGAACTCGGTCATCACGGTGGCGAGCGTTGAGCCGGAGAACAGCTGCGCAAGCACATTGACGGCCGCGTAGCCCAGCAGCACCGAGGTGACGACCAGGTCCCAGCGCCGCGGCTTCCGGCGAGCGGGCCACAGCGGCGTCGGCGAAGCGGGCGGCAGCGAGGAAGCGGGCGGCAGCGGAGAAGCGGGAGCCGGGGAGCCAGCGAGAGCGCGCGGCGTCCGGGCGGCGGCAGCGGCGGCGGCCCTTTCCTCGTCCTGCGGCGTGGCGAATTCGCCGTACTGCGGTGCCGGAAGGCGCTCCCCATAACGCGGTCGGTCGTCAGTCATTGTTGCTGCCCATCATTTCTGCTGCCAATCCAGCTGGCGGATGCGGCCGCCGGGACCGCGCGCATCCTCCTGGCCGTTCGGATCCTTGCGGAGTTCCTTCGGCAGGGAGAACATCAGGTCCTCCTCGGCCGTGACCACCTGTCTCACGTCGCCATAGCCGGCATCGGCGAGGTCGTCGAGCACCTCCTGCACGAGCACCTCGGGCACGGATGCCCCGGACGTGACGCCGACGGTGACGACGCCATCGAGCCAGTCTTGCCGGATCTCGCTCGCGTAGTCCACGCGGTAGGCGGCCTTCGCGCCGTTCTCGAGGGCGACATCCACGAGCCTCACGGTGTTGGAGCTGTTTGCGGAACCCACCACGATCACCAGGTCCGCGGTCTCGGCGACCTTCTTGATGGCCACCTGCCGGTTCTGGGTGGCGTAACAGATGTCGTCGCTCGGCGGGTTGTGCAGGGCGGGAAAGCGCTCGCGAAGCAGCCGAACGGTCTCCATCGTCTCGTCGACGCTGAGGGTGGTCTGCGAGAGCCAGACGAGGTTGTCCGGATCCGCGACCTCGAGGGTGGCCACATCCGCGGGGCTGTTCACGAGGGTCGTGCGCCCTGGCGCGTGGCCCATCGTGCCCTCGACCTCTTCGTGGCCGGCATGGCCGATGAGCAGGATCTCGAAGTTGTCGCGAGCGAAGCGAACGGCCTCGCGGTGCACCTTCGTCACGAGCGGGCAGGTGGCATCGATCGCCTCGAGGTTGCGGTCGGCGGCGGCGGCGACGACGGCGGGCGAGACACCGTGCGCGGAGAAGACGATGTGCGCCCCCTCCGGCACCTCGTCGACCTCGTCGACGAAGATGGCACCCTTCCCCTCGAGGGTCGAGACGACGTGGATGTTGTGCACGATCTGCTTGCGCACATACACGGGGGATCCGTAGTGCTCGAGGGCCTTCTCGACGGCGATGACGGCCCGGTCCACTCCCGCACAGTAGCCGCGCGGGGCGGCGAGGAGCACTCGCTTCGCTCCGCTGACGGGGTTGTCCCGTAGCCTGTTACGTACCGCGGGAACCCGGGGCATGCTGAGGCTCACGGCCGCGCCGTTGGTTATCGTGCTCACGGACCGATTCTACTTCGCACCGAATACCGGCACGCTGGGAGGCAGGCTCTTGACCATCGTCGATGCCCCCTCCACCGTCGATGCCCCGTGGCCGGTCGCCCTGTTGTCCAACAAGATCAAGGGCTGGATCGATCGGCTCGGCGCCGTCTGGGTCGAGGGCGAGATCACGCAGTGGGGCCTGTCCGGCGGAAACGTCTACGGCAAGCTCAAGGACCTCGACGTCGACGCCACAGTCGGCTTCACCGTCTGGTCCTCGGTGAAGGCCAAGCTTCCAACTGACCTCAAGCAGGGCGACCGCGTGGTCGCGCTCATCAAACCCAACTACTGGGTCAAGGGCGGCACGCTGTCAATGCAGGTGTTCGAAATGCGCCACGTGGGTCTCGGGGACCTGCTCGAACGCCTCGAACGGCTGCGCCAGGCCCTCCGCGCCGAGGGCCTCTTCGACGCCGCCCGCAAGAAGAAGCTGCCGTTCCTGCCCGGCCGCGTCGGGCTCATCACCGGCAAGGACTCGGATGCCGAGAAAGACGTGCTGCGCAACGCCCAGCTGCGCTGGCCAGCGGTCGAGTTCCGCATCGTGCACACCACGGTGCAGGGCGACCGAGCCGCGGGCGAGGTGACCGCGGCCCTGAAGCTGCTCGATGCCGATCCGGAGGTCGACGTGATCATCGTCGCGCGCGGCGGCGGGGACTTCCAGAACCTGCTCGTCTTCAGCGACGAGACCCTCGTGCGCACCGCCGCCGCGTGTGTGACGCCGATCGTGAGCGCCATCGGACATGAGGCAGACCGGCCGCTGCTCGACGAGGTTGCCTCGCTCCGCGCGTCGACCCCGACCGATGCCGCCAAGCGTGTCGTGCCCGACGTCGCCGAGGAGCTGAGTCGCGTCCAGCAGGCCCGTGCCCGCATCGGCAGCAGGGTGACAGCCCAGCTGCGCACCGAGATCGACCGCCTCGAACAGCTCAGATCCCGTCCGGCGCTCGCGAACCCGGTCTCGCTCGTCGACTCGCGCGCCGAGGAGCTCGGGCGCTACGTCGGCCGCAGCACCGAACTCATCGAGCGACTCCTCGAGCGCTCGCACACCCGCGTGCTCGACCTGCGCTCCCAGTTGCGCGCCCTCTCGCCCCAGCGCACCCTCGATCGCGGCTACGCCATCGCACAGCTTCCGAGCGGCGAAGTGTTGCGCAGCGCGGCACAGGCCGTCATCGGCACTCCCCTCCTCCTCACCCTCGCCGATGGCACCGCCCGCGCTACGGTCTCCGCTCCGCCGGATGCCCAGACGGAGGCCGGGTAGAATCGTCCCGTGGCATATACCCCTCCCACCAAGCCGGACGCGAGTGCAGACGTCTCCGCCCTGACCTACGAGCAGGCGCGGGATGAGCTCGTTCGCGTGGTCAACGAGCTCGAGCAGGGATCGTCCACCCTCGAGGAGTCGCTCGCCCTCTGGGAGCGCGGCGAAGCACTGGCCCGCCGCTGTGAGGAATGGCTGGTCGGCGCGAAGGCACGTCTCGATGCGGCGCGCACCGCTGCCGTCGGCACCCCGACGGCAAACTGACTCCGTGGCCGCCTCCACTCCCCGTCCTCCGCGCATCGTCGCCGAACTCGGGCGACCCGAAACACCGGACGAGACCGCCGAACGCAAGGCGGAGAGCTCCCGGAAGCACCGCGAGAACCAGAGCCTGCGCAACCTGCTCCTGGCGCTTTTCGCCAGCCTCGCGCTCATGCTCGTGCTCGTACTCGTGGTCGTGCGACCCGTTGCCGCCCCCCGTGCCGCCGTCAACTACCGCGGCGACGCCGCCGACTCCCTGCAACAGGTGCACCACACCCTCGCCGCGCCGATTCTGCCGACCGGCTGGAGCGCGAACCACGACTCTCTCGGCACCGGTTCCGACAGCGTTACCGTGTGGTCGGTCGGCTTCATCACCCCCGGCGAGCAGTACATCGGCCTCGTGCAGGGAATCGACGCCAACGCCACCTGGGTCGCGAACCAGCTCCAGAACAGACGGGCCACCGGCACGACCACCATCGGCGGGCACCAGTGGTCCATCTACGACCGCCGCACCGACGCCGATCCGGGCAACTTCGCCTATTCGCTCAGCACCGTGATCGGGGCGAGCAGCATCGTGCTGCACGGAACGGCCTCGACGGCCCAGTTCACGACGCTGGCCACGGCGATCGCCGCCCAGCTCGCGCGAGGCATCGGATGAGTGAAACGACCCGAACCCCGGCAATCGCGTGGGCGGAGATGGAGCGCGGCAACCGCCGCTTCGTTTCGGGACAGCCCGGGCATCCGCGACAGGATGTCGAGCGCCGCGGCCAACTCATTGGCAAGCAGAATCCGCACGCGGCCCTGTTCGGCTGCAGCGACTCCCGGCTCGCGGCCGAGATCATCTTCGATAAGGGCCTCGGCGACCTCTTCGTCGTGCGCAACGCCGGCCAGATCATCTCGGATTCGGTACTCGGTTCGCTCGAATACGCCGTGGCTGTTCTTGAGGTGCCGCTCATCGTGGTGCTCGGTCACGACGAGTGCGGGGCCGTGGCCGCGGCCATCGACTCGCAGTCTCCCGACGCGCCGGCGCTTCCCCCGCACATCCGCCAGCTGATCGAGAAGATCATCCCGGCCGTGCGTCGGGTGAGCACGGGCGCCGCCGAGGGCGAGGCTCCGGATGCGAGCGAGGTCGGTCGCGAGCATCTGCGCGACACCGTCGCCGAACTCCTCGAGAGCTCAGAGTTGATCAGCGACGCGATCGCCGCGGGTACGCTGGCTATCGTCGGAGCCAATTACCGCTTGCTCGAAGGAACCGCCGTTCCCGACATCATCGTGGGCGCCGTCTAGCGCCCCGACGGCCAGATACGAGAATCACCAACGAAGGAGGCATGACGCCGTGAGCAACCCCGACGTGGCCACAACCACCGTCCCCGATGCCTCCGCCCACGCGGACTACCGCATCGAGCACGACACGATGGGTGAGGTGCGTGTGCCGGTCGCGGCGCTGTACGGCGCCCAGACCCAGCGTGCGGTCCAGAACTTCCCCATCTCTGGCTCCGGCCTCGAGCCGGCGCAGATCGTGGCACTGGCCCGAATCAAGCGCGCCGCCGCCATCGTGAACAGCCAGCTCGGCATCCTCGACGCGTCCCTGGCCGATGCCGTGGTGCTGGCCGCCGACGAACTGATCGCCGGCCGCCACCACGACCAGTTTCCCGTCGACACCTATCAGACCGGCAGCGGCACCTCGTCGAACATGAACATCAACGAGGTGCTCGCCACCCTCGCCACGAAGTTCGCCGGCGCGCCGGTGCATCCGAACGACCACGTGAACGCGTCGCAGTCGTCCAACGACGTCTTCCCCACCTCCGTGCACGTCGCCGTCACCGGTGCGCTGCTCGGCGAGCTCGTTCCGGCGCTCGATCACCTCGCGGTCGCCCTCGAGACCAAGGCCGAGCTGTGGAAGACCGTCGTCAAGTCCGGCCGCACGCACCTCATGGACGCCACGCCCGTCACCCTCGGCCAGGAGTTCGCCGGTTATGCCGCGCAGGTGCGTTACGGGATCGAGCGCGTCAAGTCCACCATCGTGCGCGTGGCGGAAGTGCCGCTCGGCGGAACCGCCGTCGGCACCGGAATCAACACCCCGGCCGGATTCTCGCAGAAGGTCATCGCACTGCTCGCGGCCGACTCCGGGCTTCCGCTCACCGAGGCGCGCAACCACTTCGAGGCCCAGGGTGCCCGCGATGGCCTCGTCGAGGCGTCCGGAGCGCTCCGGGTGATCGCCGTGAGCATGACCAAGATCTGCAACGACCTGCGCTGGATGGGTTCGGGACCGAACACGGGCCTCGGCGAGCTGAGCATCCCCGACCTGCAGCCCGGCTCCTCGATCATGCCAGGCAAGGTGAACCCGGTGATCCCCGAGGCCGTGCTCATGGTGGCCGCGCGGGTGATCGGCAACGACGCAACCGTCGCATGGGCCGGGGCATCCGGTTCCTTCGAGCTCAACGTGGCGATCCCGGTCATGGGAACCGCACTGCTCGAGTCCATCCGGCTGCTCGCCAACTCGAGCATCGCCCTCGCGGACAAGACGGTCGACGGCCTCACGGCCAACGTCGAGCGCGCCCGGGCCCTCGCGGAGTCCTCCCCCGCGATCGTCACCCCGCTCAACCGGGTCATCGGCTACGAGTCGGCGGCCAAGGTCGCCAAGAACGCGGTCGCCAAAGCCATCACCATCCGCGAGTCGGTGATCGACCTCGGATTCGTCGAACGGGGCGAGGTCAGCCTCGAGCTGCTCGACGGCGCGCTCGACGTGCTGTCGATGACCCGCCCGCCGGCCGCGAGCGCCTGACCCGGGACTCTACCCGGCCGAGGCCTTGGCGATCCGCTTGCCATCCAGGCTGACCACCGCGCGGGCGCCGACGGGGCTCCTCAGGTCGATCGGGATGAGCACGGACGACGCCTTCGTGCCGGACGCCGAGAGAGAGCATGGGCTGGCCAGCGCCTTGGTGTCGAGCGACTGGCCCGTCGGTCGGCCGTAGTACACCGCCACGGCAACTGCCGTGTCCGACTCGACCACGAACACCTGCTGAGGCGTGCAGCGCCGGTCGGCACGCACCTGCACGACGAGATCGGCCGTGTCGAGGGCGGCGAGTCCGGCGCCCGGCTGGGCGCCGAGGTAGCCGTCGGTCTTCGTCGGGAACGGCCGGGAGTAGATGGCGAGCTCGAACAGGTAGCTCGGGTTGCGGTGTTTGCCATCGACCAGCTGATAGCGAAGGATCGGCTCTTTCACCAGTGCGCTCGGCGCCCGGGTGACTGGCACGAACACGCGGTTCACCACCGTCGGGTCCGGCGTGCCCCAGAGCAGGCGCACCGGGGCGGTGATCGCCCGTTGGGTGGAGTGACCGTTGGGATGGGGGATGGAGCCGACGACCGACATCCCGGCCACCGCGAGGGCCACGACGGCGATGCCGGCGACCGCACGGTGGATGCCGACGAACACCGCAGAGGGTTCGCTGCCGACCGCATCCCGGAGGCTCCAGCCGGTGAGCACGCGCCACTGCGAACGGGGTGCGACGAAACCCCAAACGGTGAGGACCGAGAGCGCGCTCAGGAGCACGATCAGCGGCAGGTTCACCATTAGAGCCTAAGCGGTCCCCCCTTCGGCCGAGCGATCGAAGGACCGCTCGGCCGGCAGGTGAGGACGATTCACAGCCTTTCGGGCCCGTCCCGGCGCACGATCAGGCGAGCTCGTTCGACTCAAGCATCTCGGTGACGAGCGCCGCGATCGCCGACCGCTCCGAGCGGGAGAGCGTGATGTGCCCGAAGAGCGCATGCCCCTTGAGCGTCTCGATCACCGAGGCGACGCCATCGTGTCGTCCGACCCGCAGGTTGTCCCGCTGTGCCACGTCGTGGGTGAGCACGACCCGGGAATTCTGGCCGATGCGGCTGAGCACGGTGAGCAGAACGTTGCGTTCGAGGGACTGTGCTTCATCCACGATCACGAAGGCGTCGTGCAGCGAGCGGCCGCGGATGTGGGTGAGCGGCAGCACCTCGAGCAGCCCCCGCTCCACCACCTCGTCGAGCACGTTCTGCGAGACGACCGACCCGAGGGTGTCGAATACCGCCTGGGCCCACGGGTTCATCTTCTCGGAGGCGTCCCCTGGCAGAAAGCCGAGTTCCTGCCCGCCGACGGCGTAGAGCGGCCGGAACACCATGATCTTCTTGTGCTGCTGCTTCTCGAGCACCGCCTCGAGGCCGGCGCAGAGGGCGAGGGCGGACTTGCCGGTGCCCGCGCGCCCGCCGAGCGAAACGATCCCGATCTCGGGATCCAGCAGCATGTCGATCGCGAGACGCTGCTCCGCCGACCGGCCGTGCAGCCCGAAGATGTCCCGATCGCCGCGCACCAGGCGCATCTCACCGCGGGCGGTGACGCGCCCGAGCGCGGAGCCGCGGTCCGAATGGATGACGAGGCCGGTGTTGATCGGCGTGTCACCGACCAGCCGGGTGCTGAGCCGTTCGGTCTCGTAGAGCTTCGACATCTGCTCGGACCCGAGCGTGACATCCTCCATGCCGGTCCACCCCGAGTCGACGGCGAGCTCTGCCCGGTATTCCTCCGCGGCGAGACCGATCGACGCGGCCTTCACGCGCAACGGCAGGTCCTTCGACACGACCGTCACATTCAGGCCGTCGTTGGAGAGGTTGAGCGCGACGGCAAGGATGCGGGAGTCGTTGTCGTTCAGCTGCAGCCCCGAGGGCAGCACCGACATGTTCGAGTGGTTGAGTTCGACCCGCAGCGATCCGCCATCGCCCACGGCGATCGGAAAGTCGAGCCGCTCGTGCTGCACGCGCAGCTCGTCGAGGTTGCGCAGCGCCTGACGGGCGAAATAGCCGATCTCGGGATCGTTGCGTTTGCCTTCGAGCTCCGAGATCACCACCACCGGAAGCACGACCGCATGTTCGGAGAAGCGGAAGATCGCCTTCGGGTCGGACAGCAAGACCGATGTGTCGAGCACGTAGGTGCGCTCGGCCTGTCTGGTGCCGGTCTCCATGCTCGCACTGTAGCGCCGAGCCGGGCTGGTCTTGTCAATAGCGGCCACGTGAGCTCCATCCCCGGGTGCTCAACACACCCGGAACTTTCTCTCGTGACGGCCACCACACGTTTCGAGACGAACTTGCGTGGCCGTCTCGATCAGGCGCCATACCTGATAGCTCGTACGCTACGGGCCGCTGGCTGCGCGCCGCCGAGCGACACGCCATCCGTTCGTTACGGCCAGGTGAACAGTCTGGGCGCGCGGGTGCATGCCACGCTGCCGCCGTCCACGGGTCAGACGGTTATCGCGGAGGCGTAACTCGTGAACGCTCCACGCAGCATGTCGAAGCCCTCTTCGTCCGTCGTCACATGCGGGCTCATCCGCACCGTGTGGCCGCGAACCGTCGCCGTGATGCCGTGGTTGAAGAGGGATGCCGTCAGCATGGTCAGCTGGTCCACCGCGGGCTCGAGCACGACGATTCCCGCGCGCTCGTTCTCCGCCCTGGAGGAGACGACCGGCACGGCGTACTCGTCCGCGAGGTCGATGACCCTCGTCACCTTCTCGGCCAGTCGGGCGCCGATCTCGGCAACCCCGACGGTCGCGATCTCCTCGAGCGCCGCGGCGAACCGCGCCTGGTCGATCGGGCTCCCCGTGCTGATGCTGTAGGCGGCGGCTCCCGAGACGGGCGGCAGCACCGCGTTCATCTGCAGCTGTTCGGAGTCCGTCGCGGTGAACCCGGAGAACACCGGGGTCAGCCGCCCGAGGGCGCGGTCGCTGAGGGCGAGGAACCCGGTTCCCCAGCCGGAGCGCACCCACGCCTGGCCGCCGCTCGCCAGGATGTCCGCCGCCTCGTAGGGCGCGTCGACCACCCCGAAGCCCTGGATGGCATCCACGATGAGCAGACGGTCACCGATCACCTGACGGATGCCATCGAGGTCGGTGAGGTAGCCGGTGCGGAAGTCGACGAGGCTCACGGCCACCGCAACGATGTTGGGCGTGAGCTGGTCGCGGATGATGCCCGGCGTCACCGGACCGCCCGCGGTCTCCAGCCACACCGGGGCGAGCACCGAGAGGGTGTCCGCGGCGCGAACGGTGGCGAAGGTGACCGCCGGGAACTCCGCCGCGGAGAGCAGCACCCCGCCGGTGATGCCGAACATGGCGTGCATGAGACCGGTGCTCGTGTTGGGTTGGAAGACGACCTGGTCGGCGCGAAACCCGGTCACTTCGCTCACCGCTGCGCGCACGCGGGCGTCCTCCCCGGCGAGGCTGTCGAGGCTGCCGAACCGGGCGCGGCGCAGCAGCTCGAATTGCGCCTGCTGTTCCTCCATCACCACCCGGCCGATCGGGCCGACGGAGGCGAAGTCGAAGTAGCCGGGTTCTTCACTGAAGCCGGCGGCGAATTCGTCGATTGTGGTCATTTGTCCCAACCGTAGCGGCTCGGCTGCCCCGTGCCCAGAGTCCGGCTCAACTACCGTAGCGGCGGTGGCGGCGCGCGTAGTCGCGCAGCGCGCGCAGGAAGTCGACCTCGCGCAGGTCGGGGCCGAGGGCCTCGACGAAATAGAACTCGCTGTGGGCGCTCTGCCAGAGCATGAAGTCGCTCAACCGCTGCTCGCCGGAGGTGCGGATCACGAGGTCGGGGTCGGGCTGTCCGCCGGTGTAGAGGTGGTCGCCGATCAGCTCGGGGGTGAGGACGTCGGCGAGCGCGTCGAGCGTGCCTCCGTTCGCCTGGTGCTCCGCGACGATGCTGCGCATGGCATCCGCGATCTCGCGGCGTCCGCCGTAGCCGACGGCGAGGTTGATGTGCAGGCCGGTGTTGGACCTGGTCCGTTCCTCCGCGGCCTCCAGCGTCTCGACCAAGGAGTCGGGCAGGCCGTCATCCGACCCGACGTGCTGCACCCTCCAGTTGCGGAAGTGCGAGAGGTCCTCGGCGAGGTCGGCGATGATGTCCACGAGCTCGTCGAGCTCCTCGGTCGTGCGACCGCTGAGATTGTCGGTCGACAGCAGGTACAGGGTCGCGGTCGAGATGCCGAGGTCGTCGCACCAGATGAGGAACTCGCGGAACTTGGCCGCGCCGGCACGATGCCCGTGGGCCGCCGTTTCGTGCAGCCGCTGCTTCGCCCAGCGCCGGTTACCGTCGAGGATCATGGCGACGTGCCGCGGGAGCTGTTGCGTGCTCAGCCAACGGCGGATCCGGTTCTGGTAGAGACCGTAGAGTATGCCTCGTCCGAGGGGGATTTCCCGCTGTACCACATACCTACGCTAGTGCACGAGGCGCCGCTGGCTCCCAGCTTGGGCGGAACGCGGCGCTAAACTCGTTCCCCATGGACCAGGATCAGGCCGAGAATTCAGCCGGGCGCACCGCCGGAGCCCGCGACGCCGACGACCTCGACGATTCCGGGTCGGATCTCCCCAACATCCCCCTGCTCGACGACGCGTCCGACGCTCGCGCCGAGCTGCTCGCCCGCAAGCCCGCCTGGCGCGGCTGGATTCACACCGCGACCTTCCCGCTCGCTATCGTTCTCGGCGCCGTGCTCATCACCCTCGCGGTTGGCGTTCCGGCCAAGGTGTCAAGCACGGTCTTCGTGCTGTCGTCGCTTCTCCTGTTCGGGATTTCCGCGCTGTATCACCGCATCAACTGGAACGATCGCACCAAGCGAGTGCTCAAGCGGCTCGACCACGCCAACATCTTCCTGTTGATCGCCGGATCGTACACGCCCATTACCGTGCTCGCGCTGCCGCACGACAAGTCGGTGCTGCTACTCTGGCTGGTCTGGGTCGGAGCCGGCCTCGGCATCGGATTCCGCGTCTTCTGGCTCGGGGCACCGCGCTGGCTGTACGTTCCGCTGTACCTGCTGCTCGGCTACGCCTCACTGGCCTTCATCGTCGACTTCTTCCACGCCAACGCGGCGATGATGGCCCTGATCCTGCTCGGCGGCGTGTTCTACACGATCGGTGCCGTGATCTACGGATTCAAGCGGCCGAACCCGATCCCCGGTGTCTTCGGCTTCCACGAGATCTTCCACGCGCTCACGCTGCTTGCATTCCTCTGCCACTGGACGGCCATCTTCCTCGTGGCAACCCACCCGCCCGTGTTTTAGGGCGCGGCCGGCAGATCAGTCCTCTGGCGTGCCCGCCGCGTCGCGCTCCGCGTCGCGCTGCGCCTCAAGCTGCTCGCGGATCTCGCCGCGATAGCGCACCCGGCGCACGCGGCGCACGAGATCGATGCAGAGCACCACCACAACGGCGGCCACGCCGAAGGTGGCAGCGAAGCCCACCCAGGTGGGCGTGACGGAGTTCTGGTCGAAGTTGGGCTGCGGGGTCGGGGTGGACGCGAGCAGAACGATGGCCGAATAGAACACATTCATGGGGTGACCTCCCGGTCGTCGGCGGCATCTCCCCGGATTCCGGCGAAGAGGTCAGTCTCGGGCAGCGGCGAGTCCACGAGCGAGACGGCGAGCTGGAAGTCCTCGAACGGCCAGGCCTTGCGCTGCAGGTCGTTCGGCCAGAAGAAGAAGGAGCTGTCGGGCGCGACCTGGCTGGCGTGAGCGCGCAATGCCGCATCCCGCGCCTCGAGGAACGCGCCGACCTCCACCTGGGTCGTTGCCAGGTTCGGGCGGTCCCGCATCCATTCGCGGAGCTCCTCCATCCGCGCGAGCTGCGGAGTCTCCGGTTCGTTGACGAGCAGGAACTGGTACATCGCCTCGATGCGCGGCGCGTTGAAGATGCGGTCGTAGTAGACCTTCGAGATCTGCCAGGGCTCGCCCGCATCCGGATAGCGCGTCGGGTCCGCGGCGGCCTCGAAGGCGTACATCGAGATCTCATGGGTGCGGATGTGATCGGGATGGGGATAGCCGCCGGTCTCGTCGTAGGTGATGAGCACCTGCGGCCGGAGGTCCCGGATGATCTTCACGAGCGGCTCGGCGGATATCTCCAGGGGGATCACCGCGAAGGAGTTCGCCGGAACGGGCTCCCCGTTCTCCGGTAGCCCGGAGTCCTGGTAGCCGAGCCAGAGATGGTCGAAGCCGATCGCGGCCTGCGCCTGCGCCATCTCGATGCGGCGGAGTCCCGCCATGTCGCGATTGGCCATCGCCTTCGGCTCGAGGGCGGCGTTCTGGATGTCGCCGCGCTCGCCTCCGGTGCAGCTCACCACGAGCACCTCGGCGCCAATGCTTCGATAGTGGGCGTAGGTCGCGGCGCCCTTGCTCGACTCGTCGTCGGGATGGGCATGCACGGCCAGCAGACGCAATGTCACTGAACTCCTAGTGATGGGGAACTCCTAGTGATGGGCAGATAGCCTTGTGATACAAGAATAAGCGGCAGGAATGACGGAGACATGACAGTGATCGACGAAGACGAGGCTCTTCTCGATGAATCCGGTCCCAAGCGGTCCCCCGCGGCGCCAGAATCGAGCCGAATCGGCGCCCGCTACGGACGGACACCGGCGAAAAAGCGCCGGGACCGCTGGATCTACATCGCCGCCGCCGCCGCCGCGGCCATCGTCGTCATCGCCTGGGTGATCTGGGCTGGCCTCGACAAGGCCGGGGGCACCCTCGACGCCGTCGACCAGGGCGCCACGATCCTGAACGCCCGCAGCGTGAGCATCAGCTACCAGGTTTCCATGCCGGTCGGGAGCACCGCCAGCTGCGCCCTGCAGGTTCAGAACGAGGCGCACAGCATCGTGGGATGGCGTGTCGTGAAGGTTCCGGCATCCAGCCAATACACGAATTCGTACACGGATGTCGTGCGCAGCACGGAGCCCGGCGTCACCGGGTTGATCTACCGCTGCTGGCTGACCTAAACTTGACTCACTGATCAGAGACCGGCCGTGCGGCCGGTCTCATTTGTTTATCCAGTGGCCTTCCGCCAGGCAGTACAGCGCGACCGCCCGCCGGCATCGACTTTCGAGGAGTGCACCGTGTCTACCGAATCCCCCGAGACCTGGCTGACCCAGGAGGCGTTCGACCGCCGGAGCGCCGAACTCGAGCAGCTGTCCAACTCCGGTCGCACCGAGATCGCGAAGAAGATCGAGGCGGCACGGGAAGAGGGCGACCTCAAGGAGAACGGCGGCTACCACGCGGCCAAGGAAGAGCAGGGCAAGATGGAGGCCCGCATCCGGGTGCTCACCGAGCTGCTGCGTCACGCGAAGGTGGGCGAGGCCCCCGAGAGCACCGGGGTCGTGCAATCCGGCACCGTCGTCACCGCCCGCATCCTCGGCGAGGAGAGTGTGTTCCTGCTCGGCAGCCGCGAGATCGTCGGCGAAGACAGCGACCTCGATGTCTACAGCGAAGGCAGCCCGCTCGGCGTCGCCATCCTCGGCCGTTCGGTGAGCGAGACCGTGTCGTACATCGCCCCGAACGGCAATGAGATCACCGTGCAGATCGACAAGGTAGAGACCTACCAGCCGTAGCCTCCCCCTCCCGCGCGGCGGCACGGGCCGCCGCGTTAGAAGTCGATGCGGGGGTCGTAGCCGGCCTCGATGAGGTGGCCGAGCACTCGCTGGACATGTTCGGCTCCGCGGGTCTCCACGCTCAGTTCGATCTCCACGTCGCTGATCAGCGCGTTGCGCCCGTGACGGGTGTGCAGCACCTCCACGACGTTCGCGTTGGCCTCGGAGATGAGCTCCGCGATGCGGGCGAGCTGGCCCGGCCGGTCGGGCAGCATGAGCCGCAGCTTGAGGTAGCGGTCGGATGCCGCGAGCCCGCGCGAGATCACCCGCTCCATGACGAGCGGGTCGATGTTTCCGCCACTCAGGATCGCGATGGTCACTCCGGCGTCCTTCACCTGCCCGGTCATGATCGCGGCGACGGCGACGGCGCCCGCCGGTTCGACCACCAGCTTCGCCCGCTCGAGCAGCACGAGCATCGCCCTGGCGATATCGTCGTCGGTCACGGTGATGATCTCGTCGACGGCGTCCTTGATGATCTCGAAGTTGAGGATGCCCGGCTTGTTCACCGCGATCCCGTCGGCGATCGTCGGCTTGATCGTGATCGCCGTCGAGACGCCGTTGAGGATCGAGATCGGGTACGGCGCCGCAAGCTCCGCCTGGACCCCGATGATTCGCACCGTGCGACCCTCGAGGGCGAGCTTCTGCTTGAGTGCGCTCGCCACACCAGCGATCAGTCCGCCGCCGCCGATCGGAACGATCACGGTCTGGAGGTCCGGCACCTGGTCGAGCATCTCGAGGCCGAGCGTGCCCTGGCCGGCCACGACATCCGTATGGTCGAAGGGCGGGATGAAGACAGCTCCGGTGGTCGCCGCGAACTCGGCGGCGGTGCGCAGCGCCTCGTCGACGGCATGGCCGCGCAACACGACCTCGGCACCGTAGTTTCGGGTGGCCTGCAGCTTGGGAAGCGCCACACCCACCGGCATGAAGATGGTGGCGGCGATGCCGAGTTCACGGGCCGCGAATGCGACGCCCTGGGCGTGGTTGCCGGCGGAAGCCGCCACGACGCCGTGCGACTTCTCCTCCTCGGTCAGCCTCGCGATCCGATTGAACGCCCCGCGGATCTTGTAGGAGCCGGTGCGCTGCAGGTTCTCGCACTTGAGATAGACGGGTGAGCCGAGCAGCTCGCCGAGAAAGCGCGAACTCTCCATCGGCGTGACTCCGGCGACACGGGAGACCACGGTACGAGCCGCTTCGAAGTCGGCCAGGGTGGGCCCGGCGATGGTCAGTTCAGTCATTGGCAGCTTCAGTCGTCGAGTGTGGGTGTCGTGTGGGCGGCATTCGGGTCATGCGGTGCGCAGGTCATCCGCAATTTCGGGTTCGGTCGTCGTGTGCCATTGGCCGCCCGCGATGTAGCCGATGATCACGTTGAGGGTCGCGATCACCGGAACCGCGAACAGCGCCCCCGGGATTCCGGCGAGGAATCCGCCCGCCGCGACGGCGAAGACGACGGCGATCGGATGCACCCTCACCGCCGTTCCCATGACGAACGGCTGGAGCACATGGCCTTCCACCTGCTGCACGAGAATCACGACGCCGAGCATGACGAGCGCGGCCACCGGATTGATGTAGACGAGCGCGATGAAGACGGCGAGCACCCCGGTGATCACCGCACCGACCACCGGCACGAAGGAGCCGAGGAACACCGCGATCGAGATCGGGATGACCAGCGGCAGCCCGACGAAGAAGGCACCGAGCCCGATTCCGATCGC
The DNA here is from genome assembly GCA_038251725.1 of Actinomycetales bacterium. Classification (GTDB taxonomy): domain Bacteria; phylum Actinomycetota; class Actinomycetes; order Actinomycetales; family Microbacteriaceae; genus Lacisediminihabitans. The sequence goes on from JBBSBA010000018.1 coordinate 22,897, forward strand.
ATCCACCGCCGCGACGAAGATCTGAACCCGCACGAAGTTGGTGAGGGTCACCCATCCGGCGCGGCCTCCGCCGTCGATGGCCGGTCGCGCCGCGCGTGGGAACAGCCGGATCACCCAGCGCCAGATGCCCGGACCGTCGATGAGCATGAAGAGGGTCGCGAAGAGGGCGAGCAGCAGTCCGGCCAGAACGTGCCCGGCCGAGCTGCCGAGGGACAGTGCCCCGGAGAGCAGCGACTGGCTGTCCCGCTGCAGTGCCGCCGCCGCCTGGCCGAGGTAGCCGTTGATGTCGGATTCGGTGAGGTGCAGCGGTGAGGCGAGCAGGTACTGCTTGAAGTTCGCGAACGCAGCGATGCTCTGCCTCTGCAGGTCGGGGAACCCGCTGCGCACCTGGAAGACGATGAGCACGACGAGACCGGCGACGACGACGATGAGCCCCACCTCGGCGAGGGCGACGGCGACGGCCTTTGGCCAGCCGTGGCGCACGAGGAACTGCACGAATGGCACGAGAAGGGCGGCGAGCAGGATCGCGACCATGAACGGAACGACGATATCGCGGAGGCTGACGATCAGGTAGATGAAGACCGTGATCACGGCGGCGATGGCGAGAATGCGCCACGACCACGCGCCGGCGAGTCGGATGCCGGCGGGAAGATGCTGGTCGGTGTGGTCCCGCGGGACGGCGGACTGCGCCGACACGACCGTCGCAGGGGTGCGATTGCGTCGTCCGAACATCATCGAGTCAGTCTATGCCGCTGTACATGCGGCGCAGGGTATGCGCTTCACTCCTCCGGACGGCTCACCGCAACGGCGCCGCCGCGCAGGCGGAGGTGCACCCGGTCGCCGGGCTGGGGATGATCGGAGACATCGTGCTGCACCGAGACGACGGTGCCGTCCTCGAGGCGCACCTGCGTGCGGCGGAGCGAACCGAGGAAGCTGGTGGCGACGATCGTGGCCGGGATCCCCGCTTCGACGAGGAGCAGGTCCTCCGGTCGCACGAAGGCGAGAACCGGGCCGTCGGCCGGCGCCGCGCCGAGCACGGCGAGGGACTCCCCGTGGAGCATGACCCGACCCTGGGATGCCGTCGCGGGCATCCGGTTGCTGAGGCCGACGAAACCGGCGACAAAGGGCGTGGCAGGGGTCGTGTAGAGCTCCTCCGGGGTGCCGATCTGCTCGATGTTGCCGTCGCGCATCACCGCAACCCGGTCCGCTACCGCGAGGGCCTCCTCCTGGTCGTGGGTGACGAAGAGCGTCGTGATGCCCAGATCGGTCTGGATGCGGCGGATCTCGTCGCGCAACTGCACCCGCACCTTCGCATCGAGGGCGGAGAGCGGTTCGTCGAGCAGCAGAACGCGGGGGCGCGTGACGAGCGCGCGGGCGAGCGCTATCCGCTGCTGCTGCCCGCCGGAGAGCTGGTGGGAGTAGCGCCCGGAGAGGTGCGCGAGGCCGACCAGTTCGAGGGACTCTGCCGCCCGACGGCGACGTTCGCCGGCGGGGACACTGCGCATCCGCAGCCCGAACTCCACATTCTCGAGGGCGGTGAGGTGCGGAAAGAGCGAGTAGGACTGGAACACCATTCCGATGTCGCGCTTGTTCACCGGCACGTCGACGACATCGATGCCGTCGATGAGGATGCTGCCGCCGTTCACCTGCTCGAGGCCGGACAGCGCCCGCAGCGCGGTGGTCTTGCCGCAGCCCGAGGGGCCGAGCAGCGCAACGAACTCGCCCGGATGCACCGTGAGGTTCACTCCGCTGAGAGCACGGTGTCCGGCGTAATCCTTGATGACGCCGATGAGCTCGACGGCCGCGCCAGCATGGCTGGCGAGGGAAGAGGTGCTGGTCATGATGCCTTCTTGTCGAGGCGGTCCGGTCGTGAACGGCGGTCCGTGGCCAGTCGGCCGATGAGCAGGAGCAGGATGAATGCGAAGCCGAGCGCGATCAGCGTGAAGATGACCGCGACGAACGGGTCGATCGTCGATATCTGGACGAGCGCGGTCTGCAGGTTCATCCGATTGAGCAGGGAGGCGATGGTGTATTCGCCGAGCACCACGGCCACCGTGATGAAGGAGGCGGCGAGGGTACCTCGCCGCAGGTTCGGAAGAATCACCCGCCACAGCACACTGCCCCAGCCTGCGCCGAGCGAGCGAGCCGCCTCCGAGAGCGTCACGACATCCACCGCGCTGAGGTTGGACTGGATGGCGCGATAGGCATACGGCAGCACCGTGATGCCGTAGGCGAAAGAGAGCGTCCAGATCGACGAGCCGGCGATGCGGGCCACGACCGAGTAGACCGGTGCCAGGCCGACGACCATGACGATGGCCGGCACCGTGATCGGGATGATGCAGATGAACTCGAGCACGCGGCGCAACCGCGGGAACCGCAGCTGCACGAGGATCATCGTCGGCAGCACGATCACCAGGATGATCACGACGGTCACCGCGGCGAGCAGCAGAGAATTGCGGACCCCGGTAAATACCACCCCGTAGGTCTGACCGGCCGTGGGGGCGAACAACCCGGCCCAATGGGCCAGCGTGTATCCCCCGCCCACCTTGCGGAGGCTGAACTCGAGCATGGCGACGATCGGGATGGCGAAGACGAGCCCGACCACCCCGAGGATGATGGTGCGGGCGGTGCGACCGGGGGTCGCCCCGATCGGGCGTACTCGACTCATCGCTGCCACCTCGTCGTGCGCGACTGCAGGGCCGAATAGCCCCACATGAGAATCACCATGACAACGATCATTCCGAAGGCGAGCGCGCCGGCCATGTTGCTTCGGCCGAGCACCGTCTCGCTGAAGAGGGCGGACCGGATCTGCAGCGGCACGATCTGCGCGCCCTGGCTGATGAGCGCCGCCGCGGTGGCGTACGACGAGAACGCGTTCGCGAACAACAGCAGCAGACTGCCGAGGAAGGATGGGGCGAGGACGGGGCCGGCAATGCGCAGCCAGTAGGTGAGCCGGGTGCCGCCGAGGGTCGCGTTCGCCTCGGCCCACTGCGGCTTGAGGCCCTCCATGGCCGGCATGAACGTGATGATCATGAGCGGCACCTGAAAGTAGATGTAGGGCAGCAGGAGTCCCGGTACCTGGTAGAGCCAGACGCCGTTCGCGAAGATGTTGATGCCGAACGAATTCAACAGGAGCTGCGTGACAAAGCCCTGGATTCCAATGGTGGCGATGAACGCGAACGCGAGCATGACCCCACCGAACTGGGCAAGCACGCTCGCGGCGGAGTCGATCGCCGATCGAACGGGTCCTTGCGGGTTCATGCCGAGGAGGGCGAAACAGACGATCGCGCCGACGATCGCGCCGACGATCGCTGTCACCGCCGAGACCCAGAAGGAGCTGCCGAACGCCTTGAGGACGTCCGGGGCGAACAGCGCCGAGAGATTGGCTGTCGTGAAGTGGCCCTGGCCGTCGAACAGCCCGGAGAGCACCGCGAGAACGGTGGGGATCGCGAGGAAGAGCAGCACGTAGATCGCGAACGGCGTGAGGCCGAGCCACGATGCGAACCGACGTGGTGGACGTCGGCCGGTCGGGCCGACCGTGCGCCGGGCCGGGGGAAGAACCCCGGCACCGGCGACGGCGGCGACTGCCGACTGAGAGTCAGTCGTCATGTGGTGAGACTACTTGCTGATCGCGGCGGCCCACTTGGCCGACAGGAGCGCTCCGGCTGCCGTCGTCTGGGCCTCGGTCGGCGACACGAACTCGGCCGGCATCTTTCCCGCAACGGCCTGGGCAGCCTTGTCGGTGGTTCCCGCCTTGTCCATCGCCGCGATTCGCACCGGGAACGCTCCGGCGGCCAGGTACAGGTTCTGCACGGTGTTGCTGTACACGAACTCCTCCCACAGACGCGCGGCGGCCGGGTGCGGGGCATCCTTGTTGATCGCCTGGTTGTAGTAGCTGCCGTAGGCCTTGCCCGGGAAGACGACGGTCTTCCAGGACGGTGTGGTTGCGGCGGCGGCGATGTTGTTGTAGCTCCAGTCGAAGACCACCGGGGTCTCGCCCGAGACGATGGTCGCCGGCGTGGGGTCGAGGGTCAGGAAGTTGCCCGCCTTGTTGAGCTTGGTGAAGAAGTCGATGCCGGGCTGGAAGTTGTCCGCCGATCCGCCGCTCTGGATGGCCGCGAGACCGACGGCGGCGAAGGCCGCGCCCGCCTGCGTCGGGTCTCCGTTGATGGCGACCTTGCCCTTGTACTCGCTGCCCAGCAGGTCGGAGAGCTGCTTCGGTGCAGTCTTGATCACGTTGGAGTCGTAACCGACTGACATGAGCCCGGTGTAGTCGTTGACCCAGAGGCCGGTGCTCTCCTTGTTGGCGGCGGGGATGTCCGCCCAGGTGGACACCGTGTACGGCGCGAACTTCGCGGTGTTGGCGAGGGCGACCGCGGGGCCGAGGTCGAACACATCCGGTGCGGTGTTCTGGCCGGCGAGGTCGGTGGCGGCCTTGATCTCTTCGGCGCTCGAACCGTTGGGGTTCGCGGAGTTCACCGTGATCTTGGGGTACTTCGTCTTGAACGCGGCGATGATCTTGCCGTAGTTCGCCCAATTGTCCGGAAGTGCGATCACGTTGAGTGCGCCCTCCGCATTCGCCGCGGTCACGAGACCGGCCATGTCGCCGAAGGCGGAGACACTCGTAGCGGTCTTGGCGTCGACCGAGCCCGACGCTGCCGGGGTGGGCGAGCTCGCGCACGCGCTGAGAGAGATGGTGATCGCCGCGAGAGCAGCGATACCGACGATGTTGCGCCTACTGAACACATTTCCTCCATTGGACCGTTCGGCCGCCTGCGCTGTGTGCAGACAATGGGTACCTGAACGACCTTCGAGGAGCTTAGGTGACAACGCTGTCTGCAATCGGTCCCGTTGGTTAACGGGAGATTAACGACCACGCTACGCCAGAACAACGAAACAGGGGAAGGGTCGGTCGTCGTCGATAGGGTCGAGGGCGTGACTGAGCAGACGGTTTCCCCGAATCAGGCCCGGCGAATCGCGCTCGCCGCCCAGGGCCTCGGCCGCGAAACCCCGACGGCGACGGGCACCCGCCAGCTCAACCTGATGACCAAGCGACTGGGGTTGTTGCAGCTTGATTCCGTGAACGTCTTCGAGCGCAGCCACTACCTCCCCCTCTTCGCCCGGCTCGGAGGCTACGACAAGACCCTGCTCGACCGGCTCGTGTTCGGACAGGGCGGCAGGTATCTGGAGTACTGGGCCCACGAGGCGGCGATCATCCCGGCCGAGGCGTGGCCGCTCTTCCGCTGGCGGATGGAGGCGATGCGCGACCGGTACGGCTCGACGGCGGAGGGCTGGGTGCGCTCGAACGGCCCGATGCTCGACTGGCTGCGCGCGGAGCTCGCCGGGCGCCCGTCCGTCGCGGCGAGCGAGATCGAACACGACTCCGGCAAGGGTGCCGGCGGCTGGTGGGGATGGTCGGCGGTGAAGACCGGTCTCGAATACCTGTTCCAGTTCGGCGAGGTGGTCTCGGCCGGCCGCACCCGGTTCGAACGCAGGTACGCTCTCGCGTCCCAGGCGCTTCCGCCGGCGCTTCTCGACCGGCACGTGGCGCGGGAGGATGCCATCCGCACCCTCGTCTCCGACTCTGCCCGGGCCCACGGCATCGGCACCATCTCGGACTTCGCCGACTATTACCGCATCAAGAACGAACCGGCGAAGGCCGCGGTGGCTGACCTCGTGGATGCCGGCGAGCTTCTGCCCGTGGTGGTGCCCGGCTGGAACCGGCGGGCCTTCCTCCATCGGGACGCCCGCATCCCGCGCCGCATCGAGGCGACGGCGCTGCTATCGCCGTTCGACCCGGTGGTCTGGGATCGGGCTCGGGCCGAGCGACTGTTCGGCTTCCGCTATCGCATCGAGATCTACACGCCCGCATCCCAGCGGGTCTTCGGCTACTACTCGCTGCCGCTGCTCATCGACGACAGGCTCGTGGGGCGGGTCGATCTCAAGAACGACCGGCAGAATCGCGTGCTGCGCGTGCAGTACGCCTGGACCGAACCGAATGCCCCGTCGGAGACGGCCGCGCGCCTCGCGGTGCTGCTGCGCGAGACGGCGCTCTGGCAGGGCCTCGACTCCATCGAGGTGATGGACCGGGGAGACCTCGCCGGCGCCCTGGCAGCCGAACTCGGAGTCATGCCTGCGCCGGTGGCGAGTCCCTAGAACCCGCCGCCGATCTTCTGCAGGCGCGCCACGCGGTCAGCGATCGGCGGGTGGGTGCTGAACAGGCGACTCATGAAGCCGGGTCGGGTGGGATCGGAGATCCACAGGTGCGCCATGCTCGAGTTCTGCCGCCGCATCGGGCGGCCGTACTGCCCGAGCTTTGACAGCGCGCTGGCCAGCGCATCCGGGTTCCTGGTGGTCATCGCGCTTGTCGCATCGGCGAGGTATTCGCGCTGGCGGGAGATCGCGGCCTGGACACCGGCGGCGACGAGGGGGGCGATGATCATTGCGGCGATGCCGAAGATCATCACGAGGGGATTTCCGCCCCCGTTGTTGTTGCGGCCGTTGCCGCGGCCGCCGCCGAAGAAGGCGAAGCGCAGGAAGAGGTCGGCGATGAACCCGATGGCGACGACGAGCCCGAAGACGATCATCGACACGCGGGTGTCGTAGTTCTGCACGTGGCCCATCTCGTGGGCCATCACCCCCTCGAGCTCCGAGTCGTCCATCAGGTCGAGCAGTCCGGTTGTGGCGGCGACGTAGGCGTGTTCGGGATCGCGCCCGGTCGCGAAGGCGTTGGGTGCGGGGTCGTTGACGATGTAGACCTTCGGCATCGGCAGGCCGTCGGTGATCGCGAGGTTCTCGACGATGCGATAGAGCCGAGGATTGTCCGCCTTCTCGATCGCACGGCCGCCCGCGATCGAGATCGCGAGCCCCGACGCCGCGAAGTACTGGATTGTCGCGTAGGCGGTCGCGATCACGATCACGATGATCGCGATCGACCAGCTGTTGTACACGTAGGCCGCCAGCACCCCGAGCCCGCCGATGATCAGCAGGAAGATGAGGATGATGAAGACGGTGTTGCGTTTGTTCGTCGCTATCGCGCGGTACATGGGTGGCTCAGTTCGGAGGGTTGGCTGACAACGTGCGGTCTCGACGCGCTCGCGGGAGATCGCTCCTCGACGGTGATCGAGTGGCGTCTCACGCCAGGATCAAAACTGGACGCGGGGCGGTTCGGCAATCGCGGCGGAGTCGGCGACCTCGAAGAAGTCCCGCTCGTGGAAACCGAGCCCACGCACGTAGAGAGTGTTCGGGAAGGTCTTGACCTTGGTGTTCAGCTCGCGCACCCCGCCGTTGTAGAAGCGGCGTGACGCCTGGATCTTGTCTTCCGTGTCCACGAGTTCGCCCTGCAGCTGGAGGTAGTTCTGGCTGGCCTGCAACTGCGGGTAGGCCTCGGCCACGGCGAAGATGCTCTTCAGGGCGGACTGCACGTGGTTCTCGGCCTGCGCCGCATCCGCCGGCGTCGACGCGTTCAGCGACTCGGCACGCGCCTTGGTCACGGCCTCGAACACACCGGACTCGTGCGCTGCATAACCCTTGACCGTCTCGATGAGGTTGGGCAACAGGTCGGCACGACGCTTGAGCTGCACCGTGATGTCGCTCCAGGCCTCGTCAACGCGCACGTTGAGGCGCACGAGCCCGTTGTAGGTCGACCACAGGTAGATGCCGATGATGGCGACGAGCACGACGATTGTGCCGACGACGATGAGGATGTCCATGACTGATCTCTCGGGAGTGGAGTGTGGGCGGCTGACCGCATTACCCGTCCAACTATAACCTCGCACATCGGCCTCCCCACGGGTTTGGAGCAACCTCTGAGGCAACGTCAAGCCGCCCGGGATGGCAGGCTTGACTGCGTGCAACACTTCCCAACCCAAGGACACCGGATGCCGCACGAGGCTCGCGACGCGATCGAACGGCTGAGCCGGAGCGTCGAAGACTTCCCGACCCCCGGCATCACCTTTCGTGACCTCAGCCCGGTCTTCGCCGACGGCCCCGCGCTGCGATCGGTGATCGACGCGCTCGTGGCCCCGTTCGCCGGCGAATTCGATGCCCTCGCCGGCATGGAGGCTCGCGGATTCGTGCTGGCCGCCGGCGCGGCGTACGCCACCGGCCTCGGCTGCGTCATGATCCGCAAGCCCGGCAAGCTGCCCCGCGGTGTGATCTCCGAGGACTATGACCTCGAGTACGGCAGCACGACACTGGAGGTGCATCCCGACGAACTGGCGCCGGGCACGCGAGTGCTGCTGCTCGACGACGTGCTCGCCACGGGCGGAACGCTTGCGGCGAGCTGCTCGCTGGTCGAACGCGCCGGCTGGAGGGTGGCGGGCATCAGCGTGGTGCTCGAGCTGAGCGCGCTGAACGGCGTGGCCAAGTTGACCGATCGTCGGGTGAATACCCTGCTGGCGATCTAGGTCCGCGACCCGCTGCGCGGGATAACCTCAGACAGGAAGGAATCTCCCCTCGAGGAGATTGGTGCCCATGGCCACGAAATCCGGACGCTTCCGAAGCTGGATGCTCCAGGGGCTGGCCGACCGCTCGGGCACCTACCAGGGACCGCACGCGAAGGTCGCCGAGACGACCCACTCCTGGTGGCGGGTGATGTGCCTCACCGGCGTCGACTACTTCTCCACGCTCGGCTATCAGCCCGCGATCGCCGCCCTCGCGGCCGGTCTGCTCTCGCCGTTCGCGACCGTCGTGCTTGTTGTCCTCACCCTGTTCGGTGCGCTTCCGGTATACCGCCGGGTGGCCAGGGAGAGCTTCCGCGGATCGGGCTCGATCGCGATGTTGGAACGCCTGCTTCCCTGGTGGGCCGGCAAGCTGTTCGTGCTCGTGCTGCTCGGGTTCGCCGCGACCGACTTCATGATCACGATCACCCTCTCGGCAGCGGACGCCTCGGCGCACGCCATCGAGAACCCCTTCGCGCCGTCCTGGTTCCACGGCAACCAGGTGCTGCTCACCCTCCTGCTCGTGTCGCTGCTCGGGGCCGTCTTCCTGCGCGGATTCACGGAGGCCATCGGAATCGCGGTGGTGCTCGTCGCGGTGTATCTCGCGCTCAACGTCGTCGTGATCCTCGTCTCGATCGGGCGTATCGTCACGCATCCGCTGGACGTGACCGACTGGTGGAGCGCCGTGAACACGCAGCACGGCAATCCACTGATGATCGTCGGCATCGCCCTCGTGGTGTTCCCGAAGCTCGCCCTCGGGCTCTCCGGTTTCGAAACCGGCGTCGCCGTCATGCCTCAGATCACCGGCGACGCCGGAGACACCGACGACAAACCCGCCGGTCGCATCCGAGGCGCCCACCGTCTGCTCACCACCGCCGCCCTCATCATGAGCGCGTTCCTCATCACCTCGAGTCTGGTCACCACCCTCCTCATCCCGCAGAGGGAGTTCCTGGCGGGAGGCCCCGCGAACGGCCGGGCGCTCGCCTATCTCGCCCACCAGTACCTCGGACCGATCTTCGGCACCGCCTACGACATCTCGACCATTCTCATCCTCTGGTTCGCGGGAGCGTCGGCGATGGCCGGGCTGCTCAACCTCGTGCCCCGCTATCTGCCGAAATACGGCATGGCCCCGAACTGGGCCCGGGCCGTCCGACCACTCGTGCTCGTGTTCACCGCGATCGCGTTCGCCATCACCATCATCTTCCAGGCCAACGTCGACGCCCAGGGCGGCGCGTACGCGACCGGTGTGCTGGTGCTGATCACGTCGGCATCGGTCGCCGTGTCGCTCTCCGCGTTCCACAAGAAGCAGCGAAAGCGCAGCATCGGCTTCGCGATCATCTCGCTGGTCTTCTTCTACACGACCATCCAGAACATCCGCGAGCGCCCGGAAGGCATCCGCATCGCCGCCCTGTTCATCGTCGGGATCATCGTCATCTCCATCGTCTCCCGCGTGCAGCGCTCGCTGCAGTTGCGCGCGACCTCTGTCGAGCTGGACGCCGCGGCGCTCGATTTCGTGACAGAGGACGCCGCGCGCGGCAGGATCCTCATCATCGCGAACGAGCCGGATGACGGGAGCGCGGACGAGTACAAGAACAAGAACTCCGACGAACGTCGATTCAGCAACATCCCGCAGCGGTCGAAGATCATCTTCCTCGAGGTGCACCCGGCCGACTCCTCGGACTTCGAAGAGGACCTGCTCGTGCGCGGTGTCACGAAACACGGGTACCGGGTGCTCGAGGTGGACAGCGGCAACATCCCGAACACGATCGCCGCGGTGCTGCTGAAGATCCGCGACGAGACCGGGGTCGTTCCCATGATCTACTTCCAGTGGAACGAGGGCAACCCGATCTCCAACATGTTCAAGTTCCTGGTGACCGGCGTCGGCGACGTCGCCCCGGTCACCCGGGAGGTGCTGCGGGAGTCGGAGAAGGACGCGAAGCGGCGCCCGACCGTTCACGTGAGCTAGCCGGTTCGCCCGCTCAACTGCCAAACACCAGGGAGAAGGATGCGGCGATTCCATTACCGTGCATACGATGTTGACATCCGCTCGAATTCCGGGCTGAATGGACCTACGGTGCACCTCTCCCTCACGAACGTTCCCCGACGTCCGTTTCGCGATCGCGGAGCGAGCGCACGCGGGCGACTCGCCGGAAGGCTGATGGGAGTGCTGGCGGTCGCCGCCTTCGCCGGCCAGGGGTTCGTGCTGATGGGCGCGGCCGCCGTCTCGTCGCCGACACCCACACCGGCACCGCCAGCGGCAGCGACACCGACACCGACACCGACACCGACACCGACACCGACACCGACGAGCAAAGTCGCCGCGAACTTCAGCATCTCCGCGCCGAGCTTCTCCCCCACCAACGCCGTGCGACTGGACGGCGTCAAGGATGCCGGCAGCGGCGTGGTGGTCTCTCCGCTCTCCGCCGGAGGCGCACCGCTCTGCAGCATCCCGGCGTCGAGCGCCACTGACTGGAGCTGCGTCACGGCCCTTCCGCACGGAAAGGGCATCACGCTCGGCGCGGTCGAGACCCTCAATGGCACCGCGGCCGCCACCGCAACGACGACTCTCGACGTGCTCGGTGCGCCATCGATCGATGGCAGCCCAGGCTATCTCACGAGCGGTCTCCTCTCCGGCTACGCGTTCCCCGGGGCCACCGTCATCGTTTCGGTCGATGCTGGCGGTGCAAGCTGCAGCTCTACAGCCACCGCCGCGGGCTACTGGTCCTGTTCCCTCGCGGCGCCATCCGGCGACTACGTGGTACGGGCGACGCAGTCCCGCGCCGACCTGGGGAACGGTGCCTCGTCGTCATCGTCAGGCTCGCTCTCCATCGTGATCGACAAGAATGCCCCGGCCGTGCCAGCGATCACCTCCCCTCCGTCCGGCGCCCGCGTCACCACGGCGGAGGTCACCTTCTCCGGCACCGGTGAGAGCGGCGCGGTCGCGGACCTCTACCTCGACGCCCTGCCTGCCTGCCAGACCGCGGTGGTCAATGGGCTCTGGAGTTGCAGCGTACGCGGAGTATCCGCTGGAGCGCACACGCTGCTCGTGATCCAGCGCGATGCCGCAGGCAACTACAGCGCGCCGAGCGCACCGATCTCGGTGCTCTTCGGCGCCGAGACGGGTGCGACCGCCCCGACGAACCCGCCGTCGCCAGGTTCCCCGGCAGCCGCGCCGCCGGCGAATCTGCCGCCGGTCGCTCCGGCGCCGGAGCCCTCGACGACGCCGCCGCCACCGGCGGCGAAACCGCCCGCTGCCGGGCATTCCGACATCGGGCCACCCGACAACTGGGGCACCCCGACGCGATTCGGGTCGGAGATCCCCGCTCTCGCCAGCAGCGTCACGGCCCGCAATTGGCCGCTCGCTCCCCTGCTTGCCCTGGCGTTCGTCCTGCTGATCGCGCTGCCGCTTCGGCTGCTGAGCACGGCTCTCCGCGGCCGCATCCGGTTCCCCGCGATTCAGTTCACGGGCCGCAATCGCGGCCGCGCGGCACGGGCGGAGAGCGGGGACGCCGCGAAGCCGATCAACCCCTGGCTGGCCGGCGCGGTCCCGCTCGTGGCCGCCGCGGCGCTCATCGTGGTCGCCGGCGGCGTCAACGACCAGGTGCGCTACCTGCGCCTGTCTGTCGGGGTGGCCCTTGGCCTGGCGATCCTCAATGTGGTCGGCGTCGCGGTCGCCACCCGTCTCGGCGCCCGGGCCCAGGGGATCAGCGGACGGCTGCGCTTCCTACCGATCCTCATGCTCGCCGCCGTTCTCGCCGCGACGTTGACACGCGCCGCCGGCCTCCAGCCCCCCGTCGTCGCGGGGGTGCTGATCGGCGTCGGATTCGCCGGAGGAGTATCCATGCGAAGCCGCGCCATCGTCGGCCTCGTCGAGATCGGCGCCGTCACAGCGTTGGCCGCCGCGGCATGGGCGCTTCGCGGTGCGATGGGGCCCGTGGACGGCTTCTGGGCGTCGCTCGCCGGAGAGACCCTCGCGACCGTCGCCCTCGCGGGAGCCGGTTCCGTTGTGGTGCTCGTGCTGCCGATCGCGACGCTGCCGGGCCGCACGGTGTTCGAATGGTCCCGCCCGGCGTGGCTCGGAACCGTCGCGGTGGTGGCGCTTGTCGGCTCTGTCATGGTGCTCGGCGCCGCGGGCGGGTCCTTCCCGCTGGTCGGAGCGATCGTGGTGGCTGCCGCGTTCGCCACACTGAGTGTCGCCGTCTGGGGCTGGCTGCGGTTCGTCGAACCAGACCCGGCGGACGCCGGTCTCTGACCCACCGCTCAGCGGGCCGCCTCTCCGCGCACCTCGTCGGCGGTCGGCGGGTTCGAACCGGTGCGCGAAACGGTTATCGCGGCGCATTCGACGGCGAAGTTCCCGATCGTCACGAGATCGGCGTGGGTGAACGCGGATCCGTCGATGAGGGCGGCGGCGTCCGTTCCGCTCGCGAGAAGCGCGGCGAGCTCGCACAGCACGGCGCTCATGAACGAGTCGCCGGCGCCGATCGTGTCGGCGACCTCCACCACGCGGCCGGGCACGACGACACGCTGTTCGGTTGTCGCGAGCAGGGCGCCGTCCGCGCCGAGAGTGACGATTGCGAGGGTCGCTCCGATCGAGAGCAACCGGTCGACCACCTCGTCCGTGGTCAGTTCACCGTAGAGCCAGGCCGCATCCTCATCGCTCAGCTTGACGACGGTCGCCAGGGCGGCCAGCTCCTCCACCACGGCGAGCGCATTGTCCCGCGAGCCGATGATGGAGGGACGGATGTTCGGATCGAACGAGATGATCGTGCCCGCGGAGGCGGACCGCAACAGTTCCCCCACCGCGCTCGCGCCGGGCTCCAGGAACGCCGCGATCGACCCCGTGTGGATGATCGGCGCCGTGGGAGGCACGGTGACCGAGTCGAGAGCCCAATCGATGGCGAACTCGTACCGTGCCGAGCCGGCCGAGTCGAGCACAGCCGTGGCCGTGGAGGTGGGTCCCTCGACGATCGAACCGGGAAAGAGAGTCACACCGGCGGCCTCCACGGCGTCCGCTATCCGGCGGCCCCGGGCATCGGAACCGATGCGGGTGAGCAGTTGGGTCGGAACACCGAGCCGGGCGAGGCCGACGGACACGTTCATGGGAGACCCGCCGGGATGTTCGTCGATGACGCTCGGCGATCGCACGACATCGATGAGCGATTCGCCGATCACGATGATCGGAACTCGGGAATTGTCCGTCATTCGGGTACTCCATTCGTCGTCTGGCCATCCGCGCTGATCGCCGAAAGCATGGTCAATCGGGAGCCTCCCCCGACAACAAGCCCGGCGAGTCGCCGGTTGAACTCGTGGCCGTGCGGGCTGGCGAGATGATCCTCGAACGCGCTCTGGTCTCGGTAGGTCTCGTACACGAAGACGGCGTCGGGCGCGTCGGCGAGATGGTGCGCCTCGAAGTGGATGTTGCCGGGTTCGGCGCGCACCCGTGTCGCGAATTCGGCGACCAGTTGGGTGACCGCGGCCTCGTTGCCGGCGGTCGCGGTGAACTCCGCGAAGAGAGCGACGGTCATGCGTTCTCGCTCGTGCCGGTCGAGCGGATGTCGGACACCGACCCGCGCACGATGAGCCGCATCGGCAGCACAACCGACTCGCGCTCCCGGCCGCCGGCGAGGATGTGACCGTCGGTGGCCGATCCTGACCCGCCGGCCGAGATCTGGGCGACGAGGTTCTGGACGGCCGCCTCGGCCATCGCCTCGATCGGCAGGTCAACGACGGTGAGGCCGGGGGTCACGACGGGAGCCCAGGGCGCATCGTCGAACCCGATCACCGACAGGTCCGTTCCGACGATCAGCCCGCGTTCCTTCGCCACGCTCAGGATGGCAAGCGACACGTTCGCGTTCGAGGCGAGCAGCGCCGTCGGCGGCACCGCGCAATCCAGGGCGTTGCGTACAGCACGACGGGCCGCCTCACCGCCGTCCGCCGCGAAACGCAGCCAGCCGTCGTCAACGGCGAGTCCCGCCTCGGCCATCCCGGAGAGGTAACCCTCGACCCGGTCATGCAGGGTCGAGACCAGTCCCTCCGGCCGCTCCGCCGTCTCTCCGCGGATGTTCGCGGTGACCACCACGAAGCCGATGCGGGTGTGGCCCTTGGCGAGCAGGTGGCGCAGGGCCTCTCGGGCGCCGTTGCGGTTGTCCGCCGTCACGCTCGGGATGTCGAGCGAGTCGAGGGTGCGGTCGAGCAGGGTCATCGGTTTGCCCTTGAGGGAAGACGGGCCGATGAAGGCCAGGTCGTCAACGGCGCTCGGCACGAGGATCACCCCGTCCACCTGCTTTTCGAGCATCACCCGAACGGAGTCGCGCTCGGCGGCGAGATCTTCGTTGGTGTTCGCCACGAGCACCTGGTATCCCTTGCGATGGGCCGCCTCGATGGCGGCGCGCATCGCCAGGTCGAACACGCTCAGCCCCACCTCGGTGATGATCAGGCCGAGGGTCTGGGTCTTGCCGGCACGCATCGAGCGGGCGAGAACGTTGGGCACGTAACCAAGCACGAGCGCCGAGTTCTGCACCTTCTCGCGCGTCTCGGCGTGAACGACTCCGTAATCGGAGAGCGCCCGCGAGGCCGTGGCGCGGGAAACACCCGCGTGCAGGGCGACATCCCTGATCGTGAGGGGGGCTTCGTTACCCGATTGTTTCATGAGGTGATTCCTGTGCGTTTGACAGCGACGTTGAACGGCGTGACGATCATACCCACATCAGCGAGATCGTTCTCACAAAATTCTGAGATCGATCTCAAACAGTGGTCAAGTTCATCCCCCGGGCCGAACCCGCCGTGACGAACTGATGTTGCGGATCGGCAACCGGCGTTCCGTGACCATGCGCTCAAAGGAGAGTTACACAATGAACCGAATCGTCACGACCGCGGGTGCGTTCGGGCTCGCAACGACCCTGCTGCTCGCCGCATCGGCTTGCAGCTCGAACACGGCAACCACCAGCACGAGTGGTGCAGCCAAGGGCGCCACGCTGGTCTGGCAGGGCGACCCGTCGGTCTACTCCCCGCCACCCAGATCCCGATCGTCGACCAGGTGCTCGCGCAGAAGCCGAGCTGCCTCGTCCTCATCCCCACCGACCCGAACGCCCTCCAGGCCTCGGTGACGAAGGCGACTGCCGCCGGCATCCCGGTGGTCAACGTTGACACCCACGTCGCCGACCTCAGCAATGTGATCTCCTTCATCACCGGAGACAACAA
Organism: Actinomycetales bacterium; assembly: GCA_038251725.1. GTDB lineage: Bacteria > Actinomycetota > Actinomycetes > Actinomycetales > Microbacteriaceae > Lacisediminihabitans. Next base: position 38,538 of record JBBSBA010000018.1, read on the forward strand.
GCAGGGTGGCGCGGCCGCCGCCGACGCGATGGCCAAGGCCATCGGATACAAGGATGGCGGCAGCTACCAGGTCGTCGCCGGCCTGACCTCCGCGACGGCGACCACCAACGTCGACCGCCTCGCGGGGTTCAAGGCGGAGCTCGCCTCGAAGGGAAGAACATCATGACCGGCACCGACACCCCGCTGTACGAAGTGAAGAACATCTCCAAGAACTATGGCAGCGTCGTCGCCCTCGAGAACGTGAGCCTCCAGGTGCGTGCGGGCGAGGTGCTGGGCCTCGTCGGCGACAACGGTGCCGGCAAGTCCACTCTCGTGAAGGCGCTCTCCGGTGCCCACCTGCCGGACAGCGGTGAGATCCTGCTCGACGGGGTCCCCCGCCGCTGGAAGAGTCCGCACGACGCCCTGGAGTCGGGCATCGAGACCCTGTACCAGGACTCGAGCCTCGCCCCGCACCTGTCTGTCTCGTCGAACGTGTTCCTCGGCCGCGAGCTGGTGCGGCCCGGAATACTCGGCAAGCTCGGCTTCCTGGCGCAGAAGAGGATGGATGTCGAGGCGCACGCCGACCTCGAACGCGTCGGAATCGCCGTGCCGGCCTCCAACCGCCCGGTCGCGCAGCTCTCCGGTGGTCAGCGCCAGGCCGTGGCCATCGGTCGTGCCGTGTCCTGGGCGCGCAAGGTGATCATCCTCGACGAACCGACCAACCATCTCGGCGCCCGCCAGGCCAAGGAGGTGCTGGAGGTGATCCGGGCGGCCAAGGCCAAGGGGCTCGGCGTGATCTTCATCTCCCACACGCTGCCGCACATCCTCGAGGTGACGGACCGCGTCGTGGTGCTGCGGCTCGGCAAGGTGGTGCACGATGCACCGACCTCGAGTTTCACCGTCGACAGCCTGCTCGGGACGATCACCGGCCTCACCTCCGGCGTGGTCCCGACGACGGAGTCGATCGAGACGACAGAGGCATAGCGGCTCGACGGCATGGAACGATCCCTACCCGCGGGTGAGCTCGATGACCACGCTGGCGTGCTCCTGGTACCGATGCTGCACACGGAAGCCCTCGTTCGCGAGGGTGGCGAGGTCCCAGGTATCGGCGACCGCGCCCGCGCTCGGCGATCGGTACTCCACCAGCCACACGGTGCGCACGGCCAGGAGTCGCTGCGTCACCTGCGAGAGCGGGTAGGTACTGTCGTGCCAGTCGGTGGTGTCGTACCACGGCGAGCGCAGGGCGATGTCGGACAGCCCCGCAAAGGCGGCCGGGTAGCCGTGCATCGCCAGGCGGGGGGCTCGTGAGGGCCGGGTCGACTCATCGAACAGGATGCCCTGGCCCGGTTTCGCATGGGCCTGGATGGTGGCGGCGACCTGCGCCCAGTCGCTGTTGTTCTTGGCGAACGGGGTCCGCTCGGCGGCGTAGCTGATGCCAGCGGTGCCGACGAGCGCGGCGACGAGCACGCCCGCGATCCAGGCCGGGCGAACCCGCGCCAGCAGCCAGCCGATGAGCAGCGCGGCGGCGGGAGCGGCGAACGACAGGTAGCGCGACGAGTACACCGCGTGGATCGCGTTGGCCCCGAGGAGGATGGCCATCGACCCGAGCAACCACACCGCGGCGAGCAGCACGAGGTGCGGCTCCGCCGTTGTAAGCGAATCCGCCACGGCGGGCGAACCCGTGGTCACCGTCGCCACGTGGCGCCTGCGCCACCCGACGCCGGCGACCACGAGCGCCGCCACGACGATTCCCCAGGCGAGGATCGCGAACTCGTTGTTGCCGAACCACTGCGTCACGAGAAGGGTGTGCGGGGCGGCGGCATCGCGGTTGGCGAGAAACGCGATCTGGCCGCTCTCCGCAATGCCGTAGCCGATCACGGGGATCGCTAACAGCACGGCCCCGGCGACCGCCCACAGCCAGCGGCGACGCAGTTCCCTGCGAGAGCTCGCGAAGACGGCGACACCGTGGGCAGCCGCGATGAGCAGGCTGAACAGGAACACGTAGGCGCAGGCGGCCAGACCGAACGCGTACAGGCTCCAGCGGCGGCGGCTCGGACTCGCCGAACGGATGAGGGACACCAGCAGGACGGTGAGCCACACCACGCACGCCGCACTCATCGCGTAGGACCGCGCCTCCTCGCCCATGTAGGTGACCCGGGGAAGCACGACGGCGACGATGCCGGCGAGGATGCCGGTGCGCGCTCCGGCGAGCCGCGTCCCCAGCACGACGACTCCGGCGACCATGAACCCGACGGCGACGGCGCTGGGGAACCGCACCGAGAACGGCGACGCCCCGAACACGAGCACCCAGAAGTGCAGGAAGAGATAGTAGGTGCCGTGCACGGCGTCGACGTGGCCGAGCATCCGGAACAGCGAGGGAAGCGAGCGTTCCGCGGAGAGCACGCTCGTGACCTCATCACCCCAGAGCGACGGGATCCACGATCCGGCCAGAGAGACGACGGTTCCGGCCACGCCGAAACCCACGGCCGATGCGGTCAGTCGGGACCGCCGCGCCGGGCCGCTCCCTCCCCCGACGGATGTGCCGGGGCGCGCGTGAAGTGTCGTCATGTCGTCGACGTTATAAGGATCGCAACCGGGAGAGGTGTGGGAAGACCGCACTTCTGATGAGGGTCTTCACAGACTTCCGCGTCGAACCCTCGCGTGCGCATCTCATTTTTCGTGCAATCTGGCACGCGAGGGGCCAGACTGAGCAGAACTGGCGTTTCTACTCGACTCGAAACCCTTCGCGCATTGGAGGCTCATCATGGTGTGGCTCATCGCCGCGGGAGCAGGAGTGCTGCTCCTCCTCGCGGCCATATTCTGGGCACTGACCGTGCCGTTCTCCCGGGCTGACGACGACGTCACGGATGCCGAGGACTCCGAGGACTCGGCGGAGCTCGACGAAGCCTGGGCACCCGAGTACAGCAACGAACTGGACTAGCGACATCGCAACAGCGCCGCTTGCCCCGCGCTAAACACTCGTTTAGTATCTTGAGCATGAATTCAACCACCGACGAGCGGGATCTCACCGCCCGGGCAAACATTCGCAATGCCGCACTGCGCCTGTTCGCCGAGCGCGGGCATGATGCGGTGACGGTGCGCGAGATCGCCACCGCCGCG
>JBBSBA010000019.1:0-41511 GCA_038251725.1 Actinomycetales bacterium
CGGACGATCCGTACGAGCCGGACGATCGTTGTACGCCGGACGATCCGTACGAGCCGGACGATCGTTGTACGCCGGACGATCCGTACGAGCCGGACGATCGTTGTATGAGGGGCGCTCGCTCGAAGCCGGGCGGTCGTTGTAGGCCGGACGGGCCGGACGGTCGTTGTTGTACGCCGGTCGGGTCGGGCGATCGCCGTAGGAGGGGCGCTCCGTGCGGGCCGAGCGGTCGTTGTAGGAGGGACGCTCGGTGCGCTCTCCATAGGACGGACGCTCGGTGCGCTGCGGGCGGTCACCATAGGACGGACGCTCGGTGCGCTGCGGGCGGTCACCATAGGACGGACGCTCGGTGCGCTGCGGGCGGTCACCGTAGGACGGACGCGCGGGACGCTCGTTGGTGGGCGTCCAGTTCGGACGGCGGTCACCGGTGCCGTTCTGGGCGCCGCGGTCGTTGCCGGCCGGACGGTCACCCGTGCGGGCGGCGCGCTCATCCGAGTTCCAGCGCTTCTTCACCGGGGCGGCATCGCCGTGGAATCCACGGTGTCCTTCGCTGCGACTGCCGGGGCTCTTCGCCCCACCGGTCGTGTTGTACTTCTTGACGGGGCGGCCTGTGGCCTTCTTGTCATTGAAATTAGGCATAGTCGAATTTCCGGGTTGTGTTTAATTGCATGGCAGCGCGCTGCCAACAAGCAGCGCTTCTGCTGGAACCCGGGCAGTCTTTGGCCAGGACCGTTTCACATACGTGATTTTTCCCAATAGTGCGCCAAGGAGTAGTTGGTCACGAGGGAAACCGGCCCGAAAGACTTACAAACCCATTCGCGAGATTTCACGATGTCTAGAGCCGACCTATATACGGTACAGGAGTGTTGCCGAAACCGCACTAGCTGGGCCGGAATGCGTGTCTCGGCTGCGGCGAATCGCTAGCTCGCCGTCGGCGCCGTCTCCGCGTCGGCCTTCGCCGCCCGCCGATCCATCCGCCGCTCCTTCGCGCCCTCGACCAGGTAGTACAGCACCGGCAACACGATGAGCGTCAGCAGCGTGGAGGATACGAGCCCGCCGATCACGACGATCGCGAGCGGCTGCGAGATGAATCCGCCGTGCCCGGTGAGCCCGATGCCGAGCGGAATCAGCGCGAAGATCGTCGCGAGGGCGGTCATCAGGATCGGGCGGACGCGGCGGCTCGCTCCGTGGATGATCGCCTCGCCCACCTTCATCCCGCGCGTTCGATACTGGTTGATCAGGTCGACGAGCACGATGGCGTTCGTCACGACGATGCCGATGAGCATGAGCACGCCGATGAGCGACGCCACCCCGAGCGGGATGCCGGAGACCACCTGGAGGGCGATGGCTCCGGTGGCGGCGAACGGGATCGAGACGAGCAGCAGCAGCGGCTGGCGAAGGCTCTTGAAGGTCGCGACCATCACCACGTAGACGATGAGGATGGCGGCGAGAAGGGCGAGGCCGAGCTGGCCGAACGAGTCGCTCTGCTGCGTCGTCACTCCCCCGAGCTTGGCGGTGGCGCTCGCCGGCAGCGTCACCTTCGCGACCGCGGCCGAGACGACGGCCGACGCGTTGCCGGTGTTGTCGGTTCCCGGCGTGACCGTGAGGGTCGCGCTGCGGAGTCCCTTGATGGTCGTGATGCTCGAGGGCCCGTTCACCGTCGCGACGGTCGCAAGGTCGGAGAGCGGCACGATGCCTCGCGGCGTCGGTATCGAGAACGACTCCAGTTGCGCGGTCGTGGTCGGGGCGCTCGAATTGTCGACGTAGATCGAGAGGGTCTTCCCGTCGATGACGACGCTTCCCGTGGCGCTCGGGTTCATCGCCTGGCTCACGATGCCTCCGACCTGCAGCTCGCTGAGACCGTCCGCGGCCGCCTTCGCGCGGTCGATCTGCACCGCGATATACGGCAGCGACGCCGAGAGGTTGCTTGACGCGCGCGAGACGACGCCGAGGGTCTTGACCTTGGCAAGGAGGGAGTCGGATGCCTTGCGCAGGTCGGCGGCGCTGCCCGCAGTGATGTCAATCGCGATGTCGGAGGAGCCGAATCCGCCCTGCGCGGTGGCCACGGCGAGGTCACCCTCGCCGGTGATCTTCTTCAGCTGCGCGGTCACGGTGTTCTGCAACTTGGCCTGGTCGGCGTTCGGATCGGTCGTGAGGGAGAACGTGCTCGAACCGCCTCCGGCGAAGGCGGCCCGAAGCGAACTACCTCCGGATCCGATCGTGAGCAGCACGGTTTTGACGCCGGTGATGTTGCGCAGCACCGTCTCGACCTTCGTCGACGCGGTGTACTGCGCCTCGAGGCTGGTGCCGAGCGGGAGGGTCTGCGTCACGGTGAGCGTGTTCTGCCCGCTGTTGCCGATGAAGTTGGTCTTCAGGCTCGTGGCGAGGAATCCGCTTCCTACGAGCAGCACGAGGGCACCGATGAGGACCATCGCGGGGAACCTGAGCGTCCAGCGGATGACCGGCAGGTAGGTCTTCTGCAGCCGCGTCACGTGCTCGAGCTCGTCCAACTCGGGCGCGGCCGCCACGACCGGCACAGTTCCGGCGTGCTTGTGCGAGGTCTTCTTGTTGCCGAGGAACCAGTAGGCGAGCACCGGCACGATCGTGAGGGCGACGAACAGTGACGCACCCAGCGCCATGGTGACGGTGAGCGCGAACGGGCGGAACAACTCGCCGGTGAGACCGCCGACGAGGGCGATCGGAAGGAACACGGCCACCGTGGTGATGGTGGACGCGGTCACGGCGGTGGCGACCTCGCGCACGGCGGTGAGGATGGCCGGAAGCTTCTCCTCGCCGAGCCCGATATGGCGCTTGATGTTCTCGATGACCACGATGGAGTCGTCCACCACCCGCCCGATGGCGATCGTGAGCGCCGCGAGCGTGATGATGTTCAGCGTGTAGCCGGACGCCAGCATGCCGATGAAGGTGATGAGTACCGAGACCGGGATCGAGATCGCGGTGACGAGGGTCGACCGAATCGAGAACAAGAAGACCAGGATGATGATGACCGCGAAGACGAGGCCGAGCAGTCCCTCTTGCGCGAGGCTGTCGATCGACTGGGTGATCGAGGGCGCCTGATCGGCGACCACGGTGAACTTCGTGTTGCTGCCGAGCTGCTTCTCGAGGGTCGGGATGTCGGCGCGCACGAGATTCGAGACCGTGACGGTGTTGCCGGCGGCGGACTTGGTGACGTTGAGGGTGACGGCGGGCTTGCCGTTGACGTTCGAATACCCGCTGGTCGGGTCGTTCACGATCGCGACGGTCGCGACATCCGCAATGGTGGGAACCGTTGCCGCGCGGGCGCCGAGAAGCGGAAGCGACGCGATCGCATCGGTCGAGGTGATTCGCGACCCCGACTGCACCGTGAGGGTCTTTCCGTTCTCGGTGATCGCTCCGCTGGCCAGAAGCGTTCCGTTGGCCGCGAGCGCGGCCTTGATCGACTGGATGCTGAGGCCGGCGGCGGCGAGCTTTCCGGCATCCGGGGTGATGGTCACGCGCTGGGACGCCGCCCCGAGGAGGCTGACGTCGCTCACGCCGTCAAGCTGCTTGAGGTTCGTCACCGTGAGGCCGGCGAGCTTCGAGGCGAGCGTGTTCTTGTTCATGTCGCTCGTGACGGCGAGCTGGATCACGGGGAAGTCGCTGAGGCTGAAGGTGATGACCCGGGGGGTGACGCCGGCCGGAAGGGTCGTCTTGATGCGATCCAGCGCGAGCTGCACCTTCTGTTCCGAGGTGGTGATGTTGGTTCCGTAGGCGAACGACGCGGTCACCGTCGAGGCCGAGGTGTTCGACGTGGCCGTGGTCGAGTCGAGGTTCTCAATGCCCTGCAGGGCGCTCTCGATCGGCGTGCTCACGTCGGTGCTGACCACGTCCGGCGAGGCGCCTGGATAGGTCGTGACGATGTAGACCGACGGGAGCGAGAGCGAGGGGATGAGCTCTTGCTTGAATGAGGTGAGGGCGATGCCCCCGAAGATGCCGATGACTATCGTCAGGAGCGCGATGAGGGCGCGGTTGCGAAGGCTGAAGACCGAAAACAGATGCACTGGGGAAACTCCTGGAGCTGCGGCGGGGGAATGGCGCACGGCCACACGGTCCTCGAAAGTATCTCAGGGCTCGCTGGGCTATCGCATACTCTCCCCGGAGTACGTCTCGTCCGGACCGGCCACACGACCGAGGTGAGCGCGACACGGATGCCATGGGCCGCTATGGAATAATTGGCTCCTTCCCCCCGATGCCGCCGTGCCAATTGGACGCCACTATGAGTTCCTCGATGGGTCGCCGGGTCGGCCAGCTCCTTGTGGGCCTGTTCCTTTATGGGGTCGCGATCGCGGCGATGGTGAAGGCGGGCATCGGCGTCTCCCCGTGGGACGTGCTCACCCAGGGCGTCTCGAGGCACACCGGCCTCCCCTTCGGTCTCGTCACGAACCTCATCGGGCTGCTCGTTCTCCTGCTCTGGATCCCGATCCGCCAGAAACCGGGACTCGGCACGCTGCTCAACGTTCTGCTGATCGGGCCGAGCGCACAGCTCGGGCTGTGGCTGCTCCCCGCCCCACACCTGCTCTGGGAGCAGGTGCTGCTCTTCGCGGGCGGCCTCTCGCTGCTCGCGATCGCCACGGGCCTCTATATCGGGGCTCGGTTCGGCCCGGGCCCCCGCGACGGCCTCATGACCGGCCTCCACCGGCGCTGGGGCTGGCGGCTCTGGGCCGTGCGCACCTCGATTGAGGGCGTGGTGCTCGGGGCCGGCTGGTTGCTCGGCGGCAACGTCGGGGTCGGGACCGTCGCCTTCGCCCTGCTCATCGGGCCGATGGTCAACCTGACGATCCCCTGGCTCGCCCTCACACCCGCCATCATTCAGGAATCTGCGGTGTCGGTGATTCGGATGTCCTCCTCATCCGTCGTGCCGGTCCCGCCATTCGCGGACGTTCCCGAATAAGGGGTCGCTCGGGCAGCACAGGACACGGCCCTTGCGCACGCGCCGACTCGCGATATAGCTTGACTGCAACCCAGCCTGCCCACATCAACACCGAAGAGAAGGGGCACAACATGGCCCAGGAGAAATGGCTCATCGAAGATGAGAAGGTCATCGACATCGAGATGATCCGCGCGCTCAAGATCGGGCTCATCGCCGGCCAGGTCGACATCATCGGACACGACAAGCCGGGCGCTCGGGTCGAGGTGCATTCCGTGCGCGGGAAGGCGCTCAAGGTGTCGATCGACGGAGACACCCTCGAGATCGACCATCCGCAGCTCGGCTGGGACAATTTCATCGAGGTGTTCAAGTCGTTCCGCGGCAGCGCGAGCGCCGACATCAGCATCATGGTTCCGCGAGACGTGGAGCTCAAGTTCGGCGTCGTCAGCGCGAACGCGCTGATCAGCGGCCTCGCACACAGCGCCCGCGTCAGCACGGTGTCCGGCGACGTGGTGGTCGACAACCACCGCGGAGACCTCGAGCTCAATGCGGTGAGCGGCGAGATCTCGGTGCGCAATCACTCCGGCCGGATCGTCGCCCACACCGTCTCGGGCGATGTCACCGCCACCGGCGGAATCGCGAGCTTCACGAGCGACGGCGTCTCGGGCAACGTGTTCCTCGACCTCACCGGCATCCCCGAGGAGGTGCGGGTCAACACCGTCTCGGGCGACGTGACCGTGCGGCTCGAGCCGGGTGTGCCCGCACAGTACAAGATCAACACCGTGAATGGCTCGCTGCACCTCGACGACGCCACGATCACCGGTGTTCGCGGCGGCTACACCGGCACGTTCGGTGCGCTCGACAAGCGGTGGCTCGAATTCCGCGCCAACACGGTGAGCGGCAACGTCTCCGTGCTGCACGCCGTGAGCTCATGACTCCCCCGGTCTTCGCCCACGGCCAGCTGCGGCTCTACCTGCTGAGCATCCTCGCGACGCAGCCGATGCACGGGTACGAACTCATCCGGGCGCTGGGGTCGCAGTTCGGCGGCACCTATATTCCGAGCGCCGGCACCGTCTATCCGCGCCTGGCCAAGCTCCAGGACGACGGGCTGGTGACGAAGTCGACCGACGGTCGCAAGACCGTTTACGCGATCACCGCTGCGGGGCGGGCCGAGCTCGAGGCCCGGCAGGGCGATCTCGACGGGATCGAGAACGACATCACCGACTCGGTGCGCCGCCTCGCGGACGACGTTCGGGCATCGGTCACTGATGCGATGAAGACGCTGAGGGCGGATCTCGCGTCGGCCGCGCGCGACGGCCGCGCTGACCCACGGGAGACCGGCCGCGCCGGCGGGGCGGAGCCCCAGCGACAGACGGCGACGCTGCAGTTGCGCGAAGCAGACATGGCGCTCAACGAATTCCGCCACCAGGTGCGCATCGACCTGCGCAACCGGGTGGCGCGGGGCGACCTGAGCATCGAGGTGGTGGACGCGCTCAGGCACCAGCTCGACGCGGTTCGCGCGACGCTGACCGAGAACCGGCCTCCGTCAGGTAACGGTTGAGCACAGGTTTACCGGGAATATTCCCTGTTCGACGGCCTGATTTATCCCTCTCCGCAGTTGAGGTGTAATGTCGCACCTCGTGACTAGCGAAGTTCGGTCGCCGAAGCGTTGGCTGATCGGTGAACCGCTGGCCTCGGAGAAACTCGAGGGCCAGCTTCTCCCCAAGCATCTCGCGCTGCCCATTTTCGCCAGCGACGCCCTGTCGTCGGTAGCGTATGCGCCACAGGAACTCCTCCTCATCCTCAGCCTCGGCGGGCTCGCCTTCCTGAGCTTCGCGCCCTGGGTCGCGGCGGCCGTCGTGCTGCTGCTCATCGTCGTGGTGGCCTCCTACCGCCAGCTGATCAAGGCCTATCCCTCCGGCGGTGGTGACTACGAGGTCGCCAGCAAGAACCTGGGCGAGAAGGCCGGCCTGGCCGTCGCATCCGCGCTTCTGGTGGACTACATCCTCACCGTCACGGTGTCGGTCGCCTCGGGTGTGGACAACATCATCTCCGCCTTCCCGGTACTGAACACCTGGCGGGTGGAGATCGCGGTCGGATTCGTGATCCTTCTCGCCGCCGTCAACCTGCGGGGCGTGGCCGAGTCGAGCAAGGCCTTCGCCCTTCCCACCTATCTCTTCATCTCCAGCACCGCCGTGATGATCGTGGTCGGACTCACCCGCGCCGCCCTCGGCGACACCCCGGTCGCGGCGTCATCGGCCTTCACCGTCAAGGACCCCGCGAGCCTCACCCAGATCGCCTTCATCCTGCTGCTGCTGCGCGCCTTCGCAAGCGGGTGTTCCGCCCTCACCGGTGTCGAGGCCGTCGCGAACGGCGTGCAGGCATTCCGGCGCCCCAAGATCAAGAACGCCCAGATGACCCTCGTGCTGATGGGCTCGATCGCCATCATGCTGTTCCTCGGCATTATGGCCCTCGCGCTGATCAGCAAGGTGCACTACGCGGAGTCCGCGTGCGATCTGCAGGGGTTCAAAGACTGTACGACCGCGCCGCAGGCCAGCGTGATCTCGCAGATCGCCGCGGCGACCTTCCCCGGCGCCGGATATTTCATGTTCTACGTGATTCAGGGCACGACCGCCCTGGTGCTCCTGCTCGCCGCCAACACGGCATTCAACGGGTTCCCGCTGCTCGGCTCGGTGCTCGCGCGCGACGCGTACGCCCCGAAGTCGATGCAGACCCGAGGCGACCGCCTGGTCTTCTCCAATGGCGTGCTCCTGCTCAGCGGCGCGGCCATCCTGCTGCTGGTCATCTATCGCGCGAACCTCACCCAGCTCATCCAGCTGTACATCATCGGCGTCTTCGTCTCCTTCACCCTCGGCCAAACCGGCATGGTCGTGCACTGGACCAGGATGCTGCGCGAGGGATGCCCGAACCGCGGCCAGGTCTGGCGCAGTCGCGCGATCAACACCACGGGCGCGCTCTTCACCGGCGTCGTGCTGATCGTCGTGACGATCACCAAGTTCACCCACGGTGCGTGGCTGGTCTTCGCGATCATGCCGGTGCTCTACTACCTGATGCTGCGCATCAACCGCTATTACGGGCAGGTGGCCAAGGACATCGAGGTCGACCCGACCACGACCTTCGGCGCCACCGGTGACCACGCGGTCGTGCTCGTCGGCAAGATGCAGAAGCCCACCCTGAAGGCACTCGACTACGCGATCGCCGCCCGGCACGAGAGCATCGAGGCCGTGCACATCAACATCGACGACCATGCATCGGAGCAACTGTCGAAGCAGTGGGACGAGATGAACATCCAAATCCCGCTGCGCATCGTGCCGTCCCCCTATCGCGACATCAGCATGCCGCTCATCAAGTACATCAAGGCACGCCGGGCCGAGTACGGTTCCGAGGTCGTCACGGTCTACACACCGCAATACATCGTGGGCCACTGGTGGGAGAACCTGTTGCACAACCACAAGGCCCGCCGCATCCGCCAGAAGCTCATGCTCGTGCACGGAGTGACTATCGCCCTCGTGCCGTGGCTGCTCGACTCCTCCAAGTCGCTCTACTCCCGCTCCTCCCGACCGCTGCCGGGTGACGTCCGTCGAGGGGAACCTCGTCGGCCGATCATGCGCAAGCCGCTGCCTCCGGCAGCCCCCGCAGCACGAAAGGTCGGCCTTTCCACGACCGAGATCAGCACGGAGAGCCAGGTCGACCGGGCCGCCCGCCTCGCCCGTGAGTCGGCCGCCAAGAAGGCCTCGGCCAAGAGCTCTTCCACCAGGGAGTAACGCCGGTGGCTGGCTGGCGTGAGGTCACGGCCGTCGCTGTCGGGGGCGTTGTCGGCACGGGTTTGAGATACGCGCTCGACGCCGTCATTCCCCACTCCGACAGCCAGTTTCCGCTGAGCACTCTCCTCGTCAACATCGTCGGCTCATTCGGACTGGGTGCCCTCGTCACCACCGTCTGGCGCAGGCCCGGAACGCCAAACTGGGTGAAGGTGGGGCTCGGCACCGGAACGGTCGGGTCGTTCACCACGTTCTCGGCGGTCATTCTTTCGCTTGTGACCGAGGCCCGCGACGGGCTCTGGCTGCTCGCGCTGCTCTATTTCGCGGCATCCCTGCTGCTCGGTTTCGGCGCCGCCGCGGCGGGACTCAGCCTCGGAAGACCGGGAATCACGACGACGCCGGAGATGCCGCACGGGCCGAACCCCCCGACGCCTCGTGACCGCCCCACGGGTCTGACGGCTGACGCGTGAACCTCTGGCTCGTCATCTCGGTGCTCGCGGCCGGCGCGCTGGGGGCGCTGGCCCGATACGGGATCTCCCTCACGTTCGCCCGATCCACGCTGGTGCCCCGCGCGGTTCTGCTGGTGAACGTCGCCGGCGCGCTGCTCGGCGGCGCGGTGCTCGCGCTCGCGGATCGCACTGTCGTGGACAGCGACCTTCGGCTCATCCTCATCACCGGTATCGCGGGCGGGCTCACCACCTTCAGCACCTGGTCGGTGGAGACCATGGAGTTCCTGCTGTCCGGCCGCTGGCGAATGGCCCTCGCCAACGTGGTGCTGAACCTCGTCCTCGGCGGCGGCGCGGCCGTTGCCGCGTACCTCGTTGGCTCTCTCGTGCTCGGCCCCGACCGGTACCATCCGTAGCCGCCGTCAGCGGATGCTGGGTATGGCCAACGGCTCCCGCATGACGAGGTGCGGTGTGACCAGCCGATGGCGCTGAGCCGTCGATGCGGGGGTCCAGCGGACGATCTCGTCACCAGTCGGACCGAGCAGCAGTTCCAGCGCGCCGGCCGCGACCTCGTCGAGGGGCTGCTCGACGCTCGAGAGGCCGACCGCCTCGGCCACCGGGGTGTTGTCGTAGCCGATCACCGGCACGCCAGCCCGGACCGCGAGCAGGGCTCCGAGCGCAAGCGAGTCGCTCGCGCACACGACGGCATCAACGCGCGTGCCAGAGTCGATGAGTGCCTGCAGCGTCTCCCTGCCCTGGGCGACGCCATCCACCGTGCTGAGCTCAAGGGCATCGAGTTCGCGGTCACCGAGCCTGCCATCCTCGGCCATCGCGTCCCGCCAACCGCGCCGCCTGTCGTCACCGGTTCCGGAGGGACGCGGCCAGCCGAGGTAGGCGATGTGCACGGCGCCCTCGGCGAGGAGATGCCTCGTCGCCTCGCGCACGCCGCTGCATCCGTCAACGTCCACCCAGATGTGACGCGGGTCGTTCATGTCGTCCCTGCCCCAGGGGCGGCCGAACGTCACAAATGGAACACCGTTCTCGATGAGCCATTCGGTTCGGGGGTCACCATGGAAAGTCGCGGTGAGCACGAAGGCGTCGACATCTGCACCGTCTCGCAGTCGCGCGAACTGCCTGATCTCATCCGCCGGATCGACCGCAGTGAAGAGCATGACCCTCAGGCCACGCTCATCGGCCTTCTCGGTGAGAGCGTGCAGAAACCGGTCGAGTATCGCTCCGGAGATTCCGTTCTGCATCGGATCCAGTCGGATTCCGAGGGTGGAACTCTTTTGGGTGCGAAGCCGTCGAGCGGACGCGTGCGGACGATAGCCGAGCTGGGTGATCGCGGCTTCGACCCGTTCCCTGGTCTCGCTCTTGACGCGCTCCGGCGAGTTGAGCACGTTCGACACGGTCTGGCGCGACACCCCGGCCACGCGGCCGACGTCGATCACCGTGGGCAGCTGTGACACGGGGACCCCTCACGTTTGATCGATCAACAAGTAACCGTAGGTTAGCGCAGCCTTCCGCAGATGAGGTCCTCGCCGATCGTGTCCAACGTCACCAAACTGGTCCCGAATCAGGGTTGACACCCTCCGCGAAGCAGGGTTACTCTCTAGCTGCGGTTTGAACGATCAAATCATCGCATTCGGCACAACTGTTTGAACGATCAAACATGACCCAAGGGAGGGCATCGTGAACGCTGACCACTCGCGCCCACGGCACCCGTTCCCCGCCGGCGGCCTGACCGGCTCCCGGCCCGGCATTGCCGCCACCGCCGCGTCGGCTCGCCTCGACGCCACCCCCTGACTCAACCGACCCCTCGCAGTGCCCTGCCATGGGCACACACAACCAAGGAGAAACACATGCAACGACGCACTTCCCGATGGCTGGCAGCCGGAGCCCTGGCTGCGGCGGGAGCCCTCACGCTGAGCGCGTGCGGATCAGGTTTCAGCAGCGGCACGAGCTCGGCCGCCCCCGGAGCACTCACCTCGTCAAGCAAGCCGCTGACCGTACTCATCGGTTCGAGTGGCGACGCGGAGACCAAGGCCGTGACCAGCGCTGTCGCTGATTGGTCGAAGACTTCGGGCACCAAGGCAACGGTCTCGGCCGCGAGCGACCTCGGCCAGCAACTGGCACAGGGATTCGCCGCCGGCAAGCCAGCCGACGTCTTCTACCTCTCGACCGACGCCCTCGCGGGCTACGCCTCCAATGGGTCGCTTCTCGCCTACGGCGACATGCTCCCGAACAAGAGCGACTTCTACCCGAGCCTCGTCACATCCTTCACCTATAACAAAAAGTTCTACTGCGCACCGAAGGACTTCTCCACCCTCGCGCTCGAGATCAACACGGATATGTGGACCGCAGCGGGACTCACCGATGCCGACATCCCCAAGACCTGGGACCAGCTGGCAACGGTGGCCAAGAAGCTGACGACGTCGGCGCACGTCGGCCTCGGCATCGGCGGCGAGTACGCCCGCATCGCCGCCTTCATGACGGAGGCCGGTGGCAACCTGATGAACGCCAACAGCACCAAAGCGACGGCGAACAGCGCGGCCAACGTCCAGGCTCTCGACTATGTCAAGAAGCTCATGGCCGATGGCAGCCTGAAATTCGCCAAGGACCTGGGTGCCGGCTGGGGCGGTGAGGCCTTCGGTAAGGGCCTCGCCGCGATGACCATCGAAGGCAACTGGATCACGGGCGCCATGACGACGGACTACACCAACATCAAGTACAAGGTCGTTGAGCTGCCCGCCGGACCGGCCGGCAAGGGAACCATGCAGTTCACGAACTGCTGGGGAATCGCGGCCGACAGCCCCAACCAGGCTGCCGCCCTCAAGCTCGTCGAGAAGTTGACGACGGCTGGCGACCAGCTCGCCTTCTCGAAGGCGTTCGGCCCGATGCCGTCGATCAAGTCGGCAGCGTCGCAATGGAAGAAGGAGAACCCCTTCCTCGTGCCGTTCCTCAACGGTGCGGCATACGCGCAGGGCGTCCCGACCGCGAAGGGTGCCTCGAACGTCGTGACCGACTTCAACTCGAAGGTCTCCAGCCTCGCAACGGCTGACCCCAAGACCATCCTCGACGCCACGCAGGCCAACCTCGAAGCACTGGTCAAGTAACAACCATGACAAAAACAACGAGTCGGTCTTCCCGCTCCGGTCTCCGGCGCGGGGAGGCCCTCTCGGGCTACCTCTTCACCGCACCGATGCTCATCCTGCTGGGGCTGTTCCTTGTCGTGCCGGTGCTCATGGCCCTCTGGGTGAGCTTTTCAGACTGGGGCGGGCGAGGAAGCCCGTTCTCCAGCAACGTACATTTCATCGGTCTGTCGAACTACTCCTCGCTCCTGAACGGTGGCGGACTCGCCGAACAGGACTTCGGAATGTCGCTCAAGAACAACGCCTGGTACGTCGTCCTCGTCGTGCCGCTGCAGACGGCGCTGTCCCTCTTTCTCGCGGTGCTCGTCAACCGGCAGATCCTCAAGGGCCGCGGATTCTTCCGCACTGCCTTCTACTTTCCGTCCGTCACGAGCTCGGTCGCCATCACGGTGCTGTGGTTGTTCCTCTTCAACTCCACCGGCGCGGTCAACAAACTCCTCTCCTTCATGGGCGTCAACGGGCCGAACTGGTTCAACGATTCCCATGGCGTCATCCACAACCTCCTCAGCCTGTTCGGGGTGAAGTCCGGGCCCGCCTTCCTCACGCAGGGAACCACCCTCGGCATCTCCTGGTGGGACTGGCTGGGTGGCCCCTCCGTGGCAATGTTCGCGCTGGTGCTGCTCGCCGTCTTCACCACGAGTGGAACACTCATGCTGCTCTTCATCGCTGGACTGCAGGGCATCGGCGGCGAGATCACCGAGGCCGCGATGATCGATGGCGCGAGCGCCTCACAGCGTTTTTGGAACGTGACATTGCCGGCCCTTCGACCGACCCTCTTCACCGTGCTGACCCTCGGCCTCATCGGCTGCTGGCAGGTGTTCGACCAGATCTACACGGGAACTAAGGGTGCGCCAGGCAAGACGACGCTGACGCCGGCCTTCCTCTCCTACCAGTCGGCGTTCGACAATCAGCAGTGGGGACAGGGAGCGGCAATCGCCTTCCTGCTCTTCATTATCATCGTCGCATTCGCGCTGCTCCAGCGCTGGGTCCTCGCCGAACGCAAGGTGTCCAAGCGGCGGATGCGGCTCTACCCGGTTCCGGCGTCGGTCGGCTCGCCGCCATCAACCGGAGCACCGGGACCATACTCAGCGACCGAGCCGCGCGAGGGGCAGGACTCATGACGACCATTACCAAACCTCCGGCGTCGCGCTCGTTCAGGCGATCAGAACACCCGAGTGCCGGTGTCATCGCCGGACGATCGGTGTTCTACGCCGTGCTCGTCGCTCTCGCGGTCATCTACATCTTTCCGTTTCTCATCCAGGTGGCGACGTCGTTCAAGACGGAGAGCGGCGCGGCGAGCGATCCACTCTCCCTCATCCCCGTAACGTTCTCGACCGCCGCCTACCAACGACTCTTCCTCCACTCGGACTTCCCGATCTGGCTCAAGAACTCGGTGATCGTGACCGTATGCGTCACCCTCGGCCGGGTGTTCTTCAACTCCCTTGCCGGCTATGCGCTCGCCCGCCTCAATTTCCGCGGACGGAAGGTGATGTTCGCCGGGCTCATCGCGGTGATGGCGGTGCCGGGTGTTGTACTTCTGATTCCGAAGTTCCTCGTCATCAACCAGCTCGGCATCTACGACTCCTACGCTGGCATGATCATTCCGCTGCTCACCGACGCGGCGGGGATCTTCATCATGAAGAACTTCTTCGAGTCGATTCCGGTGAGCGTCGAGGAACAGGCGCGCATCGACGGCGCGGGCACTTTCCGGGTGTTCTGGTCCGTGGTGCTGCCCATGGCCCGGCCCGCCCTGATGACGATCATCATCCTGTCGTTCCAGGGATCGTGGAACGAGTTGAGCCAATTCATCGTGTCCACT
Source organism: Actinomycetales bacterium (assembly GCA_038251725.1). Taxonomy (GTDB): domain Bacteria; phylum Actinomycetota; class Actinomycetes; order Actinomycetales; family Microbacteriaceae; genus Lacisediminihabitans. Next base: position 14,103 of record JBBSBA010000019.1, read on the forward strand.
CAATCGCCCGCTCTCACGACCCTCACCAAGGGGGTCGCCTCGCTCGCCTCCGGCCAGCTGAGCCAGGGCACCCAGTATCCGATCAAGCTCGCCGCGGCGGGCATCATGACGGTGCCGGTCGCCGTGATGTTCTTCATCTTCCAAAAACGCATCATGAATGTGAGCGACGGGGCCGTCAAGGAGTAACCGACACCCCGCGATTTCCGCCCGACCATCACTACTGCAAGGACCCCACATACGATGAATGCACCACGTCAACCGCTCCTTCACGACGAGACCGTGATCCTGCGAGCCCCGACCCAGGCGTGGTCTGCGCGCTCGGGCGTGATCGGAACCGCCCCAGCCCACGGCATCTACCACTCCGACGTTCGGATCGTCTCCGCCCTCGACGTGCGCTTCGACGGCCACGCGGCGGAACACATCGCGACCGTTCCAGCCTGTGCCGAGAGCGTGGCGTTCGTCGGGCTGCTCCGACACCTCGACGACGCGATGCCAGACCCGCGGGTGCGTGTCGTACAGCGGCGAACCGTCACCGTGACGGGTGCCATCGAGTCGCTCGTGTTCGAATCGACGCTCATGCACGAGGTGAGCAGCACGGTCGTCGTGCGTCTCGACAGCGACCTGGCCGGGATGGACACGGTGAAGGGCGGGCTCACCGAACCCCGCCCCGAGATCACGATCGATGGCGAAACCGGCGCCTGGGGTCGGGGAGCGATCTCGGCATCGCTCCGGGCCGCCGGAGCCACGGTCGGCCGATCCGCCGACGGGGCCATCGAACTCACCTGGACCGTCACGATCCCGGCGAAAGGCTCGACCACACTCGGCTGGTCGATCGAGGCATCGGATGCCGACGCCGTCGTGCGCGGACTGACGACCGCAGCCGGCTGGTCGGTACCCGTGATCACCGGCGGAGACGACAGGCTCACGCGCTGGGTCTCGCAGGCGCTCGGCGACCTCGACGCGCTGCGCCTCACCACGGTTGGCGACCCCGGCTCCGAGTTCCTCGCGGCCGGCGCCCCCTGGTTCTTCACCCTCTTCGGCCGAGATTCGATCTGGGCCGCTCGCTTCATGCTCCCCCTCGGAACCCGGCTCGCGGGCGACACACTGCGGGTGCTCGCCGGGCTCCAGGGCACGAAATCGGTGGCCGAATCGGCCGAACAGCCGGGCAAGATCATGCACGAGCTCCGTCGCGGCACCCTCGAGATCCTCGGGGAGACCATCAGCCTTCCGCCGCTCTACTACGGCACCGTCGACGCGACGGCCCTCTGGGTGTGCCTGCTGCACGACGCCTGGCGTTGGGGCCTGGCGGACGACGAAGTGCGCGCGATGCTTCCCCACCTCATCTCCGCTCTCCAATGGATGCGGGACTTCGGCGACGCGGACGGCGACGGGCTGCTCGAGTACGTCGACACCACGGGCAAGGGCCTCGCCAACCAGGGCTGGAAGGACTCCGGCGACTCCGTCCAGTGGCGCACCGGTGCTCTCGCGGAGGGGCCGATCGCGCTGTGCGAGGTGCAGGCCTACGCGTTCGAGGCGGCAACCCACGGCGCCGCCATGCTCGACCACTTCGGGGTTGCCGGCGGCGGCGAGTGGCGCGCCTGGGCCGCCGCGCTCAAGTCCCGCTTCAACGAGTCATTCTGGATCGAGGATGCCGACGGGGCATACCCGGCGATCGCGCTCGACGCGCAGAAGCGCGCAGTCGACACGGTCACCAGCAACCTTGGCCACCTGCTCGGCACCGGCCTGCTCGACGACCGCCAGGCCGCGCTCGTGGCGAAACGGCTCGTCTCACCCGAACTCTGCTCCGGGTTCGGCCTGCGCACGATGTCCACCGACTCGGCAGGCTATTGGCCGCTCAGCTACCACGGCGGCAGTGTCTGGACGCACGACACCGCCATCGCGATCTCCGGGCTCGCCCGGGACGGTTTCATCGCGGAGGCCGGATTGCTCGCGAACGGCCTGCTCGCCGCGGCACCCGGATTCGGCTACCGCATGCCCGAATTGCATTCCGGTGACGCGGCCACCGAGCTCGGCTCGCCCGTGCCGTACCCCGCGGCATGCCGTCCGCAGGCATGGTCGGCGGCGGCGGCAATCTCCGTGCTCGCAAGCTCCCTCGGGCTGCGGCCCGACGCACCCGCCGGCGTGCTCGGCGTCTCCCCCTCCGCCATCATGGGTGCTCTCTCCGTGAGCGGCTTGCGCTTCGACGACGCGGATGTCTCGGTCACGATCAACACCGAAGGTGAGGTCACCGCGTCATCCGGCGCCGCCGTACAGGTCGAGTAGCCCCTGCGGCCGGGCCGGCGGCCGCGGGTCGCGACATGCCACTGACGTCCCTCTCGTCCCGCTAGCGATTCGAGAGCAGGGCCACAACCTGGCGGGCGATTTGGCGACCGGCACGGTTGGCGCCGATCGTGCTCGCCTGCGGACCATACCCAGCGAAGAATATACGGCCGTCCTTCCACGACGCTCCGGCGCCGACCGTGACGCCGCCCTCCTTCTCGCGCAGCTTGAGCGGGGCGAGGTGGCGCAACTCCGGGCGGAATCCGGTCGACCAGACGATGACATCGGCCGGTGCGAATGTGCCGTCGGCCCAGCGAACGCCGTCGGGTTCGATTGAGCTGAACATCGACCTCGCCACGAGCGTCCCGCGCGTGATTCCGGCCTGGATGCGGCGCGTGCGCGGCACCCCGGTGCCGCTGACGATGCTCGGCAGGGCTCGACCCGAACGAGCCGCCGCGTCCTGGGCGGCAACCGCGGCAATCCCCGCCTCCATGTTCAGCTCCCCCTCGTCGAGGAACTCGATCGGACGGCGCGACACCCAGGTGAGGCTCGAGGCGGTCCCCTCCAGCTCGAGCAGGAAGCCGATGGCGGAGGTACCGCCGCCCACCACGACGACGTTCAATCCCTCGAATTCGGCCGCGGAGACGTAGTCCGTCGTGTGCACGTGGCGACCAGCGAAATCGTTGAGGCCGGGATACCAGGGGACGAAGGGGGAACCCCAGGTTCCCGTGGCATTGACGACGACATCGGTCACCAGCTCGCCGCCGCGGGACCCGTCCACGAAGCCCACGACCAGCTCGGTTCCGCGGTTGAAGACGCGCTTGACCACCACCGGTCGGCGCACGTGCAACTGGTAATGCTCCTCATAACGCGCGTAGTACTCCGCGACGATCTCGCGCGCCGGCTTCGTGCGATCGGCGGTCTCGAAACTGATACCGAGCTCATCCATGCCAGGCAGGTCATTGATGTGATGGGCGGATCCGATCCGGAGGGCGTCCCAGCGGTGCTGCCACGCCCCGCCGGCACCCGGGCCGCGGTCAAGCAGGACGAAATCCGAGCCGGGTTCGAGACCGAGTCGCTGGAGGTAGAAGGACACCGAAAGCCCGGCCTGCCCAGCGCCGATCACCACAACGGAGGGGGTGGCAGGTGAGAACGTCACGCGTCTAGGTTAGACGGCGAAGGCGGCAACCATCACGGCACGCGGTCGGGTCGCGCGTGCATGCTAAAGTGGCCCTTTAGTTTCTGTAGTTCCCTATTTGGTAAATCCCAGGCAGCTGTTCGCCAGTTGAGGCTCCGTTGGCCCGGGCAGGAATCGTGAGGGGGTCAAGCCATGGGGCGCGGCCGTCAAAAAGCAAAGCACACGAAGGTGGCTCGCGAGCTGAAGTACTTCAGCCCGGACACCAATTACAACGCGCTCGAACGCGAACTCATGCATCCGGTGACCGGCGCTCCGATCGACCCGAAGCTCGAGGAAGACCTCGAAAAGTGGCCGGAGTTCAGCGCCAGCGCCTACTCCCCCGTCTCCGAGTTCTCGGACGACGAATACGAGGCGGACCAGAACAGGACCGCCTAGGCCCCGCTGGTCGACGCTTCCTACGACCACTACCGGGCCGAGCACCGTCGGCCCGAGCAATCACAGCCAAAGCAATGACAGCCCGAGCGGTGACGGGACCTCGGGTTCCGGCTAGCCTCGGTAGTGACCGACCAGCCGCACGGCTCCGCCATCGACACCCTTGGCACCCTGCTCGAACCCGGTGATGTCGCGGGGCGTCGTCGACACGGTGCCGACCGTCCAGGCCGGGATGCCATCGGCGTCGAGGCGCGCGATCACGGTATCGACGGCGGAGGGTGCGACGACCGCGATCATGCCGACTCCCAGGTTCCAGGTGCCCTCGGTCTCTTCGAGGCTCAAATCGCCCCAGCCGGCGAGCACACGGAAGACCGGTGCCGGCGACCACGTGCTGCGCTCGAGCTCGACCCAGCTGCCGACGGGGAGCACACGGGCGAGGTTGGCTGCGATGCCGCCCCCGGTGACGTGACTGAGCGCATGCACCGAACCAGGCGCATCCGCAAGCAGGCCGAGCAGAGGCGCCGTGTACAAGCGAGTCGGCTCGAGCAGCACCTCGCCGACGAGCCCGCCCAGGTCATCCGACTGCTCGGCGTAGCCGACGCCGCGACCGGCCAGGATGTGCCGAACGAGCGAGTACCCGTTGGAGTGGAACCCGGATGACGCCATCGCGATAACGAGGTCGCCATCCGCCACGAGGTGGGCGCCGAGCTGCGCGCCGGCCTCGACCGCGCCGGTGGCGGCACCGGCAACGTCGTAGTCGTTGGGGCCGAGGAGCCCGGGGTGCTCCGCCGTCTCGCCGCCGACGAGCGCCGTGCCGGTCGCGCTGCACCCGCGGGCGATGCCGGCCACGATGTCAGCGATGCGACTCGGCACGACCTTGCCGCACGCGATGTAGTCGGTCATGAAGAGCGGCGTCGCGCCGACGACGACGATGTCGTCGACGACCATGCCCACGAGGTCGATGCCGATCGTGTCGTGCTTGTCGATCGCCTGGGCGATCGCGACCTTGGTGCCGACGCCATCCGTGGATGTCGCGAGCAACGGCCGGTCGAACGCCTTGAGGAACGACACGTCGAAGAGCCCGGCGAAACCGCCGACACCGCCGACAACTCGGGGGCCGTGGGTGGCGGAGACGGCCGACTTCATCAGCTCTACGGCGAGATCACCGGCCTTCGTGTCGACGCCCGCTTCGGCATACTTGCTGGCCATTCAAATGTCCGTTCGTAAAGCGTGAAAGACTGGGGTGTATCACCCCCAACTCTACGGTCTGGAGTCCCCCCGCGAATGTGCGGCATCGTCGGCATCGTTTCTTCGGAACCCGCCAACCAACAGGTTTACGACAGTCTCCTGCTTCTGCAGCATCGTGGACAGGACTCCACCGGCATCGCCACCGCCGAGGGTCGCACCTTCCACATGGTGAAGGCCAAGGGCCAGGTGCGCGAGGCGTTCCGCACCCGCGACATGCGCGCCCTGCCCGGCAACATGGGGCTCGGCCACGTGCGCTACGCCACCAAGGGCAACGCGGGCAACGAGCAGGAGGCCCAGCCGTTCTATGTGAACGCGCCCTACGGCATCGTGCTCGTGCACAATGGCAACCTCACCAACACCCGTGAGCTCACCGAAGAGCTGTTCAACATCGACCGTCGGCACCTCAACACCGACTCCGACACCGAACTCCTGGTCAACGTGCTCGCGCACGCGCTGCAGGAACAGGTCAGCGGGCTCGCCCTCGACCCCGACCAGATCTTCGCGGCGGTCGAGCGCGTGCATGAACGAGTCGAGGGGTCGTACGCGACGATCGCGATGATCCCGGGATACGGGCTGCTCGCCTTCCGCGATCCCTTCGGTATCCGCCCCCTGGTGCTCGGCAAGCGCGCACGCGGCTTCGTCGGGGACGACTGGGTCGTTGCCTCCGAGTCCCTCGTGCTCGAGAGCGGCGGCTACGAGCTCGTGCGCGACATCGCGCCCGGCGAGGCGGTCTTCATCGCCCTGGACGGCGAGATGACGTCGCGTCAGTGCGCGAAGAACCCCTCGCTCGTGCCGTGCTCCTTCGAGTACGTCTACCTGGCTCGCCCCGACTCGATCATGAACGGCATCTCGGTCTACGACGCCCGCCTGCGGCTCGGCAACCGGCTGGCCGACACCATCGCGCAGTACACGCCCCTCGGCGACATCGACGTCGTCATGCCGATTCCGGATTCCTCCCGCCCGGCCGCCATGCAGGTCGCGCAGAAGCTCGGCATCGAATACCGCGAGGGGTTCTATAAGAACCGCTACGTCGGCCGCACCTTCATCATGCCCGGCCAGGCGGAGCGCAAGAAGTCGGTGAAGCAGAAGCTCAACGCCATGGGAAGCGAGTTCCGCGGCAAGAACATCCTCATCGTCGACGACTCGATCGTGCGCGGCACCACCTCGAAAGAGATCGTGCAGATGGCGCGCGAGGCCGGGGCGAACAAGGTGACCTTCACGTCGGCAGCGCCGCCCGTGCGGTTCCCGCACGTGTACGGCATCAACATGCCGTCGAGGCTGGAGCTGATCGCCCACAATCGCAAGATCCCGGAGATCACCAAGGAGATGGGATCCGACTATGTGATCTACCAGGAGGTCGCCGACATGCAGGCGGCCATCCTCGAGGGTTCCCAGGTGACGGCCCTCGAGATGAGCTGCTTCACCGGCGACTACGTCACCGGCACCGTCACCCCGGAGTATCTCGCCTGGGTGGAGAGCACGCAGCTCAGCTGACGGCGTGAGCCTCGAGGAGCGGGATCAGGCGCGCGGATCGTCCGCCACGGGCTCCGGATCGTCGTCATACGGCAGCGCATCGACGATGATGCGTTCGGCCGTTGCGGGCCGGGTGCGGCGCCGCAGCGCGAGATCCAGCCCGATCGCGAAGACGGCGCCGAGCGCGACGCCGGCCGGCACCCCGAAGATGAGAAAGTAGCCGAACAGCGCCCCGAATCCGATGGCAGGGTCCGAGGGAAACAGGGCGGTGAGGATGAACGTCACGATCGCCCCGAACCCCGCACCGAGGATGAGGAAGCGCGAGTACTTGGGAATGCGGCGCACCCTGACGTCGGCCTCGCCGCTCGACTGCCCGGGTTGCGGGGCAGGCTCGGATTCGCGGGTCATGTGTCCATTGTCCCCGACTGGGGCGGGGTGGTGGCCCGATCCCAGTCAAGCGGGAGATAGGGCGCGAGGTCGGCGCGGGAACCGGATGCGGAGATCCGCCCGTGCTCGAGGGCATGGCCCCACTGCGCACCGCCGGTGGCGAGCGCGAGCCAGGTGAGGGCATCCGTCTCGACAACGTTCGGCGGGGTTCCCCGGGTGTGGCCGGGACCCTCGATGCACTGCACCGCACCGAATGGCGGCACGCGCACCTCCACCGAGTTGCCCGGGGCGCCGTCCGCGAGCACCTGCAGCAGGTACCGCACCGCAGTGGCCTCCGTGTCGCGGTCGGCCACCGTGGCGAGCGCGCGGGCCACAGCGTCCCGCCCAACGGCATCCACAATCCGTACTTTCGCCATGGTCCTACGGTAGCGCCGCGCCGGCCGCGCGCGCGGCCGCCAGTTGACCACCGCGGCGGCCAGACCACCGAGCATGATCGCGCCGCCGATCAACTCGCTCGCCGCCGGCTGCTCCCGGTACACCACCCAGGCCGCGAGAATCCCGATGATCGGCACGAGCAGGGTGAACGGGACGATGGCGCTCGTCGGATACCGGGCGAGCAGCGAATTCCAGATGGTGTACGCGACGAGCGAGGCGGCCACCGCCGTGTAGGCCGTGCTCATGATGGCGGTGGGCGAGAGGTGCGTGAGCGCGTGGGCAACGACGGTCGGCCCATTGACCAGCAGCGCGAGCGCGAGAGCGGGGATCGGCACCACGAGGCCCGACCACACCACGAGCGACAGCCCGGACGCCACCCTGGCCCGCCGGGACAACACGTTGCCGATTGCCCAGGACAGCGCCGCGAGCAGGGTGATCACGAGCGGCAACCACGGAGCGGCCTGGCTGTGGCCGATGACGACCACCACGAGTCCGGCCATGCCGATCGCGATTCCGATCAACTGCCGCCGGGTCGGATGTTCGCGCAGGACGAGCGCCGACACGACCACCGAGAAGACGATCTGCGTCTGCAGCAGCAGGGACGCGAGCCCCGGCGGCATGCCGAGGCCAAGGCCGAGGTAGAGCAGCGCGAATTGGCCGAGACTGAGAAACGCCCCGATCAGCAGGATGTTGCGCCAGCCGATCGCGGGCGGCGGGATGAAGAACACGGCCGGAATGGCCACGAGCACAAAGCGCATCGCGAGAAACACGAGCGGCGGAACGTCGGCGAGACCGATATCGATCGCGACGAAGTTGAGACCCCAGATCGAGACCACGAGCAGGGCGAGCAGAGTGTGTCGTGGGGTCATCGGCCCAGCTTGGCACGTGCCGGCGCCGACGATCCACGCCGGCCGTGTCCCGATGGGCGGCCTGCTCCCGGGCGTGCCGAGGGCCGCGCCTGTGGGTACGCTTGCCCAGTGAGAATCCTCGTCCTCGGCTCCGGTGCTCGCGAGCATGCCATCATCACCGCACTCCTGCGCGAGAGCGCGCGGCACGACATCATCGCGGCGCCCGGCAATGCCGGCATCGCGACGGACGTGCCGGTCATCGCCCTCGACCCCAGCAATCCGGCAATCGTCACCGAGTTCGCCCTCGAGAACGACATCGAGCTGGTGATCATCGGACCGGAGGCCCCCCTCGTCGCCGGCGTGGCCGACCGACTGCGACAGCGCGGCATCGCCGTCTTCGGCCCGGGCAAGGCCGCCGCCCAGCTCGAAGGCAGCAAGACCTTCGCCAAGCGGATCATGGATCGGGCCGGCGTGCCCACCGGGCGAGCGGTCCGGGCCGGCACCCTCGACGAGGCGATTCTCGCCGTCGACTCCTACGGCGCCCCCTACGTGGTGAAGGCCGATGGGCTCGCCGCCGGCAAGGGCGTGCTCGTGACGAGCGATCGCGATGCGGCGATCGCCCACGCCGAATACTGGCTCCAGCACGGAACCGTGCTCGTCGAGGAGTTCCTCGACGGCCAGGAGGTCTCCCTCTTTCTGCTCAGCGACGGCCACAACGTGCTGCCGCTCGAGCCCGCCCAGGACTACAAGCGACTTTCTGACAACGACGAGGGCCCGAACACCGGTGGCATGGGCGCCTACTCGCCGCTGCCCTGGTTGAGTGACGGCTTCGTCGACGAGGTCATCGACACCGTCGCCATCCCGACCATACGCACGCTCGCCGAGGAGCAGACACCGTTCATCGGCCTGCTCTACTGCGGGCTGATCATCACCGCCGGCGGCATCCGCGTGATCGAGTTCAACGCGCGTTTCGGCGACCCGGAGACCCAGGTGGTGCTCCCCCGCCTCATCACCCCGCTGAGCGGCCTGCTCTTCGCCGCCGCGAGCGGGGAACTCGGCGGCCTGCCCCGCCCCGAGTTTTCGGACGACGTCGCCGTCACGGTCGTGCTGGCGAGCGAGGGCTACCCGGAGACCCCGATCACCGGCCGCGTCATCACCGGTGTCGACGAGGCGCTCGCCATCGACGGCGTCACGGTCGCCCACGCGGCAACAGCGCACTCCGACGGCACACTCGTGGCCACCGGCGGTCGCGTGCTCAGCGTGGTCGCCACCGGCGTCGACTTCGCCGAGGCCCGATCCCGCGCCTATCGCGCACTGGCGGGCATCCGGCTCGAGGGCGGCCAGTACCGCACCGACATAGCGTTGGCGGTGGCCGAATGACCGCCCCCGGCACGCTCGACCTGACAGCGGATGGCTGGACCCACGCCTACTCCGGCAAGGTGCGCGACCTGTACATCGAGAACGGCGTCGCCGACCTCGAGCACGCCGAGCGGGTTCTCATGGTGGCGAGCGACCGCGTGAGCGCGTTCGACCACGTGCTGTCCCCGGGCATTCCGGGCAAGGGCGAACTGCTCACCACGCTGAGCCTGTGGTGGTTCGACCGGCTGATCGGCATCCCGAATCACCTCGTCGCCGACCACGAGCTGCGCGGCGACACGGTACGCGATCTGATTCCGGATGACGTGGTCGGGCGGGCGATGCTCGCCCGAACCCTCGACATGTTCCCGATCGAATGCGTGGTGCGCGGTTACCTGTCCGGCTCCGGCTGGCTCGAATACCAGCAGACGCAGAGCGTGTGCGGCGTGGCACTGCCCGCCGGGCTCGGCGACGGCGACCGCCTGCCCGAGCCGATCTACACCCCCGCCTGGAAGGCCCCGATGGGCGAGCACGACGAGAACATCTCGTTCGAGCGCACCGTCGAGCTGGTCGGCCGCGAGGTCGCCGAGGCGCTGCGCGCGCTGAGCCTCGACATCTTCTCGCGCGCCTCGGCCATCGCGGAATCCCGCGGCGTGATCCTCGCCGACACCAAGTTCGAATTCGGCGCGAACCACGACAACGGCATGATCACCCTCGCCGACGAGGTGCTGACGAGCGACAGTTCGCGCTACTGGGATGCGGAGCTCTATGCCGCCGGCGGACCGAACCGGCTCGCGAGCTTCGACAAGCAGATCGTACGCAACTGGCTGAGCGCCCACTGGACCATGCAGGGCACACCGCCGGAGCTTCCCGACGAGATCGTCGCCCAGACCGCCGCCCGCTACCGGGAGTTGATCGAGCGGCTCACCGGCGCGTAACGGGCATGCCCTGCGGCGCCGCGCCGTCACATCGACGTGGCGGATCGCCCGGAATCGGCGCGTTCGGTGGTTTCATTCAGTTATGACAGCCCCGACTCCGATACACGCCCATCCACACCTCGTTCCGCGTCGACTTCTCGCCGACGGACAGACGCATCATCCGTCGGTGTTGGTGGAAGCCAGGCTCCGCGGCGCGAGCATCCAGTTACGCGTTGCCGATGCGATCACCGCCTTCGCCGGCTCCATGCGCTTCGTCTACGCGCACATCGCGCTGTTCGCGGTGTGGATGCTCGTGTTTGAGAAGAGCCCATGGCCCACCCTCACCCTGGTGGTGTCGCTCGAGGCGATCTTCCTGTCCACTTTCGTGATGATCGGCCAGAACCGGCAGGCGGCGTTCCAGCAGGTGAAGGCCGACCACGACTTCGCCTCAACCGAGCAGGAGCTGCGCGACAACACGGTGTTGACGCGCCAGATCGCCGACCTCACGACGAAGATCGAAGGACTGACCGCCGAGATCCACGTTGAGGTGGTGGGAAAGAGATCCGTGCCCGCCGCGGAATGAGCGCGGGATCGGGCGTTGCGGAATACTTGTAGCGTCAACTAAATTGGTACTGACATGACTGCCAGAGAACTCCTCGCCGCCGACACCTCGATGGGCACGGTGACCCTGCTCGTCGCGGACCTCGACGCGATGACCGCGTATTACCGCGATGCGGTGGCGCTGAGCGTGCTGGCCTCCACCGCCGACACCGTCACTCTCGGTCGCGGCACGACCCCGCTGATCATCCTGCGTGCCGCCCCCGAGCTGGTGCGGGCGAGCCCTCGCGACGCCGGGCTGTTCCACACGGCCATCCTCTTCGATTCGGAGGCCGCACTCGCGGCATCCGTCTACTCGGTAGCCACGAAGGCGCCGGGCACCTTCACCGGCAGCTCTGACCACCTGGTGAGCAAGGCCTTCTACTTCACCGATCCGGAGGGCAACGGCGTTGAGCTGTACTGGGATCGCGACCGTGCCGAATGGAGCTGGGTTCACGGCCAGGTTGAGATGTCGACACTTTTCCTCGACCCGAACGCGTTTCTGCAGGAGCACCTGACCGCCGAAGCGGTGGAGGCGCCGAACTTCGGCGAGGCCGTCGTCGGGCACGTCCACCTCGCGGTCGGTGACATCGATTCGGCACGCGAGTTCTATGTGAATCGCCTCGGATTCGAGCAGACCACCGTGTTCCAAGGCTCAGCGCTCTTCGTGAGCGCCGGTGGCTACCACCACCACATGGCCATGAACACCTGGAACAGTGCCGGGGCTGGCCGCCGCGGCCGCACCCTCGGACTCGGACAGGTCGACATCGTCGTACCCGGCCAAGACGATCTCGGGTCCCTCGGCGAGCGGATGTTGCACCACGGCATCGCGACCCGTCACGACGGGAAGACCCTCAGCTTCGACGACCCCTGGGCGAACGTGATCCACGTGACCGCGGCATTCGCGTAACTGCCTAGAGCGTGCCGCGCACGATCGAGTCTCCCGAGTGCGCCGGGTTGCCGTCCGGCTTCTCGCTCGAGACGTCCACGATCGGATAGTCGGCGAGGTTCACATCGGCGGGGATCGTGAAGCTGCCTTCCGTGCCTACGAGCACGCCCATGCTGATCATCTTGGTGAGGTTGCTGGAGATGAGCCAGACCTCACGATAGCCGGGGACGGGCCGCGGCTCCGAGACGGTGACGACGATCTGCCGTTCCGATCCCGTCTTCTCGACCACAGCTTCGCCGGAGGCGCCGGTCCAATCGGGAAGGGCCTTGAGGCGTGCCTCGGCGAGCACCGTCGGCTTGGGCACCTCCGACTTCGGAGCAAGCACGGTCGTCGCAATGAGAATCGCCCCGGCCGACACGACCACCGCAAGCGCACTCACGAGCAGCCGGCGTCGGCGACGATGGGTGCGGCGAACGCGCCCGGACGATCGGGAGGCGATCGGGAGAGCGGGTTCCGGCTCGAACAAAGCCGCAGTCTCGAAGGCCGCCGCGGTCTCGAACGGGGCGGGCATCACGTCGGCAGCGAGACCAAGCGCGCGGCTGATCGATCCCCAGACTGCCGGTCCCGGCGCGTCGAGCGGATGTTCTAGCGGCGAGCCGGAGCGGGCCAGGGTCGTCACCCGCATCAGGCTGTTCAGCTCCTCGAGGCACTCGGGGCAGTCCTGCACATGGAGTTCGTCGGCGAGCGGGATATCGGGCTCGCTCATGGCCATCATGGCCAGGATGTCGGGGTCACTGTGCCCGGGATCCGGAATTGTGCTGTCACTCATCGTCGCTCACCTCCAATCTGGTGCGTAGCCGGTCGAGACTTCGGCGGATATGACTTTTCACCGTGCCCAGTGGCAGGCTCAGTCTTTCGGCGATCTCCGTGTGCGTGAGCCGATCGTAGAACGCCAATCTCATGATCTGCCTCGGCATCTCCGGCAGGTCGGCGAGCGCATCCGCCACCACGAGCCGCTCGGCGAGAGCGTCGGGCCAGTCCGTGACCTCACAGTCGAGACTCTGGATGAGGGCCTCGCGATCGCGGCGATCGCGCGCCCGCCGCTCGTGCGCATCCGCGATCGTGTGCTTGGTGATGCCCACCAGCCAGGCCGACAGGCGCGCCCGCTCGGGATCGAAGGTCGCCCTTCCGAGCCAGGCGGACACGAATACGCGCTGGGTCACATCTTCGGCGTCAGCGACGTTGGCCAGTGAGCGCATCGACAATCCGTAGACCAGTCGCGCCCATCTCTCGTAGACGGTGGCGAGGGCCCGCTCATCACCCGCCTTGAAGCTCGCGACGAGAGACGACTCGTCGCGGTTCTGGAGCAGGTCAGACACGGGGATCCTGACGCCGGCCGGCGAGGAACGGTTGCCGGGAGGAGAGACTCTGTTGTCGTTCAACATAGTCCCGCCCGCCCTCGGAGGGAATATCTCGGATCGCGAATAGTCAATTGCCCGCGGGCGCCGCGGTGACCGGGGTCGCCGTGACCATGACGTTGTCGAGATAGTGCCCGGTCTTCGAGTTGAAGACGCCGCCGCAGGTCACCAGGGTGAGACGCGGTGCGCCGGCGGTTTCGAAGACCTCTGCCATCGGGGCGTCGATCTTTCCGACCTGCCGCAGTTCGGTCACCGTGTAGGCGACAGTCGAACCATCCTCGCCCAGCAGGGTGATCGTGTCTCCCGCTGCAGCGTTTTTGAGCTTGCTGAATGGGCCGATGCCGTCGTGCCAAGAATCGATGTGGGCCGCAATCACGGTCGCGCCCTGGCTCGCCGCGAGTCCGGGACTGTAGCGATACCACCCCGCGTCGGCGGCGTTGGCCGGAAGGGCCATGGCTCCCTTGGCGTCGATCCCCTCGGCGGTGACCGTCATGTCGATGCCCAGCCTGTCGAGTCGGATGCGCACGGGTGCAACGACCGAGGCGACCGAGACGCTGCCGAGCGAGGCATCCGCCTTCGGGATGTCGGGAGCCGTCGGTCGAGGGGTTGGCGTCGCCGACGCGGTCGGCTTCGCCACCGGTGCGGGTGCTGCCGTGCAACCGGCGAGCGCGGGAAGGGCCAGGCACAGCGCCAGTACGGTGCCGAGACCGGCCCTTCCCGTCATTCTCACTGCAGGTTCCTCTTCAGGCGCGACGCCGTCAGGCGCGCGACCCGACCTTCCTGCGAGTGACTACCAGCACAGCGGCGGCGGCGAGGAGCAACCCGAATGCCCCGAGGCCGATCGTCGACAGGGTCTGTGCCGATTCGGCGCGTGCTGCCGCGCCGGTCTCACCGGCGGGAACGCCCGTCGGTGGGGTGTGCAGTCCGGTGATGGTCTGCACCGCGAGGGCGAGTGTGCTGTCCGCAGCACTGCCGTAGGCATAGACGATGGTGTTCACGCCCTCCTGGATGGCGACGTCCGCCGGTCCGAGCAGCACGGGAGTTGTCGTGCCCGCCGCGACGACGGACGCCGAGACCGTGGCCGGGGCGAGGTTGAGGATCTGCTCATTGGGGTTTGTCAATCCACTGACAACGGGAGATCCGCCCGCGAGTACGTCGACGGCGGGGGCGGCTGCCACGTGGCGAACGGTGAGACGGCCCTGCCCTGCGGCGGTTTTGGAGATGTCATTGGTGAACAGGGTGGCGGTGGGGGTGCCCGTTGCCGAGAGGTGCGCGACGGCGGTGTAGTTGCCACCGTCTGCGAGCGGGAGGTCGACCGGGCCGATGACCACGGCATCCGTGGCGGAGGTCGCCGTCGACGAGGTGATCGCGACCGAATATGTGCCGGGGGCGAGGCTGAGGGGGCCCGCGAGGGTACCGGGGGTGAAGTTGTCGAGGGTGAGGGCTCCATTCACCCAGACGTCGACGGTGACTCCGGGCACGCCATGCAGCACGGAAAGCTGCGCGTTCGTGGCCGCCGAGGCCGGAAGCGGTGCCGCGAGTGCGACGAGTAGGAATGCACCGGCAGCGCTGCCGGCCATGATTCGAGTTTTCACTTGTCTGCTCCAATTCGCGAGCATGCTGGTCATGCTCTTATCGGGTACTACCGGCGCAACGACCCGATCGGATGCACCCGGCACGAAAGAATTTCTGGCAATCCGCCGGGTGCGCGCAGCCTAAAATCGCTGGAGTGATGAATTTCCGCCCGAACCTCCTGAGCCGGGCCGCCGCCATACCCCTCGCCCCGGTGCTGTTCGTGCAGGCGCGAAAGGCGCGCGCGAGCATCCCGCGCCTGCCGGATGCGGCGCTTCCCTGGAACGGATCGCTGCCGGGTGCTGACCTGATCCGCCTTCTCGTGCTCGGCGACTCGACGGCGGCCGGGGTCGGTGCCGACAGCCAGAGCGAGGCTCTGCCGGGCAGTCTTGCCCACGAGTTCGGTGACCGCTTCGACCGCGGAACCCAGTGGGCCGCGCTCGGAGAGAACGGAGCGACCTCCCGCGACATCCTCGAACGCTTCATGGCCGAGGCCACGGCGGCGACCTACGACGCGGTCTTTCTCACCATCGGCGCCAATGACGCACTCGGCCTGCGCTCCCGCCGTGCCTTCGCTCGCGACGTGCGCGAGATCGTGCGCCGGCTGCGCGCGTCCAGCCCGGATGCCCTGATCCTGGTCTCGCTGATGCCGCGGTTCGATCGCTTCAGCAGCCTGCGCAGCCCCCTGCGCTGGAATCTCGCCCTGCACGCGGCGAGCCTCGACGACGCCGCCCGCGAGGCCGTTCGCGGGCTCGACCGGGTGTTCGCGGTGCCGAAGCCGCCGCCCTACACTCCGACATTCTGGGCGAGCGACCTGTTCCATCCCGGCCCGTCCGGCTACCGGGAGTGGGCAGAATTCGTGGTCGACTCCGTGCCGCTGCGCCTTCTGGCCCCGCTTCGGCGGGACCTCGCCCGCGGATGACGCCGCTCCGAACGATCGCCGAGGTGGCCGAGCGGGTGCCGGAACGACCGGAGCGGGTGATCGTGGGCATCGCCGGGCCGCCCGGTTCCGGCAAGTCCACCATCGGCGCGCTGCTCGTCGACGCGCTCGACTCGTCGATGCTGCTCGGAATGGACGGATTCCACCTGACCACGGTTCGACTCGCCGAGCTCGGCCGACGCGACCGGATGGGGGCCGTCGACACCTTCGACGTTGAGGCCTTCGTGACCACCCTGCAGGAGCTTCGGTTCACCGGCGGTCCGGTCTCCGCACCCGGGTTCGACCGCGAGGCCGAGGAACCCGTGCCGGGAGCCATCGTGATCCCGCCGGAGATACGCGTGATCGTGGTGGAGGGCAACTACCTCCTGCACGATTCCGCCGGCTGGGAGCGGGTCGCTCCCCTGCTCGACGTGACCTTCTTCGTTCGGCTCGACGATCGCATCCGCATTCAGCGGCTGGTCCAGCGGCACATCCGCTTCGGCAAGTCTGTGGCCGCCGCCGCGGCCTGGGCCACCGGTCCGGATGAGGTCAACGCCCGCCTTATCGCCGCCACGGCCGCGCGGGCCGGCGTCGAGATCGAGCTCGGCTAGCGAGGAGCACGGGAACGTGCACTCCGGTAGACTCTGGGCATCCACCCACAGGCGAACTCATGGAGTGAATTGTGCCCGTAATCGTCGTCGAGGTCATGCCCAAGGCCGAACTTCTCGACCCGCAGGGCAAGGCCGTCGCCGGAGCCCTCCACCGCCTCGGCAAGTCCACCATCACGGGCGTGCGCATCGGCAAGCGCTTCGAGGTCACCGTCGACGAGGCCACGGATGCCGTGCTCGCCGAGATCACGGAGCTCGCCGAGCACATGTTCTCCAACTCGGTCATCGAAGACGTGGTGTCGATTTCGGTCGTGGCATGACCTCGATCGGCGTCATCACCTTCCCCGGTTCGCTTGACGACCGCGATGCCCAGCGCGCCGTGCGCCTCGCTGGCGCGACCCCGGTGGCGCTCTGGCACGGCGAGCACGACCTCAAGGGCGTCGATGCGATCGTGCTGCCCGGCGGATTCAGCTACGGCGACTACCTGCGCTGCGGCGCCATCGCCTCCCTCTCCCCGATCATGGCCGAGGTCATCGATGCCGCGGGCAAGGGGATGCCCGTGCTCGGCATCTGCAACGGCTTCCAGATGCTCACCGAGGCCCACCTGCTCGAGGGCGGCCTCATCCGCAACGACCACGGCAGCTTCATCTGCCGCGACCAGAGACTCCGCGTGGAGAACACCGACACCGCGTGGACGAACCAGTTCGCAGCCGGAGCCGAGATCACCATCCCGTTGAAGAACGGCGAAGGCGGATTCATCGCCGACGCCGAGACGATCGCCAGGCTCGAGGGCGAGGGGCGCGTCGTGTTCCGCTACCTCGACGTGAACCCCAACGGTTCCATCGATGACATCGCCGGCATCACGAACCGGCGCGGCAACGTCGTCGGCCTGATGCCGCATCCGGAGCACGCGACCGAGGAGGGCTTCGGCCCTGACACCGCCCTCGCCATGCGCAACGGAACCGACGGGCTCACCGTCTTCACGAGCGCGATCGCGTCGCTCGTCTCCGCCGCCGCGTAGGCGTATTGAGCCAAATCGCGCAGAGCTTGGTCAGCGTGGTGACGTCGACCCTGTACCGCCGATTCGGAACGTGGCGCCCTTGTGTTCAGCGGGCAGCCTGTCGCCCCGCCCGTGCAGCTTCTGGCGCAACGTACCGGGGGTGTATGCCTCCGGGTAGGCGCCGCGTTCGCGGAGAACCGGGATGACGTGCTCGACGATGTCTTCGAAGGTGCCGGGGGTGATCGCGTAGGCGAGGTTGAATCCGTCGACGTCGGTCTCTTCGACCCAGTCCTGGAGTTGGTCGGCGATCTGCTCGCCGGAGCCGACGATGTATGGCCCGAGTCCGCCGATCGCTCCGAGTCGGCCGATGTCGCGGACGGTGAACTCCTCACCGTTCGCAGCGGATTCGGCGTAGTTGGCGATCACCGACTGGATCGCGTTGCTCGTGACGTTGCCGACCGGTTCGTCGAGGTCGTACTGCGACAGGTCGATGCCCATCCAGCCGGACATGAACACGAGCGCGCCCTCGTCGCTCGCGTAGCGCAGGAAGTCCTCGTGCTTCGCCTTCGCCCTCTCCTCGGTGGAGTCGGTGATGACGGTGAGCAGGGTGTAGATCTTGGCCGAGTAACGGTCGCGGCCGACGGCCTCGAGCGCGTCACGGATCTTCGCGACAGACGTCGCCAGCACGGCTTTCGTGGGGGCGGCGACGAAGATCGCTTCGGCGTTGCCGGCGGCGAACTGAATGCCGCGGCCTGACGCGCCGGCCTGGTAGATCACCGGCGTGCGCTGGGTCGACGGCTCGGAGAGGTGGATGCCGGGGACGGTGAAGTTCTTGCCGCTGTGCCCGATCTCGTGCACCTTGGCCGGGTCGGTGAAGACCCCGGTCGCGCGGTTGCGCTGGACCGCGTCATCCTCCCAGGATCCCTCCCAGAGCTTGTAGAGCACCTCCAGGTATTCGTCGGCGACGTCGTAGCGGTCGTCGTGCTCGAGCTGGTCGTCGTGGCCCATGTTGCGGGCGGCGCTCGGCAGGTAGCCGGTGACGACGTTCCAGCCGACGCGGCCGTTGGTGAGGTGGTCGAGGGTCGACATGCGGCGGGCGAACGGATACGGGTGCTCGTAGGCGGTGCCAGCGGTGATCCCGAATCCGAGGTTGTCGGTGACGTGAGCCATCGCCGACACGAGCAGCACCGGGTCATTCACCGGCACCTGTGCGCCGTGCCGGATCGCCGCCTCGTTGGAGCCGCCGTAGACGTCGTAGGTTCCGAGGACGTCGGCGATGAAGATGCCGTCGAAGGTGCCACGCTCGAGGAGCTTGGCGAGTTCGGTCCAGTAGTTGAGGTCCTTGTAGCGCCAGGCCTGGTCGTCGGGGTGACGCCACATTCCCGACGATTGGTGGGCGACGCAATTCATGTCGAAGGCGTTGAAGCGGATCTGGCGTGGGGGTGTCTGGTTCGGCATCCGGCCATCGTGCATGGCCCGCGTGCCGGCTGGCAAACGCGTCGGACACACGGCGACACAGTCGGAAACAGTCCGAAACACACGGTTGCGGCGGTCGGATTCGCCCTACGTTTGCCGGGTCCGTGTGTGATCGCCCTCACACCGCGGGCGCGGTGGCAGCGGGACCGCACTGGAGAAGCACCGATGACGAGGAACGGCGATGAGCATGACGGCAACGACCGGCGGATCCACCCTCGCCCCATCCGGTGGACTCGACGGCGACGCGTTCACGGCCGCCTTCCGGCAGCACGCCGCCGGGGTTGCGGTCATCACCGCCGACAACGGGAACGGGCCCGTGGGGCTCACCGCGACCTCCGTCTTCTCGGTCAGCGTGGAGCCCGCCCTCCTCGTCTTCTCGCTCTCCGAGCTGTCATCCAGCGCCCCCACCATTGCCGCGGCCGACACCGTCGTCGTGCACCTCCTGGGCGTCGAGCAGCTGCCCATCGCGCAACTGTGCGCCACAAGCGGGATCGACCGATTCGCCGACACCCGGCTGTGGGATCGACTCGACACCGGCGAGCCGTACTTTCCCTCAGCGGCGGCCTGGATCCGCGGCCGAGTCGTCAACCGGATGACTGCCGGAACGTCGACTGTCGTCGCCGTCCATGCCCTCGGGACGGGAATCGGGGATCCCTCCACCGCGCCCTTGGTCTACCACAACCGCACATGGCACAGCCTCGGAGATCACTCGGCACTCAGAAACCTGCCCCGGTGAATGAGGAAATCCACCTGCTCTGCAGCGGCAGTTCCGAGGCGCTAATCAGCTCTCATCGGGATCCACGGTCTCCAGCTGGCCGGTGAACGCGCCCGCCCGTTGCTCCGCCTCGGGGGTGCCGGTGAAGAGCCCGGCCTTCTCGGTCGAGCTGTCGCCGGCCCGGGAGCGACGCCGGGGCTCCTGTTCGACAATCTGGACGCGCGTGCGGGGCAACGCGGACGGAGCCTTGGAGTGCGCCCACTCCACCATCTCCTCGCGCACCCGGCAGCGCAGGTCCCACAGGGTCGGCGCGTCGACCGCGCTGACCAGGATGCGGACGCGGACGAAACCGCCGACCGCATCCGTCACCTGGAGCACCCCGGTGCGACCGTCCCACAGCACAGCGTTGGCGAGGATCTCGTCGAGCCGTTCCCGCATCTGCGCGGGGCTCACCCGCCAATCGAGGTCGAACTCCACCGATCCGAGCAGTTCGGTCGAGTGCCGGGTCCAATTCTCGAACGGGGTGCTCGTGAAGTGGGTGGAGGGAAGAACGAGCCGGCGGTCGTCCCAGATGCGCACGACCACGTAGGTGAGGGTGATCTCTTCGATGCGACCCCACTCACCAGCGACGATCACCACGTCCTCCATCCGGATCGCGTCGCTGAACGCCAGTTGCACGCCGGCGAAGATGTTCGCCAGGGTCGACTGGGCGGCGAGACCGGCGACGATGCTCACGACACCGGCGGAGGCGAGCACGCTTGTGCCGACCGCCTGCACCCCCGGGAATGTGAGCAGGATCGAGGCAATGCCGATGATCGCGATCACGACGCTTGCGAGGCGCCGCACCACGATCAGCTGCGTCCGCAGCCGAAGCCGCAACCTGTTGTCCGGACCGTCCGTTCCGTATTTGCCCATCGCCAACCCGATTCCGAAGCCAACGAGTGCGGAGGCGAACCAGGTGCCGACGGCGATGCCCACGATGAGAAACCCGTGGTTGATTGCCTGCAGCGGTGCGGCACTCGGAAGCGTCAGGTCCACGGCGGCCCAGACCGCAATCACACCGATCAACAGGCGGAACGGATGTCGCGCCCGACCGCGCAGCACCTCAGGCCACTCCCGGCGCTTCGCCACCCGCCGCAGGACCATCGAGGTCACGAAGGCGGCGATTCCGGCGGCCGCGAGTGCGATGGCGACGGCCACCGCGAGTTCCAGCCAGGACTTCCAGTCGAACATGTGCCTCCCCATCGGTTGTGCGCTGCCGTCCAAGGCTAACGACGCGGGGAGCCAATAGCCCACCTGGGGACTCGGCGCCCGGCGGATCAGCTGCACTCCCGCTCGGGCAGCGTGACGCCGGATCCCGTTCTCGCGCCGAGGCGCAGCCGACGACACCGGTAGAATCGAGCCATCCGGCACGCCCTCGATCCAGGAGTCTTTGCGCCCGTGAGTACCCCAATAATTTCCGCCGTCGACACCGTCTCGAACGCCGCGGCAACTCCCGACAAGGAGCAGCCCTTCGGGGCCCTCGGCCTCAAGGACGACGAGTACCTCAGAATCCGCGAGATCCTCGGCCGTCGCCCGACGAGCGGTGAGCTCGCGATGTATTCCGTGATGTGGAGCGAGCACTGCTCCTACAAGTCCTCCAAGATCTACCTGCGCCAGTTCGGCGACAAGACGACGCCGAAGATGCGGGAGAACCTCATGGTCGGCATGGGAGAGAACGCCGGTGTCGTGGATGTCGGCCAGGGCTGGGCGGTCACCTTCAAGATCGAGAGCCACAACCACCCGTCCTACATCGAGCCATTCCAGGGCGCGGCCACCGGCGTCGGCGGCATCGTTCGCGACATCATCTCGATGGGCGCCCGCCCGGTCGCCGTCATGGACGCCCTGCGGTTCGGCGCGATCGACGACCCCGACACGGCGCGCGTCGTTCACGGCGTCGTGGCCGGCATCTCGTTCTATGGCAACTGCCTCGGCCTGCCGAACATCGGCGGCGAGACCTGGTTCGACTCGAACTACCAGGCCAACCCGCTCGTCAATGCGCTCGCGGTCGGCGTGCTCCGCCACGAAGACCTGCACTTGGCCAACGCCCGCGGCGTGGGCAACAGGGTCGTGCTCTTCGGGGCGCGCACCGGCGGGGACGGCATCGGCGGGGCATCCATCCTCGCGTCGGATTCCTTCAGCGCCGGCGGCCCGACGAAACGGCCAGCCGTGCAGGTGGGCGACCCGTTCGCCGAGAAGGTGCTCATTGAGTGCTGCCTCGAGTTGTTCCAGCAGGAGCTCGTCGAGGGCATCCAGGACCTCGGGGCCGCCGGCATCAGCTGCGCCACCTCGGAACTCGCCTCCAACGGCGACGGCGGAATGTTCATCGAACTAGAGAAGGTGCTGCTGCGCGATCCGACCCTCACGGCCGAGGAGATCCTCATGTCGGAGAGCCAGGAGCGCATGATGGCGATCGTCACGCCGGAGAAGCTCGCGGGCTTCATGGCGGTCGTCGAGAAGTGGGACGTCGAGACCTCGGTGCTCGGCGAGGTCACCGACACGGGCCGCCTCATCATCAACTGGCATGGCGAGGAGATCGTCAACGTGGAGCCGCGCACCGTCGCGGTCGACGGCCCGGTGTACGCGCGTCCGGTCACCTATCCGACCTGGATCGATGCACTGCAGGCGGACACCGCCGCGACCCTCCCCCGCGCCAGCACGCCGGGTGAGCTCCACGCCCAGGCCCTTGCCATGCTTGGCAGCGGCAATCTCGCCTCCAAGGAGTGGATCACCAACCAGTACGACCGCTACGTCATGGGCAACACCGCCCTCTCGTTCCCCGACGACGGTGGCATGGTGCGCATCGACGAGGAATCCGGACTCGGGTTCGCGGTCGCCACGGATGCGAACGGCCGCTACGCCCAGCTTGACCCGTACCGCGGCGCCCAGCTCGCCCTGGTCGAGGCATTCCGCAACGTCGCCGTCACCGGCGCAACCCCGGTCGCCGTGTCGGACTGCCTCAACTTCGGTTCGCCGGAAAACCCCGAGGTCATGTGGCAGTTCTCCCGGGCCGTCGAGGGGCTGGCGAACGGATGCCTCGAACTCGAGATCCCCGTCACCGGCGGCAACGTCTCCTTCTACAACCAGACCGGCGATGTACCGATCCATCCGACGCCCGTCGTCGCCGTTCTCGGCGTGATCGACGACGTCGCTGACCGCGTCCCGTCGGGCTGGCAGGACGAGGGCAACAACATCTACCTGCTGGGCATCACGCGCGACGAGCTCGACGGATCGGCCTGGGCCGACGTCGTGCACTCGCACCTCGGCGGACTCCCGCCCGTGGTCGACTTCCCGGCCGAACAGGCGCTCGCGGGGCTCATCAAGGCGGGCTCCGACCAGAACATCATCGCCTCGGCGCACGACCTCTCGGACGGCGGCCTGCTCCAGGCGGTCTCCGAATCGATTCTGCGCTTCGGGGTCGGCGCGCGACTGTGGATCAGCGAGCTGATGGAACGCGACGGGCTCGACGCGACGGCCGCGTTCTTCAGCGAGTCTGGCGCCCGGGCGATCGTGTCGGTTCCGCGCGAGGACGACGTGCGCTTCGTCGGGCTCTGCGAGGGACGCGGCGTGCCCGTGCTTCGCGTCGGCGTCACGGATGCCGGGGGTGACCTCGAGGTGCAGGACCAGTTCACCATCTCCTTCGACGAACTGCTCGCCACGCATCGCGGCACCCTGCCGCAGCACTTCGGGCCGGTCGTCGGCCACTGAGGCGATCGTCTGGCGCCGTAGGCGCGCCCGGTTTTCAGCCCATCAGGACTGGGTGGAGATCGAACCGGTGCTGGCAATCTGCTCGTGCTGGTGGATGACCTCGGCGATGATGAAGTTGAGAAACTTCTCGCCGAACGCCGGGTCGAGATGGGACTCGGCCGCGAGCGTCTTGAGCTTGGTGATCTGTTCGAGTTCGCGTGAGGGATCGGCCGGCGGCAGTCCGCTCGCCGCCTTGAGGCGCCCCACCTGCTGGGTGAACTTGAATCGTTCGGCGAGCAGGTGCACGAGAGCCGCATCGACGTTATCGATGCTCTGGCGGAGACTGAGCAACCGGGCGGCGGGATCGAGATCTTCGGGCATGTACCGAGGGTACCTGTCCCGACGCGCTCGTCGAGCCCTACTCCGGTGATCGCGGCGCGCGACCGTTCGTTGGCCGCATCGGCCTGGATCTTCACCCTCCCGAAACCGCGATCGAAGGCGAGACCGAGCAGCAGCAGCTTGGCCTCCGCGTTCACGGCGGTGCCCCAGACGCGGGGGTCGTAGGCCGTCCAGCCGATGTGGGCGGCCTCCGCCTGCGGCTCGAAGTCGCCGAGGGTGCTGGAACCGACCAGCGTTCCGTCGTGCGGACCGCCGACGAGGAAGACAGCGTAGGCGTTTCCGTCGTCCCATTGGTAGTAGTGTTCCGCCCACGCGGCGAAGCCGGCCTCCGTGTCCCGATAGCCGTCGGGGCCGCCGGCGAAGCCCCCGGCGAAGACCACCGGATGCCCGATCGCCGCGAATAGCGCCCGCAGGTGTTCGCGACGCAGCGGCTCCAACCGAATGAATCGGCCGGTGAGGGGTGTGGGTTCGGGGCGTGTCGCGGTCACGCTGCCCAGTCTGGCAGGGCGCGGTGTCACGATGGTATGTGTGACCCACAGAGCAATGTTCTCCCACTCGGCCACGGCGTTCGTCGCGATGCTCGGCGAGATCGCCGACGACCAGTGGAGCCAACCCGGCCTGGGCTCGTGGACGGTTCGCAGCCTGGCCGGGCACACGGCCCGCGCCATCCTCACCGTGGAGGCCTACCTCTCCCAGGAGGAGCCTGGCGACGTGACGATCCCCTCCGCCGAGGCCTATTACGCCAGCATGTACCTGAAGTTCACCGACGCGAGCGCGGTGGAGGAACGCGGTGTCGAGGCCGGCGTGTGGCTCGGGGAAGACCCGGCCGGGCAGGTCGCCAGCGCCCTGGCCCGCACCCGCAGGGCCATCGCGGCAGAACCCTCGAACCGCCTCGTGTCGATCGGGGGCATGGGCATCCAACTCGACGAATACCTGCGCACCCGCGTCTTCGAGCTGGTGGTGCACACGATCGATCTGTCGCGGGCGACCGGCATCGCCCATTCGCTGCCGCTCGCGGCGGTGTCGGATGCCGCAGTGCTCGCCGCTGCCGTCGCGGTGAAGCGCGGCTCCGGCGAGGATGTGCTGCTCGCGTTGACTGGCCGCTCCGCGCTGCCCGACGGCTTCAGCGTCGTCTGATCACGTGTCGGCCGGTCAGTCGACCAGGTCGTGACGCACCACGATCGCTTCGCGGTCGGGACCGACACCGATGGCCGAGATGCGCGCGCCGCTCATGGTCTCGAGGGCGAGCACATAGTCCCGGGCGTTCTTCGGCAGGTCCTCGAACGCGCGGGCCTTGGTGATGTCCTCGTCCCAGCCGGGGAACTCCTCGTAGATCGGAACCGCGTGGTGAAAGTCCGACTGCGACACGGGCACCTCGTCCACCCGCAGCCCGTCGACCTCGTAGGCGACGCAGACCGGGATGGTGGCGAGTCCGGTGAGCACGTCGAGCTTGGTGAGCACGAAGTCGGTTACCCCGTTGATGCGGGCCGAGTAGCGCGCGATGGGGGCGTCGTACCAGCCGCAGCGGCGTGGACGGCCGGTCGTGGTTCCGAATTCGAAGCCGTGTGAGCGGAGGAATTCACCCGCGTCGTCGAAGAGCTCGGTGGGGAACGGGCCGGCACCGACGCGCGTGGTGTACGCCTTGACGACGGCGATGACGCGCTGCATCCGGTTGGGCGCGACGCCGGATCCGGTGGCGGCGCCGCCGCTGGTGGCATTGGAGGAGGTGACGAACGGATAGGTGCCGTGGTCGACATCGAGCATCGTGGCCTGGCCGCCCTCGAAAAGCACGGTCTTGCCGGCGTCGAGCGCCTGGTTGAGCACCAGGCCGGTGTCGGCGACCATCGGGCGCAGACGATCGGCGTAGGAGAGCAGGTCGGCGACGACCTCCTCGACCCCGATCGCGCGGCGATTGTAGACCTTCACCAGCAGGTGATTCTTCTGGTCGAGGGCACCCTCGACCTTCTGCCGCAGGATGTTCTCATCGAACAGGTCCTGGATGCGGATGCCGACGCGGTTGATCTTGTCGGCGTACGCCGGTCCGATTCCGCGCCCCGTGGTGCCGATCTGACGCGTGCCGAGGAAGCGCTCGGTCACCTTGTCGAGCGTGCGGTGGTACTGGGTGATCACGTGGGCGTTCGCGGAGACGAGCAGACGGGACACGTCGACGCCACGACTCGAGAGCGCGTCGAGCTCCTCGAACAGCACCTCGATGTCGACGACGACGCCGTTGGCGATCACCGGCACGACTCCGGGGCTCAGAATGCCAGAGGGAAGCAGGTGCAAGGCGTACTTCTCGTCACCGACGACGACGGTGTGGCCGGCGTTGTTGCCGCCGTTGAACTTGACGACGTAGTCGACACGGGGGCCGAGAAGGTCGGTGGCCTTCCCCTTGCCTTCATCGCCCCATTGGGCGCCGATGAGCACGATTGCGGGCATGGCCGATCCTTACGTCAAACGGGGATGAACGCCAATACTATCCGATCGCTTCTCACCTGCCATCCGCGGCACGGCGGTGATCCTGGCCCCACCGTGCAATAACTTGCACGGTACTGTGCAAGTTATTACGATGAGGGCATGACCTTCCCCTCACCCGCCCGCGCACCGCGCCGGGACGCGACCGAGAATCGCGAGGCGCTGCTCGCCGCCGCACGGATCGTGTTCAATCGCGACCCGGGCGCATCGCTCGAGGCCGTCGCCACCGAGGCGGGCCTCAGCCGGCGCTCCGTCTACGGTCATTTCGCCAATCGCGATGAGCTGCTCCGGGAGCTCGTGACCGCGGGGGCGCGCCGTGTGGCAACGTCTCTCGAATCGGTCACGCACCCCGATCCGCTCACCCGCCTGGCCCTCATCGCATCCACCCTGTGGCGCGAGGTGGAGAGCGTTCGCGTCATGGCCGTCGTGGCCGTGCGCGGCCCGCTCGCCTCGCACACCGCCGGCACGCTCGGCGCGATCCGGCGCGATGTGCGCGACGCGATCGTCCACGGACAGGCAAATGGATCGATGCGTCAGGACCTCGCCTCCGACCGTCTCGCCCGGCTGGTTGAAGACACCGCGCTCGTCGTGCTCGAGGATGCCACCAGGCATCCGCTCACGGCCCGGGAGGGCGACCGCCTGACCATGCTGATGGCCCTCGGCGTGGTCGGACTCGGCTGGCGTGAGGCCGGCACGTTCATCGCATCCCGCCCGGAGCTGGCCT
Source organism: Actinomycetales bacterium (assembly GCA_038251725.1). Lineage (GTDB taxonomy): Bacteria > Actinomycetota > Actinomycetes > Actinomycetales > Microbacteriaceae > Lacisediminihabitans. Next base: position 41,135 of record JBBSBA010000019.1, read on the forward strand.
GGCCGGCGACCCACCCGGATCAGACCGACGAACAGGACGACAACTGATGCGGGTCAGCCTCGACCGGGCCGCCATCGGCAGCGGGCTCGCTGCCGCCGTGCCCGCCCTCGACCTCGTCGTCGACGGGCCGACGCCGGTGGCGATCGCCGTGCAGACGGATGAGCGTCCATTGCTGGTCTCACTGCTGCTGGCCGGACGCATCCGGGCCGACTCCGGACGAGTGCTCGTCGACGGCCGGGAGGATGCCGGCGAACTGCGTCGGCGCACCGCGCTCGTCGACACCCCGGTCGTATCGGAACCGACCGCCGGCATCGCCCTCCGGACCATCGTCGCCGAGGAATTCTCCTTCGCCTCGCTCCCCACCTCCGGCCGCGCCG
>JBBSBA010000020.1:0-39111 GCA_038251725.1 Actinomycetales bacterium
GATCCCGACGCCGTTGTAGACGAACGCAAGGAACAGGTTCTGGCGAATGTTGCGCATCGTGGACCGGCTGAGCGTGATGGCGGTGACGACGCCGTCGAGAGCACCCGAGATGAGCGTGATGTCGGACGATTCGATGGCGACGTCGGTGCCGGTACCGATCGCGAATCCGACATCGGCCTGCGCCAAAGCGGGAGCGTCGTTGATTCCGTCTCCGACCATCGCGACGACGCCGCCTTCGTCTTGCAGGCGGCGCACTTCGAGCGCCTTGTGTTCCGGGAGGACTTCAGCGAGGACTCGTTCGACACCGACCTGACGGGCGATCGCGGCGGCGGTGCGGGCGTTGTCGCCGGTGATCATCGCCACGGTGATGCCAAGATCACGAAGCGCAGCGATCGCGGCGGCGGATTCCTCCTTCACCGTGTCAGCCACTGCGATCACTCCACCGGGTCGGCCGTCGAGCGCGACGAGCATCGGCGTGCGGCCCGCTTCTGCCAGCCGATCCATCTCGGCGCCCAAACTGTCGGTGTCGATCGAGGCGTCGTCCAAGAGCCGTCGATTCCCGATCAGTACCTCGTGGCCGTCGACGACTGCACGGATGCCCTTCCCGGTGATCGAGTCGAAGTCGCTCGCTTCGACGAGGTCGATGTCCCGCTCGCGTGCGCCGGTGACGATGGCTTGGGCGAGCGGGTGCTCCGAGGATTGCTCGGCGGATGCCACGAGCCGGAGGAGTTCGGTCTCGTCGATACCCGCCGATGGAACGACGTCGGTGAGGGCCGGTTGACCGCGGGTGATCGTGCCGGTCTTGTCCAACACGATCGTGGTGATCTTGTGGGCGGTTTCGAGGGCCTCGGCCGAGCGGATCAGGACGCCGTGTTCGGCGCCCTTGCCGGTCGAGACCATGATCGAGAGTGGCGTCGCCAGACCGAGTGCACACGGGCAGGCGATGATCAGCACCGATACGGCCGCGACGAGGGCCAGGGTGAGCGCCGGTGCCGGGCCGACGATGAACCATGTCGTGAACGTCGCGATGGCGATGAACATGACCCCGGGGACGAAGTAGGACGACACCTGGTCAGCCAAACGTTGGATCGGGGCTTTCGAGCCCTGGGCCTGCTCGACCAGTTTGATGATCTGGGCCAACATCGTGTCGGCGCCGACATTGGTGGCTTCGAGTCGGAACGCGCCGGTCTGATTGATGGTGGCGCCGACGACCGGGTCGCCGATCGCCTTGGTGACAGGGATCGATTCGCCTGTCACCATCGACTCGTCGATGGTCGATCGGCCGTCGACGATCACGCCGTCGACCGGGACCTTCTCGCCGGGTCGGACCATCACCGTGTCGCCGGGGACGACCGTCTCGACCGGCACCTCGACTTCGACTCCGTCGCGGATGATGGTGGCGGTGCGGGCTTGGAGGCCGATGAGCTTGCGGATTGCTTCGCCGGTTCCGGCCTTGGCCCGAACCTCGAAGAGGCGACCGAGCAAGATCAGGGTGATGATGACCCCGACGGCCTCGAAGTACACCTCGCGCACGTCTTGGGGGAAGAGCGAGGGCGCGATCGTGACGAGGAGGCTGTAGCTGAACGCGGCGGTCGTACCGATAGTGATGAGGCTGTTCATGTCCGCGGTGCGGTGCCGCAGGGTCAGCCAACCGGTGCGGTGGATCGGCCAGCCGCTGTAGAACATGACGGGCGTGATCAAGGCGAGCTGGAACCACCGGTTCAAGAGAAGGTCGGGGATCCACGTCGCGCCGAAGAGGTCGACTGCCATCACCGAGAACACGACCGGCACGGTCAACACGGCGCCGACGAGCATGCGTCTCGTCAGATCGGCGATCTCCGCACGGCGTTCCGCGGCCTCGTGATCCTCAGTCGCGACAGAACCTGGCGCGTCGCGAGGTACCAGCCGGTACCCGGCATCGGCGACGACGGCCTGCATCCGTTCGGGTGAAACCTGCGTGGGGTCGAACTCCACCGTGGCCCGTTCGGTCCCGAAGCTCACATCGGCGCGATCAACGCCGGGAATCCCGTCGAGCGCGGATTCGATCTTGGCCACGCACGATGCACACGAGATCCCGCTGACCCGGAACTCGACCTGATCGGTCGAGACGGTCGCATCCGTAGTCGGGCCGACACCCACTGCCTGGGCGACGGGCTGGTGTGTCTCCGTTTCCTGTTGGCTGCCGATCGCTTCGGGTTCGACCACGAGGGTGCCGTGGATCATGTTCATCCCGCAGGCGAAGTCGAACTCGCCGACCTTGTCGGGAGTGAACTCCAGGCTCGTCTTTTTGAATGCGGGCAGTGACTTGGAGGCACCGAAATCGGCGAAGACGACCCGCGAGGTGCAGTCACCGGCTTCCTGACGATCGAAGTTGAGGCGGAGCGGGACTCCTTGTCGGACGCGGATCCGATCGGGGGAGTAGCCGCCCTTCACGGTCACGTCCACTTCCTGCAGATCGCCGTGGACATCGGCCCGTCGAGCCTGTTTGGGACCGAAGAAGAACCACCACAGGAACCCGCAAAGCGCGATACCGAATATCAACACCAGCAGTTCGGCGACTCCCATCGATCGGCTCCTCGGCGCTCGTTGGACCATCACTCTCTGGTTCGGAGCGTATGCATCCCCTCGGAACAGCAATAGGGCCGAAGGTCCCTACCCATACGGGGTACAGGAATAGCAGACTGGTCTGGTGCACGCAGCAACCGAAAGCTCGTGACGCGCTGAGCGTCGCGCCTACAAGCGCCCGGAGAGGTGAGATGTCCGGCTACACCATCAATCGTGACGACTACCTGAAGCGGCTCGGCCGGATCGAAGGACAGGTGCGGGGAATCGCTCGGATGATCGAGTCCGACGAATACTGCATCAACGTCCTGACCCAGATCTCGGCGGTGACGAGCGCGCTGCGGCGCGTTGGTCTGGGCTTGCTCGACGAACACCTCGGCTCATGTGTCCGCGCCGCCGTCGAATCCGAGCCCGACCATGGCGATGAGAAAATCGCCGAGGCTATGAGCGCGATCGATCGGCTCCTGCGCGCGTGAGCAGCTCACGACACCGCCCGCGTGAGCGAAAGCAGAAGGGTCACCATGACCAACGAGACCGGAACCCCCAACGGTGGCGCCACGCCGGCGGGTAAGTCCGAACGAGCCGCGCTGCTCGCAGCGTCCGGGATCGTCAAGAGCTTCCGGCGTGGCGTGTGGCCGCATCGCCAGACGCTGCCAGTCCTGAACGGTGCGGACCTCGAGTTGCGTCCGGGAGAGATCGTCGGTCTCGCAGGCGAGAACGGCTCCGGCAAGTCAACGCTCATGAAGATCCTGGTCGGTGCGCTCAGACGCGATGGCGGCACCTTGACCCGATCCGGGACACTCGGCTATTGCCCCCAGCAGCCGGTGCTCTATGAACGATTGACCTGCGACGAACATTTCGAGTTGTTCGGCAAAGCGTACGGGCTCACCCCGTCGACGATTGATTCGGCGCGGGCAGACCACTACGACACGTTCGGATACGGCCGCTGGGCGAACGCCCGGGTCGAAGATCTCTCCGGGGGGACGCGCGCCAAGCTCAACCTCGGCCTCGCGATGATGCACGCACCAGATCTCCTGCTGTTGGACGAACCCTACGCCGGGTTCGACTGGGAGACCTACCTGCGGTTCTGGGACACCACCGCCGAACGACGCGCCGCCGGCCGGACGCTGCTCATCATCAGTCACTTCATCGCCGACGAGCAACGCTTCGATCGCATCGTCGATCTCCGCGACGGCAAAGCGGTCGAGCGATGAGTGGAGCGCTGAGCTTCGCGTTCCTGCGCGACTACGCGCGTCGACCCCTCAACCTCGTGTTGTTGCTCGTCGTCCCGGTCGTGTTCGTGACGCTCTCCGCCGGAGTCATCGTGAAGTTTGCCGACATCCTCGGCGGTCTCGCCAACTTCGGGTCGGTCGAAGCAGCCACTGCCGGCTGGGCTGCCGCCCTGCTCGCAGGCATCGGCGCCTTCTTCCAAGTCACCAGTTCTCGCGACGCCGACCGCCGCCTGGCGGCGGCGGGATCGGGAACCCGGGCCGTGGTCTCCGCCCGCCTCCTCGCGAGCCTCTCGTTGGCAACGGTGGCGACCGTCGGAGCGCTCGGCGCGCTCGCGTTGCGGGCCGGAATCCACGACGTGCCTCGAGCCGTCGGCGCGACGTTCATGTTCGCGCTCATCTACCTCGGAATCGGCACGGCCGTAGGCGCCCTGGCGCGCGACGAACTCAATGGATCCCTCATCGTGTTGTCCATCTGGATGTTCGACATGTTCCTGGGGCCAGGATTCTCGGCCAGCCACAGCCTCGTGTTGCGGGTCTTCCCGACGCACTTCCCGACGCTGGTTACCCTGGGCATCGCCTCGGGCCATTCCACCGCAACCGAGGACCTTACGATTTCGCTGGCGTGGACCGTCGGCGCCGTCGCGCTCGGCGCGTGGCTGCTCGTGCGGAGCACACGTCCGATCGCGCCCGACCACCGCAGCCATATTCCTGATGGACTTGCCAGCGCCGGCACCGCCCTCAGGTACGCATTCCGCCAATACCGCCGCAACATCGTCACTTGGGTACTGCTCGCGGTCACCCCAGCTGCGTTCATCTCGTTGTCGTTCGTCATCACGCCCGACCAACCCGCGCCGATCCGGCTGAGCGATGCTGGTCACATCGCGCTGAAGGTTGTCTCCATGACGCGCGTCCACGGTGCGATCATGGTCCCGATCACCATCGCGTTCCTGGCCGGCGTCGCCGGACTCTTCGTGGTCCTGGGCTCCGCCCAAGCCGACCGACGGCTCGTGCTCGCCGGTTTCCGCACGCCGGAGGTCCTTGCCGCTCGTATCGGCATCATCTGGGGCGTCGCGCTCCTCGTCACCGGAGTGTCGTTAGGCGTCACCGCGATCAACTTCACCCCCCAACAATGGGGTCCGTTCATCGCGGCCAACGTGCTCATCGCACTCACCTACGGAATGATCGGCGTGATCGTCGGCATGCTCGCCGGCAGGCTGGGTGGCCTATACCTCATCGTTGCCTTGCCCTTCATCGACGTCGGGATCGCCCAGAACGTCATGTTCGACGTTGCCCCACCCGTATGGGCCCAATACCTTCCCGCCCACGGCGCGACGAAAGTGCTCATCGACGCAGCCTTCACCACGACATTCGACCAAACCGGCGCCCTCGTACTCGCGCTGGTCTGGCTCGGAGCCGTGACGTTCTTCGCCATAGCGATCTTCCACCGCCTCGTCCGTCCCCAGAATGGCTAGGTGGCCAGACGCGGCGAGGTCCCATCCTCGGGCAGGAGAGAACAGGACCTCAAGCTGTAGCTGAGCATCTTGGACGAGGTGCCGGCGAGTGGTGGCGGAGTTGTGGAGATCTGTTCGGTCCGTAGTGTCCGCGAAGCGATGGGGACCTACGTCGGAGTGGGTGGGTCACCCACGGGGAAGCCCTTCACGTCACGGTGAGTTGCGTGTACATCCCGGCGGCGTATGCGCGACGCCTTTTCCGGTGCCTCGTATGGGCTCCACTGATGCGAGAACTCTACGACAAGATGTCGTCGAGTGGATTAAGGTGCCGACAAGTTCGGAAGTTTGTCCATGCTTCCCAACCGGCCTGCTCCAGACCCCGGTAGGCGCGAAGAGCCCGGTCCGAAAGGCCCTGCGGGCGTACGTTCGTCGGCTGGCGCGCCGCGGAGCAGGCTCCTGTCCACCGTGCCCGGGGAGGTTCGGCGATGGCCCAACTCGACAACGACCGCGACGCACTCACAGGTGTCGCCGCGCGCGATGACGGCAGCCAACCAGCGCAGTCCGTGCCCGGATCCCCGACTCCAACGGCGCCGCGCGCCATACGCGGGACGGTTGCCGGGCTCGTGGCGAGTTTGGTTGGAGCCGAGCCCACCGTGGCGTTTGAGTGTTGGGACGGTAGTCGGCTCGGGCCGGTCGAGGCAGCTGCGACCGTCGTGATTCGTTCGCCCGACGCGCTTCGTCGCATCGTCACGGCACCTGGAGATCTCGGCTTCGGTCGGGCGTGGGTGGCGGGCGACATCGATGTGCGCGGCGACTTGTACGCGGCCCTGGCGCTCCGTCATACGGTTCCGAGACCGAAGGTGTCGCCGGGTCAGATCCGTACGACACTGGGGCTGATTGGCCTCGGCGGCCTCCGTCCGCTCCGGCGGCCTCCCGAAGAGGCTCGCCTCCGGGGCCCTCGACACGGCCGCGAGCGCGACGCCGCCGCGATCGCTCATCATTACGACGTGTCGAACCCTTTCTACCGGATCGTCCTTGGTCCGTCCCTGACCTACTCGTGTGGCGTGTGGGAGGAGGGCGCGGCGACGCTCGAGGAGGCGCAGGCGGCCAAGCACGAGCTGATCTGTCGGAAGCTCGACCTGGGTGCCGGTGCTCGACTCCTGGATGTCGGGTGCGGATGGGGTTCGATGCTCCTGTACGCCGCCGAACACCACGGCGTGCAGGCCGTGGGGGTCACGGTGTCCGCTCGCCAGGCGGAACTGGCCCGAGCTCGCGTCTCCGACGCCGGCCTCGCGGATCGGGTTGAGATCCGGCTGCAGGACTACCGCGACGTCAACGACGGCCCCTACGACGCGGTCAGCTCGATCGGCATGTTCGAGCACGTCGGCGCGGCGCGGCTCGGGGAGTACTTCGCAGGCGTCCACAGTCTGCTCAGGCCCGGTGGCCGCCTCCTCAATCACGGGATCAGTCGGCCCGCCGGTCCGCGACCCCGATTCGCTCGCCCGGGGGGCTTCATCGATCGCTACGTGTTCCCAGATGGTGAGCTCCATGAGGTCGGTACGGTGGTGTCCGCGATGCAGAAGGCCGGGTTCGAGGCCCGGCACGTGGAGAGCCTCCGCGAGCACTATGGCCTTACCCTGCGCGCCTGGGTCGCGAACCTCGAAGGCAGCTGGGATGCCGCCGTGGCCGAGGTCGGCGAGCGCCGGGCCCGGCTATGGCGGCTCTACATGGCTGTATGCGCGGTCGTCTTCGAGGACGGCTTTACCCAGGTCCACCAGATCCTCGGGGTGCGCGCCGCTACCGGCGGGGCCAGCGGCATGTCCAGACGTCCCTCATGGGACTCGACTCCGCTCCGCTCGGTTCATGCGCACGAGTCGGGCGGCGCTGGCTGACCTTCGCAGACCAAGGCACCCCGGCCGCCGGCCGCCGTGGGCGATCGCGTCGAGGGGGCTTGGAGTGTTCCATCGGTACCAGCCCATCCAGAGGCACCCTTCACTGCAGCAACCGTCGCATCTGGGGGAAGAGCCGCGTTCCGGGGCCGCCCCAGACCGCCTCGGTGATGCGACGCGCGTGCCGCGGCACGGGCCCTATCGATACTCCAGGTTGCGGAACGTTGACAGGCTTTCGAGAGCGAGGGAGGGCGCTACGGCGCGTCGCGAGAACGTTCTTTGGGATCGCGATCCGGCGAGTGAGGCCCCTTGTCCTCTAAGTCTCGGGGGGCTGCGGGTTGGGTCCCCATTGGTGGCGTGCTCGGAGGCCGCCTACGTATGAGAGGCCTGCGAACCCGAGCACGAGCGCGAGCAGGAAGAAGCCGCTGCGGCGAGTCAGCACGTTGAGCAATGCCACCGGGATCAGCGCGCCGACGCACCAGGTCAGTTGGAACCGGGTTTCGAAGCGCGCGAATGCTCGTCCGCGGAGGTGCTCGGGGCCGTCGCGCTGTAAGAGGCTGTCGAACGCGATGCGACCTGCCGATGCACCCACCGCGACGAAGAATGCGATTGCGATCGAGCCGAGCCGGCCGCCGTCGCGCGCCGCGAACAGTGCGACGATCGCCGGGAGCACCAGCGAGGCAGCCAGGATCGTCTCCTCCTTGAGCCTGCGCCGCAAGACAGGCGTCGCGATCACGCCGAGGAAGCCGCCGGCCGCGCTCATCGCGAGCACTACGCCGAAGAACCACGCGGGCTGGCCGGCTCCCTTGAGGAGGAACGCGAGCTGGAAGGTGAGGAACCCCACACAACCTCGCAAGATCGCCATCGCAGTACCCGAGAATACGATGCTCGGTGTCGCGAGCTCCCCAAGCTCCGCGCGGGTCTCGACCGGCGCGGGACGGCCAGCGGCGGGGATCTTCGTGCTGAGCACACCTGCGATCACGAAGGCCGAGGTCGCGAAAACCAGCGAGACGCGGGCGTCGAACACGGCAATGGCGGCGGCCGCAGGGAGACCGCCGACCACGCTTGCGACCACGCTGACCAGCGACAGATGCGAGTTCGCTTCGACCAGCTGGTTCTCGTCCTGGACTACGGCCGGGAGCAGCGCCGACTTGGCGACCGAGTGGCCTTTGGATAGGACCAACGCGACGAACGCGAGCGGGAAGAGGAACAGCGAGTGGAGGTAGCCCACCATGAGGAATGCCACGAGGCCGCGCCCGAAGCATCCGATCGCCATCAGCGTCCGCCGTCCCGCCCGGCTCCGGTCCAGGGCCGGTCCGATGATCGGCCCGACAACCGCGAATGGTGCAATGGTCAGCAACAGATACAGCAGCACCTGAGTGCGAGACTGACCGAGCGGTTGGGTGAAGAAGATCGAGCCCGCGAGCGAAACAGTGAGGCACGCGTCGCCTGCCACGCTGGCGGCTTGGACGGCGACGAGCCGGCCGAACGGGTTCAGCGCGTAAGTGCGCGGATCGCGGGTCGACATCTGGGGGCCGAGGGTAGGCGCCACGGGTTCAGAGCGCCTGATCGTCAATCGCACTGGCGTCACCTCTAGCTCAACGCATTCCAACGTGCAGGCCGGGTCTGGTGAACGAGCGGCTTCACGCGGTGTGCAACGCGCGGGATGGCCGTGCTCTATACACCTCGACTACCAGCACGAACGCCGACTCGCGCCGCGAAGCCGACTTGCAAAAAGGAGACCGCTCCGATTACAACGACGACATGTAGTTGTGTTGGCTTATGATCTCGCTTCTTGACACGTAGTGGGGGACAGAGGGCCATTCGGTCCCCGAGTTCAGGTGGGAACATTGCGAGAACCAAGGGACCAGGGCCGAGGACACCGATGGCACAGCGATCCGCATGGTTTGCAGGTGGTGACCTTCGGATGCGCCGCGGTCGCCGATGTTGAGCCGCAGGCGCTTGGCTTCACCTACTGGTTCGAGTCCCCGCCAGACGGGAAGCCACGCGCGGTGACGATCCGCTTCACGGGGCGGCGCGTCGGCGAGAAGCGCAAGCCGCGTCGAGACGACACCTTCACCGTCTTGGAGACGGTCGAGCGGGTGTTACCCGCGAGTGGCCGCATCGCGATTACCGGGCGCTTTACCACTGTCGCACCCGGTGAATGGCACGTCTCCGCGATTCCGATGAGCCCCAAGCGCCCAGCCGGACGGACAGGCTCGAGTACCCCGTCGCTGGTGAGCTTGCCGAAGGCGTCGACGACGGGTCCGACACGGTTCGCGCCCGTCGTCCGAATCCGGGCCCCAGGCGCTCACCTTGGCGCGTGGCCGGCCTTCGTGGGTCTCGGCGTTCTCGCTGCGTTGATGGCACAGGCATTGCTCGCCGCACATCTCGACCTGTCCGTCGGTACGACGCTCGGGATATCGCTGATCGCGAGCCTCGTCGGTCTGGTCGGCGCCAAGCTCTACTACGCCGCGCAGCAGGGACCGCGCGCACTGATGAAATCGTCAGCACTCGTCAGTACGGGTATGTGCATCCAAGGGTTTGTCATCGGGGCGATTGGGGCGGCTGTCGTCGGCGCGCTCGTCGCCGGTATCCCCGTCGGCTCGCTGCTTGATGCGACTGCGCCCAGTCTGCTCTTCGGCATGACGATCGGCCGTTTCGGCTGCTTCTTCGGTGGCTGCTGCGCCGGACGACCGACCGCGTCACGCTGGGGTCTGTGGTCCTCTGACCGCCGCGTCGGCATGCGTCGCATCCCGACCCAGCTCATCGAGTCGGCTGGTGCGTTCGTACTCGGCCTTGTTGCATTCCTCGTCGTTTGGAATGCCACCGGATATCAGGCGGGCACGGTGTTCGTCGGAACGATCGCCGCTTACACCCTGGGTCGGCAGGTGCTCTTTCCGCTACGCGACCTTCCTCGCAACACTGCCCACGGACGCGCGGTCGCCATCGCCGCGTCCACCCTTGTGCTCTTGACCGCTCTGTTGGTTGGCGTGTTCGCGTGAGTCGATCGAAGTTCGACGCAGGTCGGCCGCAGACCAGCAGGGCCCGTGGCGCTCGGGGAGAGTCGCGAACACCTACGCCGCTCGAGAGCGTGTCAGCAAAGCGCCTAGTGACCTCGATCAACTGAGTCCGCCGTCCGCAGCTGCTGCTCGTATTCGTCGAGGCTGATCTCACCGCGAGCCAGCCGCTCGGCAAGGATCTCGTGCGCGCTTCTTGCCGACCGTGCGGGGCCGGGCGATCGCTTGAGCATTGGCACCACGATCCAGGCCCCGATACCCCACAGTGCGACCATTGCGAGGGTCATCCAGATCCAGCCCGAGCTTGTCCAGTTGTTGTGCAGCACCGGCTTCAGCTCCTCCTGTTTTGGAACGAACGCTCCGATTGCTCGGAGCGCGCTTCGTCGATGGTGAGGGCGTACCTGAGGGTTCCGTGGCGACCAGTTGCTTCGATCATCATCAGCACCATCCCGGCACCCGCAGCGAAGATGCCGATGGCGAGCGCGGACGCTAGCGGTGCGCCGATTGCCAACAATCCGCCGACGACACCGACCGGAGTCAAGAGGTGCAACTTCACGAGGGTCTTTGCGGTCATTGAATTTCTCCCATCTCTGGAGGGTTCTCATGGTCCTCCGCGATGGCCCAGAAGTCATCCGGGCCGAATCCGGATTCGGTGGTGGGGAACTACCGAGGTACGCGGGCGTGTCTTCGAGGAAGGAGCTTCGTCGAGGGTGGTCGTCAGTGCCGTGACCAAGTCGGTCGGATCCGCGGCGAACCGACGGGCGCACGTCTTGGAGCAGAAGTACCACCACGGGCGGCCCGCATGGAGCGGGTGGGGTGCGGCTCGTAGGTGTCGAGCCGCATGCGGCAGCCGGGTCCACCGCAGTGGATCGTCGATCCCACGGTCGCATCGGATGATCTCATACAGCGGAACTGGTTCTGGGAGGTCGCGCAGCGAGACAGGTCCGAGCGGAACTGTCTCCGCTCGGCCCGTCTCGTGCGCGGCAGCGGATATCGGCGCCGTGCCCAGTATCTGTCCCACTTCAGCGACAGATGCCACCCGTACTGCGATGTTCACGGCCGCCGGAGATGGGGGTTTTGGGATGCGGCACGACTCGCTACGAGGCGCCGAGCAGTTGCTGCATTCCAGTGATCTGTTCCTCCTGCGAAGCGACGATCGAGTCCGCCAGCGTCTTCGCGGGCGGGTACTTGCCTTTCTGGAGCTCGGTCTTCGCCATGTCGACAGCGCCCGAGTGGTGTTCGATCATCATCTTCAAGAACATGGTGTCGAATGCCGCGCCTGATGCCGCAGTCAGCCCCGACATCTCCGCCGGCGTCATCATGCCCATCCTCGAATGCGATCCCATATCCGTGCCGGACGTCGAGGGAACCGCTTTCTTCCAGGCACGCAGCCAGGCGGTCATCTGGTCAATCTCTGGTTGCTGAGCCTGACGGATCCGGCTCGCGAGTTCGGTCACGGCGGCGGAAGAAGCGCGCGCTGCAGCGAGCTGCGCCATATCGATCGCCTGCGCATGGTGCGGGATCATCCCCTGGGCGAATCGGACATCGGCAGCGTTGAAGGTCCGATTCGACTCCCGTGTCGATGTCGTCGAGCCTGACATCGAGTGTTGGTCGGCGCCCGACGAGGAACAGCCGGCGCTGGCAACGGCGAGGATGAGCACAGACAGCGAAGCGAATAGAACCTTGCGCATGCGGATGCCGTTCTCTGGAGGTCTACGACGTCCCGGATACTACGACGTTATGTAGTATCGATTCCATCCGGAGCTTGCGCAGGCGATCCGCTGAGGTCAGGCAAGAGTGTGTTCGTGCACGAAGTGAGTTGCAGGTCGGCGCGCGGACCGATGCCCAGAACACCTAGGTCGGGCAGTAGCCACCGACGATGAGGAGATGGTGTGACGCAGCGACCCAGACTCCGAGCAGCAGGCACGTGGTCATGCCGAGGGCACCGACGGGCAGGTACGTAAAGCCGCGAGTCAACAGCGTTACGTCCGACCCTTCCGCCTCAAGCCTCTGAGCACGCACCGCCAGTTGACCGGGGGACAGCCCGCCTGCGTCGCTGTTCGCCGCTCGAGCGACGGCGAATATCGCTGCTCGGAGGTTTGACGCGCCGGCCGGTGTGCCACCGACGGCTGCTGCATCCGCCCACTGCTCGATCGAGTCTCGCAAGCGTGTGGGTACTGCGGCTGACGAACGGGACAAGACGAAAGGCACGGTCGATGACGCTGGCGAGCACGAGAGATCGGCGATGGCCCAGCCGGTGATGAGCCACCTCGTGGCGGATGACCGCGTCCAGCCGTGGTTCGTCAAGCTCGGAGACGAGGCCAGTTGAAATGACCACCTGTGGCTGACGTCCGGGCACTCCGACGGCGACGAGGGCGCGGACGGGAACAAGGACAAGCTCGTACTCACCGTGGTCGACGTGCTCTCCGAGCCATGGCTCGATGTGAGCGCGTCGCGCGCTACGACGAGCGTGAAGCAGCGCCCTGACTGCGAGCACGGGCAGTGCCACGGAGATCACAGCCGCCGTCCAACCGACTGGCTCCTGACCCCAGGTGAGGCGCCGAAGTACGTCCCCGCAGATCGACGCGATGCCGTCGAGGTGAACGCCCTCGAGAACCGTTGGTAGTGCGGTCAAGACGAGACCGAGGTACACCGTTGCCGCTCCAACGGCCAGCGCGAGTGCGGTGACCCGCGCCCACTCAGCGGGCGGGCAGTGCCAGGCTCGACGCGCAAAGGCACCTGGAAATATCAGGAGCAGCAGGCCGACGAGGACGATCGCGAGCGTCACCGCCGACGCCGATCCAGGGCCTTCCGAAGCTGTCCGCGCTCCTTGCTATTCATGGACGATACGAAGTGGCTGAGCGCCGCCGAGCGGTCGCCGGCCTCTGCGAGGAGCTCCTGCATTCGACCTGCTGCCCATTCGTCACGCGTGAAAACTGGATGTTAGGCAAACGCGCGTCCTTTCGGCTCGCGCTCCGCCAACCCCTTGCGCCACAGCCGGACGAGAATCGTCATGACCGTCGTGTACGCCAGCGGATGTTGTCGTTCAATGAGGTCGTGTACGTCGCCAGGAGTGAGAGCGTCGTCACTGTCCCAGAGAAAACTCATCACGAGTGCCTCGAGCTCACCGCGGGGCAGTCGTTCGGTCTTCTTGACCATTTCGTGGTTGTCCTCTCAGGAGGGCTCGACGAGACGAGAGTTCCGGCGCTCAGACTGAGCGCGTAAGCGCGTGGAGTGTACTGACCGCCAGGTTTCTCCGTCACGAACAGCCGCGCCGGCTCGCGACGGTGCTTCGTGCGAAGGCGAGATCATGGGTCCTGCGCACGCGGGCGTGACGCTGGGCGCTTCGAGTCCGGGCGCTGTGTCGCTGCTCGCCCAAGGGCAGCCCCGATTGATCTGGGATGTCCCCGCTCAGCCAGCGACCGTGTTTGGCGCTTCCTCAGGAAGCCGATCGCAGCGGCCGCGAGAACAGGCCCGAGCCCAAGCAGGATGATCTCCACGGAACTACTACATCATATAGTGCACAGGTCTGCCTAGACGTGGGGAGCTAGGGCAGAGCGGCAGCCGGCCGCGTCGAGCCTCGGGCCCCGAACGCAGGCGCACCCGAACGGCGGAGCTGGGAGATGTCCGGGCGCGCCTGCATTCGATTGTTGTCGGACGGCGCAAGACTGAAACCGTCCGGTCAGTGTTCTACTACACTACGTCGTAGTAGAACACCCTACATCGCTGCTTGCGCACGGTGTCGAGATCAGGAGGTAGCTCGCACCGCTGTAAGCGGTGACCCGAGCCGTCTCGCCACGAGTCCAAACGCACGTCACCGGTTGATTCCTACCCTTGTCTGCGCGTGAAGAAGATGATTCCACGGCGTCGAATCGAAAGCATCAGCGCAAGCGAGAACGACGACAGCTCGATCGCCGTCGAAATGCGCACCAGTCCACCGCACGAGAGACACAGGTGCACCAGAAGGTCGCGGCAGCTCAGCTCGCTCTCGCGCGTCGCCACCGGCGGCACCTACAAGCATTCGCGCTCTACGGCATCGCGGTCATCATCGCCATCGGGCACTTCTTCGAACATGCGCATGACTCGGAACGCGTCAGGCCGCACCACTGAGGGGTCATACAAGACTGTGGCGGTCTGGGCGGCGAAATTCACACGGGCTTCGCCCACACCTTCGATCCGGCCGAGCCCGCGCTCGATTCGCGCTGCGCAGGACGCGCAGGTCATGCCTTCCACCGGGAGGTCGACGCGTTCGAGGGCCGGGTTCGTGTGAGCAGCCGTTTCGGTCATTCTTCACTTCTTGTCCGGTATACTATACCCCCCGACCCTATTACTACCGGAAGGATGTGTGATGCGCGGCTACCAGTTGGAGCGCGACGACTACAGGATGCGTCTGCGGCGGATCGAGGGTCAGGTGCGCGGACTGCTGCGGATGATCGACGAGGACGAGTACTGCATTGACATTCTCACCCAGATCGCCTCAGTGAACCGAGCGCTGCAGGGTGTCGGCCTTGGTCTTCTCGATGGCCACCTCCGCCATTGCGTGAGAGACGCGACCGGGCCGGATCAAGGCATGCGAGAGACCCGCATCACCGAAGCGGTGCAAGCAGTCGAGCGGCTCCTGAAGGCATGACCAACGTCCACGGAGGGAGGAGCACCATGAAGCGCATCTACACAGTCCCCGCCATCTCGTGCGACCACTGCAAGCACGCGATCGAAGGCGAAGTCTCAAGTGTGGAAGGGGTCGACCTCGTCGTGGTCGACATCGCCGCCAAGACCGTGCGCGTGGAGGGCTCTGCCTCCAACGAAGCGGTTCGGGACGCAATCGATGAAGCTGGCTATGACGTCGCCGAGGTCGTGAACACCTGAGCTGGTAGCAGCCTGTCCTGGACTTTGGTTCCGTGACGACAGCTCCGCGACTTGGGTCACGTGCCGAGGCGAACGAACCCGAGGATCGTCAGCAGCAAGGCCATCGGGAACCCAAGCAGGAGATCCTCGAGGCCCTGGTTGAAGAGCTGGATGGTGCCGGCGTGCTCGAATCCGTGTGTGATCGCGATGATCCCGGCGAGTACGAACAAGCAGATCGCCTCGATGCGGTGTCGTCCCTCGCGTTGGTGAGCTTTCTTCGCCGCGGCGTGTGCCTGTGCCTGCTGCGTTGCATGAGCGCGGCGTTGGCGGGTGTCTCGTTGCCGACCGAGCTCTCTCTGGCGTCGCCGCGATTTCGCACCCGACATGCAGTCCTCCGTTCCTCCAACTCGCGGCCGAGGACTTGGAACTCAGGGCCGTCCTCGTTGTACGACATCATGTCGTTATTTACGCACGTGCGGCAACCCGGCTAGGACACGGACGACGACATGTCGTAGATTCCCGCCGTGCTCCAGGAAGTAGCTGTCGCTGTGACGTTCGGGTCTCTGCCCAGCCCGCACCGTGGGATCTTGTACCTCGGACCAGTCCCTCTCCACATGTACGGGATCATGTTGGCGATCGGTGTTCTCGTTGCGGTTCAGATCGCGCAGCGACGCTGGGTCAAGCGCGGCCATCCGGCGCGCGAGCTCTCCGATCTGGTCGTCTGGCTGGTGGTCGCAGGCGTCATCGGCGCGCGCCTCTACCACGTGGCGTCGGACTATCAGTTGTTCACCGACGATCCCTTGAAGGCGTTGCGGATCTGGGAGGGTGGGCTCTCGATCTGGGGCGCGGTAGCCGGCGGCGGCGTCGCCCTGGTCGTGCTGGCTCGCCGACGACACCTCGACCTGGGTGATCTGGTCGATTCGATCGCGCCAGGGCTTGTTCTCGCGCAAGCGATCGGCCGATGGGGCAACTGGTTCAACCAAGAGCTGTTCGGTGAGCCAACTCGCTTGCCGTGGGGTCTCGAGATCGATCTGGCCAACCGACCCCGTGGCTATGAACGCTTCACGACCTTCCAGCCGACGTTCCTCTACGAATCCCTCTACGCGCTCGCGATCTTCTTCGTCCTGCTCTGGATGGAACGACGCTTTCGTTTGGTGAAGGGGCAGATCTTCGCGGCCTACGTGGGCCTCTACACGGCGGGACGCTTCGTCTTCGAGAACATGCGCATCGACCCCGCGCACACGATCGGGCCACTTCGACTCAACGCCTGGCTGAGCTTGGTCCTGTTCGTCGCCGGCTGGGCTTTGTTCGTATGGCTTGGACGACGCGCCCGGTGGGCTCTACCTACTACAGGTAGTAGCTGATACGGGGTTGGATCAGATATGCTCCGCGCGTGAGCCGGCCTCCTAAGACCGAGAGCGTCATCGCGGTGCTCCGGAAACAAGGCAGTAACTACTGGCTCCGTGCTGCGTTCTGGGCATTGGTGGCCGCGACGGCTATTGCCCTGCCCGCCCGGTTGGTTCCGAACGACTTGTTCCGGCGCATGACTCCGACGCGTCCACTCGACTACGTCTTCTGGGTCATCGGATCGGCCCTCGTAGGTCTCGTTGTCGCGTTCGGACGTGCATCTCGATCCGAGGCGAGCGGCATCGTCGGTGGTACCGCCACACTCTTCGCCGTCGGATGCCCGGTGTGCAACAAGCTGGTGGTGGCGCTGATCGGCGTCGCCGGTGCGGTTGACGTCTTCGCCCCGCTGCAGCCCGTCTTGGGTGCCGCTGCGATTGGATTGATGGCGTGGTCGTTGCGGCGCAGCACCCGCATGCTGACTGGCGCGACGTGTGCCGTACCACCGACCGAGGTGGTCTCATAGTTCGCCGAGTTCCGACGACAGTCTGGTTATACGCCCGCTCGGAGCTTGGCGGGGAGATCAGGTGGGGCAGTAGCCACCGAGCGCAAAAGCATGGTGTGACGCGAGAAACCAGCCCGACACGAGGAAGACCGCGGTGAAGCCGAGAGCACCTACAGGCATGTACGTGAGACCACGAGCGACGAGTGCAGTGGCCGGCGCGCTCTGCTCGAGTCGTCGCGCGCGTGTCTCGAGCGGTCCGGGCAGACTCTCGCCCCCTCCGGCGTAGACCGCACGACCGACGGAAACGATGGCTGCACCCAGCGTTGAGGCACGCTCGGGTGCACCGCGTGCCGCGGCTTCGTCGGCCCACTGCTCGATCGCGTCGCGAAGCGTGCTGGTGCTGCGCCGAACCGGTGGCAGCACTCCGTACACGCGATCGACGAGAGCAGCAAGGAGCAAATACCGACGATGTCCGAGGCGGTGATGAGCGGCCTCGTGGCTGATGACGGCCTCGAGGCGGGGCTCATCGAGTTCAGACAGCAACCCTTCGGAGATGACGACCTGCGGTTGTATCCCGGGTACGCCCACGGCGATGAGTGCCGGGGTGGCAAGGACGACGAGCTCGAACTCGCCCTGGTCGAAATGCTCACCGAGCCAGGGTTCGATTCGGGCACTGCGTGACGAGCGGCGAGCCCGTAACGACGCGAGAAAGGCGCGGGTCGTAGCAATGGCAACGAGGCCGGTCGCCGCCCATCCGAACAGCGGTCCGCCGATGGTCAGCCGATCGAGCACGTGCTGGCACATGGACGCGATGCCTTCGACCTCGGCGAAACGAAGCAGAGTGGGCAGCGCGATCAAGACCAGGCCGATGTACAGGGTTACAGCTCCAACTGCGATGGACACGCCCGCGACGCGGGACCACTCTGCCGGGGGTCGACACCAAGCGCGATGCGCAGCGAGGCCCGGAAAAGCCATGAGGGCGAGCCCGACTGCGACAATGGCCAGGGTCATCGTCGGCGACGCCGATCGAGAGCCCGCCGCAGCTGGCTGAGCTCCTTAGAATCCATCTTCGCGACGAAGTGGCTCAGCACCGCGCTGCGGTTACCGGTCGAGGCGAAGAACTCTCGCATTCGCGCCGCCGCCCACTCGTCGCGCGTGGCGGTTGGGTGATAGGCGAAGGCCCGCCCCTGCTGCCGGCGTTCGAGCATTCCTTTATTCCAGAGCCGAACAAGGATGGTCATCACCGTGGTGTAAGCGAGGGGATGTTCGGGGTCGGTGATCTCGTGGACGTCACCCGGCGTGAGCCACCCTTCCTGATCCCACAGCACTTCCATCACGAGAGCCTCGAGCTCTCCCCGCTGAAGTCGCTCGCCACGTTTCGCCACAGTCTCATTGTCGTCGGTTTGGAGCGGCACGCGCCACCTTCCCTGTCACTGGGACGCTCGACGGCGTCGAATCAACCATGTTGAACCTGTGCACTTAGGCGCCAAGTCCGGGCGGAGTGCGCGCACGCGGGTGGTGCCGAACACAACTATATGATGTAGTAACGACCGTGGTCACGGCGCTCATTCTGATCGGGGTCGCCGCTCTGATCGCAATCCTGGCTGCCGTTCGTCGGCGTCATACGGACGCCGCCGCGGGACGCGGCCATCCCGGAGCGTTGGGCGCAGTGCTCGCCCGCGCGGCTCAGAAGTGCCACGAAAACGGTGGTGCGCTCGAGTCCGGCAGCAGAGTTTGCAACGCAACCGAGCTACGATCTACTGTCGTAGCATCCAGTCGAGAAGCGGGCCCGTTAACCGCGCGCCCGGAGCACCGACGACCGCGCGAAGCAGCGCTCCGCAAGGACCCACCAGAGGCCCACGCCACAAGGGAGTCCCCATGAAGCCCCGATTCGCCCGATTGGCTGCCGTAGCCACGTGCCTTGTGTTGTTGGGTGCGGTGTTGAGCCCGATCGCTGCACAGGGTGCGCCAGTGGACGACAAGAAGGCGCAGGCGGCGCAACTCCAGCAGCAGATCGATGCCAACGGAGACCGCATCTCGGCGCTCGGCGAGCGGTACAACGGAGCACTCCTCGCTTACGACCAGGCCACCGCACAGATCGCGGACGCGCAACGTCGCTTCGATGCGGCGAAGGCCGCGATGCAGAGTGTCCGTGACAAGGTGACGCGACGAGCAGCGGTGCTCTACAAGGGTGTTGGCGGGCAGAGCCCGCTCTCGGGCATCGACGTCAGCAACGTGAACGAGATGGGAGCGCGGGCGAAGTACGCGAGCGCCGCTGCCGACACCGACTCAGCGTTGATCGATCGCCTCAAGAACACGCAGGAAGATCTCGCCATTCAACGTCGAGGGCTGGAACAGCAGCAAGCCGACGCGCGTGCGCAGAAGGATCAGGCCGCGGCAGCGAAGAGAAACATTGAGACGGCGAACGCGCAGCAGCAGCAGCTGCTCGGAAAGGTCAAGGGTGAGATCGCCACGCTGCTCGAACAAGAGCGCGTCAGGCGGGAAGTTGCGGCACGGGCGGCAGCTATCGCTCGGGTACGTCCGGCTGCTGGCTCGCGAAGCGGGAGGGCGCCGGCGAGCGGTGCCGTCGATCCAGGCTCGGTGGGTGGCAACTTTCCCAACATTCCGACATCAGGTGGAGTCGCGTCGGTCATTGCGTACGCCCGTGCGCAACTTGGAAAGCCGTACGTGTTCGCGACGGCTGGTCCAGCCACGTTCGACTGTTCGGGCCTCACGATGATGGCGTGGCGACAGGCCGGTGTCTCCATGAATCACTTCTCCGGATCGCAGTTCCAACAGTTCCCACATGTCTCGATTGGCGCGCTCCAACCGGGCGACCTCGTGTTCAAGGGTCCCGGTGGCGCTGACCACGTCGCTCTCTACATCGGCGGCGGGATGCAGATCGCTGCCACGCACACTGGCGACTACGTGCGCTTGCAGCCCTTGGGCTCGAACTTGAGCGGTGCCGTCAGGCCTGGGTAGCTCTGCTCGCTCAGGCCTGACGTCGCCGTCGTCGGCGAGCCCGTCGCGCTGTCGGAGGCCGGCGGGCCGCCGACGATGTTTGTAGGAAGGGTCCCCGAGGTGCTGGGCTCGTCGTGCTCGCGTTATCGGCCTCGCAGCAACGACCGCGTGTCGTAGATATGTGGTGCCCGGCTAGGTTGAAGACGTGCCTGACGCGAACATCGTTCCCGCGCTCGGGCGGGACTGGCTGACGGGGGTCTACGACCCCGTCGTGCGCTTCACGACACGCGAGCGGCGTTTCAAGGCGCGACTTCTCGACCAGCTCTCGCCACTAGCGGGGGAGCGAATCCTGGATCTCGCATCAGGGACTGGCACGTTCGCCATATCGGTTGCTGATCGCGCGCCAGGAACCTCGTTGTTCGGTATCGATGCCGATCTGCGAGTCCTGAGGATCGCACGTCGCAAACAGATGGAGAGTGCGGACCGTGTCCCCTTCGTCCGCGCGCTGTCGAATCGCTTGCCATTCCAGACTGGAGTGTTCGATCAAGTCGCGTCGTCGCTGTTCCTGCACCATCTCACGACCCCGGACAAGATCCGAACACTTGAGGAGATCACCCGAGTGCTCCGACCGGGAGGCCGTTTCCATCTCGCCGACTGGAGCCGCGGGTCGGATCCGGTTATGCGCGCTATGTCGTTGTCGATTCGCATGTTGGACGGGTTCGAGACGACGGAAGCGAACTTCGCCGGTCAGATCCCGGCGCTTCTCGACGGAGCCGGGCTCCAGAACATCAGGGAGCGTTGCCACTACAGAACCGTGTTCGGGACTCTCGCGCTCTTCAGTGCCGAAAAGCATCCCTAAAATTTCAACCCGGGGCGCCGGGGCCCAGCGTCGGGCCGGGGCGCGCTCAGCGCCCCCGGCCCGACAGGACGCTCAGACCTTGACGGTGATGGTGCCGACCATTCCGCCTTCCTTGTGTCCTTTCACCGTGCACCAGAACTTGTAGGTGCCCGCCTTGTCGATCATCAGGCCACCCATCGCCGTCTTCCGGGCTGCGGCGTGGACGACATGCCCGACCCCGTCGACGTAGAAATCGTGCGCGATATCGGTGGAGGTCAACGCGAGCGTCACATCCTGGCCGGCCGTGAGACTGATCTTCTTGGGTTCGAATGACAGTGCTCCCGCCTGTACCGCGATTTCCGGTGCACCGGCGACGACGGGCTGGTTCTTTTCCATGCCGCTCGAATCGTTGTTGCCCGACATGCCGGACATGCCGCCGGAGCTTGAGGAAGAGTTGCTGCCGCACGCGGCCAGCACGGTTGTGCCAACTACGAGCAGCAGAGTCACTGTGATGATGCGTCGCATCGGATACCTCTCAGGTTGGGCGCGTCAGTGGACGCGGCGAGAATCAAAGCGTCGAGCGATCGCGCGGGAAACCCGCGCAGTGCATCAACGTCTCAAGACCCCAACCAGGCTCAGCCTCTGTGCGCTCGGTGGCGCGCGTGTGCTGACCAACAAGATGCGGGCGCTCCCGCGCGTTGCGCAACGTGAGCAACCGAGGACTCGGGTGGCTACGAGTAGTCCGGCGATCCCGAGTGTGCTGACGAGAACCCAGATGCAGCTAGCAAGGTCGTGCGCGTGAGTGTTCCCGGGCATGCCCCGATCGAAAACTGCAGTCGCGACCGCCGGCGCAGCCGCCGAGAGCTCGTGGCCCATCTGAGAACGCACGGCCGGCATCGACTCAGCGGTGCCGAGGCCGTGCATGGCAAGGATCCCGGCAGCTACTGCGAGTACAGCAAACGTCCACGCGGCCCCGCTGATCCGATCGTCGCGCCCAAACATCACACGCACGATACCGATCGAGTCGCGCACAGTGCGGATGGGAGCGGTCCTAGTCGCCGAGAGCCAGGTTTGGCGAACCACAGCCAAATGGCGGCGCGTCGTCGTCCCTCAGTGAGCCAGACTACGATTCGTAGTACAAACCGACGGCGAGGATGCACAGAGACTGGAATCTACGACGCAGGGTCGTAGCGCTGCTTGAGACGAGCCTTCAGGGAGTCTGGGTAGACACGGCGGGTCCGTTCAGCCGAGCGTCCGGAGACGCTACGCTGTCGAGTGGACACTCTCCGTGGGCGGACGCGGATCTACAGGTCGGATGGGGCGGGGTTTGCGCGCTCTGAGGTTGAGGGATCTTAGGTTCCTGCCGCGGATCGCGGTCGTTGGAATCGTCGCACTCGTGTTGCTCGACGCGCCTGCCGGGGCCGCGGTGGGTCCGACCGGCGCGACAGGACCCACAGGACCCACGGATCCGACAACGAGTAGCACCAGCACTACGTCCACCACGACTACGACGACACCGCCGGATGCTTCGAACCCGTCGCAAGCCCCCGATACCGGCGCGCCCGACCCATCGGCGGGTGCAGGCCCACCCGAGCTAGCGAAGCGCGGCGTCGCGCTACCGGGGGACTCGCTCG
Source organism: Actinomycetales bacterium (assembly GCA_038251725.1). Taxonomy (GTDB): domain Bacteria; phylum Actinomycetota; class Actinomycetes; order Actinomycetales; family Microbacteriaceae; genus Lacisediminihabitans. The sequence continues at coordinate 22,282 of JBBSBA010000020.1, forward strand.
TTGCGGCGATCGAGGAGCTGTCCTTGGAGCGCGCCCGCGTCGACATCCTCGTCCAGCGGCGCACCGGGCTCGAGCACTCGATCCAATCGAATGACGGCAAACTCACGGACTTGCGCGCGGCGCGAAAGCGCGAGCAAGCACAGCGGCTAGCGAGGGCAGTGGCGACATATCGAGGAGATTCGTCGGGCTGGCGGCTCGGGGTGCTCACCGACCACCAATTGGACGACGAGCGAGCGGTCTATCTCGTAGCAGCCGTCGATGCCTCGGCGCGCAAGAAGATCAAGAGTCTCGACCGCGCGGCGACGCGGGCCGGACTGCAGATCCGCGACGAGCGAGAGAACCTCACTGACACGGACGGCCAGCTCAACGACGCGGTGAGCCGAGTCGATCGCCTGGTCGCCAAGCTGGCCGAGAGCAGTGGCGCCATCACCATTCTCAATGGGGAGCGCGTCTACGTCCCCACCGGGCCGAGCAAGATCGCGACGCTCGCCGACACGGCCGACACGGAGTTGTCACGGCTGTTGCTGTCCCAGCAGCCCCCGGCAGCCGACGCCGCCTGGCTCGCTGCGCGTGACGCTCTGGCTCTGGAGCTCGCGAGGATGACCGACAGCGGGAGTCGCGATGGCATCGCGCGAGCGATGGACGCCGATTGGGATGGTACGGCGCCGAACGTGTTGCACGTGATGCTCTTCGCGCTTCGACAGGTCGGCAAGGCTTACATCTACGCGACGGCTGGGCCGGACACGTTTGACTGTTCGGGACTCACCAAGGCTGCGTACGCTCAAATTGGACTCGGGTTGCCCCATTTCTCGGGAGCGCAATTGCGGGTCGGGATCCCAGTGCCGCCTGAGAGTCTCCGGCCCGGTGACCTGCTGGCCTATGGCCCTGACGGCTCGGAGCACATCACGATGTACATCGGTGGTGGATTGACGGTCGCGGCCAAGGGTCGCGCGTACGGAGTTGTTGTTGGCCCGGTACGTCTCGACCCGACGAAGGGCTTCGCCGGCGCCACGCGCGTCGTGCCGTAGCCCCGCTGGGCACCGGCTTCGTCATTGTCGGCTGACAGTGAATCCGGTGGTAGGCGCGCGTACCAACTCGCGCACCGCGCGCGTGGTCCTCCAGTACACGTCCTCCATGAGATCGTGACGGAAGCCACCATTCCGACCGATCGAGAGGAGCCCTTCGATGCCGGTGCCGTGGTCGTGGAGTGAGTGTCGCAATGGATCTTGCGAACGTCGGATGACGGGGTACGCGATCGGCGTTCGCGCCACCCGGCATCCGAGGTAGCGGGACTCGATGTCGGGAACGACGTCGCGCAGCTCCGCCCGACAGAGGCTGGCGAGCGTCTCGTCGCCAAGGGTCCACAAGCCGTTCCCGACCTCAGCACCTATATCGCAGAGGATCGTCGTCTTGCCTGACGGCGCGAGCCACGGCATCGAGATCGGAGCCTCGGTCGCACGGAAGAACGGTCGCTTGTCAGGGAACCACACGACGGTGTCATCGAGCAGTCCTCGTCCATCCAGCTTGAGGTTCACGAGGATCATCGGTCGGAATCGAAGCTGAGTGAACGGTTCGAGACGATCGGTTCCGGTGACGAGCCGTGGCAAGACGTTGATCGGAGCGGTGCTCACCACGGCATTCGCTTCCAGCTCGATACCACCAACCTGGACTGCTCGGACTCTCTCGTCGTCAGCGCGGATCGCTTCGACCGGTGAATCGAGCTGAATGCAATCGCCCAGATCTAGGGCGAGCGCCTCGCACACCGTGGACACTCCATTGCGCGGGTACACGTGGAATACCGAGGCGCTCTGGGGTTGCGTACTGCAATAGCCGATCGCTACGGCTCGGCGCGTGACCTTGCCCGCCGCTCTCAAGTACAGAGTCTGAGCGATCCCACCGGGAAGTTTCTCGCCTACGTCGGGGGACAGGTCGCCACTGTCCACGCCGGACCACGCTTCCAGGAGTGGTAGTGCAACCTCGTCGGCGAGCGCGCGCCCATATTCGCGTCGGAACCAAGTACGCGCGGACCCCGACACGCCGCGCTCCGGTCGTATGCGAGACGTCGCGGCTGACATGAGAAAGCGTGGCGTCGCGAGCAGCCCAGTGGGGTACCGATACGAACGCCCGTTGAGCCAGACCATCTCGCCGTACCGGCGGACCAGTCGGCATTGGGACGATACGCCGACCGCAGCCGCGAGCCGATTCGTGATGAAGTGAGCTCCGAGGTCAAAGGAAAATCCGTCGGGGTCTCGCTGCGTGGATGCGAGTCCGGCAACCCTCGAGGTCGCCTCGAAGAGCTTTACCTCCACGCCAGAATTCCTGAGTTCGCGGGCAGCAGACAGTCCGGCGATTCCACCGCCCAGCACGACGACGCGAGTCGAGCTCATGGATCAGCATCGACCCTCATGGGGCGTGAGTTGAGTCGGATCTACTACGTGTAGTCGTCGTCATTGCGAAGTCACCCGCGCCTATTCGTAGAGGTCAGCGAACGAACGGGGTGCTTGGCTGGGTCGACAGGTAGAACTCCGGCCGGAGGTCGAACCGCCGCAACGCGACCGCATCGCGGTCGGCGAACGCGACGACTCCTGGCTTGCTCCTCCAACGCCGGGCGAGACGCGATGTGGACTGGATGAGACCCTCGATGTCGAGAGGGTGATCGGCGACGACCTCGGCAGCGTCGATCATCGCGATCTCTCCCGGATGGCGCTTCTCTCCATCGAAGACGAGGATTGCAGCCCGCCGAAGAAAGCCGCTGACGATGCGAGCCAGCGGTGAGCTCGTCGGCACGTTCGAATGGCAAACGATCACGGATTCGAGGAGGTCTGCCTCGACGATCGCTGAACGGATGTGCCGCTCGCCCGGCCGGCTCAGCGCGCCAGCGTCGAGGACGACAGCCATCCGTCCCGAGGGTGCGAGGACGGCCAATCCCCGTTGCACCCACGCCCAGTCGGCGCAGTCCAACGGCGGAGGGCCGAAGGGCCAACTGATATCAATCTCGCTGCCCATCACCGCCTGGTCGATGGGCTGCTCCCACGTCGGGTTCATTGCTACCCGATCGAACTTGGTTGGCGTGCCGTCAGGGTTCAGGAATGCTGAGGCGTGCAGTGAATCGCCGAGCGCGATCGTCGCGTCCATGCCTGAGGCCGCGAGCACTGCGGCTCCGGCGGCGAACGCGACCGGATCCAGCTCCTGTCCGAAGAGACGCAAGGCTGTTGATGATCGGCAATCGCCAGTGCGCACGCGAGCATGGCGTTCCATGGCCCGCAACAGCCGACCAGATCCGAAGCCGGGGTCGTACGCGCTCATGCCTGGTTGGGGATCGAGGAGCGTGGCGATGAGACGTGCCGCTGGCGCAAGCGTTGCCATGGACACCACGCGGTGCCACATCGGCCATGCGCACGCAAGAGTGACCGCCGCACCTGCCGTGATCACGCCTACATTTCGCGATTGGCCGGGTTGAGTCCGGATGGGTACGAACGCAGGCACACCCGGCTGGCGGGGGGGAGGGGCGGACCGGGTGCGCCTGCGCTCGATCGTCATCGGTCGCAAGGGATCGTGCGCTGATCCCGCGATCCCTCGTGCCGACGTAGAAGATGGACAAACACGGATTGCCTCCGATGCGTCGAGTGACCAAACCATGAGTTGTGGTTGGATCAACGCAATCGGACCGTTGTGAGCAGCGTCTCTGCTGCAGCTCGAGTAATGCCGAAAGCGAATGGGCTCGGAGACAGCGCGGCGCCGCCCGACGGACGCCCTCGGTGCTTGTGCAGCTCGAATGGCCGGCGGAGGAGCAGGAGTAGCGCACCGGCGAGGGCCAGACACCACCCGAAAGCGTGGAGCGCGGAGGGGGGTGCGGGCAGCGCGGGGTCATGGGTGCCCTGGATGCCCTGGATAGCGCTGTGCTCGGACTGATGTTGGGTCAGTGGTGCATGGCCAACAGACAATCCATGGCCGCCGAGAAGGACCCCGACAAGGATGACGGCGGCGAGTGCGCGCCGCGTGCTCGCTCCTCTCATTGCTCGCCGCTTCCGACTTGAACGAGCCGCATCCCTGGAGACTAGTCAGGCTTGGGCAACAAGTACGACTTGACGTCGTAGGTCGTCTCCGAGCATCGAAAACGATCCAGGGCAACGAAGCGCCGGCGTCGGAAGCGCCATGGACGCGCCGTCCGGCCCTTCGCCGAGGAGTGCCTGCGGCGTTCTGGGCGCGCGCCTATGCAGCGCTTCTCGGCGCACACGAGGTCGCGGCAAACCACTACGGCTTCGGCGGGCTTCCTTGCCAGACGTATGCCAGCATGATGCCCATCACTGCCATGTGCGGCATCGAGTTGTCGTAACGAGCGCTGACTGTGTATTGCGATCCGCCGTTGACGTAGTCGTGCTCGAAACACGGACTGATGGACGATGGGAAGTCCATGGGCTCGGGTTCGTCGTAGTGCGCAACGGACGTGCACCCGAACGATGGGAGCCCGGTCGGAGCGATCTTGATGTCGATCCCGCCGTTATGCAGGTGGCCGCCGGTGTAGACGGCGAGACCGCTCCACGGTGCGGTGAACGTCCGAGTCTTCGTAAAGACGCTGTTCGGACCGCCGTTGCCGGGCACGTCGAACTCCGCATTCGTTCCGCATCCGGTCACGTCCATGAAGAACGGAGTCACCGGACGCGACGCGGCGGGAGCGCTCGAGGGCAGGTAGCTGACCGTGTACTGGATGTAGACCGACTTCGCGCTGTCCGACATGTTCATGATGTGCCAGAGCGCGTTCCAATGGTCGGTGCTTGCACTGCGGTAGGCGTAGTCGCCCCAGAGGTTCATGGGCGTCCGTTCCGCTCCGGCTCCGGAGAACCGCTCGGCCTCACCGCTGCAGATCTGCGACGTGTGTGCAGTGTTCATGAGCAGTACGTGGTGAAGGTGCACGTCCATCCGCGGCACGGGAGTGCCGTTGGCGTCGACGAGATCGAACGTCATCTTCTTGATCCCGATGTCGCCGGGCGGTCGCGGGATGTTCGCCTGCTGCGACTGGCTCTCGGAACCTGGCGTGTCCATCGCGGCGAGGTTGAACGGGCCGAGCCGGTAGCTCTTGACGGTGAGCATTGGGTTCGTTCCGGACATGCCCGTGAGTGGGGCGCATGCGGCCCCGACCAAGGCAACGAGTCCGATCAGCGCGACGAATCGGTAGCGACGATGCATGCCCGTCATTGAGATCTCCCCCCGGCGAACTACAGACCTTCGGACGCTATCCCGCTTACGACGGATCGGCGACGATGAAGCGCGGCCCTAACAAGGTTCGAACATGCGCTACGCAGTGCTCCGGTCAAAGACACCGAACCACCAGATCGAACTCCCGGCCAGAAGCAGGCCGACCGCGAGCACGAGGTCATCGTTGTTGAACAAGCCGGCCTTAGCATTCACGACGATGACAATGAGACCGGCGAGAAGTTGCAGCGTCCCGATCACCTGGTGTCGCGACGAGACGCGGTGATCTGACGCGGCGCCGGCCATAGTTGGGGGCGCAGTTCCCGTCGGACGACGGAATTCGACGACGCGCTTCGGCGGCGCAGAGCGACGAGACGACGGGCCACCATTCGGCATATGAGTCGTCCTCGGCCTTCGTAGGGGTTCCAGACGGGGCGACTATACGCTGTAGTACTAGCGGTGGGAACCCAGTTGGAACGCGCGAACCTGCGACAGGAGCGCTACTCATCGGGGGTTCCAATAAGTGCGGACCGGGACCACCAAGACGGCGGTGTGGCCCTCGGCCGCGACGGCCGCGTCGAGGTCGGCCCAGTCTCCTTCGGTACCGCCGACCGCGGCGGCGTAGACGGTCCGGAGCAGGCGGGGCAGACGCTTGCGCTCGAGCCCCTCGAATTGATCGTCGGGACCGGCGAGCTCGGCACTGCCCTCAACTGCCACCCACTCCCAGCCGGATCGAAACACGACGGTCAGAAGCGGCCGCGACTGCAAGTTGGTTAGCTTCCCGGCTCCGCCTCGCGCGACGAAGCCGACGACCCGTTCGCCGGTGACCGGATGCTCAAGTACTCCCGCATTCACAACGGAGGCCTGGACAGAACCGTCGGGCCGGTAGGTGACGACGACCGCCAGTCCACTCTCGAGCGCGCCCAGCCGGCGCACTTGCTCGAGTCTCAGTGCAGATTCGTCGTGGGGCACCAGTCGACTCCGGCTGGTTAGGGATGCCGGGCGCGGCCGAGGATGTGGGGTGCTGTGAGCTTGGCGGTCCAGGTGGGGGAGAAGAGGAACTCCCGGCACCGCTCGCTCTTGAAGCCGGCTGTGGTGATGGCGCTGTGGGTGTCTCGATCGGGGTGGCAACCTCCGCCGAGGTGTTTCCAGATCGGTTCGGCTCGGTGCTGGCGCTTCGCCCACTGGTGGTTCTTGGCCAGGACGTGTTCATAGAAGCGAAGTTCGCCACCCGGTTTGATGACGCGATAGAGCTCGGCCAGCGCGCGTGATTGGTCCGGAACAGAGCAGAGGACGAGCGAGGCGACCCCGGCATCGAATGCGGCGTTTTCGGAAGGAAGGTGTTCCGCGTCGCCGTCGACGACCGTCACCGGTACCAGCGCGTTCTGGGCGGCGACTTGAGCGAGCTGACGAAGGTGCGGCTCGGGCTCGACCGCGACAACCTCGGTGACGCCTTGCGGATAGTGGCCGAAGTTCAGCCCGCTACCGGCGCCGACTTCGATCACCCGTCCGGAGAGATCGGCGAGCAGCTCGTCTCGATGCTCGGCGGCGCCCTTCGTTTCGAGCGCCGACGCCAAGCGCTCCCAGACGCGGGCAAAGACGGGGTGATGCACGCTCATCGCTTGTCTCGACCAGCGGCGGTCATGGCGGCTCCATAGTTGTTGGCTCCGGCGTGGCGTCCGAGTGTGGCGAACCATTCCGGGCGCAGTCGAGCGAGTAGTGCACCGGCCCGGAGGGCAGGGCAGGCGACGTCGATCTCGGCGCGGTCACGTTCGATGGCGGTGACTACCGCGTCCGCGACCGAGCGCGGGGTCTTGGTTCGGATCCCCTTGGGCGTGGGGAGGCCAGCGTTAGCCCACATCCCGGCGTCGCAGATCGGGCCGGGCACCACAACGGATACGCCGACGCCTGCGGCGTGAAGGTCTTCGCGAAGGCACAACGCCAGCGAGCGGAGGGCGGCTTTGGTCGCGGCGTAGAGGCTGATGCCCGGGGCAGGCGTCTTGGCCGCCATGGATGAGATGAAGACGATGTGGCCGGTGCGGCGTGATGACATCGCCGCGCCTGCGGCTCGCGCGAGCAGCATGGGTGCCCGGAGGTTGACGGCGAGGGCTTGGTCGATCTCTTCGACGCTGAAGTCGTCGATCGGTCCGGTGGCTGGGACCGCGGCATTGCACACGAGCACGTCGACGGTGGCGGCGATCTCGGCGAGATGTAGGAGGTCGTCAGTCTTAGCGAGATCGGCGACGATCGTCTCTGCGCCGGTGGCGCGAGCGAGAGCATCGAGCGCGTCGACGCGCCGGGCAGTGGCGATGACTTCGGCGCCCTCGTCGACGAGTTGTTCGACGATCACGGTGCCGAGACCACCGGACGCGCCGGTCACCAACGTTCGCCGGCGCGCGATGCGAATGCTCATGGGTGTCCGTCCAGACCCTTGAAGAAGTTGGAGAGCATCAGGCCGAAGAGGTCCTCGGGGACGCCGTCGGGGTCGGCGAGGCGTTCGAGCGAGTATCCGTTGCCCATGGCGAACAGCACGGTGGCGAGGCTCTCGGCCGGGAGCGGGAGTTGTTGTCCGACTCGGGTGGCGCGGTCCTCGATGAGTGCGGCGATGGCGGTCTTCATCGCGCGGTGCTGGACCGCGAACCGCTGTTGGAGCGCGGGGTTGCGTGCTACACAGACCCAGAACTCGAGGAACAGCGGGTTCCAGTCGCGCTCTTCTTCGAGAATGTGGTTGTACTCCTCGCTAGCCTCACGGGCTTGGGCCTCGGTAGACGCGTCGGGGTCGACGAGTGCGGTGACTCGGCGCCGACGTAGCTCGGTGCGATGTTCGACGAGCGCGAGCAGCAGGTCTTCCTTGTCGGTGAAGTTCGAGTACACCGCTCCCTTTGAGAAGCCCGCCTCTTCGGCGACTTCGTCGATGGACGCGGCGAAGAAGCCGTGCCGCAAGAACACGCGCCCTGCCGCGTCGAGCAACTGCTGGCGCGTGAGTGCCTTCTTCTCATCGCGGGTGAGGCGCCGCGCCCGCGACGTGGCGCCAGTCGAGGGGACCGTCATGAAGCAACCGACAGGTGGTCGGCGCTCTGAGCGTGGGGCGGGCGCGTAGCGCGTCGTGCTGCCACCTCATTTGGTGCGACAACCGAGACCGCGTGACGGAGCTCACTCAGCCGGAGCTCCCAAGAAAGCCGGCCCTCGAGCCACCGGAGTGAAGCGGATTGGGTCGCCCGCTCCCTCAGGTCACCTTGGAACCCCATCCCGACCTCCGATACTAGCGGTATTAGATACTGCTAGTATTAGGATACGTCTGGTATGGGTCACGGGGGGGGGGGGCTCTGATTACGTGTGATGGCTGGTCAGCCGCCCATGCCGGTGATGCTGTGATCGCTGGCCTGCCGGTCGAACCAGGCGTGTAGCGCTGAGATCAACGGGGCCTGCGCGGCGGTGTAGGTGATCTGTGCTCCGCCGGGGATCTCGGCGAACACGACGTTGATGTGGGTCGCGCCGTGTTGCAGCTCGTTGACCCCGGGCATGTCCATTCCATGGATCTTCGCTGGGTCGGAGTAGTTGCCGTGACGGAAGTTGTTGGCTTCTGTCTGCAAGTGGGAGCGGATGAGGTCGCGGTCGTGGGTGTCGGATGGCTTGTTGACAACGACCCTCTCGACGCCGCCGTCAGTGGTCTGGGTGAAGGTGTGGGTAGTGCGGTTGAGGTCGAACGGCATTACCCGTTGAGCTCGTGTTGCCATCGCAGTGTCAGTGGCCGGGTGATCGTCGTATCGGACCAGGTACCAAGTGCCGCCTATCGCGGCGATGATCACGACCGCGAGGGCACCGACCCACCAGCGGCGCTTCGGCTGACGGGTCGTTCCTTCAGGGCTGCTCACGCATTGCCTGCTCTCTCACGGGCGGCGGCTGGACCGCGCGGGCTGCCCGTTGCTCTTCAGCCGCCTGAATCAAGCGAGAGTGCGTCATGATCCCGAGCCGACCGTGAAGTTCGTGTGCATCCCGAGGGTGAAGTGCACATGCTGCATCCCGCCGCCCACCTGACCCATCATGCCGTTGCCCATGCCCATGTCGTCCACGATGTTGCAGAATGCAACGTAGGTGCCCGGGGTGAGTTGCATGGTCGTATGTCGTATTGCGCCCGCGGGAACATCGGCGATCTCGCCGACCTTGACCCGTTCGAGCTGGGTCTCGTCGACTGAGCCGTCGGACTTGGTCGGCAGGGATGCGGCGTCGGCGGCCTTGACGATCACGAGCTCGTGCGTGTGCTGGCCGACGTTCGCGGCCGTGATGGTCTGACGCCCGGTGGGCAGGGTCGGCTGGTCGGCGGTGATCGACCACTCGTCGAGGCGGAACTGGCCCGCTCGGCGCGGCACCGACTGCGTCGAGCTCCCGCCACCACATGCTGCGGCGGCAACGATGAACAGCGCGGTAAGGAGTGCGACGGCGCGGAGTCTCATGAGGCTCTCTCTGAGACCCTGCCGCCGAGCGAGGCGAGCGCTGTCGTGAGTTGGCCCGCGGCTTGCGTGGCCAGCGAGGCGAATGCGGGATCGGTCATCAACTCACGCGGATCGATCACCGCGATGCGCGTCCCGCTCCCGGCAGGCTCGAGCACAACGTTGCACGGCAGAACAAGCGCGACCGACGGGTCGATCTGCAGAGCCTCGTGCGCGAAGTACGGGTTGCATGCACCGAGGATCTTCAGCGGGGGCCGCTCAACGCCGAGCTTGGCGTAGAGGGTTGCGGCGACGTCGATCTCGGTGAGCACGCCGAAGCCCTGCTCCGAGAGCGCCGCGCGCACCCTGGCTTCGGCTTCGCCGATCGGCACGTCGACCGTCGTCTCGATGCTGCGCATGGCAGACACCGCGCTCAGCGGCCGGCGGGCGTGAGGTAGGTCTCGATCGCGTGCCGAGGGGTGGGTGAGCTGTGACATGGATGGCTCCTCGATAGGCATATGCGTCCGGACCGTCATCACCGGCATGTTCGCGAGATCCCGAAGCGCCCGAGGATCAGCGAAGCGGGGCAGTTGCCGAAAACGACGTAGAGCCATTGGTTGATTCCGACGAAGGTCGTCAGGAGGAGGAACCAAGGGCTGACGGTGGCGGCGAGCAGTGCGCTGAGCAAGGTCATGGTTCCCGCGAGCGCGAACAGGACGCGTTCGAGCGGCCACGACGGCTGGGCGGGCCTGTTCCCGGCGGTTGATGCGACCGGTTCAACCAATGCGCGATCGGTGACGTCAGACATGGTCGCGGCTCCTGTGGTCGTCCTGTTGGTACCCCATGGGGTATGTATTATGGTAACACAGATACCCAGGGGGGTACATTCCTTCTTCGACCCAGGAGTCGTCATGCCCACGACCTCGACCGGCGCCGGTACTCCGACGATCGAGCGCGCACCTTCGGCGCCCCCGGACCCGCGAGCGCTGATCGAGCAGCTCGAAACGGCTGGAACTCAGCAGCGACGGATTTCTGGCACCTACAGGGCCCGACGCGCCGATTGGCACGTTGTCCGCCGTGCGTTCCGCCGACCCCGGGGGCAAGAAGCCATGGGATTCGCACTTCGCCTTCAGTGCTTGAGGGGAAGCTCGAGGGTGAGCGTGGCGCCGTGGCCGGGGCCGAGTGAGGTTGCGTGGATGTCGCCGCGGTGGGCGCGAGCGAGACTGCGCGCGATGGTGAGGCCGATGCCGCTGCCGCCGGGTGGTCGAGCGACTCCCGGCACGCGGTAGAAGCGGTCGAAAATGTGGGCGAGGTCGTCGGCGGCGAGCCCGACGCCGGTGTCGGTCACTACGACGTATGCCGTGTCATCAGTGTGTCGAGCGGTGAGGGTGACTTGGCCATCGGGTGGCGTGTAGGTGAGTGCGTTGCCGAGGAGGTTGGTGAGCACCTGGGTGATGCGTTGTTCGTCGACTTCGACGGTGAGGGCGTGTTCCGCGTGGATCTGGAGGGTGACGTGCTTGTCGTCGAACTGCGGTCGGAGTCGTTCCCCGACCCGGTGGGCGAGCTGCGCGAGGTCGACCGGGTGGGGCTGGAGATCGAGAGCGCCCTCATCGGCGCGGGACAGTGCGCCGAGGTCCGTGGCGAGCCGGCCGAGCCGTGCGCTTTCCTCGCCGATTGAGGCAAGGACTTCCGAGGTCGGTTCAAAGGTCCCGTCGATCATGCCCTCGACGTAACCGTCGATCGCGGTGATGGGTGTGCGCAGTTCGTGGGCGACTTCGGCGATGAGCTCACCGCGTCGACGTTCGGTGGTCTCGAGCGAGGCCGCGAGACGGTTGACGTCGTGTGCGAGCGCGGCGAGTTCGAGCTCGTCGGGCTCGTCGACCCGCTCGTCGTAATGCCCGTCGACGAGACGTGCCGTCGCTCGGCGCACGGCTTCGATGGGACGCAGGATGCGCCGGGCGACGAACGCGGCGACAACGGCGGAGAGGGCCACGCTCACGAGCGTCGCGATGGGGAGGGAGCTGCGGAGCGCGTCGACGAACGCTTGATGGGAATCCGAGTTGCCGTGCATGACGCCCATGCTCTGCATGTGGTCGTCGAATGCCGATGGCGCGAGCAAGCTGAACGTGATGATGAGGGTGGCTGCGCCGACGAGGACAACGATCGCGTAGGAGACAAAGAGCCGGACGTCGAGGCGGCGGAGGCGGTTCACGGCGGTGTTCCGAGGAACTTGTAGCCGACACCGCGCACGGTGCCGATCAGCTCGGGCGACTCGGTGCGGTCCCCGAGGGCGCGTCGGATCCTGCGGATGTGGACATCGACGACGCGTTCGTCGCCATAGAAGTCCCAGCCCCAGACCTGTTCGAGCAGCTGCCGGCGGGTAAAGACCCGGCCGGGCGTGCGGGCGAGCGCAACGAGGAGGTCGAACTCGAGCGCGGTGAGCTCCACGAGCTGGCCGTCGCGCTCGACGTCGCGGCGGGCAAGGTCGATGGCGAGCCCGGCGAACTCGAGCCGATTGCCGGGCTCAGCCAGAGGCCCGGTCCGCCTGCGGCGCAGCACGGTCTTGACCCTGGCGACGAGCTCGCGGGGACTGAAGGGCTTGGTCACGTAGTCGTCGGCGCCGACGGACAGGCCGACGAGCTTGTCGACCTCCTCGGTGCGCGCGGTGAGCAGGATCACAGGAACGTCCGATTCGCTACGTAGCACGCGTAGAACCTCGATCCCGTCGGTGCCGGGCATCATGACGTCGAGCACCACGAGATCGGGACCCAGCTCACGCGCGACGCGCAGCGCCGTGTCGCCATCCTCGGCCTCGGCGACCTCGTATCCGTCCTGTTCGAGGAAGCGGCGGACGATCTCGCGGATTTTGATCTCGTCGTCGACGACGAGGACACGTTGGGCGCGCACGGCACTCATGGTAGAGATCGGACCCCGGTGGTGACCGGGGTCCGATGTTCTTGTGCGCGGGAGCGACTGACCATCAGGTGCCGGATTTGGTCCCGGTCCCGTCGTGCATCGCGCCGTGGTTCATGCCCGTATGGTCCTGCATCCCGGTCATGTCGCCGTGGTGCTGGCCTTTCTGGGCCTGGTGTGCGGCATAGTCCTTCGGGCAGTCGCCTGGATCCATGTGCTGTCCGGAGGTCATCCCGGCCGCGGGACCCGGGCCGGTCCCAGTGCCGTCTGCTGCGTACGCGACGCCGACGGGAACGGTCACCGCGGTAGCGATGGCCACGGCGAGCAGGGACTTGCGGAGCTTCGTCATGTTGTCTCCTTCTCTCGGGTGTTCGCGGTCAGTGCGTCTGCAGGGCCCGGCGGCGTTGCTGGTACTCGTCGGCGTCGAGCTCACCGCGAGCGAAGCGCTCGGCGAGGATCTCCTCGGCGGTGCGAGTCCGCGGGGCAGTATCGGCTGGACGGCGGACGAGACTCACGATCGCCCAGAACACAAGCGCCCAGAATGCCACCATCATCACGCCACCCACGATCATCCAACCTCCCGACATTCCCCAGTCTCCGTTCATCATCTCGGTTCCTCCTTCGGTGTGTGTGCTCTACCTAAGAGACAACACTCGGGCCGTGTTGGTCCGGCGAGTGCCCGCGTGAAGTTGCGATGAAGCCGCGGGCGCGCCGGGACTCAGGTGACGTAGTCGAGCAGTGTCGCCATGCCGGTTTCGAAGTGGCACGAAAGACCAACACGACCGAGCAACAGAGCTCGGGTCCTCTCCGAGATGCTCGTGAAGGTCCTCGCGGGCGTGTTCGACCTCCCCCGGCCGCGCTCGGGATCCCGTGGACCCACCTCGGGATGGTCACCGGACGCGCGGTCGGCGCGACAGCCATCGTCGCCATCCGCTCCTCGAGCCGAACCTCGACCAGCATCTTGCGAGAACGCCGATCCGGGTGCATCCGAGCGACGTTTGAGAAACTCCCTGCATCATGTCCAAGCCTCACGACCCCGGATCGGACAAGTCGTCGACGGTCGCTTCCGCTGGTGAGCAATCGGGGCGGCGCGGCCGGCTGAGCAGGAACATCTATGTGGTGTCGCTGGTGTCGTTCTTCCAGGACACCGCCTCGGAGATCCTGTATCCGGTCTTGCCGTTCTTCGTGACGAGCGTGCTGGGCGCACCACCGGCGGTGCTTGGTCTGATCGAGGGTCTGGCCGACGGGACCGCATCGGCGATGAAGGCGTTGTCGGGTCGCCTCGCCGACCTGCGCCGGCGCCGGCCGTTGGTCGCGGCCGGCTACAGCGCGTCGGCGTTCGGCAAGTTTCTCCTCGCGGTCGCGGGTGCATGGCCGATGGTGCTCGTCGCGCGGGTGACCGACCGGATCGGCAAGGGTGTGCGGGGTCCGCCGCGCGACGCGATCATCGGCGATGAGACGACTCCAGCGAATCGGGGTCGAGCGTTCGGGTTCCACCGCGCCGCGGACACCGCGGGAGCGGTCGTCGGACCGCTCATCGGCCTCGGCCTCTACGAGCTCGTCGGGCAACAGTTCGGGCCGCTGCTCTGGATCGCGATCGTCCCGGCATGCTTGAGCGTCGCGCTCGTATTCCTCATCCGGGAACGCCCCCATCCGCACCCTCGATCCGAGGGGTCATGGTCGGTGCACGGCCTGCCGCCGCGCTACTGGCGACTCATCGCGCTCATCGCCGTGTTCGGAGTCGTCAACTTCCCCGACACCCTGCTGCTCTTGCGGGCGAAGGACCTCGGGTTCGACTTCGCCGGCGTCGTCGCCGTCTACGTCCTCTACAACCTCACCTACGCGCTGCTGAGCTATCCAGCAGGTGTGGTCTCCGATCGGCTCAGCCGCCGCGTCGTCTTTGCGGTCGGGCTTCTCGTGTTCTCGGTCACCTACCTCGGCTTCGGTCTCACCACCACGCCGGCCTGGGTGTGGTTGCTGCTCCCGCTCTACGGCGCGTACACCGCACTGACCGATGGGGTCAGCCGTGCCTGGGTCACCGACCTCGTCCCCGCGCAGGAGCGCGGCACCGCCCTCGGCATCCACGCCGCGGTCACCGGCGTGGGCCTCCTGATCGCCGGCGTCTGGGCCGGACTCGCGTGGCACGGAACCGGCCACGTCCCGTTCGTCGCATCCGGCATCGTCGTCGCGATCCTCGCCGTCATCCTCCTCACCGGCGCCCGCATCTTCGACCACACACCACCCGCGGCTGCAACCACGAACCCGAGGCCGTGAGCCCCCACTTGTTGATGATCGCCGGTGGTGGTGGGGACTGGCGCGCTGCGTGGTGGGCCCTATCGCGTCGCCGGTTGGAGTCGGTTGACCGCGGCGAACAGGGTCGCGGTGCAGGCGTGCGTGAAGGGTTCGAATCGATGCTGAGGGCGTGGATTCCAACCGAAGGTCGTCATCACGTGGGGTTCGATGCGGGAGCCGTCGAAGTGATCACTCATCTGCACGAGCACGCTCTGCGCGGACCGTGCCCGTTCGTGCCCTTGAAACCCGTGCCCGTTGCGTGCCCGTCATGAGCGGTACTGGCGGTCACTCGCGGTCACTGGCGGTAACTCGAAACGTACTGCCACCAGGAGCTCGACGTTCTGACCTGCATCGGAACGAGGCGTGACAAGAAGTTAGGAACCTTCGTCACGTCGCCCGCGGAGGAGCTCCACCACAGACCGGAGATCGCCCGGGTTGTTATCGGCGCGATCAGTCCTCTGAGCGGGCCTTCACGCTCGTCTGCACGAGCCGCAGACCGCCTGCACCGCCGCCTGCACCACCTGTCTGTACCGGCCGCAGTCCGCGGAGCCCTGCGTCGCGTTTCGGGAGCTGGGACCGCTTGTCGGAGGTGAGCGCGCAGGACTCAGCAGAGCTCACGGACCCACTGGCGGCCCGCGCAGATTCTCTGGATCGGCGCGTCGCGTCCGGCGCCGGCGAACGCGCATAGGAGCGGTAGCAGCCCAATGGAGGACGAGATGAACGACGCAGGAAGGCCCAACGAGGAGCGGCTCGTGTGGACGGTTGAGGAGGCCGGCCGACTCTTGGGGATCTCGCGTGCCCACGCGTACGAGCTCGTCGCACGCGGCGATCTCCCGCACCTGCGGCTGGGCCGGCGAGTCGTGATCCCGAAGCACGCGATCGAAGCACTCCTCGCGCGCGCCACCTCGTGACCCACTACCACCGCCCGCGCCGCGTCCGCGATCGTCTCACGCGCCGCATCGACGACGCCCTCACGGTCCCCCTTCCCATCCTCCACGAGAACCCGCACGCCCTTGCATTAAGAATCCACCTCCACTCGCCATGTTCGCTGCCCTTTTGAGATCCCCGATGGACAAGAAGCAGCAGTAGTTCTTCAGCCCATCGCCGCCCAGCGTCGACGATTTTGTTCGTTGAGCCGCGACACGCCGGCTCGACGATTGAGAACGATAGGGGCTGCGACGGTCTCGACGGCCTGCTCGACCGAATCGAGCGTTCGGGTCTGATCTCGTCCCGCACCTCTACGCGACGCGCCGGATCGCCTGTACCACTGAAGGGTCAAGGTGCCTGAGCGAGACAACTGCTCCCGTGTGAGGGGCATTGATCTCGACGCCATTCCCGACGTACATCCGGACGTGGCCGAAGTCGCGCACCGGCACGTCGCCGCGGGTGAAGATGAGGTCACCGGCGCGAAGGTCCGAAACGGCGACGGGTATGCCGGCCCGGACTTGGTCGTAGGTGACTCGCGGGATCTGGACGCCGACCTGGGCGTAGGCCCAGTAGACGAGACCTGAGCAGTCGAATCCGCTCTCGGGCGAGGCAGCGCCGTAGACGTACGGGACCCCAAGCTGTCGCATCGCGATGGCGACCGCGGCAGCACCGACGTCGCCGCCTGGCGTCATCTGGCCGAGGCCGTACTCGGCGGCCTTGGACATGACGCGCGGGTAGTAGTCAGTGCTTCCGGCGTAGGAGTCGATGGCGGCCCGGAGGTCGGTGAGTTGACCTGACCCGCGACAGAGGTATGCAGCCGCGGTGTAGATCGCGTCCCATGCGTTCTGGGGGGAAGGAAGTGCGCCGGTCGGCCTCCGTGGTGCCAGGCGGGCCCAGCTTCGCCACGTCGTGGGGAGGAACTGCATCGGGCCGAGTGCGTGCATCCAGCCGTCGGATGACGTCGGGTCGGGGATCCGCGCACGCCCCCCGTTGCCGTCCAGCGGCGCGCCAATGATGGGCGGGTTGACGTCGCCCGTATTTGGGTCGGCTCGTCCAGCGGCGTGGCGCGACTCGA
>JBBSBA010000021.1:0-38519 GCA_038251725.1 Actinomycetales bacterium
GCGGGCTTCGACAAGATCTTCGGAATCAACCCAAGCATCCCGAGCCCCGCCTCACTCTACGTCTGCAAGCCGAGCGGCATCGACCCCTCGGTAGCTCCGGTCGGCCACGAGAACCTGTTCGTGCTCGTGCCGATTCCCGCCGATCCCTCGATCGGGCACGGGGATGTCGACGGAGACGGCGACACCCGGATCGAAGTGCTCGCCGACAAGGTCATCGCGCAGATCGCCGACTGGGCGGGCATCCCTGACCTTGCCTCGCGCATCACGGTACGCCGCACGGTGGGCCCCGGTGACTTCGTGGACGACTTCAATGCATGGCGCGGAACCGCCCTCGGGCCGGCGCACACGCTCAACCAGAGCGCGATGTTCCGCTCGGGCAACAAGAGCAAGAAGGTCGACGGTCTCTACTACGTCGGCGGATCGACGATCCCCGGAATCGGCCTGCCCATGTGCCTGATCAGCGCGGAAGTGCTCGTGAAGCGGTTGCGCGGCGACGTGTCGACCGAGGCGCTGCCGGAGCCGCTCGAGAGCTCGGGCGCCGCCTCCGCCTCGTCCGCGGCCTGATCGTCCCCGCCAGATGGGAATCCTCTATCTCGCGGCGCTCGCCGTCTCCCTCACCGGGATGATCATGCTCGACAGGCGCTTCCGGCTCTTCTTCTGGCGGGATGCGCGCCGCGCCGCGATCGTGCTCGTCGCCGGCCTCGTCTTCTTCCTCGCCTGGGACCTGTCCGGCATCGGCCTCGGCATCTTCTTCCGCGGCGAGACATCGTTCATGACCGGACTCGTGCTGGCGCCCGAGCTCCCCGTGGAGGAACTCTTCTTCCTCGCCCTGCTCTGTTACCTCGCGATGAACGTGTTCGGCGCGTTCCACCGCCGGGCGGGCGGGCCGGCCGCGGGCGCGTCCGGACCTCGCCGAGGGGGGACCCGATGACCTACTGGGCACTCAACGCGATCTTCCTCGCCGTCACCGCCGTGATCGGCATCGCCGCGCTCGCCAAGTCCCGCCGCGGCTACCCCGTGCTTTCGATCGTCGGTGGCCTCGGCATCCTGCTGCTCGTCACCGCGGCCTTCGACAATGTGATGATCGGCGTCGGGCTCGTGGGCTACGACCCGGCGAAGATCTCGGGGGCGTTCATCGGCAGGGCCCCGCTGGAGGACTTCGCCTACCCAGTGGCCGCCGCGCTGCTGCTGCCCTCGCTGTGGATTCTGCTCGAACCCCGGGAGAAGCCGTGAAGAACGTCACGAGCCTGTTCGTCGCATCCCGGCCGCTGAGCTGGGTCAACACCGCCTTCCCATTCGCCGCCGCCTATTTCATGGCCACGCGCCAGATCGACGTGGTTTTCGTCGTCGGCACGATCTACTTCCTCATCCCGTACAACCTCGCGATGTACGGCATCAACGACGTTTTCGACTACGAGTCGGACCTGCGCAATCCGCGCAAGGGGGGTGTCGAGGGGGCGCTGCTCGACCCGAGCGTGCACCGACTCACCCTGCGCGCGGCCATCGCCCTGAACGTGCCGTTCCTCGTCTTCCTCATCGCGGTGGGCAGCCCGCTGTCCTGGCTCGTCCTCGCCATCAGCGTGTTCGCCGTGGTCGCCTACTCGGCGCCCGGCCTGCGCTTCAAGGAGCGTCCGTTCGTCGACTCGCTGACCTCCAGCACGCACTTCGTGTCGCCAGCCGTCTACGGCTTTGTGCTCGCCGCGGTCGTGTTCACGCCGTCTCTGTGGGCGCTGCTCGCCGCATTCTTCCTCTGGGGGATCGCCTCGCACGCGTTCGGCGCGGTGCAGGACATCGTGGCCGACCGCGAGGGCGGCATCGCCTCGATCGCCACAGTGATCGGCGGGCGAGCGACCGTGCGCCTGGCCTTCTCGGCCTACCTGCTTGCGGGCATCCTGCTGCTCTTCACCCGCTTCCCGGGTCCGTTCGCGGCGATCCTCGTGCTGCCCTACGCTGCGACGGTGCTGCCGTTCTGGAACATCACGGATGACGGCGCCGAGCGCGCGAACCGCGGCTGGCGGCGGTTCCTGGCCATCAACTTCGCGGTCGGATTCCTCGTGACGATGCTGCTCATCTGGTACGGGCTGCTGACAGCAGCGTGAGTCGCGCCGTGTCGCGACTTACGCCCGGCCGCGCCGGTCCGCACCCGCCCGAAGAGCATCGGGAGTTCAGCCCTCGCGGGGCCGGAGTCGCGGAGCGGGCTGCTGCTCCGCATTGGCTGCACGCAATACACTCGGGATCGAACGACACTCGCGTCGACACGTATGGCGTCGACCCGGATGGCGTCGAGCCGGACCCCGTCGAGCCGCCCGAGGAGGCCCCATGAACAAGACAGCAACGGTCTACGACGTCGCCGCTCACGCCGGAGTGTCGATCGCGACGGTCTCCCGGGTCTTTCGTCGTCCCGACGATGTACGCGCAATCACCAGGGAGCATGTGCTCGCCTCCGTGCTGGCGCTCGGGTACGTGCCGAGCGCCAGCGCACGCGGTCTTGCGGCGCGCCGCACCGGCGTGCTCGGCCTCTACTTTCCTGACTTCGACGTGGTCGACAGCGTGGACGACGACGACTTCTCCTCCTCCGCCACGGTGGAGGTTGTGGTGGACATCCCCGATTCCGGCGCGGTGCGCCGCCCCAACCTGTATTTCGACGAGGTGCTGAGCGGCAGCGAACAACAGGCCTGGCGCGACGGCTTCACCCTCATGGTCGGGGTGGGCCGCGGCTCGAACCCGGCCGAGATGGTTGGCGACATCGCCGGTCGGGTGGACGGCCTCGCCCTTCTCGCCGGCAGCGTGTCGAACGATGTGCTGGAGCACGTGTCACGCCGCATCCCGATCGTGCTGATCGCCGGTGCGCACGGCGACGACAATTATGATCACGTCGCGGTGGCGAACGCCGAGGGCATGCACGCGCTCGCCCGACACGTTATCGAGGACCTCGGGGTGCGCGACCCGGTCTATGTGTCGGGCCCGCAAGACACTCCCGACGACCGGGAACGCTATGAGGGCTTTCGCGCGGCGCTGATCGAGGGCGGTATCGATCCGGATGCCCTCCCGGTGTTCCACGGCGACTTCTCCCGTCAGCGCGGGCGGGAGATCGCAGCCGAGATCCTGGCGGCCGGACCCCCGCCGCGCGCCCTCATGTGTTCCAACGACCAGACCGCTCTCGGCGCCATGGAGGTGCTGGCGGCCCGCGGCATCCGGGTGCCCGAAGACACGATCGTCACCGGCTTCGACGGCATCGAAGAGGGGCGGATGTCGACCCCGAGGCTCACCACGGTTCAGCAGCCCATGGCCCGGCTCGGCCGGGCGGCGATGTGGGTGATGCGCACCCGCCTGGAGGACCGGACGCGGCCGACAATTACACTCCGTCTGCCGGTGAAGCTGCTATTGCGGGAAAGCTCCGAGGGCTCGAGTGCGGCAAACTCCGGCGCTGGCCACGCGCGATTCGCGGGCGCGGGCACGGTGCCCTGAGGCTCCACGCCATGCCAGCGCGTCGTTGTGCTCCGCACTGTATGCGCATACACTCACTCACATCATCGTGCCGTGCCCCAGGGCGCCGGCGCGACCCGCACGGTCGACGACGACACGAAGGGATGACTGGGCAATGAAGCATCAGCAGAACGAGACGCCAGGCGTCAACATGAGGACCACTTCACGACGACGGCGGCGACGCATCGCGACAGCGCTTGCAGCTGTTGTTGGCGCGGGTGCCATGCTGGCCGGGGGGCTGGCACTGCCCAGTGTCGCGAGCGCAAGGCCCGTGACCGACCAGTCCAATTCGACACTGAGCGCAGCACAGAGGGCGACGCTGCTCGGCGTAGCGAAGGATACCTGGAAGTTCTTCGAGAAGGATGTCGACCCGGTCACTCACCTGCCGCTCGACAACCTCGGGGCAGGCACCGCGCGGGGCGACTACACCTCCGCCGCCAACATCGGGGTGTACCTCGAAGCGGTGGTGGCCGCTAACGATCTCAAGATCATCAGCCGGCCGGAGGCGCGCTCGCTCATCTCGGCGACGCTCAAGACCGTCGGCACGATGCAGCGCGACCATGGGTTTCTGCACCAGTGGTACGCCACCGCCACAGGTCACGTGATCCTCAACCCAGGCGCTGCGGACTGCTCGACACAGGCGGCCCCCGCGATGGATAACTGTTCGTTCCTCTCGGCCGTGGACAACGGGTGGTACGCCTCAGGCTTGCTGGTCGTGCGATCGGCCCTTCCGGAACTCCGGGCAACGGTCGACGCCCTGATCGCGCCGATGGACTTTTCGATCTTTTACGACAATCGGGCGCAGACGAGCTGTAACACCAACCCCGCCATCCCGGGCAACCAGCCGACGGGCCAGATGTACGGCGGGTACTACACGGGGCAGGGACCGGCGAGTTATCACAACGGGGCTCTCTACAGCGATCCGCGCATCGCGATGTACATCGGCATGGGACTGCACCAGATGCCGGGTGACGTGTGGTGGCGTACCTGGCGCACGTTACCTCCAAAGCAGTGCGCCACCGACCCGGACTTCTCCTGGCAGGGTCAGGCCCCCGCGGGATACTGGACGACCATCAACGACCCGCAGACCGGAAAGCCGTTTCGAGTCTGGGAGGGTCACTACACCTATCCGGGCACGACTTTCACGTACATCCCGACCTGGGGCGGAGGCATGTTCGAGGGCCTCATGGCGAACGAGATCGTGCCGGAGACGGCGTGGGGCACCCGTGGCCTCGGTCTGGCCGATGTGCGCACCGCCCAGGTGCAGGTGAAGTACGCGACCGAGCAGCTGAAGCTACCGGTCTGGGGGATGTCGCCCTCGAGCACCGCGGACGACACCGGCGGTTACGGCACCTTTGGATCGGTCGGACTCGCCTTCGGCCCGGGCAAGGCGCTGTCGCAGTGCGGTGCGGGCTGCGCCAATGCCGAGACCGAAACGACGGTGACGCCGCATGCGTCCTTCCTCGCCCTCGGAGTCATCCCGCAGGAGGCATACGCCAACATCCAGAAGCTCCGAACCCTCTACCCTGGCATCTACACGGCGAATGGCGGTTTTTACGACGCGGTGAACCCGACGACGGGGGCCGTCGGTCACCGTCGGCTCGTGCTCGACCAGTCGATGATCATGATGTCGCTCGACAACGCACTCGCGAACAACGCCCTGCGCGGGCATTTCGCCGCCGACCCGGCCTCGTGGGCGGCACGCGTCTACCTGGGCGCGGAGACGATGTCGCTGCGCTGAATCGGGGAGGGCGTTGCCGAATCGGCAGCGCCCTCCTGATTCGCGGCGACGGACGCGGACTTGCCCGAAATGCTTGCCAAGCACAATGTATGCGCATACACTCACTGGAGAGCAGGCAACTCCCGATTCGCGCGCTATGAGCGATTCCCCCTGCATGAGTGGCAAATTTGCCGCACGGTCAAAGACGACATGAAAGAAGCACACCGCAATGGCGCATCCGAATAGACGCAAAACAACGATGGTGTTCGCCGCCCTGAGCGTGGTCGCCGTCCTTTCGACGAGCGCGTGCAGCGTCAACGTCAAGGGTGGCTCGTCAGCTCCCTCCGCATCGGGTTCGATGCTGATCGCGGCCGACACCGGGTCGCCGACGTTCGCGCGAAACTTCAACCCGTTCTCGTCGAGCAAGCGCACCGCGACCACCTTCATGTACGAACCGCTCGAGGTCAACAACACGCTGGACGGCACTTCAGTGCCGTTCCTCGCGACCGGCTACACGCAGCCGACCGCAAAGACGGTGGTGTACACGATCCGCAAGGGCGTCAAATGGTCCGACGGAAAGCCGTTTACGCCCGCCGACGTGCTCTACACATTCAACCTGATCAAGAAGACCCCGGCGCTCGACTCCCTTGGCGAGTGGCAGCACATCGATTCGATCGCCGTGAAGGGCGACACCGTCGTCTTCACGCTCAAGTCCAAAGATGTGCCAGCCGCCTACATCATCAACCAGCAGGTGATCGTTCCGGAACACATCTGGAAGGACGTCACCGACCCGGTCACCTGGACGGATAAGAATCCCGTCGTGACCGGCCCGTATGTTGTGGACAAATTCGGCCCGAACCAATACACGCTCAAGAAGAATGGGAGCTACTGGCAGGCCGACAAGGTCGCGGTGGAAGAGCTCGTGCTTCCGGCCTCGAACACACAACTTGACGTCGTCAAGAACGGGTACGACTGGGCCTACTCCTTCATCTCCGATGTGAAAGGAACCTGGGTCAAGGCGAACACCCAGCACAACACCTACTGGTTCCCGCCCGGGGGGACCATCGCCCTGATGCCCAACCTCACCAAGGCTCCGTACAACAACCTGAACTTCCGGGAGGGGCTCAGCTACGCGCTTAATCGCGACAAGATCGCCCAGGATGCGGAACAGGGCTACGTCAAGGCGGCCGGCCAGTCGGGGCTGCTGTTGCCGAACCAGAAGGCGTGGCTCAACCCGGCCCTTCCCAACGGAGGCGCCATAACCCAGGACACCGCCAAGGCGCTGGACTACTTCGCGAAGGCGGGGTACACGAAGTCCGGCAACAAGCTGGTCGATTCGACGGGCAAGCAGTTGTCGATCACCATCACCACGGCCAACGGCTACACCGACTGGCTGCAGGGGCTGCAGACCGTGCAGACGCAGCTTGGCGCCATCGGCATCCAGGTCAATCTCAATCAGCCGCAGCCGGCCGCATACTACCAGGCGCTGGACAACGGTGACTTCGACATCGCGATGACCGGATTCGGTGGCACGGGAAGCGTGTTTCAGGACTTCAATAATCTCCTGAACAGCTCCTTCGCCACGCCGGTCGGCACGTCAACGTCGGCCAATTTCGAGCGCTTCAGCGATCCGAAGACCGATGCCGCTCTCAACCAGCTGAAGACGACCACGAGCGTTGCCGACCAGAAGAAGATCGCCGCCGGGCTGCAGAAGACGGTGTACGACCAGCTCCCGGTGATCAGCATGTTCTATGGCGGACTCTGGGGCCTGTTCAGCGACAAGAGCTTCACCGGCTGGCCGAGTGCGAGCGACCCGTACTCGCCGCCGAACACGTGGGGCTCGACGCCACTGCTGATCCTGACGCACCTGAAGAAGTCTTAACCGATCCACTTCACCGTGTGAAGTTCGGGTGGGGCAGCGATGCCCCACCCGGCTTCGTTATCGTCGAATTCTCACCAACGCGAAGGGCGATGGATCGTGCGTTATCTACTGGGCAGGCTCGGCATGCTCGTGCTCACGCTGTGGGCGGCAGTCACCCTCAACTTCCTGCTGCCGCGCATGATGCCGGGTTCTCCCGCGGATGCCGCGATCGCCAAACTCGCCCAGAATGGGCCGGTCAGTCCGTCGATGAAGATCGCCATCGAAGCGCAACTGGGTGTGCCGACCGGAAACCTGTGGGACCAGTACCTTCAATACCTGAACAACCTGGTCCACTTTGACTTCGGGGTGTCGTACACGTTCTTCCCGCAGAGCGTCTCCAGCCTCGTAGCGAACGCGCTGCCCTGGACGCTGATCCTGGTCGGAACGGTCACGATCATCTCGTTCATCGCCGGAACACTGCTCGGAGTGCTCGCGGGTTGGAAGCGGGGCACCTGGTTCGAGACCTTGCCCAGTGTCGGGGGCACATTCGCCAGTGCCTTTCCCTACTTCTGGACGGCATTGCTGCTGCTGTTCTTCCTCGGCTATGTCGCCGGGTGGTTTCCCACCTCCGGGGCGTACTCGAGGGCGGCCTCACCAGAGTTCTCACCCGCCTTCGTCGTCGACGCCCTCTATCATTCGGTACTGCCCGCCGCGACGCTCCTGATCACCTCGCTCGGTGGGTGGATCCTGGGGATGCGCAACACCATGATCAACACCCTCGGCGAGGACTATGTCACCTTCGCCGAAGCCAATGGATTGCGCTCGCGCACGGTGGCCCTGCGCTATGCGGCCCGGAACGCGCTCCTGCCCAATCTCACCTCATTCGGGCTGGCGCTCGGCGGCGTCGTCGGCGGCTCGCTGCTCGTCGAGCGGGTATTCGACTATCCCGGCGTGGGGTACCTGCTCTATACGGCGGTTGTCAACCAGGACTACCCGTTGATGCAGGCGCTCTTCCTCTTCATCACGCTCAGCGTGCTGATGGCGAACTTCCTCGTCGACATCCTGTACGGCTTCCTGGATCCGAGGACCCGCCGATGAACACCACAACCCGGGTGAATCCCGTGCAGGTCGTCTGGCGAGCGGCGACGATGATCTGGAGCGTGCCGCGCGCGCGAATCGGCGTCATCCTGCTCGCGGTCTTCGTGGTCCTCGCGGTCTTCGCGCCGCTGCTCGCGCCCTACAGTCCCACCGACAACGGCTTCGGGCGCAGCGAGAACTCCTCCGCGGCGCACTGGCTGGGTACGACCGCGGCCGGCCAGGATGTTCTCTCCCAGCTCATCTTCGGAGCCCGCGTCTCGGTGTTCGTCGGTTTCGTGGCCGGAGCGCTCGCGACGATCATCGCGGTGCTGGTGGGACTGAGTTGGGGGTACATGCGTCACTTCGGCGGTGATGTGATCAACTTCGTCGTCAATCTCTTCCTCGTCATCCCCGCGCTGCCCCTCATGATCGTGATCGCCGCATACCTGCAAAATGGCGGAATCGCGATGATCATCCTGGTGGTCGTGATCACCGGCTGGGCGTGGGGCGCCCGCGTGTTGAGGGCGCAGACTCAGTCCTTGCGCTCGCGCGAGTTCGTCACGGCGGCGGTCTTCAGCGGTGACAGCGTCGCGCGCATCGTCTTCCACGAAATCTTGCCCAACATGACCTCGCTCATCGTCGGTAGCTTCTTCGGCGCGACGACCGCCGCGATCCTGGCGGAGGCGGGCCTTGAATTTCTCGGGCTGGGGGACCCGACCACGGTGAGTTGGGGAACCATGCTGTTCTGGGCGCAAAACAGCAACGCGCTGCTGACCGGCCAATGGGTGCTTCTCTTCGCCCCGGGACTCTGCATCGCGCTGCTCGCGACCTCGATGACGTTTATCAACTTCGGTGTCGACGGGCTGAGCAACCCACGACTCCGGGAAGGATCGGGACGATGAGTCTCCTGAGCGTTCGTGACCTGTCGGTCGTCTATGAGTCGAAGGGCTCAGCCCCGGTGCGGGCGGTTTCGAGCGTTTCCTTCGACCTGGAGCAGGGGGAGTTCGTTGGGCTGGTTGGTGAATCCGGCTCCGGAAAGTCCACGCTGGGCTTCGCCCTCACCAGGCTGTCGAAGCCCCCGGCGCGAATCGACGGCGGAGAGATTCTCTTCGACGGAATTGACATCGCCCGGATGTCGGCGGAGGAATTGCGCGTGCAGCGGCAGGGTGGCTTCGCGATGGTGCTGCAGTCCGGCATGAACGCGCTCAACCCGGTGCGCACCATCCGCAATCACTTCTTCGACATCTTCGAAGCGCACGGCCACGTGTCCAAGCGTGACCGCAGCGCTCGCGCGACCGAACTGGTTCGCAAGGTGGAAATGCCCGAGACAGTGCTCGACCGCTATCCGGGCGAGCTGTCGGGAGGGATGCGCCAGCGCATCTCGATCGCGCTCGCTCTGTCACTCGAACCGCAGCTCATGGTCTTCGACGAACCGACGACGGCGCTCGACGTTCTCGTGCAGCACGCGGTGATGAACACCATCCGCCAGTTGCAGAAATCGGAACGGTTCACAGCCGTCCTGATCAGCCACGACCTGGGGATCGTGCTGGAGGCGACGGAGCGGGTCATCGTGCTGCACAACGGCAAGATCGTCGAGGATGCTCCCGCCGCTGAGGTGCTCTCGGCCCCCAAGGACGACTACACACGCATGCTGCTCAGCCACTATGGCGACCCGCGCGCCGAAGTGGTCGAGGTGCCAGGGCTGGCCTCCCGTGGAGGCGGGCGTCAGGCGGATCTGGCGAAGGCCACCGGCCCCGAGTCCGTGCCGATTCCGGCGGTGCGCCAGCGTGAGGGGCGGGCGGCTCGCGAGGCGATCGTCGTCTCGAACCTCTCCAAGACCTACCCGCCGCCGCGCCGTGGCGAGAAGGCCGTGCGCGCGGTGGACGATGTCTCCTTCACCCTCGAACCGGGTGCATCCATGGCGCTGGTAGGGGCGAGCGGGAGCGGAAAGAGCACCATTGCCCGGATGATCACGGGAGTCGAGCGCTCGACTTCGGGCAGCATCGCCTTCGGCGATCTTCGCGTCGACACGATTCGCCGGCGGGACCTGAAGCGGCTGCACCGTGAGATGCAGATGGTGTTCCAGGACCCCTATGCCGCGCTAAACCCGCTGCACACGGTGGAATATACGCTCACCCGGCCGCTGGTGAACTACTCGACCCTGAGCGGTCGTGACATCAGAAGGCGGGTCTTCGAGTTGCTCGAGACGGTGGGGTTGACCCCAGTCGAGCAGTATGCCGCCAAGCTTCCCCACCAGCTGTCCGGCGGCCAGCGACAGCGGGTGGTGATCGCACGGGCGCTCGCGTGCGACCCTCAGGTCATCGTGGCCGACGAACCCGTCTCGATGCTCGACGTCTCTCTTCGTGCCGGGGTGCTGGCCCTGCTGGAAAACCTGCGCGAGACCTGGGGAGTGAGCATGCTCTACATCACCCACGATCTGCTGAGCGCCCGCCTCGTCACCGACCAGATCATGGTGCTCCATGAGGGTTCCGTCGTCGAGTCGGGAGAGACGGCCGCGGTCCTGCGTCATCCGCAGGACCCGTACACCATCCGCCTGCTCGACGCCGTGCCCAACCCGCGGCGACACGGTGTGGCGTGACGCCGCCGCGTGCGCCGTCCGAGCCAGAACCCGACCGCTCTTTGACCAAGGAGACCACCATTCGCAATTTCCCCGCCGGATTTCTCTGGGGCGCGGCCACCGCCGCCCATCAGATCGAGGGCAACAACATCAACAGCAACTGGTGGGTGCACGAGCACACGCCCGGCACGGCCATCGTGGAGCCGAGCGGGGATGCCGCCGACAGCTACCACCGCTATCGCGACGACATGCGCATCCTCGCCGACCTCGGCCTCAACTCCTACCGCTTCAGCGTGGAGTGGGCGCGCATCGAGCCGGAGCGGGGCTTCGTCTCACGGGCATCCATCGACCACTATCGGCGCATGGTCGACACGTGCCTCGAATTCGGCCTCAATCCGGTCGTGACGCTCATGCACTTCACCGTGCCGCGCTGGTTCGAGCGCGACGGCTTCTGGCGCGCTCCGGATGCCGCGGACCTATTCGCCCGATACACGGAGCTTGCCTTGCCGATCGTCTCGAGCGGCGTCGACTATGTCTGCACCATCAACGAACCGAACATCGCGGCCATGCTCGCCGGCGGGGAGGACGCGGCGAACCTGGTCGCGTTCGGACTGCCGAACCCTGACCTGCAGGTTGCGGATGCGCTGCTCGCCTCGCATCAGCGCTCCCGTGAGGTGCTCTCCTCGGTGAGCGGTCTCAAGACCGGCTGGACGGTGGCTACCCAGGCCTTCGCGCCGACGACCCTGCCCGACGGTTCGGTCGAGCCGGGCGCGCCGGAGGCGCTCGTCGCCTACGGGCATCCGCGCGACGACTGGTACCTCGAGAACATTGCCGGAGACGACTTCGTGGGCGTTCAGGCGTACACGCGAACCTTCATCGGGCCGAACGGTCCGGTCCCGGTGTCTTCCGAGGTCGAAACGACCCTCACCGGCTGGGAGTTCTTCCCGCCCGCCGCCGAGCTCGGCATCCGCGCCGCGTGGGAGCTGAGCGAGCGCGTGCCGGTGATGGTCACCGAGAACGGCATCGCGACCGCGGACGACTCCCGCCGCATCGCGTACACGCAGGCTGCCCTCGGGGGCATCCATTCCGCAATCGCGGACGGTATCGAGGTGCTCGGCTACCAGCATTGGAGCGCGCTCGACAACTACGAATGGGCGAGTGGTTTCGCGCCGACCTTCGGACTCATCGGGTGGGACAAACAGACGTTCGAGCGCACGCCGAAGCCGAGTGCCGAGTGGTACGGGGCCGTGGCGCGGGCGAACGCCCTCTGACGCGACGATCCACCCGCGTGGGTGCACCCGCGTCGCCGACCGGCGGTCAGTACTCGAAGCCGAGTTCCTCGGGGTAGTCGCCGAGGGCGGTGAGGGTGGCCGCGGCCTTCTGCAGGTGCGCGAGCGTGAGGCCCAGGATGCCGGGGCCGAAGCTCACCCGCGCGACACCGAGCTCCGCGAGCTTCTTGAGCGAGGCGGAGTCCGGGTTCGAGATCACCGAAACCGGTCCGTTCACGTCGCGCACGGCGCGCTCCACGAGGCCCTCGGTGGGAAGGCGCAACACGAAAATGCTGGTGGCGCCCGCATCCAGGTAGCGGTTGGCGCGCTCCATCGCCCCGGCCCAGTTCGCCGGATTGCTCACGAGCGAGTCCACACGCGCGTTGATCGCGAGCGGCACCCCGGCGTCGTCGGCTGCCCGACGCGCGGCGGCGACGCGGGCGACGGAGCTCTCGAGATCCCGAAGCGGACCGGACGCCGACTCGAGCGAGTCCTCGATGTTGAGGCCCGCGGCCCCCGCCTCGATCAGGCGCGCGACGTTCTGCCCCACGCCCGCGGCATCCTCGGAGTAACCCTTCTCGAAGTCGACCGACACCGGAAGATCCACGGACTGGGAGATGAGGCGCGCGGCGCGCAGCGCCTGCTCGAGCGTGAGCCCCTCGTTGTCGGGAACACCGTGGGCGAAGCTGATCGCGTGGCTCGCGGTGGCGAGGGCCTTAACGCCGGGAGCGCCGGCGACGACGCGTGCGGTGATGGCATCCCAGATGTTCGTGACGATGAGCGGCTCGCCGGGGATGTGAAGCGACGTGAGCATGGCGGCTTTATCGGCAGTGGAGATCATGGCTTCAGACTGCCACACGTCCCAATGTCGTCCGGGGTGGGAGCGCGACTATGCGCGCACCTTCACCGGGATCAGGAGGGCGAGTCCCACGAGCAGCACGATCACGATGCCGAGGATGCCCCACACCTGCGCACCGAAGAGCGTGACGAAGAGTGCGAACAGGGTCGGCGCGAGGAACGTCGCGGCCTTGCCGGTGGTGGCGTACAGGCCGAAGATCTCGCCCTCCCGACCGGTGGGGATGAGCCGGGCGAGAAAACTGCGGCTGGCCGACTGGGCTGGCCCGACGAAGACGCACATGAGAAGGCCGAAGACCCAGAAGATCGTCGTCCCGCCGGCGTGGAAGAAGAAGACTGCGAGTCCGGCGACGACGACACCAACGATCGCGGCCACCATGACCGGCTTGGCGCCGAGCCGGTCATCCAGCCGCCCGACGATAACGGTGGAGAGCCCGGCCACGATGTTCGCGGCGATGGCGAAGATGATCACGTCGCCGGAAGAGAAGCCGAAGGTTCCGGCCGCGAGCACGCCACCGAAGGTGAACACGCCGGTGAGTCCATCGCGGAAGATCGCGCTCGAGATCAGGAAAAGAACCGTGTGACGGTTGCTCCTCCACAGGTCCGCGATATCCCGGGCGAGCAAGACATAGGAGCGGAACAGGCCGACCCGGTCGCGTGAGGACGCTCTCCGCGGATTCTCGGGAACCTTGAGCAGCACCGGGATGGCCGACAGCGCGAACCAGGCCGCAGCGATCAGCATCGAGACCCGCACCGAGAGGCCGTTCTTGTCCGTGACGCCGAAGAGGCCGACATCCGGATGAATGAAACCGAAGTAGAGCACCAGCAACAGGACGATGCCGCCGAAGTAGCCCATCGACCAGCCGAACCCGCTGATCTTGCCGATCGTTCGCGGAGTGGAGACCTGGGCGAGCATCGCGTTGTAGTTGACGGCGGCGAACTCGAAGAAGACGGTGCCGGCGGCGATGAGGAACAGGCCGAGCACGAGCAGCTCGGCCTTCGGTTCGACGAAGAACATCAGGGCGCTCAGGATGACGACGACGCCGGTGTTGATGCCGAGCCAGAGTTTGCGCCGACCTGAGCCGTCCGACCGCTGGCCGGTGATCGGGGCGAGAAGTGCCACGACGAGCCCGGCACCGGCGAGCCACCACCCGAGATCGGCTGTGACCTGGGCGGTCGTGCCGAAGGCCGGCGTGCTGGTGAGGTAGACGGTGAACACGAAGGTGGTGATGACGGCGTTGAACGCCGCCGATCCCCAGTCCCACAGGCCCCACGCGAAGATCTGGGAGCGGGGGACTCTGCGAACGGCCAACGTCTCGGCCGGAACGGTATCCGTCATGACCACAGGCTAGTGGCCGCTTCCCAAAACGCAGGAGATTCGCCACCAAACGCGGCCATTTGTGCCCGAGACGTTCATCGTGTGGCGAATCTCCTGCGTTTTCGGGAGAGGGGGGGCGGATGCCGTGAAACTGAGAGTTGAGCTGGATCGACTCAAGTTTGTGTGCTTCGACTTGACAAAGGCGGCGGGAGATTTCAAACTTGAGTAAGTGAGACTCAAGTCTCCCCACACGCCACGCGATACCGCACAAAACAAGGAGAAAGAGCACATGGCTCGAGCAGTAGGAATTGACCTCGGGACCACCAACTCAGTGGTCTCGGTTCTCGAGGGTGGAGAACCGCATGTCATCACCAACGCCGAGGGATTCCGCACCACTCCCTCGGTCGTCGCCTTCACGAAGGATGGCGAGGTGCTCGTCGGCGAGACCGCCAAGCGCCAGAACGTCACCAACGTCGACCGCACCATCTCGTCGGTCAAGCGGCACATGGGCACCGATTGGTCCGTCGACATCGACGGCAAGAAGTACACCCCGCAGGAGATCTCGGCGCGAATCCTCGCCAAGCTCAAGCGTGACGCCGAGCAGTACCTTGGCGAGCCGGTGACCGACGCGGTCATCACGGTTCCGGCCTACTTCAACGACGCCGAGCGCCAGGCCACCAAGGAGGCCGGCGAGATCTCGGGTCTCAACGTGCTGCGCATCATCAACGAGCCCACCGCGGCCGCCCTCGCCTACGGC
The DNA here is from genome assembly GCA_038251725.1 of Actinomycetales bacterium. GTDB lineage: Bacteria > Actinomycetota > Actinomycetes > Actinomycetales > Microbacteriaceae > Lacisediminihabitans. The sequence continues at coordinate 14,921 of JBBSBA010000021.1, forward strand.
CTTGACAAGGGCAAGGAAGACGAGCTCATCCTGGTCTTCGACCTCGGTGGCGGAACGTTCGACGTCTCGCTGCTCGAGGTGGGCAAGGATGACGACTTCTCCACCATCCAGGTGCGCTCGACCGCCGGTGACAATCGCCTCGGTGGAGACGACTGGGACCAGCGGGTCGTGGACTACCTGATCAAGCGCTTCAAGGACTCGACCGGTGTCGATGTCTCCGGCGACAAGATCGCCAAGCAGCGGCTCAAGGAGGCCGCGGAGCAGGCGAAGAAGGAGCTCTCGAGCTCCATGAGCACGTCGATCCAGCTTCCGTACCTCTCCCTCACGGAGAACGGCCCGGCCAACCTCGACGAGACGCTGACCCGCGCCAAGTTCGAAGAACTGACCGCCGACCTGCTCGAGCGCACCCGCAAGCCCTTCCAGGACGTCATCAAGGAGGCCGGGATCAAGGTCGCCGATGTCGCCCACGTGGTGCTCGTCGGCGGATCAACCCGTATGCCGGCCGTCGTCGAGCTCGTCACCAAGCTCACCGGTGGCAAGGACCCGAACAAGGGAGTCAACCCGGACGAGGTGGTCGCCGTCGGCGCCGCACTTCAGGCTGGCGTGTTGAAGGGCGAGCGTAAGGACGTTCTGCTCATCGACGTCACCCCCCTGAGCCTCGGTATCGAGACCAAGGGTGGCATCATGACCAAGCTCATCGAGCGCAACACCGCCATCCCCACCAAGCGCAGCGAGACCTTCACCACCGCGGATGACAACCAGCCGTCCGTGGCGATCCAGGTCTTCCAGGGCGAGCGCGAGTTCACCCGCGACAACAAGAACCTCGGAACGTTCGAGCTGCAGGGCATCGCCCCCGCGCCTCGCGGCATCCCGCAGGTCGAGGTGACCTTCGACATCGATGCCAACGGCATCGTGCACGTGTCAGCCAAGGACAAGGGCACCGGCAAGGAGCAGTCGATGACCATCACCGGCGGCTCGAGCCTGTCGAAGGACGACATCGAGCGCATGGTGCGCGAGGCCGAGGAGCACGCGGCCGAGGACAAGGAACGCCGCGAGAAGGCCGAGACGCGCAACACCGCCGAGCAGCTCGCCTACTCGACCGACAAGCTCATCAAGGACAACGTCGACAAGCTGCCCGACGACGTGAAGAATGAGGTGCAGGCCGATGTCGACGCACTGAAGAGCGCGCTGGCCGGTGAAGACGACGAGGCCATCAAGACCGCGTTCGACACGCTGAGCGAGAGCCAGCAGAAGCTGGGCCAGGCCATCTACGCGCAGGAGCAGGCCGCGGCATCCGCCGAGGGCGCCCCGGAGGAGCAGGCCGCGCCGGCAGCGGGCGACGAGGACATCGTCGACGCCGAGGTCGTCGAGGACGAGACAGAAGATGAGCCAAAGGACAAGAAGTAACTGATGGCAGCAAACAAGAACCCGAGGCCCGGCAAGGGCAAGGACGAACCGGGTGACGAGGCGAAGGCCGCGGCGAAGGCCGCGGCCGAGGCCGCCGACGGATTGGTCGAGGCCGAGGGCCCGGATGTCGAGACGTCGTTCACCGACGAGGATCTCGCCTTCCTGGCCGGGGAGCCCGAGCTCGCGGAGAACGACCCCGCCGCCGAGATCCTCGCGGATCTCAAGCGCGTGCAGGCCGAGTTCGCCAACTACCGCAAGCGCATCGAGCGCGACCGGGAGGCGAACCGCGAGGGGAACATCGCCGAGGTCGTGAAGTCGATGCTTCCCGTGCTCGACGACCTGTCGCTTGCCGAGGCACACGGAGATCTCTCCGACGGTCCGATGGCGGTGATCGTGCAGAAGTTGCGCGCGAGCCTCGACAAGTTCGGGCTCATCGTCATCGGCGAAAAGGGCGAGGTGTTCGATCCGCATCTGCATGAGGCGCTCGTTCAGTTGCCCACCCCCGGCGTCACGGTCAACACCATCGCCGACGTGATCGCCCCGGGCTACAAGCTCGGTGAGCGACTGCTTCGACCCGCGAAGGTCGCGGTCGCGGTACCCGCAGAATAGAACCCCGTCGGTCGAGTGGGCCGCCCGCGGCCGCATTGAGGCCCTGATTCACGTCAGGAGATCTCGATACGGTCGCCGGGCGACCCGCTCGATCAACCCCCAGTTTTCAGCACGAAGGAGGCGCCTGTGGCCAGCCAGGACTGGTTCGACAAGGACTTCTACGCCGTTCTCGGCGTCTCCAAGGACGTCACCGCCGCGGACCTCAAGAAGGCCTACCGCAAGCTCGCGCGCAAGTACCACCCGGATTCCAACCCGGGCAATGCCGCGGCGGAGGCGAAGTTCAAGGAGATCAGCGAGGCGCACGCCGTGCTCGCCGACGCCGAACAGCGCAAGGAATACGACCAGATGCGGGCGATGGGCGCGGGTCGGCCGCGCTTCACCTCCGGTGCCCCCGGCCAGAACGCCGGCTTCGAAGATGTCTTCGGCGGCATGTTCGGCCAGGGCGGCACCCAGCGCGGCGGCGGAGGCTTCGAGGATGTCTTCGGCGGCATGTTCGGCGGAGGCGGCTTCGGCCAGTCCACGGGCGGCTTCCGCGGCGCGGGCGGCCCGACGAAGGGCCGCGACCAGACGGCGTCGACGACGCTCGACTTCCTCACCGCCATCAACGGCGACACGGTGAAGCTGCAGCCCGCCGAGGGAAAGCCGATCAGCGTGAAGATTCCCGCCGGCGTGAGCGACGGTCAGAAGATCAGGCTGAAGGGGAAGGGCGAGCCGAGCTACGACGGCGGCCCTCCCGGCGACCTGACGCTCACGGTCACCGTTCGACGGCATCCCGTGTTCGACCGTGACGGGCTCAACCTTCGGGTGGATGTGCCGGTCACCTTCACCGAGGCCACCCTCGGGGCGACGATCGAGGTTCCTACCCTCGGCGGTGATCCCGTGAAGCTGCGGGTAGCGCCGGGCACCCCCTCCGGGAGGGTGTTGCGGGTGAAGGGCCGCGGCGTCACCACGGACAAGGGAGTTGGCGACCTTCTGGCCACCGTGCAGGTGGCGGTGCCGTCCCACCTCACCTCCGAAGCGCGCGAGGCGCTGGAGAAGTTCGCCGCACTGCAGCCCCGGGAGAATCCGCGCGCCGAACTGATCGCCAAGTCCCGCGCCTAGAGCGGGCCGCGAGAGCCAGGAGGGCTGAGCATGGAAGTGAGCGACCCGGTTTTCGCGATCGCCATTGCCGCCGAACTGGCGGGCATGCATCCCCAGACCCTCCGCCAGTACGACCGACTCGATCTGGTAAGCCCGAAGCGCACGGCTGGCCAGTCTCGCCGATACTCGATGCGGGACGTTCTGCAGTTGCGCGAGATCGCACGGCTCGGCGCCGAGGGAGTCAGCCTCGAGGGGATCAAGCGCATCCTCCAGCTGGAGAACCAGGTGGCATCGCTCGGCGAACGCGTCCGCGAGCTGGAGCACGCCCTCGCCGACCAGCTGCTCGCCCGCCCGGGCAGCCGCATTTTCGCCGGCGGAGAGTCCGGCGAAGTCGTTTCCCTGCGTGCGGGCACCCGTGCCCAGCGCAATACCCAACTGGTGGTCTGGCGACCGCTCGACCACGATTGAGAGCCATGCCCCCCGTCTTCGACCTCGACCGACTCCGCCGCTTTCCCGATCTTGAGGCGCCCAATCTCTTCGCCGTCGACGCGAGTGACCGGCTGATCCTCGACGAGGCTGCCGAGGCCATCGCCGCTGCCGGACCCGGCAAGGTCGTGGTGATCGGCGACCACTACGGAGCCCTCGCGATCGGGGCGACCGCGAACCTCGGCGCCACGCGGGTTCGGGTCTTTCAGGACGCTCTCGTTGCGGAGGCGGCGCTCGCCGCAAACGCCGCACGGGCCGGAACGGCCGCCGAGATCACGAACCTCCCGCAGGGGGAGCAACTGCTCACCGGGGCGACGGTGGTGCTGCTGCAGCTTCCCCGCTCCCTCGCCGAACTCGATGAGATCGCGGGGGAGATCGCCCGCTGGGCCGACCCGACGGTCACCGTCTTCGCCGGTGGCCGCATCAAGCACATCTCCCTCACCATGAATGACGTGCTGAAGAAGCACTTCGGTCGGGTGGATGTCTCGCTCGCCCGCCAGAAATCCCGGGTGCTCATCGCCCGGCAGCCCATCGCCGGCGAGTCGGAATTCCCCGTACGCGAATACCACGACGAGCTCGGACTGTGGGTCTGCGCCCACGGGGCGGTGTTCGCCGGACCGAAGCTCGACCTTGGTACGCGGCTGCTGCTCTCGGTTCTGGACGGGGCGCTGCCGAAGGCCCCGCTTTCCCCGGCCACCGTCGCCATCGACCTCGGCAGCGGCACCGGAATCCTCGCGGCCAGCCTCGCGAAGTCGCGGCCCGGCATCTCGGTGATCGCGACGGACCAGTCCGCCGCGGCGGTGGCATCCTCCCGCGCGACGATGGAGGCCAACGGGCTCGCCGACAGCGTGACCGTCGTTCGCGACGATGCCCTCTCCAGCCAGCCGGATGCGAGTGCGGACCTCATCGTGCTCAACCCGCCATTCCATGTGGGCGCGACCGTGCACACCGGGCTCGCGAACCGGCTGTTCCTCGATGCCGCGCGCGTGCTCCGCCCCGGCGGCGAACTCTGGACCGTGTACAACTCGCACCTCGCCTATCGTCCGACGCTCGAGTCGGCGATCGGATCGACCCGCGAGGTCGTGCGCAACAACAAATTCACCGTGACCTCGTCACGGAGAAGAGTCATGAACAATAGGCCCTCCGACACTGGTAGCGAGAACTCGAGTCACTAGCCTCAACTTTGGAAAGGTAAGCACATGGCCAACCTGCAGGGCGCCCCGGGCACCGATGAAGACCAGCAGTCGGCGCTCGAGAAGTACGGCGTCGATCTCACCGCCATCGCCCGCACGGGCAAGCTCGACCCGGTGATCGGTCGGGACGCGGAGATCCGACGGGTGAGCCAGGTGCTCACCCGCAGAACCAAGAACAACCCCGTACTCATCGGCGAGCCCGGTGTCGGCAAGACCGCGGTCGTCGAGGGACTCGCCCAGCGCATCGTCGCGGGCGACGTGGCCGATTCGCTCAAGGGCAAACGGCTCGTGTCGCTCGACCTCGCCGCACTCGTCGCGGGCGCGAAGTACCGCGGGGAATTCGAGGAACGGCTCAAGGCCGTGCTCAAGGAGATCAACGACGCCGAGGGCGAGATCATCACCTTCGTCGACGAACTGCACACCCTCATGGGGGCGGGCGGCGGCGAAGGGTCGGTCGCAGCATCGAACATGCTGAAGCCGATGCTGGCACGCGGCGAATTGCGTCTCATCGGCGCCACCACCCTGGACGAATACCGCGAGTACATCGAAAAGGATGCCGCGCTCGAACGCCGCTTCCAGCAGGTGTTCGTTGGCGAACCGTCGGTGGAAGACACCATCGCCATCTTGCGCGGGCTCAAGGAACGCTATGAGGCCCACCACAAGGTGGCAATCGCCGACACAGCGCTGGTGGCCGCGGCATCTCTCAGCAATCGCTACATCAGCGGACGTCAACTTCCTGACAAGGCCATCGACCTCGTCGACGAGGCCGCCAGTCGCCTGAAGATGGAGATCGACTCCTCGCCGGTGGAGATCGACCAGCTCAAGCGCGCGATCGACCGAATGACGCTCGAGGAACTCGCCCTCAAGAAGGAGAAGGACGCCGCCTCGAAGGCCCGGCTCGAGAAGCTGCGCAACGAGATGGCCGGGATGCAGAAGCAGCTCGACGAACTCAACACCCGCTGGACTGCCGAGAAGGCGTCGCTGCAGGGCGTCGGCGACCTGAAGATGCGCCTCAACGACGCGCGCATCGAACTCGACCGCGCGATGCGGGAGGGTCGCTACGAAGACGCCTCACGGCTCGACTACGAGGTCATCAAGAAGATCGAGAAGCAGATCGCCGCGACAGAGGCCGTGGAGATCTCGGGTCCGCGCATGGTGAACGAGCAGGTCACCGAAGAGGACATCGCCGCCGTTGTGGCGGCCTGGACCGGCATCCCGGTCGGGCGTCTCTTGCAGGGTGAGACCGAGAAGTTGCTGAACCTCGAGGCCGAACTCGGCAAGCGACTCGTCGGCCAGAAGCCCGCCGTTCGCGCGGTCGCCGATGCGGTGCGCCGGTCGCGCGCCGGCATCGCCGATGCGGCTCGACCGACCGGATCGTTTCTCTTCCTCGGCCCCACCGGCGTCGGAAAGACCGAGCTCGCCAAGGCGCTCGCCGAGTTCCTGTTCGACGACGAGAAGGCCATGGTGCGAATCGACATGAGCGAGTACGGTGAGCGGCACTCCGTCGCCCGCCTGCTCGGAGCCCCTCCCGGTTACATCGGCTACGAGCAGGGTGGCCAGCTCACCGAGGCCGTGCGCCGCCGCCCCTACTCCGTCGTTCTGCTCGATGAGATCGAGAAGGCCCACAGCAGCGTCTTCGATGTGCTGCTTCAGGTGCTCGACGACGGCCGGTTGACGGATGGCCAGGGCCGCACCGTCGACTTCCGCAACGTGATCCTCATCCTGACCTCCAACCTCGGCAGCCAGTACCTCGTCGACGGGACGCTGAGCGCCGACGCGAAGGAGGAGGCCGTGAACGCGATGGTGCGCCAGGCCTTCAAGCCGGAATTCCTCAACCGCCTCGACGACATCGTGATCTTCACCGCGCTGTCCAAGGACGACCTCGCCCAGATCGTCGAGCTCTACATCGACCGGCTCTCCCGCCGGCTGCAGGACCGTCGGCTCGACCTCGCGGTCACCCCGGATGCCCGCTCGTGGCTCGCCGAGCGCGGGTACGACCCGATCTACGGTGCGCGCCCGCTGCGCCGGCTCATGCAGCACGAGATCGACGACAAGCTTGCGACCGCTCTTCTGGGCGGCGAGATCCATGACGGCGACGTCGTCAAGGTCGATCTCGACTCCGAGAACGACGCCCTGAGCATCCACCGGGGGGATGGGGAGCACACGGCGTAGCCGCACGTTCTTCGCGGACTCGGCTGTTAGCCTGTCTGGCGATGTCTGACTTCCGCACGATCGTTCCGCCGAGTGCGCCCGCGAAGCCGCGACCCCTGCACTTCATGCCGCACGTCCAGGGACTTCGGGCGGTCGCGGTGATCCTCGTCGTGCTCTACCACTTCTGGCCGGGACGCCTCTCCGGCGGCTACATCGGCGTGGACATCTTCTTCGTGATCTCCGGGTTCCTCATCACCGGGCAACTCGCCCGCGAACTCGAGCGCACCGGGCGCATCGCCCTTCCCGCCTTCTGGGCCAAGCGAGTTCGGCGACTGTTGCCAGCATCGGTTTCGGTGCTGATCTTCGCGACCCTTGCGACCCTGTTCATCCTGCCGCTGTCCAGCCTCGTCGACTCGCTTCGGGAGGTTCTCGCCAGCACCTTCTACGTGGAGAACTGGTCGCTCGCGCTCGGGTCGGTGAATTACCTCGCCTCCCACGACGCCAGCGCCGTGCAGCACTACTGGTCGCTCTCGCTCGAGGAGCAGTTCTACGTCTTCTGGCCCGTTCTGCTGCTCGGGGCGACCTGGCTCGGGGTCAAGTTCTTCGCGCGGCGCAAGTGGCTGCCGATGATCGGCCTCGTGGTGGTGGTGAGCGTGATCTCGCTCGCCGTCTCGCTCGCGTACACCAACACCAACCCCGCCGAGGCGTTCTTCGTGACCTTCACGCGGGTGTGGGAATTCGGTGCCGGTGCCATCCTCGCCCTGTTGCCGAAATGGCGACCGCGCGGGGCGATCTGGCCCAACGTGATCGGGTACGCCGGCCTCGCCGTGATTCTGATCACCAGCTACCGGTACGGCCCGAACACCCCGTTCCCCGGCACTGCCGCGATCCTGCCCGTGCTCGGCGCCGTCGCCGTGATCGCCTCCGCCCGTGCCGAGCGTTGGTGGGACATCGGTTCGCTGCTCGGCGGCCGTCCGCAGCGCTTCATCGGTGACATCTCCTACTCGGTCTATCTGTGGCATTGGCCGCTCATCGTGATCGCCCCGTTCATCCCGGGCTGGGGGCTCGAGGGCATCAACCGCGTCGCACTGCTGCTGGCCTCCTTCGTGCTCGGTTGGCTCTCCAAGCGGTACATCGAGGATCCGGGCCGCACCTGGTCCGTTCTCACCCGTCGCAAACCGCGGGCCACCTACGTCTTCGCGCTGTCGCTCATGCTGGTCTCGACCCTCTTCGTGGTCGGTGTCTTCGCCATCCAGAACCCCAAATACCAGACCGCAGCGGCCGAGTTGAAATCGATCAGTGCGCACCCGCCGGCGTGCTTCGGGGGCGAGGCATCGGCGAGCTGCCAGAACCCGGCGCTCGCGGGCGCCGTGATCCCCGCCGCCGGCTTCGGCAATGCCGACAAGCCCGGGCATGACAACTGCTTCGTGCAACTCAACCAGTCGGCCGTGACGGCCTGCACCTTCGGGTCGACGGCGCCGGGCGCTCCCCGCGTCGCGCTCATCGGGGACAGCCACGCGTATCAGTACATCGAGACCATGATCGCCCTGGCGAAGACCAACGGCTGGTCGCTCACCACCTACCTCAAGGGGGCCTGCCCCTGGAACACCACGCCGATCGGCGGCCCGAGCATCGAGTTCACCAACTCCTGCCACGCCTGGCTCGGCAACCTCAAGACCACCCTCGCGAAGGAACCAGCCTTCGACGCGATCTTCGTGTCGGCGCTGCACGACACTCCCTATGTGACCGCTGCCCCGGCGCACAGCGCCGCTGCCGAACGGCAGATCGCCCAGGGCTTCTCGGCGGCGTGGACCCAGGCGAAGGGCGCCCCGATCGTGGCGCTCGTCGACAATCCGGACTTCCGCTCCGACCCGAACAAGTGCCTGCGGCTCAACCCCGCCGAGGACTGCACCGAGCCGCGTTCGGAGGTGCTGAGCCGCACCGACCCGATCGGGGTCGCGGCCGCCGCGAGCGGGGCGTCCATCCTCGACTTCACCGACAAGTATTGCGACGCGACGACATGCTTCAGTGTGGTGGGGGGCGCAAACGTCTACCGCGACCAGGATCACCTCACCGTCACCTGGACGCTGACGCTGAAAAAGTACATCGGCGCCGCGATCACGGCGGCCCTCGCGCATCACTAGGACCATGTCCGGGCGCACTCGGTCGGTGAATTACGCTTGATGCATGCGTGCAACAGTTATCCATGGCGAACGAGACGTCCGCCTCGAAGAGGTTCCCGACCCCCAGCTGACCACCGGTGGCGATGCGATCGTTAAGGTGGTGGCGGCCTGCGTCTGCGGATCCGACCTCTGGCCGTACCGGGGCGTCACCCCAACGAAGCACCCGCACCGGATCGGCCACGAGTTCGTGGGAGTCGTCACCGCCATCGGCGACGACGTTTCGAAGATCTCCGTCGGCGACTTCGTGATCGCCCCGTTCTACGACTGCGACATGACCTGTGCCAACTGCCTCAACGGCGTGAGCACCTCGTGCCTTGCCGGAGGCTGGTGGGGAACGGATGACCGCATCGGCGGCTTCGCGGATGGCGCGCAGGGCGAGTTCGTGCGCGTGCCGCACGCCGACGGCAGCCTCGTCGCCACCCCGGGGCAGCCCACGCCCGAGCAGATTCCCGGCCTCCTTTCCCTCGCCGACGTGATGGGCACCGGTCACCACGCCGCCGTCTCCGCCGGCGTCACCACCGGAAGCACGGTCGTCGTCGTCGGCGACGGCGCGGTCGGCCTCTGCGCGATCATCGCGGCCAAGCGCCTCGGCGCGAGCCGCATCGTGGCGATGTCGCGCCATGCGGACCGCCAGGCGCTCGCCACAGAATTCGGCGCGACCGACATCGTCGAGGAGCGCGGCGATGAGGGAGTTGCCCGCATCAAGGCGATGTTCGACGGCCTCGGTGCGGACTGCGTGCTCGAGTGCGTCGGCACCAAGGAATCGATGGATCAGGCCATTCGCTCCGCCCGCCCCGGCGGACGCGTCGGCTACGTCGGCGTTCCGAACGGCGGCTCCGAGCTGCCGATCCGCACGCTGTTCGGCTCGAACATCGGCGTCGGCGGTGGCGTCGCCCCGGTGCGCAACTACATCGAGGAGTTGCTGCCCGAGGTGCTCTCCGGCGCGATCAACCCCGGCCGGGTGTTCGACCTCGAACTCCCCCTCGCCGAGGTGGCCGAGGCCTACGCTGCCATGGACGAGCGTCGCGCCGTGAAGGTGCTGCTGCGACCGTAGTGGTCCTCGCGCGGCGACCGGGTGTCGTGACCTACGAGCCGAGCTCCTCGACGATCGCGGCGACGAACGCATCGACGTCGTCCTCGGTCGTGTCGAAGGCGGCCATCCAGCGCACCTCGCCGGCGGCCCGATCCCAGTCGTAGAAGCGGAACTTCTCCTTCAGGCGGTCCGCCGAGTCGTTTGGCAGCACGCCGAACACCGCGTTCGCCTGCGTGGGCTGGCTGAATGACAGCCCACGCTCGCCGCCGGACGGAATGCGCCCGTCCGCGATGGCATCCTCGAGGGAGCGGCGAAGGTGGCCGGCCATCGCGTTCGCGTGGTTCGCCGAGCGCAGGTAGAGGTCGTCGGTGAGCAAGGCGATGAGCTGGGCGGAGACGAAGCGCATCTTCGAGGCGAGCTGCATGTTGAGCTTGCGCAGGAAGATCAGCCCGTCGGAGACGGCGGGGTTCAACACCACGATCGCCTCGCCGTAGAGCAGGCCATTCTTGGTACCACCAAAGCTCAGGATGTCGACCCCGGCATCGGTCGTGAAGTCGCGCAGCGGCACCCGGAGCGCCGCGGCCGCGTTGGAGATGCGGGCGCCGTCCATGTGTAGCACCATGCCGGCGGCGTGCACGTGGTCCGCGATGGCCCGCACCTCGTCGACGGAGTAGAGGGTTCCGAGCTCGGTGGTCTGGGTGATGCTCACCGCGAGCGGCTGGGCGCGATGCTCGTCGCCCCAGCCCCAGGCCTCGAGGTCAATGAGGTCGGGGGTGAGCTTGCCCTGCGGAGACGGCACCGTGAGCAGCTTGAGGCCGCTGATGCGTTCGGGCGCGCCGTTCTCGTCGGTGTGGATGTGTGCGGTGGAGGTTGCGACCACCGCACCCCAGCGCGGGAGGACAGATGTCAGAGCAGTGACATTGGCGCCGGTGCCGTTGAACACCGGGAATGCCTCTGCCTGCGAGCCGAAGTGCACCTTCATGACTTCCTGCAGGCGGGCGGTGTAGACATCCTCGCCGTAGGCGATCTGGTGGCCTCCATTGGCGTCGGCGATGGCGGCGAGCACCTCCGGGTGCGTCCCGGCGTAGTTGTCGGAGGCGAAGCCGCGGGAGTTGGGGTCATGAAGCTGGGTCATGATTCCAGTGTGGCATCCGGGGCGCTGTGCCCGGTGCCGTCAGCGGGAAAGTGCCTCCCGGAATTTCACCCGACCGCCCATCCGCAGCAGCGAGTTCTCATAGATCCGTGACCCGATGGATATCACGACGGCCGTGGAGGCGAGCAGGATCGCGAGCGACAGTGGGGGCTCCCACCACTGGGCCGTGCCGAGGAAGATGCGCATCGGCATGCCAACCGGGGCCGAGAACGGCACGTACGACATGATGCCGAGCACGATCGGATTGTCGTTGAAGACGATCACCAGCAGGTACGGAACCATCACGAGCATCGTGACCGGCGTCGTGACCGACGCCATGTCCTCCTGGCGCGAGACGAGGGATGCCGCGGCGGCGAACATCGAGGCGAGCAGGATGAACCCGAACGCGAAGAACACCACGAACCAGACGATCGAGGGCCCGAGCGTTCCGAGCAGGGTGGACTGACCGGTGACGAGCAACCCGACCCCGGCGAGGATCGCGATGAGCGCGATCTGGCCGAAGGCGAGGATGCTGTTGCCGAGCACCTTTCCGGCGAGCAGGGTGCGCACCGGGATCGTCGACATCAGAATCTCGACCACCCGTGTCGCCTTCTCCTCCACGACGCTCTGCGCGATGGTCGAGCCGAAGGTGACGGCCGACATGAAGAAGACCAGCCCGAAGCCGAGCGCGACGATGTAGACCAGAAGAGGGCTCTGCTTCGACGGCGAGAGCAGTTCCACGTCGGGGGCGATGCTCACCGCGGAGATCACCGCGGTCGGTGGCGCTGTGAGGGCGATCACGGTGATTCCGAGAGTGGAGACCGTCGAGTGGGCGACGATCGCGGCATCCACCGCCCGGCTCTTGACGAGCCGTTCGGCGGCCGCCCGGGTGTCGACGTAGCGTACGTCGAACTGTCGGAGAGCGGGCAGCGCCTCGGAGACCGAGCGCTGCACCGCCACCCGCGTCGGCGCGGCGTTGGCGCTGGCGATGCTGCCGATCACGATGGAGGCGAGCACCGCGAGCAGCAGGATGCCGGTCGAGATGAGGAACGCCCTGCTGCGCAGTCGCATGGTGATCTCGCGATTGGCCACGAGCCAGGTCGCGGGCGAGAGGCCGAGCCGATGGGCGAGGGAGGGGACGGTGCCGCTCACTTGATGACCTCCCGGAATATCTGGGCGAGGGACGGATGCTGCGGGGCGAACCGCTGCACGCTCGCGTCGGCGAGGGCGCGCTTGAGCACGGCCTGCGCGATGGACGGGTCCGCGGTGTCGAAGAGGGCGTGACCACCGTCGAGGTCGACGACGGTCACCCCCGGCACGTCGCGAAGCCAGCCGAGCTGCTCTGGTGACCCGGGCGGTCGGTCGACGTCGAGTTCGTAGCGGTCATGGCCGTGCTCCGCGCGCAACCCCTCACGGGATCCACTCGCGCGGATCCGGCCGTTCGCGATGATCACGAGGTCGTCGCAGAGCCGCTCGACGAGATCGAGCTGGTGGCTGGAGAACAGCACCGGGGCGCCGTCGGCCGCGGCATCCTTGAGCACGGTGAGCACGGCATCCACCCCGATCGGGTCGAGCCCGGAGAACGGCTCGTCGAGCACGAGGGCGGTGGGCCGGTGGACAAGGGCAGCGGCGATCTGCGCACGCTGTTGGTTTCCGAGCGAGAGGCTGTCGACCGTGTCCTTCGCTCGCGGCGAAAGGTCGAGTCGCTCGAGCAGGCTGGCGGTGCTGGCGCTCGCATCCCGCGCGGACATGCCGTGCAGCCGGCCGAAGTAGGTGATCTGTTCGGCCACCCGCATCTTGGGATAGAGCCCGCGTTCCTCCGGCATGTACCCGAAGGTGCGGCGGTCCGTGGCGGTGAGCGTCAGCCCGTCGACGGTGACCTGGCCGGAGTCGGGGGAGAGCACTCCCAGGATGATTCGCATCGCGGTGGTCTTGCCCGCGCCGTTCGCTCCGACGAAGCCGGTGATGCGGCCGGGACCGACGCCGAAGCTCACGTTGCTCAGGGCGGCGCGACCGCCGAAGGTCTTGGTCACGCCGTCGACCTGCAGCAATGGGGCTCCCGTCCGTCGTCACCAATCGTGCCGTGGATCCACGCTACGAGAGTCAGCCGCCTTTTCGTGCGCTCCCCGGGCGCGAGTCGAAGGCAATCGCGCGCCCGGGCAGCGCCGGCGGGAATATCGGGACCGACGGGGTGCGGTTCAGTCGCTGGCGGCCGTGATCCCGGCCGTCGACTCGATCACGTCGATCATCTTCTTCGAGAGGGCCTCGTAGAACATCGAGAGCGGGAACTCGTCCGGCAGCACGGCATCCGTGAACCCCTTGGGCGGGCCGTCGAGCGGCAGTTCGCGCTTCGCCCAGAGCGATGCGGGATGCGGTGTGAGCGTCGCCGATACGAGGTCGTAGGCAGCGAGCCAGTGCACGGTCTTCGGCCGGTCGATCGAGCGCCAGTAGAGATCGTCGATCTCGTGGCCGAGCGCGATGACCTGCTCCGGCACCTCGTCCCAGTCGATCGCGAGACGGGTGTCGGTCCAGTGCAGCACGTGGTGCTGGTGCAGCCAGGCGAACAGCAACTGGCCGCCCACCCCGTCGTAGTTGCGCACCCGGGTGCCGGTGATCGCGAAGCGGAAGATGCGGTCGAACAGCACCGCATACTGCACGAGGGTCGCGTGCTCGCGGGTGACGTCATCGGTGTCTTCGGCGCGTTCGAGACGCACGGCCTCGCGATAGGCGGTGAGGTCGCAGCGCAGCTCCTCGAGCGAGTACAGGAAGTACGGCATCCGCTGCTTGATCATGAACGGGTCGAACGGCAGGTCGCCTCGCATGTGGGTGCGGTCGTGGATGAGATCCCACATCACGAAGGTCTCTTCGGCGAGGTGCTGGTCATCGAGCAGGCGGGCCGCCTCGACAGGCAGTTCGAGCTTGGTGATCGCGGATGCCTCGCGCACGACCCGGCGGAAGCGCGCGGCCTCGCGGTCGGCGAAGATCGCGCCCCAGCTGAAGGTTGGCACCGCGCGCATGGCAATCGTCTCGGGAAACAAGACCGCCGAGTTGGTGTCGTAGCCGTCGGTGAAGTCCACGAACCGGATCGGCACGAAGAGCCTGTTCGAGTAGGCACCGGCCTCGAGGGCGGCGACGAACTCGGGCCAGATCACCTCGACGAGCACTGCCTCGACGAGCCGGTCGGTGCTGCCGTTCTGCGTGTACATGGGGAACACCACGAGGTGGCGCAGGCCGTCGACTCGATTCCGCTGGGGCTGGAAGGCGGCGAGCGAGTCGAAGAAGTCGGGCACGGTGAAGCCGTCGTCCGCCCAGCGCTGGAAATCCAGCGCCGCCGCACGCAGGTACTCCTCGTCGTGCGGAAACACCGGCGCGAACGCGAGCAGCCGCTCGACGATGGTGCTGACGAGGGCGCGGGCGGCCGTGTGATCGGCGGCGACGGGGATGCTGCCGTCCTGCGCCTGCAGCGGACGCAGCGCCGTGACGGCGGCCTTGAGCGTGAGCCAGCGATCACTCGTCTCGACAGTCTCGGCGCCGACACCATCTTCGAGGACCTCGGGTTCCCCTACGATTGCGCTGCTGGTTGCTGATGCTGCGTGTGACATGGTTCGACCTCCGATCCGAATGATGGTGTGGTGCCCGCGCCGAAATGCCGAAAGCGCGTGCGTATCATCTGAGCGTATCGGCCCCGCCAGCTGTCCGCGCCCTACCGCGCGAGGCCCGGGTTAACCGCGCCAACGGACTGGTCATTTCGGGTAACCAGTCCGCTGAACCGCCCGGTTAATGGGCGACGTGACCCGGTGCCTCGCATCACTCGATTCGGGAGAAGCATCGAGGGGGTAATCCTGCGGTGGCAACGGATCCGCGCTTGTGCGCGATGATTTATGGTATCGGTATATCGGTCCGCCGAAAGGGGGACATTGGCCCCCATTCGGGTGGCATTTTCGCGCTGCGATCGCTAGTCGCCGTCGCCGTCGCCGTCGCCGGCTTCGGCCTCGAGCGCAGCGGCCGGAACCGTGATCAGCCCGAGCATGCGGAGCGCGCCCTGGGCGGCGGCACGGTCATGGTCTCGTGCGGCGGCGATGAGCAATTGCTGGGATTCGCTGAGCGCACGGAAGTCGAGATAGTCGGGCATGTAGAGGCTCCCGAGTTGGATGAAGTGCACCACCGAGTGGATGCCACGCTGCAGCGAGGGGTTCTCCGAGAGCTCCACGAGATGGCGGAAGAACCTCGCGTTGGCCATGGCGATCTTCTGCGGGACGAGGGCGGCGGCGTTCTCCCGTGCCAGATCCGTGTTCGCCCGCATCCCGGCCATTCGCACCGGATCCAGCGCCCAACTCACGTGTTCGAGGAAGAGGGCATGGTCGGCGCGCATCGCCGCCACGATCTCCGGGGTGACGCGCGGTATGACCTCGGTGACCAGCGCGCTGTAGAGGGCGACCCAGACGACCATCGCCTGCGCAGTCTGCTTGGGGCTGACCAGCGCGACTCGGGTGAAGCGGCTCGCGGACGCCTCGACGATTCCGATTTCGCGGAGCCGTTGCAGGGCCTCCCGCACGGGCGTGCGGGACACCCCGAGCTGCTCGGCAAGCTCGATGTCGCTGATGCGTTGCCCAGGGAGCAGCCGACCCTCGTGAACCGAGGAGAGGATGCGGTCGAAGACCCAATTGACCACGCGGCTCGTGGCGAAGGCGTCGGCCTTCGGCTCCGTCGCTTCGGCTTCGGCTTCGGCATGTCCAGCGTCGGTGCCTGGTTCCCTCGCTCTGGCGTGTCTCACCATTCGACCCTATCGGCGGCGGCGGGCGAAGCCCGGCAGGGGCACGGAGGGGCGCGGGATCGGCCGCAGTGCTCAGAAGATCATCGGCCGGTCCTCGTCCTCGTCCACATCGAGGTCGAGGTCCACGACGACGGGAACGTGGTCGCTCGGGGCGTCGCCCTTGCGTTCGTTGCGGTCAATGCTCGCATCCGTGACGAGGTCGGCGAACGGCCGGGAGCCGAGGATGAAGTCGATTCGCATGCCCTCGTTGCGAGGGAATCGCAGCTGCTGGTAGTCCCAGAAGGTGAAGCCCTCCGGTACCCGCTCGCGCACGACATCCGTGAGCCCCAGCGTCCCGAACTCGGCGAAGGCGGCGCGCTCGGGGGCCGAGGTGTGGGTTGAGCCGCCGAACGGCCAGGTGGGCCACACATCGGTGTCGAGGGGGGCCACATTCCAGTCGCCCATGAGCGCGAGGGGCTGATGGGGATTCTTCGCGAGCCACCCGCGGGTGTCGTGCGCGAGTTTCGCCAGCCAGTCGAGCTTGTAGGCGTAGTGGTCGTGGTCGAGGTCGCGACCGTTGGGCACGTAGAGGCTCCAGAGTCGCACGCCGTTGACCGTGACGCCCATCGCGCGCGCCTCTATGGGGAGGGTGTCGTCATCCAGTGGCGCACCGAAACCGGGGGCGGAAGGGAAGCCGCGCTCGACGTCCTCCATCGGCATCCGGCTGGCAAACGCCACCCCGTTCCACTGGTTGAGACCGTGTAGCTGCACCTCGTAGCCGGCCTCCTCGAACGGCTCGAAGGGAAACTGGCTCTCCTTGCACTTGATCTCCTGCATCGCGAGAACGTCGACGTCCTCGCGGCCGAGCCAGTCGACGACTCGCTGCGCCCTCGTTCGGATGGAGTTGACATTCCAGGTCGCTACACGCATGTGCTAACGCTAATCGACGCACGCCAACCTGCCAGCGGTGATCCCGAGCATCGCTGCGCCGGTGTCTCGCAGCGCTCTGCTCTAAAGTGAAGTCCGTGACCGACGCGCGACAGCAACTCATCGACTACATCTCCGAGGGAGCCGTGTTCCACGGCGACTTCACCCTCACCAGCGGCAAGAAGGCCACGTACTACGTGGACCTGCGCAAGGTGAGCCTCGATCATCGGGTTGCGCCGCTCATCGGGCAGGTCATGCTCGACCTCATCGCCGACGTCGAAGGCGTGTCCGCCGTCGGTGGCATGACGATGGGCGCCGATCCGATCGCCGCCGCCGTGCTGCACCAGGGCGCGGCCCGCGGGCTGAGCTATGACGCCTTCGTCGTGCGCAAGGAGCCGAAGGACCACGGCCGTGGTCGCCAGGTCGAGGGACCGGACCTCGCGGGTAAGCGCGTGATCGTGCTCGAAGACACCTCCACAACGGGCGGGTC
This sequence comes from Actinomycetales bacterium, assembly GCA_038251725.1. GTDB lineage: Bacteria > Actinomycetota > Actinomycetes > Actinomycetales > Microbacteriaceae > Lacisediminihabitans. The sequence goes on from JBBSBA010000021.1 coordinate 32,365, forward strand.
CCCGCTCGCCGCCATCGAGGCGCTCAAGAAGGTCGGTGCCGAGATCGCCGGCGTCGCCGTGGTCGTCGACCGCGACACCGGCGCCCGCGAGGTAATCGAGGCGGCCGGCTATCCCTACTTCGCGGCGATCGGACTCGCCGACCTCGGTCTCTCTCAGTAACGAATCCGCCATGTCAGACGACCCGTTCGGCCCAAAGCCAGAGCAGAAACCCGCTCAGGGGCCCGGCGAGCACTCCGGAACGGATGCCGCCGCAGCGACCCAGCCGACCGTGCCGTTCGACTGGGGACAGGGCGACGACGAGGCAGCGGCGCCCGCAGGACCCGGCCTGCCGGAGCTGTACTTCACCTCCGACTCCGACCACCGGGCGCCGGCGGCCGAGGCGCCCGCGGCCGTGACGCCCGGACTCGGCCCCATCGAGTCCCCCATCGACGCCCTCTTCGGCGAGACCCAGTTCAGGGACTACGAGGCTGAGCCGCCCGCCGTCAGACCCGCCGCCGCGACGGGCGGATTCGGCGCCCCATTCATGGCGTCATCCGCACTTCCCACAGCACTTCCGGCACCGGGCCAGCCGACGTCGGCCGCGGGACCCCACGCCGGTTACCACGAGCCGCTCTCGAAGAACCAGCGGATCATGTTCTGGGTGGCCGGTAGCCTTCTCGCCCTGCTGGCGTTCGTGCTGCTCTTCGCGATCGGTGCGAAGATCGCCCCGCGCATCGAGCCGAAGCCCGCCGCCGCGATCTCGACGACGCCGAGTGCGACGCCATCGCCCACCGCGACGGTGGTTCCGGCCGGCCCGGCCGCCGTCGGCGTGCACGAGTGGAGCGACCTGCGTGGCGGCGAATGCCTCGACCCGTTCACGACCCCGTTCGCCGAGAAGTTCACCGTCGTCGACTGCGCGGCCGCGCATCCGGCCCAGATGGTGTTCCGCGGAACGTTCCCCGCCGTGACACCGGCGGCCACCCCGGCCCCGTCGGCCGGAGGGGCGGACGGTGGCTATCCGGGGCTCAAGGCGCTGCAGACTCAGATCAACCTGCTCTGCACCGCCCCCGGCGTCATCGACCTCGCCAGCGCGGGTGCCTACAGCGACATCCAGTTCCAGGCGGCGTATGCGGCGACCGCCGCGGAGTGGACGAGCGGCCAGCACGACTACTTCTGTTTCGTGAACCGCTCCGGAGGGGCCCCGATCACCGGGAGCATCGCCGGCACGCCCGCCGGTTGATGCGCTCCGCCGTCGCGCGCTGAGAGCGCTCAGATTTGGTCGGACTCCACCGGCTCGGGCTCGAGCAGGTCAGCGACGCTGTTCAGGACCTCGTCGGGGCGGAACGGGTACTTGTCAATCTCGACCTGGTCGCTGATGCCGGTGAGCACAAGGATCGTGTGCAGACCAGCCTCGATGCCGGCAATGATGTCGGTGTCCATCCGGTCGCCGATCATTCCGGTGTTCTCGGAATGGGCGCCGATCTTGTTCATCGCCGAGCGGAACATCATCGGGTTCGGCTTGCCGACAATGTACGGCTCCTTGCCGGTCGCCTTGGTGATGAGGGCGGCGATGGCACCGGTCGCCGGCATCGGTCCCTCGGGGCTCGGGCCGGTCGCATCCGGGTTGGTGGCGATGAAGCGTGCGCCGTCACCGATGAGGCGGATGGCCTTGGTGATGGCGTCGAATGAGTAGTTGCGGGTCTCGCCGATCACGACGAAGTCGGGAGCGGTCTCGGTCATGATGAAGCCGGCCTCGTGGAGCGCCGTCGTGATTCCGGCCTCGCCGATCACGAAGGCGGAGCCGCCCGGCAGCTGCGACTTGAGGAAGTCTGCCGTGGCAAGGGCGGAGGTCCAGAGGAACTCCTCCGGCACGTCCAGCCCGAGCGCCTTGAGGCGGGCGCTGAGGTCTCGCGGCGTGAAGATGGAGTTGTTGGTGAGCACGAGATAGGGCTTGCCCTGGTCGCGCCACTGCTGGAGGAGCTCGGATGCTCCGGGCACGGGGGAGTTCTCGTGAACGAGAACCCCATCCATGTCGGTAAGCCAGCACTCGATTTCGCTGCGGTCGGTCATGCGCCCATAGTAGCGAGCACCCGTAACCTGTACTTGAACGTGCCAGTCTGTGAACGTGCCTGTGCGTGGAGGGGAGGGGGTGGCCGTGACCGGTGTGCTCGTGGGGTTCGCTGTCATCGCCGCCATCATCGCGGTCGGGTACCTCGTCGGCCGTATCGGCATCCTGGGTCCGGCGGCCGAATTCGTGCTCAACCGGGTCGTGTTCTTCGTGCTTTCCCCGTGCCTGCTGTTCACCGTGCTCTCGCGGGCGAAGGTCTCCGTCCTCTTTTCGTCGCTCATCCTCGTCTCGCTGATGGGCGCGCTCGTGGCCTTCGCCGCGTACGCGGTGATCGCCCGGTTCCTGTGGCGGAGGTCGGTCCCGGAGGTCGTGGTCGGCGCGCTCGGATCCGGCTACGTCAACGCCAACAACATCGGCATCCCGGTTGCCGTCTACGTGCTCGGAAGCGCCGCCTACTCGGCCCCGGTCGTGCTGCTGCAGTTGCTGGTATTCGCTCCGGTGGCGTTGACCATCCTCGATGTCACGACGACGGGTCGCGTCTCGCTTCGCCGGGTCTTGCTGACGCCGGTGACCAATCCGCTGATCATCGGATCCGCCCTCGGCGTGATCATCGCCGTGATCGAATCCGCCTCCGGTTGGCGCCCGCCGGCGGCTCTCTTTCAGCCGTTGGAGCTGCTGGGCGGCGCGGCGGTGCCGGTCGTGCTGCTCGCCTTCGGCATGTCGCTCCACGGCCAGAAGCTGCTCAAACCGGGCAGCGGGCGGCGGGATGTGCTGGTCGCATCCGGGCTCAAGCTGGTCGTGATGCCCGCGGCGGCCTGGCTCGCCGGGCGCTTCCTGTTCGGACTGCACGGGCATCCGCTGTTCGTGGTCGTGGCGCTCGCCGCGTTGCCGGCGGCCCAGAACGTGTACAACTACGCGCAGCGCTATGGCCGGGGCGAAATCATCGCGCGGGACACGGTGTTCATCACGACGATCGGGTCCATCCCGGTTCTGGTGGTGATCGCGGCGCTGCTCGGATAGGTCGTGCTGTTCCACCGATCGCGGCTACCCTCGACACGTGCAAGATGCGACGCCCGACGAGACAGCAAACCCGAGCCCGGAGCTCACCACGAACGGTGTCGGACCGTGGCGCGGCGAGCGTCCGACGGAGGCGTTCTACGACCGGGAGCTGCTGGAGAGCGGCGATTCCCGCAACGTCGTCGATCGCTACCGCTACTGGCGCATGGACGCGATCGTCGCCGACCTCGACCTGACGCGGCATCCATTCCACGTTGCGATCGAGAACTGGCAGCACGACATGAACATCGGGTCGATCGTGCGCAGCGCCAACGCGTTCGCCGCCGATACCGTGCACATCATCGGCCGCAAACGCTGGAACAAGCGCGGCGCGATGGTCACCGACCGGTACCAGCACGTGATGTATCACGCCGACGTTGCCGCCTTCGCGGCCTGGGCTCGGGATGCCGCCCTCCCGGTGATCGCGATCGACAACGTCCCCGGCTCCGTGATCATCGAGACCTTCCCGCTGCCAGCGGGGTGCATCCTGCTGTTCGGGCAGGAGGGGCCGGGGCTTTCCGCCGAGGCGCTCGCCGCGGCGGAGGCCGTCGTGGAGATCAGCCAATTTGGCTCCACCCGCAGCCTCAACGCATCCGCGGCGGCAGCCGTCGCGATGCACGCATGGGTGCTGCAGCACGTGAGGTTCTGAGCCGCGGCGGCGAACGCGAGTCCCCTGCACCCGTTCAGGCGCCGATCGGGGACGGGCGCAGCTCGCGCAGGATGCGGAACCGGCCCTGCCGCGCGGCTCCCAGCACCGAGACGGCGAGCGACCCGACCAGCCAGCCGGCCAGCGGGACGATCGACGACCACACGCTCGCGCCCAGCCCGCCATACATGAGCTGACGGATGCCATCGACGGCATGGCTCATCGGAAGCGCCTGATGCAGCGCGGCGAGCGGTCCCGGAAGCGTCTGCCAGGGGAACGTGCCACCGGCGGTCACCAGCTGCACGACCATGAAGACCAGGGCGAGGAACTGCCCGACGCTGCCGAGGAGCACGTTCAGGGCGAGCACGATCGCCGCGAAGGTGATCGCCACGAAGGCCATGAAGGCCAGCATCCCGAGCGGGTTCGCCACCGGCAGGTGCAGTGCGAGGGTCACGAGGGCGAACAGCGCCATCATCTGCACGACACCGAGCAGCGCGGGGGTCAGCCAGCCCGCGAGCGTGGTGCGGAGCGGGCGGTGCACCGCGGTGAGGGCGCGCCGAGAGAGCGGGCGCACCAGGAGGAAGAGCGCGTAGATGCCGATCCAGGAGGCGAGAGCGAGGAAGAAGGGCGCGAGTCCGGCGCCGTAGTTCTTCGCCTGCGTGATCGCGGCCTGGTCAACGGTGAGGGGATTGGCGATGAGATTCGAGGTGTTCGCGCGGTCGGCGGCGGTGGTCTGCGGGATGCTGCCGACGGCATCCGCGAGCGAGTTCCGCAGCGTGGCCGAGCCGGTCGCGAGCGTCGCGATCCCGCCCGACAGGTCGGCGGCCCCGCCCGAGAGTTGCGTCGCCCCGGTCGAGAGCCGGGCCGCCCCGACGGCCGCGGAGTGCACCGCGGACGCCAGGGCGGGCGCGGAAGCTGACAGGGTGGATGCTCCGGTCGACACCTGCGCAGCCCCCGCGGCGAGGGTGCCGAGGCCCGACGAGAGCGATGACGTGCCCGCGCCGATCTGGGCGGTCGCGCCCGAGACGCCGGCGAGTTGGTCGTCCACGGTCGCGGCGACCGTGGGGTCGACCCCGGCAGCGGCGAGCTCGGAGGCGACCTGCGAGCGGGTGCCGGCGGCGAGGCTCGCGACCTGGGAGGCCTTGCCCGCGAGGGTTGCGCTGCCGTACGCCGCGCTCGCGACGCCGGTAGACAGTCCGATGGCGCCGCCACTCAGCTTCGCCGCGGACGCCGGCAGGGCGGATGACTTCGCGTCGAGCGTCGCGAGACCCGCAGAGAGCGACGCGGTTCCGGAGGCGAGGGAGCCAGCCCCCGAGGCCAGCGTTGAGGCGCCGGTCGCGGCGGTGGCCGCACCCCCTGCGAGCCGGGACGCGCCGTCATCGGCCTTCACGATGCCGTCTCGGATCGCGCCGATGGCGTTCAGCAGGGTGATCGAGGCCTTGGCGCCGACTTCCTTGGCGATCGCGACGCGCACGGCCTCGGCGGCCTGCTTGGCGATGGTGGTCGAGAGATAGCTGTTGGTGTCGTCGGTGGTGAGCTTCAGCATGGCGGCGACCGGGGTGTCGCCGGAGGCGGAGGCGAGCCGGGCGGAGAAGTCGCGGGGGAAGGTGATCCCGAAGTCGTAGGTGCCGTTCTTGATGCCCGTGGCCGCCTGCGCGGCGGTCACCGCGACCCAGCCGAACTTCTCATCGCTCCGCAGGCTCCTCGCCGCCTTCTCGCCGTAGTTCGTGGCGGCACCGTCCACGGTCGTGCCGGCATCCTGCACCACGAGCGCGGCGGGCACCCGGTCGAGACCGGAGTAGGGATCCTGGTTGCCCCAGAGGTAGAGCCCGCCGTAGACGAGCGGTACGGTCATGAGGGCGACGAGCGACGCGATGCCGATTCGGCTCGACGTGAGGCGCGCGAATTCGGCGCGCACGAGGGGGAAGATCTTCACTGTGGTCGGCTTTCGGGGGTTTCGAGTTCGGCGGGCGGCGGGACGGGCGCCGAGCCGTCCCGCGCGCCGAGGGCGACGAGGATGCCCGCGGTCGCGAAGTCGGTGACGATGGTCACCGTGACGCCGCGTTCCGCGAGGGTGGCGAGCGGTCCGTACCACTCCTCGGGCTCACCGCCGTGGCGCTCGGGGGAGGTGACGACGATGCCGTCGACCCCCGCGCGCAGCACCGCGAGTTCGCTGAAGAGCCGGATGCGATCGGCCAGTGGCAGGGCGCGCACCGGAAGCGGGGCATAGTCGGCCAGGCCGTGCGCGGCGAGGAACTCGCGCCCGGCGCGGCCGGAGGTGGGGAGCGAGGCGAAGGAGAATTCCTCGGCGACGATGGTCCGGAGGGCGATGCCGGCGGTCGGTTCCGATACGACCGGGGTGTCGACGAGCGCGGTGCGCCGACGCAGTTCGCCGGCATCCTCCC
>JBBSBA010000022.1:0-37718 GCA_038251725.1 Actinomycetales bacterium
TCGTCGAGCGGAACTTCGAAAGCTTCAAGCAATGGCGCGGCATCGCGACCCGTTACGACAAACTCGCCCTCACCTACCGCGGCGGGGCCGTCCTCCGAGCGATCACCATCTGGACCAAGGCTTTAGGAGACATGCCCTAGGCGCGGAGGTCGTCGCGGGAGGTCGTCGGGGCTTTGCCGCCTAGTTCGAGCCCGAAGAGTGCGGTCACGGCATCGCTGAACGACTGACCGTCGCCGGAGCGTGCGAGCTCGCGGGCGCGCACGGAGGGCGTATGCAGCAGCACGCCGGTGAGGTGGCGAAGGGCCGCCTCGATGCGGCCGTCGTCGTCACCGCGGGAGTGAGCGCGTTCGATCTCCGTCTCGAGCAGGCCGAACACGTATCCGCGCAGTGCGACGATGGCGGGGGTGAGCTGCTGCTCGGTGGTGGTCGCGGCGAATTCGCTTGCGGCGCTGCTCACCAGGGCCCGCGCGTCACTCGTGGCGGTGAGTTCCTCCAGCGGAGCGTGAAGGCTGATGGTCTCGAGGTCGAGCAGAACGACGTCGGCGACCGTCGACACATCGGGGTCGACGTTGCGCGGAAGGCCGAAGTCGATCACGATGCGGCGTCCGGCGGGGGCGAGGTGCCCCGCGCTGACGACCGGCGTCTCGGATGCGGTGCAGGTGATCACGACATCGGCGGCGGCAAGTGCCGCCACGAGATCCGTGCTGGCGGTGAGGCCGAGGCGCAGGGCGAACTTGGCCGCGCGGCCGGAGGGGGAGAAGACAGTGATGTCGCCCGCACCGCGGTCGCGCAGGGCGGCGACCGTCGTCGCGGCGTACTGCCCGGTGCCGACGATCAGCACCCGCGTGTTCGCCCAGTCGACGACGCGGCTGGAGGCGAGTTCGAGGCTGAGGCGCACGAGGGAACGCCCGGCGCCGCCGATCGCGGTCTGGTTCTTCACCTCGCGCGAGGTGTTGGCTGCCTTCTGGAAGAGCCGTTCGAGGTCCGATGAGGTGGTTCCGGCGTCGCGTGCCTGCTCGAGCGCCCGGCGAACCTGGCCCGAGATCTCGTCTTCGCCGATGATGACGGACTCGAGCCCGCTCGACACCGAGAACAGGTGTTCGGCGACGCCATGCCCGCTGAGCACGGTCACGGTCGCCCGCAGGTCATCCGGATCCAGGCCGCTTGCCACGCCGATGACCTGCACCGAGTTCTCCACTGCCACGGCCAGGGCCGAACCGGCGGTGAGACGTTCGTCGATCTCGAGGTAGGCCTCGAAGCGATTGCAGGTAGCGAGCACGACGGCACCGGAGACGAAATCGCTCTCGGTCACCAGGATTCCTGCCGCCCGCTGCGCCCCGATCGAAAGCTTCTCGAGCATCTCGAAACTGGTGTTGCGATGGTTGGCAGTCAGACAGAGGAGCACGCGCATAGCCTACGACCTCGATGGTGAGCCTGCGCCGCGAACGGGACTCCCAGAACCCTGACACATACTTAATCACGTGATCCTCCCAGCAATTCACCCGCTCATGGACGGCCGTACGGCCGGTTCCCCGCTCATCCGTGCCTACCGTGGGGACCGACCGGACACCGTTCCCGTCTGGTTCATGCGCCAGGCCGGTCGCTCGCTTCCGGAATACCGGGCGCTTCGGGTGGGTACCAAGATGCTCGACGCCTGCCTCGACCCGGAGCTCTCGAGCGAGATCACCCTCCAGCCGGTTCGCCGCCACGGGGTGGATGCCGGCATCTTCTTCAGCGACATCGTGGTCCCGCTCCGGCTCGCCGGCGTCGACGTCGACATCGTCCCCGGGCGCGGGCCGGTGCTCGGCGCCCCCATCCGCTCGGCGGCGGATGTCGCCGCCCTCCGTCCGCTCGATCCCGATGCGCTCGCCCCCATCACCGAGGGCGTCGCCCGAGCCGTCGCGGAGCTCGGGTCAACCCCGCTCATCGGCTTCGCCGGTGCGCCGTTCACCCTCGCCGCCTACCTCGTCGAGGGCGGCCCCTCGAAGGACCACCTGCGGGCCCGAACCCTCATGCACTCCGATCCGGCCACCTGGGATGCCCTGCTCACCTGGGCTGCGGGCGTCACCGGTGCCTTCCTGCGCGCCCAGGTGCTCGCCGGCGCGAGCGCCGCGCAACTGTTCGACTCCTGGGTCGGATCGCTCTCCGTCGCCGACTACGAGTCCCGGGTCGCCCCGTTCTCCGCCCTGGCGGTCGGCCACGTGAAGGAACTCGACGTGCCCGTCGTGCACTTCGGAGTTGGCACGGGCGAGCTGTTGCGCTCGATGCACGCGATTGGAGCCGACGTCATGGGCGTCGACGACCGCCTCCCGCTCGATGAGGCGAGCCTCCGGCTCGGTCACGACGTGCCGTTGCAGGGGAACATCAACCCGGCGCTGCTGGCGGCGCCCTGGCCGGTGCTGGAGGCCCACGTGCTCGACGTGATCGAGCGCGGTCGCGCGGCGCGGTCGCACGTGCTGAATCTCGGCCATGGGGTACCGCCCGATACCGACCCCGACGTCCTCACGCGCATCGTGAAACTGGCCCACTCACGCTCCGCGGTCTCCGCCGAAGATGCCTAGAGCGGTCGTTGTCGGCGGAGGCATCGCCGGTCTCGTAATGGCACGGGACCTCGTGCTCGGCGGCATGGACGTCACCGTCATCGAGGCATCCGACCACCTCGGCGGCAAGGTGGCCCGGCACTCGGTGGCGGGCCTGGAGCTCGACGCGGGGGCCGAGAGCTTCGCTACCCGTCGGGGCACCGTGGCCGACCTCGCCCGTCAGCTCGGCCTCGCCGACGCTATCGCGCAGCCGAATCCGCAGGGCGCGTGGCTGCAGGGCGCCGACGGCAGAGCGTTCCCCATGCCAAAGACCGGCATCCTCGGCATCCCGGCCGTGCCCCTCGCCTCCGACGTGATTGCGGTGATCGGCTTCTGGGCCGCACTGCGCGCGCAGCTCGACGCCCTCATCTTCGGCTTCATCGGATCCAAGGAGCGAAACCTCGGCCGTCTGGTGCGCCGACGGATGGGGGCTGGCGTGCTCGAACGACTCGTTACGCCGGTCACGCTCGGCATCCACTCCCGCCATCCCGATGAGCTCGATGTCGACGTCGTTGCCCCGGGACTGCGCAAGGCGATGGTCGGTGCGGGATCGCTGGCCCACGGCGTGCGCGAGCTGCGCGAGGCCGCGCCGGCCGGCACCGCGGTCTCCGGGCTCACGGGTGGAATCTTCGGCATCGTTGAGGCGCTCACCGGCGACCTCGCCCGATTCGGTGTCATCGTGCGGCTGTCCGCGCCCGTCACCGCCGTCGATGCGACCTCCGTGACGCTGGCCCACGGGGAGCGGATCGAGGCCGATCGGGTCGTGCTCGCCACGTCGCTCGCGCCGTCCCCGGCCGACGGCGCATCGATCGTGCTCGCGACGCTTGTGGTGGATGCGCCGGGGCTGGATGCTGCCCCGCGCGGCACGGGACTGTTGGTCGCGCGCGGCTCGGGCCAGATCCGCGCTAAGGCCCTCACCCATGCGACCGCGAAGTGGGCCTGGCTGGCCGAGCGCACGGGCGAGCACCGCCACGTTCTGCGGCTCTCGTACGACACCGATTTCGCCACGCTACCGCTCGACGAGCTGCGGGAACGCGCGAGGCGGGATGCCGAGGCGCTGTTGTGCGTGCCACTGCCGGCCTCTGCCATCGTGGATTTCGCCCGCGTGGAGTGGGCACCGCCCCCCGCGCGGCCAGAGCCGATCGAGGGTGTGGCGCTCGTGGGGGAGAGCGTGGCCGGCACCGGGCTCGCCGCCGTGATCGCACAGGCCCGCCTGGAGTCTGGACTTTTGCTCGAAAGGGTGGAGCCATAGCCGCTGGGGGCTAATGTGGAAGGGATCTCTTACATATGCTCATTCGGGCACGCACAGAACGGAGCAATCTTGCGAGGCAAAATTCTGATCGTCGTTGGGCTGGCCGCCGGGTATGTGCTCGGCGCGAAGGCGGGACGCGGCCGCTACGAAGACATCAAGCGTGTCGCGAACAGGCTCTGGGGGGATCCCCGCGTGCAACGCCAGGTGAAGAACGTCGAGGGCCGCGCGATGGACTTCGCGAAAGAGAAGGCTCCCGAGGTCGTCGACTTTCTGAGTGACGGCGCCAAGAAGGTCGCGTCGAAGGTTGGCAGGTCCTCGTCGGGCACGTCGCCCGCCGCGGCGCCGGCGCCGGCGAAGTCCGCCCCTGGAAAGTAGGTCGTCATGAGCGAGGACCCGACGTCCAAGAAATCCCTCTTTGGCCTGATCGCCGACCTGCCACGGCTCGTCATCGCCCAGGTCAGGAACGAGATCGAGCAGCTCAAGAGTGAGATGGTCGCCAAGCTCAAACACGCCGGAATCGGCGTGGGGCTCTTCGTCGCCGCGGGTTTCTTCGCGTTCTTCCTATTCGCCGTGCTCATCGCCGCGGCAATCCTCGGCTTCGCCACGATCGTGCCGGGTTGGCTCGCCTCCCTCATCGTGGCCGCGATCCTGCTCGTGATCGTCGTCGTGCTCGTGCTCGTGGCCGTTCGCCAGGTGAAACAGGGCATGCCGCCGGCCCCGACCGAGACCATCAAGAGTGTCAAGAAAGACGTGAACGCCATCAAGGGTGTTGGAAAGCGGGAGAACCGATGAGCGACGAACCGACAAGCGAGTCGATCACGACCCGGATCACCGCCACCCGTTCGGAGCTCGAGGAGACCCTCGACGCGATCGAAGACAAGCTGAATGTGCCGAAGCGGGTCGGAAATCTGACAGCAAAGGCGCAGGCCTCGTACAAGGACAACCCGGTACCGTGGATCATCGGGGCGACCGCCGCCGCGGTGGTCGTCGGCGGCCTCGTCGCGTGGGCGATCTTCGGCGAGGACTGACCCCCGTCCCGCCGTGGCGCCGCCCCGGCGGGTGAATGACCAGCATCACCCAGAAGCTCCCCCGCAATGGCGCTCGGTGCGCTTTTTGTTCTCGCAGCGATGCGGGGGAGGATAGACCGCATGAGCAGCACCCCGAACCCGACCGTACAGCCCGATAACGACCAGCCCGTCACGGGCTACACCCTGTGGGCGGTCTACCGCCGCGATGCCTCGAACCCGGCCGGCGACGACCTGGACTCCCTGGCCGCCGCGATCCGCGGCGTCGAAGAGTCGGGGGTGACGGTGCGCGGCTTCTACGACGTGTCGAGCCTCCGAGCCGATGCCGACCTCATGATCTGGCTGCATGGCGGCGAACCGGAGGTCATCCAGCGTGCCCTGCGGGATCTGCGCCGGAGCGCGCTGCTGACGAACCTGCTGCCCACGTGGAACGCCATGGGCGTTCACGTCGACGCGGAGTTCTCGGCCAACCACCGGCCCGCCTTCATGCGCGACAAGGAGCCGGAGGCCTGGCTCACGGTCTACCCGTTCGTGCGCTCCTATGAGTGGTACATCCTGCCGGAGGAAGAGCGTCGCGGCATGCTCTCCGACCACGGCCGAAAGGGTGGGGCCTTCCCACAGGTTCTCGCGAACACCGTCGCCTCGTTCGCCCTCGGCGACTACGAGTGGATCCTCGCGCTCGAGGCGCCGGAACTCGTCGACCTCGTCGACCTCATGCGCGCCCTCCGCCAGACGGAGGCGCGTCGGCATGTGCGCGAGGAGGTTCCGTTCTTCACCGGTCGCCGCATCGCGATCCAGGACATCCCCGAGGTGCTGCGGTGACGATCACCAATGGCATGGCGGCGGAGCACGCCGAGACCGTGGTGCGCGGTGCGACGGATGCCGCGAAGTCCGGTCCGGAGCACGTCACCGTGCCGACCGCCTACGACGCCATCCTTCTCGCGAGCTTCGGTGGACCGGAGGGGCAGGACGACGTCATCCCCTTCCTGCGCAACGTCACCCGCGGTCGCGGCATCCCCGACGAGCGTCTCGAGGAGGTGGCCCACCACTACCGCGCGTTCGGCGGGGTGAGCCCGATCAACCAGCAGAACCGCGAACTCAAGGCCGCGCTCGAGGCCGAGCTCGCCCGCCGCGGCATCGACCTGCCAGTGCTCTGGGGAAACCGCAATTGGGCGCCGTTCATCCGCGATGCCGTCGCCGAGGCGAACGACCGTGGGTTCACGAAGCTCATCGCGATCGGCACGAGCGCCTACAGCTCGTACTCCGGCTGCCGCCAGTACCGCGAGGACTACGCCGCGGCGCTGACCGACAGCGGCCTCGATGGTGTGATTCAGATCGACAAGGTGCGCCAGTTCTTCGACCATCCCGGATTCGTCACGCCCTTCATCGAGGGTCTGCGTGCGGGCCTTGCCGAGGTCGCCGCCGCGGACATCCCGCTCGAGGAGACGCACGTGCTCTTTTCCACGCACTCCATCCCGTCGACGGATGCGGTCAAGAGCGGCCCGGAGAGCCGCGGCTTCGGTGAGGGCGGCGCGTACGCCGCCCAGCACCGGGCGGTCGCGGAGGTAGTGGTCGCGGCGCAGTCCTCCGACGTCAGCTGGAGCCTCGTGTTCCAGTCGCGCAGCGGTCCGCCAACACAGCCGTGGCTCGAGCCCGACATCAACGACGCCATCCGCGAACTCTCGGCAACGGGCATCCGCGCCGTCGTGATCGTTCCCCTCGGCTTCGTGAGCGACCACATGGAAGTGAAGTGGGATCTCGACACCGAGGCGATGGAGACGTCGAAGCAGCTCGGCGTGCTCGCCGTCCGCGTGCCGACTCCGGGTGTCAACGCTGCCTATGTGGCGGGACTCATCGACCTCGTGCTTGAGCGCCGTGACGGTGTGCCCGTGGCCGAGCGTCCCGCACTGACCGAGCTCGGACCCTGGTACGACGTGTGCCGATCCGGGTGTTGCGAGAACGTGCGCCTCGGCTTCAAGCCGGCCCTCGCGGGGCTCACGCCATGACCCTTCGCATCGGCACCCGCGGAAGCGCGCTCGCCCTCTCACAGACCGGCGTGGTCGCCGCGGCCGCGGCGAAGGCGTCCGGGCTCGAGGTGGAGATCGTACCGATCGCCACCGAGGGCGACCACTCCACGGAGTCACTTGCCTCGCTCGGCGGCACCGGTGTCTTCGCGAGCGCGCTGCGCGCGGCGCTCATCGCCGAAACCTGCGACCTGGTCGTCCACTCGCTCAAGGACCTTCCGACCGCCGCCTACCCCGGACTGCGCATCGGCGCCATTCCGAAGAGGGCGGATGCCCGCGACGCGCTCTGCGCACGCGACGGCCTCACCCTCGAGGCGCTCGAGCCCGGCTCCCGCATCGGCACCGGTTCGCCGCGTCGGGCCGCGCAACTTCGCGGCTGGCGGCCCGACGTCGAGGTTGTGGACATCCGCGGCAACATCGACACCCGGCTGCGCAAGGTGGTCGACGGGGAACTGGATGCCGTGGTGCTCGCCGCCGCCGGCCTCGGCCGCCTCGGTCGTCTCGACGCCGTCACGGAATTCTTCGAGCTCGGGAAATGGGCCACCGCCCCCGGTCAGGGCGCGCTCGCGATCGAGGTTCGGGACAGCCACTCGAGCTCCTTCGCGGCGACGCTGAAGGCCCTCGATCATGCGTCAACCCGACTGGCGGTGCTCGCCGAGCGAGCGGTGCTCGCACGCCTCGGGGCCGGTTGCGCCGCACCGATCGGCGCCTGTGCCGTCCTCGATGGCGAACTGCTGCTGCTCACGGCGACCGTGTACGCCGCGGACGGGTCCACGTCGGTGTCGAGTTCGCACGCGCTCGTGATCGAGGGCAGCGCCGCGGAACGCGCCACCCTCCCCGGCGAGCTTGGCGACCGGGTCGCCACCGAGCTGCTGTCTCTCGGAGCGGCCGAGATCGCACCGCTCGGAACCGAAGGATGAGTCCCTACCGCAGCATGAAACCGCTCCAGGGTTGGCGCGTGCTCGTGCCGCGCGGTGGCAAGTGGGGCGACGGCGTTGCGGCGGACCTCCGTTCGTTCGGTGCCGTTCCCGTGGTCGCCCCGATGATCAACTTCGCCAGCGCCGAGAATCCGATCGAACTCTCCGACGCCCTCAAGCGGCTCGAGCGGGGCACATTCGATTGGCTCGTCATTACGAGCGCGACCACGGTTGACGTGCTCATGAGCCAGCAGGTGACGATCCCGCCCAACACTCGTCTCGCCGCCGTCGGGGAGACGACCGGGGCAGCGCTCACTCTCGCCGGCTACCAGGTGGACTTCGTTCCGGAGACCGACAACTCGGCCCGCGGGCTGGTCAAGGAGTGGCCGGTCCCCGCCATCGGCGGCCGCGTGCTCATCCCGCAGTCGGACATCGCCGAACCGACCCTCGTCGCGGGGCTCGCGGCCCTCGGGCTCGAGGTCGAATACGTCGCCGCCTACCGCACCGTTGGCGTTCCGGTCTCTGAGCATGTGGCGGCGGATGTCGCCTCCGGTCGCATCCGGGCGGTGCTCATCACCTCGGGCAGCGTGGCTCGCCAGGTGCAGGCGCAACTCGCTCCCCTTCCCGAAGACACCGTCGTCGCGGCCATCGGCCCGCGCACGGCCTTCGACGCGCGCGCCGCCGGTCTCGCCGTGCACGTGATCGCGGAATTCCGTTCCGCGGGCTCCCTCGTCGAGGGACTCGTGGAGTACGCCATGGGCCACCAGGAGAACAATGAGTAACTTTCCGAGTATCCGACCGCGCCGCCTTCGGGAGACCCCGGCCATGCGCCGACTCGTCGCCGAGACCCGGCTGCATGCCGCCGAACTCGTGCTTCCGATGTTCGTGCGCGAGGGGGTGTCCGAGCCGGTCGCCATCTCCTCGATGCCGGGAGTGGTCAATCACTCGCTCGACAGCCTCAGGCGCGCGGCGGTCGAGGCGGCCGAGGCCGGCGTCGGCGGGATCATGCTGTTCGGCGTCCCCGAGCACAAGGACTCCATCGGGTCCGGTGCAACGGACGAGAACGGCATCCTCAATGTCGCCACCCGGGCCCTCGTCGCCGAGGTGGGAGACGCGCTCGTCGTGCAGACCGACCTGTGCCTCGACGAATTCACCGACCATGGCCACTGCGGGGTGCTCGCCTCCGACGGCCGTGTCGACAATGACGCCTCCCTGCTGCGCTACCGGGACATGGGCATCGCCCAGGCCGCGGCCGGATCGCAGCTGCTCGGCCTCAGCGGCATGATGGACGGCCAGGTCGCCGCCGTGCGCGACGCCCTGGACTCCAACGGCTACACGGGCACCGCCATCCTCGGCTACGCCGCCAAGTACGCCTCCGCCTTCTACGGCCCGTTCCGGGAGGCCGTCGATTCTTCTCTCGTCGGCGACCGCCGCAGCTACCAGCTCGACGCCAGCAACCGCAGGGAGGGCCTGCGTGAGGTTCTCCTCGATGTGGCCGAGGGCGCCGACATCGTGATGGTCAAGCCAGCGATGAGCTACCTCGACGTGCTCGCCGACGCGGCCGCGGCGAGCCCGGTGCCCGTCTGGGCCTACCAGGTGTCCGGCGAATACGCGATGATCGAAGCCGCGGCAGCCAACGGCTGGATCGACCGCCGTCGGGCAATCGAGGAATCCGTCCTGAGCATCAAACGGGCCGGTGCCGACGCCGTGCTCACCTACTGGGCGATCGAGATCGCGAAATGGCTGCGCGCATGACCTCCAACGAGACCTACTTCACCCGTGCCAAGCTCTCCATCCCCGGCGGGGTGAACTCGCCGGTGCGGGCCTACGGCTCGGTCGGGGGCATCCCGCGTTTCATGGTCTCCGCGCGCGGTCCGTACATCACCGACGCCGAGGGACGCGAATACGTCGACCTCGTGATGTCCTGGGGCCCCGCCATCCTCGGTCACGCGCACCCGGCCGTCGTTGCGGCCGTGCAGGATGCCGCGGCGCGTGGCCTCTCGTTCGGGGCGTCCACCCCCGGCGAGACCGAGCTCGCCGAACTGGTGCGGGAGCGGGTGCGGGTCGAGGCGACAAACAGCACCGGCCAGCCGTCCGGTTCGGTGCAGAACGGCATCGAGAAGCTCCGACTGGTGTCGACCGGCACCGAGGCCACCATGACGGCCATCCGACTCGCCCGTGGGTTCACCGGACGCGAGCTCCTGGTGAAGTTCGCCGGCCACTATCACGGCCACTCCGACGCCCTGCTCGCCGAGGCAGGATCGGGCCTCGCGACCCTCACCATGCCCGGCTCAGCGGGTGTCACACCCGCCACAGCCGCGCAGACGCTCGTGCTGCCGTACAACGACCTCGACGCCGTGCGTGCGATCTTCGCCGAACTCCCCTCGAGCATCGCCGCCGTGATCGTGGAGGCCTCCCCCGCGAACATGGGTGTCGTGCCGCCGGATCGCGGCTTCAACCGCGAACTCTCCGCCATCGCCCGCGAGAACGGCGCCCTCGTGATCTTCGACGAGGTGCTCACCGGCTTCCGCGTCGGCCCGGCCGGCTGGTGGGGTCTCGAGGCGGCCCGCGTCGTTCCGGACGGCGCCGGCTGGATCCCCGACCTCTTCACCTTCGGCAAGGTCATCGGCGGCGGGATGCCGCTCGCGGCGCTCGGCGGCCGGGCCGACGTCATGGACCACCTCGCCCCACTCGGCCCGGTCTACCAGGCCGGTACGCTCAGCGGCAACCCGGTGGCGGTCGCCGCCGGCATCGCAACGCTGCGGGCCGCGGACGCCTCGGTCTACTCGCGCATGGACGTCACGGCCGACCGGCTCTCGACCGCCGTCTCCGCCGCGCTCAGCGCGGAGGGTGTCGAACACTCCGTGCAGCGCGCCGGCAACCTGTTCTCCTTCGCCTTCGCCCCGACGAAGCCGCGCAACTACGCGGAGGTGAAGGCGCAGCAGGCCTTCCGCTACGCGCCGTTCTTCCACGCGATGCTCGATGCCGGCGTTGCGCTGCCGCCCTCGGTGTTCGAGGCCTGGTTCGTCTCGGCCGCGCACGACGAGGCCGCGATCTCCCGCATCCTCGAGGCTCTGCCGGCGGCGGCGAAGGCGGCCGCCGCCGCGGCGGCGCCGCAGTAGCGCGTCTCTGGCGGTGACGCGTCTCTGCCGGTGACGCTGGTCAGCCGGCGACTGGTCAGCCGGCGACGCTGGACAGCAGCAGGAACACCAGCCCGACGAATGGGGGCAGGCCCTGGATGAGCGCGGCGCGCCGGGTGGACTTCGACGAGAGCAGCAGCACGAGGGCGGCGAGCACCATGCTGCCGGCCCCGACCACGATGAGAGTGACGGCAACCGGGAGCCAGACGGCGAGAAGTGCGACCCCGAGCGCGGCCTCCACGCCGAGGAACAGGTTGTAGAAGCCCTGGTTGTAGGCCATCGGGCGGATCGTGTTCGCCTCCGACTGGCTGCGGATGCCGAAGATCCGCCAGGTGCGCGGCCTCGACCAGGTGACGCTCTCGAGCGTGAAGATGTAGCCGTGCAGCACCGCGGCGATCGTCACGAAGACGGCCGCGCCGACGAGCAGGGGAGTGTTCATGCTCGCCAGTGTGCCAGAACCGGTGACGATCAGCCGAAGAGGATGGCCGCCTCGTCGTAGCGGGACTGCGGAACCGTATTGAGCTTGCCGAGGGCATCCTCGAACGCCACGTGGGTGATGTCGGTGCCGCTCAGCGAGACCATGCGGCCCCAGCGGCCGTGGATCACCGAGTCGATGGCGGCGAGGCCGTAGCGGGTGGCGAGCACGCGGTCGTAGGCGGTCGGTGTGCCGCCGCGCTGAATGTGGCCGAGGGTGGTTGCCCGGGTCTCGATTCCGACCCGCGACTCGATCTCCGGAGCGAGGAGCTCGCCGATGCCGCCGAGGCGGGGGCGGCCGAAGGCGTCGAGGCCCCGCTCGGAGTGGGCGTCGTCCATGGAGTCGAGGTGGAAGCCCTCGGCGACGACCAACAGTGGCGCGCGACCGCGGTCGCGGACGGAGGCCACCCACTCGCAGATCTGGTCGAGGGAGGTCCTTTGCTCCGGGATGAGGATGGCGTGGGCGCCGGCCGCCATCCCCGAGTGCAGCGCGATCCATCCGACGTGGCGGCCCATCACCTCGGCGACCATGCAGCGCCCGTGCGAGTCGCCGGTGGTGCGGAGGCGGTCCATGGCATCCGTGGCGATCTGCACTGCGGTGTCGAAACCGAAGGTGTAGTCGGTCGCCGAGAGGTCGTTGTCGACGGTCTTCGGCACGCCGACGATCTTGATGCCGGCATCGGTGAGGCGCTTGGCTGCGGCGAGGGTGCCCTCGCCTCCGATGGCGATGAGCGAGTCGACGCCGAGTCGCTCCATGTTCGCGCGGACCACGTCTGCGCCGCCGTTCGCTTCGAACGGATTGGTGCGCGACGTGCCGAGGATGGTACCACCCTGCTTGGCGATGCCCTGGATGTCCTTGCGCTCGAGGGGAATGACGTCGCCATCGATCACTCCACGCCAGCCGTCGCGGAAGCCGACGAACTCCTGGTGGTAGATCTGGGTGCCCTTGAGGACGATTCCGCGGATGACCGCGTTCAACCCGGGGCAGTCGCCGCCGCTGGTGAGGATTCCGATGCTCATGAGACCATCATTCCGCAGGTTTGACCGCCCGCCTTTCACTGTGCTCGTCGCAGGCGGTCTCGGACGCGTGTTCTTGGCACACCACGAGCTGCGCGCGGCAGGACGGCTCGCCGCAGTTCCGCATCTGTTTGGTGGGTGTCCCGCAGCGGTAACAGCGACCGAGGACGGTCGCCTCCGGGCCGAAGTCCAGGGACATGCGGTTGTCGAAGACGTAGAGCGAACCCTGCCAGAGCCCCGAATCGCCGAAGGCTTCGCCGTATCGGGCGATGCCGCCGTCGAGCTGATAGACGTTTACGAAGCCGCGGTTGATCATGAGTGAACTGAGCACCTCGCAGCGGATGCCGCCGGTGCAGTAGGTGACGATCGGCTTCTGCTTGAGGTGGTCGTATTTGCCGCTGTCGAGTTCGGCAACGAACTCGCGGGTGTTGCCGACCGGGGGAACGACCGCACCAGCGAAGTGTCCGATCTCCGCTTCAAACGAATTGCGGCCGTCGAAGAAGACGACGTCCTCCCGCTCGACGAGCTCGTGCAACTGTTCCGGGCTGACTCTCGTGCCGCCGCCGACGACGCCGTTCTCGTCCACCCGGAGTTCGCCCGGCGCACCGAAGCTCACGAGCTCGTCGCGCACGCGAACGCTCAGCCGTGGAAAGTCGTCGCCGACGCCCTCGCTCCACTTGACATCCATGTTCTTGAATGCGGCATAGTCGCGCGTTCTGCGCAGGTACGACTTCACGTCGCTCAGCTCGCCGCCGACCGTGCCGTTGATGCCGTCCGTCGAGACGATGATCCGCCCCCGAAGGCCGAGCGAGGCGCAGAGGTCGCGCTGCCAGAGCCGGATCGCGTCAGGGTCGGCCAGCGGGGTGAACACGTAGAACAGCACAATCTTGGGGACAGCCACCGACCGATTCTAGATTCGGTCGACGGTGCTGGCCACCAGCGCCGCTCAGCTGACGAGGGCGGGGTAGTCGGTGTAGCCCTCGGCGCCCGGTCCGTAGAAGGTGTTCGGGTTCGGCTCGTTCAGCGGGTGGTCGTCGCGCCACCGGCGCACGAGGTCGGGGTTGGCGATGGCCTGACGACCGACCGCGACGACATCCGCGAATCCGTTGCGGACGAGGTCGGTGGCCTCTTCGCGGGTGGTGAGCTGGCCGAAGCCGCTGTTGGCCATGAGCGGTCCGCCGAAGCCCGTGCGAAGGTGCTGCACGAACTCTCCGGCCGGATCGTGGTGCAGCACGCTGAGGTAGGCGAGGCCGAGCGGTGCGATGCTGGCGATGAGCGCGTCGTAGGTGGCGCGGGTCTCATCCGGGTCCGTCTCGAGCACCCCCTGGATGTTGTGGCTCGGCGAGATGCGGATGCCGACCCGGTCGGCCCCGATCGCCTCGGCGACAGCGGTGGCGACCTCGATGCCCAGGCGAGCGCGCTTGGCTGGCGAACCGCCGTAGCCGTCCGTGCGCACGTTCGAGACCGGGGAGAGGAACTCGTGCAGGAGGTAGCCGTTGGCTGAGTGCACCTCGACACCGTCGAACCCGGCCTCGATGGCGTTGCGGGCGGCCTGGGTGAGCTCGGCGACCACGCCGGTGACCTCGTTCTGGGTGAGCGCATGCGGCACCGGGAATGCCCGCTTGCCCGACGGGGTGTGGGTCTCGCCATCGATGGCGATCGCGCTGGGGGCGACGGGGTCGAGGCCGCCGGTGATCTCGGGGTGCGTGACACGGCCGCCGTGCATGAGCTGCATCACGATGAGACCGCCCTCGGCATGAACCGCGTCGGTCACGCGGCGCCAGCCGGCGATCTGCTCAGCGGTGGCGATGCCGGGCTGGCCGGGGTAGGCGCGGCTCACCGCGCTGGGGAAGGTTCCCTCGGTGACGATCAGGCCAAGAGTCGCGCGCTGGCGGTAGTGCTCCACGAGCAGGTCGTTGGGAACGCCGTCGACTCCGGCCCGCATGCGGGTGAGCGGGGCCATGACGACGCGGTTGCCGAGCGCGAGCGCGCCGAGGGATATGGAAGAAAAGAGTTGCATGTCTTCCGGAAACCGAGCCGCCGCCGGAGGTATTCCTGAGGCGCTCGAATCCCAGTCAGGTCTCAGGCGGCGGCGCGGCGCTCATCATGCCTTTCGCGGCCAGCGGTCGTATCCTCGATGCCATGGACTCCCCGGCGGCGGCGGATGCTGCGCCCCTCCGCACCGACTACACCCCGAAGCATCCGCTCGACCTGGTGCTCACGCTGCGGCCGCTGAGCCGCGGCGCCGCCGATCCGACCCTGATATGGCAGGGCACAGATCTCTGGCGCACCCTGCGAACTCCCCTCGGCCCCGCGACGCTGCACCTGTCGCGGGAGCGCGGGGTGATCAGCGCCACGGCCTGGGGCGACGGTGCCGAATGGGCGATCGCGGCGGTGCCAGAGATGCTCGGCGACGGCGACGAGGCCGGAGACTTCGACGTGTCGCAGAATGCCTTCCTCCATGACTCGCGCCGGCGCAACCCGGGCCTGCGACTGCTGCGCACCGGGCTCGTGCTCGAGGCGATGATCCCGGCGGTGTTCGAGCAGAAGGTCACCGGCAGCCAGGCCCGCCGGGCCTGGGCGAGCCTCGTTCGTCAGCACGGCGATCCGGCTCCCGGGCCCGCCCCGGCCGGGATGCGGGTGTTCCCGTCGCCGCACGCCTGGCGGATGATCCCCTCCTGGGATTGGCACACGGCCGGTGTGGACCCGCAGCGCTCCCGCGCGGCGATCGCCGCGGCATGCGTCGCCGCCGCACTCGAACGCACCGTGTCCCCGGTACGCGGTGGCGCGGAGGTGCTCGCGACGCTGCGCAGCGTGCCGGGCGTCGGGGCCTGGACGGCCGCGGAGACCAGCCAGCGCTCACACGGCGACGCCGATGCGGTGAGCGTCGGTGACTATCACCTGCCAGCGCTCGTCGGCTGGGCACTCATCGGGCGGCCGGTGGACGACGACGGAATGCTCGAGCTGCTCGCGCCCTGGGCCGGCCAGCGCCAGCGGGTCATGCGGCTGATCGAGTCGAGCGGATTTGCGAAGCCGCGCTTCGGACCTCGGATGACGATCCAGGACCACCGCCGGCACTGAGCGGTGCGGCGGCCTCGGCTAGCGTTGGGGCGTGCACCTCCTCTTGCGAACCTTCCTCGTCTGGCTGCGCCGCAACGGCCCACGCCTCGACGCCCATGATGTCGGCCACCTGGGACTGCGGGTGCTGCCGACCGATCTCGACGTGCTCGGGCACATGAACAACGGGGTCTACCTGTCCATCATGGATCTCGGGCGCATGGATCTGCTGCAGCGTTCCGGGGTCTGGCCCCGGCTGCAGCGGGCCGGCTTCTTTCCCGTGATGGCCGACGAGACGATCAGCTTTCGCCGCTCGCTGCAGCCCTGGCAGCGATTCACGGTGGAAACCCGCATCGTCGGCTACGACGAGAAGGCCGTCTACATCGAGCAGCGCGCGGTCGTCGGCGGCGAGATCTACGCCCGCGCCATCATGCGCAATCGCTTTGTGCGCAAGACCGGCGGAACGGTGTCGACCGCGGAACTGAGCGCCGTCACCGGGATCGACATCTCAACGGTTGCCCTGCCGGAGTGGGTGTCGCGCTGGGCGCGGGATGTCGCCCTTCCGGCCTCGAGGGCCCCGGCGCCGAGCGAGTGGGACTAGGCCCCGGCATCTTCCTGCGCCGCCGCCGGCGTGATCGTCGGCTCGCCGAGTGGACCGCCCCCGAAATCGGCCGCCCGCGCGGCATCCGCCGATGCGCGGAGCAGCTCGTCGGCCGCCAGCTGCGCCGCCGCCGCCTCGGTCTCGTCGCCCGCGGCGGCACCGCCCTGGTTCGCAAACTGGTCGAACGTTGCCATGGCGAAACTCCCTGATCCCTCGGCATTCTCGAAAACGCCGCTTCTTCCGAGCCTAACCAGCGGCGGGCCCGGAGGCAAAGGGTTCGATTCCCCTGCACCCGGCCCGGGAACATGCGGATCGCACGCGTAGTCTCTTTGCATGCCGACGACTGCCGCCGATTCGCCCGCGAGCCGGGACCCGCTCGCCGCCGAGGCGATCGCCACCGTGCATCGCTGGCTCGCCGAGGGCGCCGATGTCGCGCCCGACCGGGCTGCGGAGCGCCTCGCCGGCATGCTGGGGGATCCGCGCGGACTGGACTTCACCATCGGTTTCGTCGACCGGGTGGTTCGCCCGCAAGACCTCCGTGTTGCCGGTCGAAACCTCGAGAGCCTCTCCCGCGCGATCCCCGCCTACCTGCCCTGGTACATGCGCATCGCCCTCCAGCTCGGCGGCGGATTCGCCCCGCTGATCCCGTGGCCCATCGTGCCGCTTGCCCGCCGGGTGCTGCGCGGAATGGTGAGCCACCTCGTCCTCGATGCGAGCCCGCGGCAGCTCGACCACAGCCTGCGTGCGCTGCGTCGGTCGGGCATCCGGCTCAACCTCACCCTGCTCGGCGAGACGGTGCTCGGTGACGAGCAGGCGGACAGCCGTCTGGCCGGCATCCGCGATCTGCTCGCCCGCGACGACGTGGACTACGTGTCGATCACGGTGTCGACGGTGTCCAGCCAGCTCTCGCTGTGGTCCTTCGACGAGACCGTGACGCGCGTGGTCGAGAGGCTGACCCCGCTGTACGAGTTGGCGGCGGCATCCCCGACCACCAAATTCATCACCCTCGACATGGAGGAGTTCCGCGACCTCGAGCTGACGATCGAGGTGTTCCGTCGCATCCTCGAGAAGCCGCAGCTGGGGAACCTCGAGGCCGGCATCGTGCTGCAGGCCTATCTCCCGGATGCCCTGCGGGCCATGCAGGGACTCACCGCCTGGGCCACCCGGCGGCGCGCCAAGGGGGGAGCAGGCATCAAGGTGCGCGTTGTCAAGGGCGCGAACCTCGCGATGGAACACGTCGACGCGATTGTGCACGGCTGGCCGCTCGCGACCTGGGGCACCAAGCGGGAGACCGACGCCAACTACAAGCGCATTCTCGACTGGTCATTCGTGCCAGAGCGCACGGATGCGGTGCGCATCGGCGTCGCAAGCCACAACCTGTTCGACATCGCGCACGCCTGGCTGCTCGCCAGGGAGCGCCGGGTCGAAAGTCGGGTCGAATTCGAGATGCTGCTCGGCATGGCGAGCGGCCAGATGGATGCGGTGAAGCGCGACGTCGGCGGTCTGGTGCTCTCCACCCCGGTCGTGCACCCCGGCGACTTCGACTCAGCGATCCCCTATCTCATCGCCCGGCTCGAGGAGAACGCGTCGAACGAGAACTTCATGTCGGGAGTCTTCGAACTCGCGACAGATTCCGCGGTGTTCGACCGGGAGGCCGGCCGTTTCCTCGCGTCGCTCGCGACCGGTGATGAGCCGGTGCCCCGCTCACACCGTGTGCAGGATCGCACGGTTCCGCTGCCGGTCGAGCCGGTGGACACGGCTCCGCGCCCCTTCCGCAGCGAGCAGGACACCGATCCGTCGATCGCCGCCAACCGGGCGTGGGGCCGGCAGATCCTCGCCAGCGTGCCCACCTCCCGCCTCGGGGAGGACGCCGTCGCGGCGGCCCGGATCGCCGACCTCGCCGGCCTCCGGTCCGCGATCGCTGACACCGCACGCGCCGGGGCCGTCTGGGGCCAGCGGCGCGCAGATACCCGCGCGACAGTGCTGCACAGCGCGGGGGAGGCGCTCGCCGCGGCCCGCGCAGCGCTCATCGAGGTGATGGCAAGCGAGACCGGCAAGACCATCGCGGAGGGCGACGTGGAGGTGAGCCAGGCGGTGGACTTTGCGCACTACTACGCCGAGAGCGCCCGGGAGCTGGATCGTATCGACGACGCCGACTTCCAGCCGTCCCGGCTGATCGTCGCCACCCCGCCGTGGAATTTCCCCGTCGCGGTCCCGGCCGGGTCGGTGCTCGCGGCGCTCGCATCCGGCGCCGGTGTCATCATCAAGCCGGCCCCGCAGGCGCGCCGAAGCGCAGCGGTGCTGGTCGAGGCGCTCTGGGCCGGAGGGGTTCCGCGCGACGTGCTGACCCTCGTGGACTTTGAGGACGGCGACGGCGGCGAGGGAGACCTCGGTCGCGAACTCGTCACGCACCCGGAGGTCGGCCGGGTCATCCTCACCGGCGCGTGGGAGACGGCCCTGCTGTTCCGCTCCTGGCGCCCCGACCTGCCGCTGCTCGCCGAGACGAGCGGCAAGAACGCGATCATCGTGACCCCGAGCGCGGACCTCGATCTCGCGGTGGCCGACGTGGTGACGAGCGCGTTCGGGCATGCCGGGCAGAAGTGCTCGGCGGCATCCCTGGTGATTCTCGTCGGTTCCGTCGCCAACTCCGAGCGGTTCCGGCGCCAGCTCGTCGACGCGGTGTCGACGCTCCGGGTCGGCTACCCGGACGATCCGACGACCGTGGTGGGGCCGATCATCGAGCCGGCTCACGGCAGGCTGCTGAAGGCGCTCACGACCCTCGACGCTGGAGAGTCCTGGCTTGTGCCACCGCTGCCACTCGACGGGACCTACCGGCTGTGGTCGCCGGGTGTGCGGGAGGGCGTCTCCGCCGGCTCCGAGTTCCACCTCACCGAGTACTTCGGGCCGGTGCTCGGCATCATGCTCGCCGACACCCTTCAGGAGGCCATCGCCCTGCAGAACGCGCCGGCCTACGGCCTGACCGCGGGCATCCACTCGCTGGATGCCGCGGAGATCGCGCACTGGTTGGAGTCGGTACAGGCGGGCAACCTGTACGTGAACCGCGACATCACGGGCGCGATCGTGCGTCGCCAGCCGTTCGGCGGCTGGAAGCGCTCGACGGTCGGCCCGAGCGCGAAGGCCGGCGGTCCGAACTACCTGCTGACGCTCGGCGAGTGGACGCCGGTCTTCGCCGAACCGGGCACCTCTGTGGTGCTTGCGGGGCTCAGCGAGAAGGTCACTCGCCTCATCGAGGCTGCCCAGCAGGGCATGGAGTTTCTCGAATTCGACCGAGTTCGCGCCAGCGCGCTGAGCGACCAGCGGGCGTGGGCCGACGAGTATGGGGTGACGCGGGACGTCTCCGCACTCGGTGTCGAACGCAACGTCCTCCGCTACCGGCCAGCGTCGGTGATGCTGCGGCTCGCTGAGGGTGCGTCGCCCGCACAACTCGTGCGCGTTGTCGCGGCGGCCACGCGGGCCGGCGCGGCGATCTCCATCAGCTCTGCGGTGCCGGTCGCGGCCGGCCTCCTCCGTCTGTTCGCGTCGACGGGGAGCCCGGTGCGGGTCGACGGTGTGGCCGTGGAATCGGACGACCGCTGGCACGAGCGTCTGCTCTCCGGCGAGCCGCGCCCCGACCGCATCCGCCTGCTCGGGGGAGACCCCGTGGCGCTCGCCGCCGCGCTGGAGGGAGATCCGGACGTGGCGATCTACGCCGGGCCGGCCACGACCTCCGGCCGCATCGAGTTGCTGCCATTCCTGCGCGAGCAGGCCATCAGCATCACCGCTCACCGGTTCGGCAACCCGGACCCGTCGACCGTCGTCGCCCTGTAGGTGGCCCGGGTCAGCGCACCAGGTCCGGGTGGTGAATGGCCGCGACATCCGGATGCGCGCGCAGCCTGCTCTTGAGCGCATTCTCCCCATAGGTGTCGAAGATCGGATTCCCGGGGTCGACGGTGACGCCTCGGGACTGCGCCGCGAGCTCCGGCGGAAGGCTCAGGGCGGGGATGGTGGCGTCGAGGGCCGGCGCGAAGAAGAACGGGATCGAGATGCGATCGGTGCCGATGAGGGGCGAGACGACCCGGTGCACGGTGGCGGTGAGGTAGCCGTCGGTGGCGACCTCGAGGAGTTCCCCGATGTTGATGACGAATGCTCCGGAGATGGGCGGCGCGTCGATCCAACCGTCCCCGTATCGCACCTGCAGCCCGCCCTTGCCCGGCTCGACGAACAGCAGTGTCAGCACGCCGGAGTCCTTGTGGGCGCCGACGCCCTGGCGGGGCGCCGGGTCGGACGTGCCGGGGTACCGCACGATCTTGATGAGCGTCGACGGATTCTCGGCGAAGCCCGCATCGAACACGTGCTCGTCGGCGCCGAGCGAGACGGCCCAGGCGCGAAGCAGGGTGAGCGCGAGCTCGGACAGCGCGGCGTCCCACTGGGTAACCACGTCCTTCAGCACCGGGAGGGCATCCGGCCACTGGTTGGGTCCCTCGAGTCGCCAATAGTCCGCGACGCCCTCGCCCGCCGGGACGGGCTCGCGCTCCACGCCGATGTCGATCTGCTCGCGCCAGTCCACCGTGCCCTGCGTGAGCTCCCCGCCCACGCGCGTGTAGCCGCGGAAGTGTGGGCTCTTGAGATTCTCGATCGAGAGCTTGTCGGCATCCGGCAGGTCGAAGAAGGCGCGCGCGGTGCCGATGACCGCCTCCTGCAACTCGGCCGGCACCCCGTGGCCCACCAGGGAGAAGAATCCGAATTCGTGGGTGGCCTGCCTCAGCTCGCGGCGAAATGCGTCAGCCTCCTCCTGGCCAGCGGAGAGTCGGGAGAGGTCCAGTACCGGCAGCGCGAATTCCATCCGTCCATTGTGGGTGCGGTCACGGAGGTACCCGGCTGTGTTACGGCGAAATACCGCCTATCCCCCCCCGAACTGGCGGTATGTCCCCCATTGTGCGGACAGACAGTCCCGCACATACTCGATGAAGGGGACGCACAGTGTGCCGCCCCGCTGCGACCGGGTAACCCGAGCACGGTCGTGGGAATGCGATCGGGTGCGCACCCGATCTGCGCACCCGGTCTACCCACTCCCGGCCTCGAGGCGACGACGGTGACTACGCTTGCGATGAGCGATCCGAGAGAGCGGGAGCAGCCGTGACGAGCCACCCAGTGCCCATCCACGCGGCGTCGATCGGCCAGGTCACGATCACGGTCGACCCGGCGTCATCCGTTCCGCCCTATGAGCAGGTGCGCGTGCAGGTGCTCGAGGCGGTGGCCGGCGGCGTCCTGGCGGCTGGTTCGAAACTGCCCACCGTGCGCGGATTCGCCGAGAGCCTCGGCATCGCACCCAACACGGTGGCGCGCAGCTATCGCGAGCTCGAACGCGACGGTGTGATCGAGACCCGTGGGCGCGTCGGCTCGTTCATCGCCACCTCCGGCGATGCGACCCGGCGCCACGCGCAGGATGCGGCGGCGGCCTACGCCGACCGCATCCGCCAGCTGCGCCTCGACCCGGCCGAGGCGCTTGAACTGGTGCGGGCGGCCCTCCGGTAGCGCGGCGCTAGCCTTCGCGGGTGCGGTGGATGAGTTTCGAGAGCACGATCGCGCTGCGTGTGTGGTCAACGTTCGGAGCGAGCCGTACGCGCTCGAGCGCGAGCTCGAGGCTCGGGATGTCACGCGAGCGCATGTGTACGATGGCGTCCGCGCTTCCGGTGACCGTCCCGGCGTCCACGACCTCCGGCACCCCGGAGAGAATGCGCCGCAGATCCTCGGGCGCCACGGTGCCGCGACAGAAGAGTTCGACGTAGGCCTCGGTACCGAGGCCCTCGACGGCGGGGTCGACCTGGATGGTGAATCCGCGAATGACCTTGTCGGCCACCAACCGGTCCACGCGCCGTTTAACTGCGGAGGCCGAGAGGCCGATCACCTCGCCGATGTCCCCGTAACCGGCACGGGCATTCTGGCGGAGCAGGTCGATGATGCCGTAGTCGAGACTGTCCATTTCCCTACCCTATGACGGTTTCTTGTGCGACCCTCGCAATCTTCGACGATTTAGTGCGCTTCACGCCGCCAAAGATCGGATGTGTGCGTGAAAGACTGGAACGACCCCACACCCCGATCTCCGAAGGAGCCCTCGTGTCGGCCACAATGCCTGCAGAAACCGTCATAAGCCCCACCGTCCGCACCCCATCGAAGCGCACGATTCTGATGTGCCGCCCCGACTTCTTCACCGTGAGCTACCGGATCAACCCGTGGATGCATCCGGAAGACCCCACCGACACCTCGCTCGCCGTGCGCCAGTGGGAGGTGCTGTACCGAACCTATCTCGACCTCGGCTTCGACGTGCACCTCATCGACCCGATCGCGGGCCTTCCCGACATGGTGTACGCGGCCAACGGGGGCTTCGTGCTCGACAACAAGGCCTACGGCGCGAAGTTCACCTACGCCGAGCGCCAGGCCGAGGGCCCCGCCTACATGGAATGGTTCGGTGACAACGGCTTCCAGGTCACGATTCCCGAGAACATCAACGAGGGCGAGGGCGACATCCTGCTCGTCGGCGACGTGATTCTCGCGGGCACGGGCTTCCGCACCGCGGTGGACAGCCACCGGGAGCTGGCGGACCTGTACGGCCGCGAGGTCGTCTCGCTCGAACTCGTCAACCCGAGCTTCTACCACCTCGACACCGCGGTCGCCGTGCTCGACCCGCAGCCCGGATTCGAGAACCCCAACATCGCGTACCTGCCGAGCGCATTCAACGAGGCGGGCATCGCGATCCTGCGTGAGCGCTTCCCCGACGCGATCCTCGTGAACGAGGAAGACGCCGCGGTGCTGGGTCTCAACTCGTTCAGCGACGGCTACAACGTCGTGATCGCCTCCCGTGCCAAGGACTTCGAGCGCCAGTTGATCGAGCGCGGCTACAACCCCATCGGCGTTGACCTGTCAGAGCTGCTGCTCGGCGGCGGCGGCGTGAAGTGCTGCACGCTCGAACTTCGCCGATGACCGCGGCGCAACTGGGCGTTGGCGAGACCACCCGTGAGCTGATCGCCACGGAAGACGCCCACATCGCCCACACCTACCACCCGCTTCCCATCGTCGTGGCCAGCGCAGAGGGCGCGTGGGTCACGGATGTCGAGGGGCGCAGATACCTCGACTGCCTCGCCGCCTACTCGGCCGTCAACTTCGGCCACACTCATCCGGTGCTCATCGCCGCGGCGAAGGCTCAACTCGACCGGGTGACCCTCACGAGCCGCGCTTTCCACAACGACCGGCTCGGGCCGTTCGTTGAGGCTCTGGCGCGGCTCGCCAAGAAGGACATGGTCATCCCGATGAACACGGGCGCCGAGGCCGTCGAGTCCGGGCTCAAGGTCGCCCGGGCCTGGGGCTACCGCGTGAAGGGCGTCGCAGCCGATCGCGCCAACATCATCGTGGCCGACGGCAACTTCCACGGCCGCACGATCGCGATCATCAGCTTCTCGGACGATCCCTCGGCCACCGCGGACTTCGGCCCGTTCACGCCCGGTTTCCGCTCGGTGCCCTACGGCGACGCGGCGGCACTCGAGGCCGCGATCGACGAGAACACCGTTGCGGTGCTGATCGAGCCGATCCAGGGCGAGGCCGGCATCCTGATCCCGCCAGCCGACTACCTGCCGGCCGTGCGCGAGATCACCACGCGCCACAACGTGCTCTTCATCGCGGACGAGATCCAGTCCGGACTCGGCCGCACCGGAGCGACCTTCCAGTGCGACAACGCCGGTGTCGTGCCCGACCTCTACCTGCTCGGCAAGGCGCTCGGCGGCGGGATCGTGCCCGTCTCGGCGGTGGTCGGCAACGCCGACATCCTCGGCGTGCTCGGCGCCGGTCAGCACGGCTCGACCTTCGGCGGCAACCCGCTCGCGGCCGCGGTCGGCTCGGCCGTGGTCGGCATGCTCGAGACCGGGGAATACCAGGAGCGCGCCCGCGTGATGGGCGCGCGGCTCGAGGCCGGACTCAACCGCCTGATCGGAGTTGGCGTGGTCGCCGTGCGGTCGGCCGGGCTCTGGGCTGGCATCGACATCGATCCCTCCCTCGCGACCGGACGCCGGGTCTGCGAACTGCTGATGGAGCGCGGGGTGCTCGCCAAGGACACCCACGGCTCCACCATCCGACTCGCTCCCCCGCTCGTCATCTCGGCCGAGGACGTCGATTTCGCCGTCGGTCAGCTCGAGGCGACGCTGCTGGAGCTGGTCGCGGCGCGATAGGACCCCGCCGGCCCCGCCCGGGGCCGGCGCCCACGCGTCGTCCATGGTGACGGTCCCGGCATCCGGCCCCGGTTCGCGTGCTCGAAATGCAGGACCGGACGTGCCCGAAGTGGCGGATGAGGCACTCCCGGCCCACGGGTAACGCTGGATCCCGCATTTCGTGCGGTGGTCGGCCGGCGGCGGAGCCGACCCGCTCGAGCCGGCCGGCGGAGTTCCCGGATTGGTGCTGCGAGAGAGTACCGTTGAGGAATTATGGCGACGCAGATTCCCGCCGACGCTCCCGCGCTCATCGTGCCGGAGTTCGGACGCATTGAACTGGGCCGACGGCCTGTTCCCCAACCCGGTCCCGGCAAGGTGTTGGTGCGCACCGACTTCACCGGCGTGAGCGTCGGAGCAGAGATGCTCGCGGCCACCGGGGAACGTCCAGCCTGGGGGCCTGTGCCGTTCACGCCCGGCTACCAGGGTGTCGGCCACATCGTCGCGTTCGGCGAGGGTGAGGAGCGCCACGGCCTCATGCTCGGCGAGGCGGTCGCCTGCTTCGCCGACGGCACCCACGGCGCCTACTTTGTGGCCGATCTCGAACTGACCTATCCGATCGAAGAGACCGATTCGTACCACATGGCGGCCCTGTTCGTGCCTGCCGCCGTCGGTCTCAATGCCATCGACAAGGCCGGCCTCGCAGCGGGCGACTCGGTGCTCATCCTCGGGCAGGGCCTGATCGGACAGGCCACGGCGATGCTCGCCCGCGATCGGGGCGCCTACGTCGTCGCCTCCGAGGTCTCGCCAGAGCGCCGGGCCATCTCCGCCGCGCACTGCGCCGACCGCGTGATCGACGGCACCATCGGGTCGCCCTGGTCCCAGCTCGAGGCGGACTTCCCCGACGGATTCGACATGGTGATCGAGTCGACCGGTGTCGCCGCGCTCATCGACGTCGCACTCGAATGCCTGCGCTTCGAGGGCACGATGGTCTTCGAGGGGGTTTATCCCGACCAGGTCTCGTTCACCTATGAGATCGCCCACCAGCGCCAGATCAACGCGGTGTTCCCCTGGTTCATCGGTAATTCGGAGGTGCGTCGCGCCGTGCTCCACCGCATCGTGAGCGGCGAGCTCGACTTCGACCCGCTCATCACCAACCGGGTGCACTGGACCGCGGCGGAGGATACCTACCGTCGGCTCTTCACGGCCGAGCGCGATCATCTCAACGGCATCGTCATCGACTGGCGAGGGGCGGAGTAGTCATGCCGCTGGAAGGCGAATACGCACCGAGCACGGCGGACTGGGCCCGCACGCAAGCCGAACTGTTCGAGGCGACGAACGGGGCGGAGGGTGCGGAGCTGCGGGGCATGCCGATCATCGTGCTCACCTCGGTCGGCGCGAAGTCCGGGCTGCTGCGCAAGACGGCGCTCATGCGGGTGGAGCACGACGGCGAGTACGCCGTCGTCGCCTCCCTCGGCGGGGCCCCGAAACATCCGGTCTGGTATTTCAACCTGCTGAAGAACCCGAACGTTGAGCTTCAGGACGGCGCGGTGAAGCGGGACTTCGTGGCTCGGGAGGTCACCGGCGACGAGAAGGCCGTCTGGTGGCCGCGTTCCGTCGCCGCGTATCCGCCCTATGCGGACTACCAGGAGAAGACCGACCGGCAGATCCCGGTGTTCGTGCTCACTCCCGCCTGATCCTCCGCCTAGACCGCTCCGCGGTGGAGCATGATGGAACGATGACAGATTCCTTCTTGTTCCGGCGCCCGATCGTGGTCTGGGATGTCGCGCTGTCCATCGCATTGCTGGCGATCGGCGGCGTCTTCCTGGTGACCTCGGCGGTGGTCGACATCATCACCACCGCATTCATCGGCAGCTGCCCAGCCCGCACCTGCAGCGCGGGCGCCGCTGTCGCCTCCCTCGGCATCTCCTGGTTCGCGATGTTCCTGATCTTCGTCGCCGGGGCTATCGCCACCGTCGTGGCGCTCACGCGGCGGAGGCGCGGCTGGTGGATCGCCCTCCTGGGCATCGTGCTCATGGTCGCCGGGTGGATCGTCGGTTTCGTCTTCTACTCCCATGCGGTGAGCCATGAACTCGCCGATCTCGGCGGGCTGGTCGCGCTCGGGACGTCGCTGGGCTGACCGGCCACCGATGGCGGGGGTGTGGCGGAAATGTGCGGCACTCGCGGCGGAAACAACGACGCAACATCCGGGGCCTATGGTGAAGCCATGGAAGGCCTGTTCGAAGGATATGGGGCCCAGACGACGAAGGGTCGAAAGACCGGGACGACGCCATGGGACGAGATGTTCGATGCGCCGTCGAAGGTGCGCAGGGCCTATCGGGAGATCCACACCACTCTCGCGCAGATGACGCAGGAGGAGCTGCGCGGACGCACCGATGCCCTCGCGAGCTCCTATCTCGCCCAGGGCGTCACCTTCGACTTCGCGGGCGAGGAGCGGCCGTTCCCGCTCGACGCGGTGCCGCGGGTGATCGAACTCGCCGAGTGGGTCGCCGTCGAGGCCGGCATCAAGCAGCGCGTCCGCGCGCTCGAGGCATTCCTCGCCGACATCTACGGCCCGCAGAACGCGGTGAAGGACGGGGTCATCCCGGCGGCTCTGATCAGTTCGTCGAACCACTTCCACCGCGAGGCCGCGGGCATCGAGCCAGCCAACGGCGTGCGGATTCAGGTCTCGGGCATCGACCTCATTCGTGACGAGCGGGGCGATTGGCGGGTGCTGGAAGACAATGTTCGCGTGCCGAGCGGCGTGAGCTACGTGATCTCGAACCGCCGGGTCATGGCGCAGACCCTCCCCGAACTCTTCGTGAGCATGCGCGTGCGCCCGGTGGGGGACTACCCACACAAGCTCCTGCAGGCCCTCCGCGCGAGCGCACCGGAGGCGGCGGATGATCCGACCATCGTCGTTCTCACCCCCGGCGTCTATAACTCCGCCTACTTCGAGCACACCCTGCTGGCCCGCCTGATGGGCGTGGAGCTCGTGGAGGGTCGCGACCTGTTCTGCTCCGGCGGTCGGGTGTGGATGCGCACGACCTCCGGCCCGACCCGCGTCGACGTGATCTACCGTCGGGTCGACGACGAATTCCTCGACCCGCTGCAATTCCGGGCCGATTCGATGCTGGGATCCCCCGGCCTGCTGCTCGCCGCCCGGCTCGGGAATGTGACCATCGCGAATGCGATCGGCAACGGCGTCGCCGACGACAAGCTCGTCTACACCTACATGCCAGAGCTCATCAAGTACTACCTGAGCGAGGATGCCATCATCCCGAACGTCGACACGTGGCGCCTCGAGGACCCGGCATCGCTCGAGGAGGTGCTCGACCGGCTCGACGAACTGGTGGTCAAGCCCGTGGACGGATCGGGTGGCAAGGGGCTCGTCGTCGGCCCGGCCGCCAGCCCGGCCGAACTCGAGAAGCTGCGCACGACGCTGCTCGCCGACCCGCGCGGCTGGATCGCGCAGCCCGTCGTGCAGCTGTCCACCATCCCGACCCTCGTCGAGGACGGGATGCGACCGAGGCACGCCGACCTGCGCCCGTTCGCCGTCAACGACGGCAAGGATGTCTGGGTGCTGCCCGGCGGACTCACCCGCGTCGCCCTCCCCGAGGGCGAACTCGTCGTCAACAGCAGCCAGGGCGGCGGATCGAAGGACACTTGGGTGGTTGGCGAGGACCCGCTGCAGGTGTCGCGGCACTCCATCCAGGGACTCGTTGCGGACCAGGCCACCTCAACGGAGGCGATCCCGGTCATCAACGCCACGGGGCACAATGTCGACCAGGCCCCCCGCGACCGAACCCTTGGCCAGGGCCAGCAGGAGCAGCAGCAACAACAGTCCGGTGCCGCGGGGAGCGCGACCGGGCCGACGAACTCCGAGGATGGTGCACCATGCTGAGCCGCATCGCCGAGAGCCTGTTCTGGATCGGACGCTACATCGAGCGATCGGATGGCACCGCCCGAATCCTCGACGTGCATCTCCAGCTGCTCCTCGAAGACCCGTGGATCGAGGAGGACGTCGCCTGCCGTTCGCTGCTCAGCGTGATGGGCAGCGATGTGCCGGAAGACCGCGTGCTCAACCGGCAGAGCGTGCTCGAGATCCTCGCCGTTGACCGTTCCGAACCCGCCTCGATCGCCTACTCGCTTGGCGCCGCCCGGGAGAACGCCCGCCGAGCCCGCGAGATCGTGTCGAGCGAACTGTGGGAGTGCCTGAACACCACCCGCGCCCGGATGCCGCGCAAGATCGCCGTCGACAAGGTGCACGAGTTCTTCGGCTGGGTGCGCGAGCGTTCCGCCCTCGCCGTCGGAATCATCGAGTCGGCGACGAGCCGGGACGAGGCGTGGCAGTTCTTCACCCTCGGCCGCTCGATCGAGCGCGCGGACATGACCGCGCGACTGCTCGCCACCCGCTCGCTCACCGAGGCGAGCGGACCGTCATGGACCACCATCCTGCGATCCTGCGGTGCCTACGAGGCATACCTGCGCACGTACCGCGGGGTGCCGAGCGCGCGCAACGCCGCCGAGTTCCTGCTGCTCGACCGGCTGTTCCCGCGGAGCATCCTGTTCTCGGTGCGCCGGGCGGAGATGTGCATGCGCGACATCGAGCCGCGCAACGACCGCGTCGGAGTCTCGGACCAGGCGCAGCGCCTTCTCGGCCAGATTCGCAGCGAGCTGGAGTACCGGCCGATCGCGGAGATTCTCGAGGACCTCACCCTGCACATGGACAACGTGCAGCTCGCTACGAGCGCGGCCTCGGAGGCGATTCGCCAGCGCTACTTCCCCACGAATGCCGCGCCGAGTTGGGTGGGAGAGAACACGTGAATCGACTTCGGATCAAGCACATGACCGGCTTCCGCTACGGCGGAGAGGTCACGGCGAGCTACAACGAGGCACGGATGCTGCCGACGAGCGGCGACGGCCAACTCGTGCTCTACTCCAACCTCGACATCCTGCCGATCTCCGCGAACCACGCGTACGTGGACTACTGGGGCAGTCGGGTGTCGTCCTTCGAGATCCTCACCCCGCACAGGGAACTCGCCCTCACGGCGACGAGCCTCGTCGAGGTGCGCTCCCGTGAACATCCGAAGCACGAGGTGAGCTGGAGCGACCTCGCCACGGCGGCCGAGCGCGCCACCGAATACGTGGAACAGCGCAAGCAGACCAAGCGCACCGAACCTCCGGCAGAGGTCGTGGCGTTGGCCCGCACGATCGCGGATGCGACGGACGACCCCTGCGCCGCCGCCCTCGCAATCTGCGTCAAGATCGGCGAGAGCGTCGAGTACGTGCAGGGTGTCACCGGCGTGCACACGACGGCAGCCGAGGCATGGACGCACCGTAAGGGGGTATGCCAGGACATCGCCCACCTCGCCCTCGGCGCGCTTCGCTCGGTCGGCATCCCGGCCCGATACGTCTCTGGTTACCTTCATCCGAAGCCGAACGCCGGAATCGGCGAGACGGTCGCCGGCGAATCGCACGCCTGGGTCGAGTGGTTCTGCGGCGACGAATGGCGCGGATTCGATCCGACCAACCAGATCGACATCGGTGACCGCCACGTCACCGTGGGTCGTGGCCGCGACTACAACGACGTCCCTCCGTTGCGCGGGGTCTATGCGGGCCCGTTCAAGTCCGTGCTCTTCGTCACGGTGGAGATCACGCGCGAGTCATAGTCCGGCCGTCCATCAGCCCTTCTGCGATACGCCCTCGGCGGCCACGATTTGCTCGGCGACGAGTCGCCGTCCGTCGTGAGAGACCCGGATGCGGCGCTCGAGATAGTGCACGCGCAGGTGGTGATATTTCACCAGCCAGAGCAGGCCGACGAGCGCCGCGGCGAACCCGGATGCCGCACCAACTCCCAGCGCCCAGCGCGGCCCGAACTCGTTGGCGACCCACCCGACTATCGGCGCGCCGATGGGCGTTCCGCCCATGAAGATCGCCATGTAGATGGCCATCACGCGACCCCGGACGGGCGCCGGGGTGGAGAGTTGCACGGCGCCGTTCGCCGTGGTCATCATGGTCTGCGCGGCGAGGCCGACCACGGCGAGGGCGACCGCGAATCCCCAGTAGTCCGGCATGAACGCGGCAGCAGCCACGCCGACGCCGAAGAGCGCAGAGGCGACGAAGAGGAAGCGCAACCGGGGCTTCTCGCGGCGGGCGGAGAGGAGGGCGCCGACGACGGATCCGATGGCCATCACCGAGGACAGCACCCCGAACTCCGCGGCGCCCTTGTGAAACACGGTTGTCGCCATCGTGGAGATGAAGATCGGAAAATTCAGACCGAAGGTGCCGACGAGGAAGACCATCACGAGGATCAGCATGATGTCCGGCCGTGAACGCACGTAGCGGAATCCCTCGGCCAGGTTGCCCTTCTTCGGCTTCGCCCTCTGCTGCCGCTGGAGTTCGTCGATCCTGAGGAAGGCAAGAGAGAGCAGCACCGCACCGAACGATCCGGCGTTGATCAGGAAGACCCAGCCTGCCCCGACGGCGGCGGTGAGCAGGCCGGCGACCGCCGGGCCGATCATGCGGGCGGCGCTGAACGAGGCGGAGTTGAGGGCGACGGCGTTGGAGAGATTGGCGCCACCGACGAGCTGGGCAACGAAGGTCTGGCGGGCCGGCGCATCGAAGGCCGCGACGCAGCCGAGAAGCAGCGCGAACACGTAGACGTGCCAGAGCTGCACGGTGCCGGTGACGGTGAGGATGCCGAGGGTGAGGCCGAGCAGCCCCATTGCCGCCTGGGTGGTCATCAGAATCTTGCGCTGGTCGAAGCGGTCGGCGACGAGGCCGCTGAGCGGCAGCAGCAGCAGCTGCGGTGCGAACTGCAGCGCCATGACGAAGCCCACCGCGGCGGCATCGTGGTGGGTGAGCTGGGTGAGCACGATCCAGTCCTGGGCGGTGCGCTGCATCCAGGTGCCAACGTTGGAGACCAGGGCTCCCGCCGCCCACACGCGGTAGTTGAAGCCGCTCAACGAACGGAACATGGCACTCATCGGGTTGCCATCACTGGTCGGCGAGCTCCTTCAGGATTGGCCCGAGCTCGGTGAGCAGTCGACGCTGCTCGGCCGACAGCGTCGCGAGCCGCATGGTGAACCAGGCGTCGCGGCGGCGTCGGGTTTCCCGGATGAAGTCGCGCCCCGCCGCGGAAAGGTCGAGGCACACCTTTCGCGCGTCGTCCGCGTCGGTGACCCGGGTCACGAGCCCGAGGTCGACGAGCGCGTTGATCGTGCGATGCATGCTCGGGGGTGTCACATGTTCGTGGTCGCTCAGCGAACCGAGAGTCTGTGGTCCGTCGTTCGAGAGGGCGAACAGCACGGCGCGCTGGCCCTCGGTCACGTCCTCGTCGGCCTGCATCGACCGGATGCGACGGGCGAGCCGCTGGAGTGCCAGGCGAAGGTCCTGATCGTCGTTAGTCATCGATAATTAGCATAGCTTATTAGCTTTGCTAATTAAATGGGAGCGTTCGGCCTCGCCTGTCCCGGTTCTTCGGGCGTCCGGCCATACACTGGAGGCCCGACGAACCCCGTTGCCAGGAGGCCTGATGATCCAGTTCACCGCCGCGCGACATGAGCGCACGTTCGTCGATTCCGACGGAGTCACCATTCACTTCCTGCACTGGAAGGCGGGCAACCCGATCGGCGTCGTGCAGATCGCGCACGGCCTCGGCGAGTATGCGGCCCGGTATGAGGAGCTCGCCCAACGGTTCGTCACCGCCGGATTCTCCGTCTACGCCGACGACCACCGCGGGCACGGCCAGACCGGGCTCGACCAGTGGGGCGGCGACGCCTCCCAGCTCGGCAAGCTCGGCCCGGGCGGCATCCGCTCGACGATCCGCTCGGTGCGCGAGCTGCTGCCGATCATCCGCACGGAGAACCACGGCCTGCCCGTCGCCCTGCTCGGACACAGCTGGGGGTCGCTCATCGCCCAGTCGATCATCAACGAGCACGCCGATGACTATGAGGCCCTGATCCTCACCGGCACCGCATACCGCACGCTGCGCCACATGAACGGCGGGGATCTCGCGAAGAAGCATGCACACCTCGGCACCACCGGCTACGAATGGCTCAGCCGCGATCACGCCGTCGGCCAGCGGTTCCTCGACGACCCGCTCACGTTCAAGGCCAGCGGCATGAAGCTGTTCGGGCTCCGGGACAGTCTCCGGCTCCTCGGCCGGCCGGCGAAGAGGCTCGCGCGGGACATCCCCGTGCTGGTCCAGATCGGCAGCGAAGACACGCTCGGCGGGGTCACGAGCGTGGAACTGTTGGCCGCGGCCTACCTCACGCGCTCGAGGCTCAGCGATGTGGAGCTCATCATCTACACGGATGCCCGCCACGAGATCTTCAACGAGATCAACCGCGAAGAGGTCTACGCCGACACGATCGCCTGGCTGAAGTCGCGGCTCGGTCCCAGCACCTGACCCGGGATGAGCACCATCTTCACCGAGATCATCGCCGGCCGGTCTCCCGCACGTTTCGTCTGGACGGATGACCTCTGCGTCGCGTTCCTCACGATCGAGCCGCGCGGACCGGGTCATACCCTCGTGGTTCCCCGCGAGGAGGTGGATCGCTGGCTCGACCTGGCTGCCGACACCATGGAGCACCTGTTGCGCGTGTCCCGCATGATCGGTCTCGCGCAGCGGGAGGAATGGAACTCGGATCGGGTCGGCCTCATGATCGAGGGCTACGTTGTTCCGCACCTGCACATCCACATCTGGCCCTCCTGGTCGCCGTTCGAATTCCACCCCGGTGGCATCGACCGCAACGCCAACCCTCGTCATCTCGACGAGAACGCCGCACGGCTGCGGGCGCGGCTGCGCGACCATGGGCACGGTGAACGCATCCCGCCAGAGGATTAAGCTTGAAGCTGCTCTATGAAAGGCAGACCAATGCACGGTGAGTACAAGGTTCCCGGCGGCAAACTCGTGGTCGTCGACCTCGACGTTATCGACCGTCGCATCGCCAACTTCCGGCTCGCCGGCGACTTCTTCCTGGAGCCCGACGACGCGCTCGCGCTCATCAACGAGGCCGTCAACGGACTCTCCGAGGACAGCGACGCGTCAACCATTTCGTCCGCCGTGCAGGGCGCGCTGCCCGAGGGCGCCATCCTGCTCGGCTTCTCGCCCGACGCGGTCGCCGTGGCGGTGCGCCGGTCGCTCGCGCGCGCCACGAGCTGGACCGACTACGACTGGCAGCTCATCCACGGCACGGCGTATCCGCCGGTGCTGCAGATGGCACTCGACCAGGTTCTGTCTGAGGAGGTTGGCGCCGGTCGACGCCGACCCACCCTGCGCATCTGGGAGTGGAACGAACCCGGTGTCGTCATCGGCAGCTTCCAGTCCGTGAAGAACGAGATCGACCTCGAGAACGCCGCCAGGTACGGCTTCCAGGTGGTGCGTCGCGTGAGCGGCGGCGGCGCGATGTTCATGGAGGCAGGGTCGGTGATCACCTACTCGATCTACGCCCCCACCGAGCTGGTGCACGGCATGACCTTCGCCGACTCCTACGCGTTCCTTGACGAGTGGGTGATCACGGCACTCAAGTCCCTCGGCATTGACGCGTCGTACCAGCCGCTCAACGACATCACGAGCCCGAGCGGCAAGATCGGCGGCGCCGCGCAGAAGCGGCTCGGCACCGGCGCCGTGCTGCACCACGTGACGATGAGCTACGACATGGATCGCGACCGCATGGTCGAGGTGCTGCGGATCGGTCGCGAGAAGATGAGCGACAAGGGAACGAAGAGCGCCAACAAGCGGGTTGATCCCCTGCGCAGCCAGACCGGACTCAGCCGAGCGGAGATCATCCAGCACATGGAGCAGACCTTCACCACTCTCTATGGCGCGGCGGACGACGACGTCACTCCCGCGGAGCTCGCGCGGGCCGAGGAACTGGTCATCGAGAAGTTCGCCACCGACGATTGGCTCTACCGGGTTCCCTGATCCCAGGGGGTATACACCCACGGGATGACACCACGGTGCTCGAAGTCGTTTACCCTTGGACGGTGAACTGGTGGATTTTCGGGGGCGTGGTCGTCGGCCTTGTGCTGTTCGGTGTCCTCGGGCAGCGCTTCGGGCTCATCGACATCGTGGGTAAGACGAAGGCCCGCAGCGCCGGAAACGGTGCGGGCCTCATGGGCATCGGCGACGAGGTGTTCGCGCCGAGCAGGCATGAGGCGGCGATGGAGTTGGACCGCCAGACGATCCTTCCGGCCCCCGCTCCGCTCGCGGGCGATCCGGATCGTGCGACCGAGCGGGCCGGGGTCTACCGCGGTCGGGTCACGATCGACCTCAACCGCCGCGGCTGAAGTCTCAGCCCCGAGTCTCCAGCTCGTGGTATTCGGGGTGATGCCCGAGCCAGTCGACGACGAACGGGCACTCGGCCACGACCCGGTAGTCGGTGTCGGTGCGGATCGTGTCGAGGACGCCCTGCACCATCTCCGCCCCGAGGCCGCTGCCGCGCAGCTGCGGGTCGATCTCGGTATGGGTGATGTGCATGGCGTTGCCCCGGAGCCGGTAGTCCGTGAGTCCCACCTGCCTTCCGTCCTTCTCGAAGACATAGCGGTTTTGATCGGGGAGGTGCTGCACGGCGCTCGACATCACACGAGACTACGTTCGCCCGCCTGGGAGTGCAAAGGGATTGGCGGCCGACTGCGGGAGAATAGACAGATGCCTGCAGCCTGGACGCCCGAATCGCCCGACCGCGTCGTGCATGACGACAATCTGGCCGCCATCGCGGCCCTTCCGGACGGCGCATTCACCCTCGTCTACCTCGATCCGCCCTTCAACACCGGGCGACCTCAGGCCCGGCAGTCCACGACGAGCGTGCGATCGGCATCCGGGACGATCCGCGGCTTCAAGGGCCAGCAGTACGAGCGCATCCGGGGCGACCTGATGAGCTACGACGACCATTTCGAGGACTACTGGACCTTTCTCGAGCCGAGGCTGGCCGAGGCCTGGCGGCTGCTCGCCGACGACGGCACGCTGTACCTGCACCTCGACTACCGGGAGGCGCACTACGCCAAGGTGCTGCTCGACGCACTGTTCGGGCGGGAGAGTTTCCTCAACGAGATCATCTGGGCCTACGACTACGGGGCCAAGTCGAAGAACCGCTGGCCGACCAAGCACGACACGATCCTCGTCTATGTGAAGAACCCGAAGAGCTATTACTTCGATTCGACGACGGTGGACCGTGAGCCGTACATGGCGCCTGGCCTTGTCACGCCGGAGAAGGTCGCGCGCGGCAAGCTCCCCACGGATGTCTGGTGGCACACCATCGTGTCACCCACCGGGCGGGAGAAGACGGGATACCCGACGCAGAAGCCGGAGGGCATTCTGCGGCGCATGATCCAGGCGTCAACTCGCGAGGGGGACTGGGTGCTCGATTTCTTCGCCGGGTCCGGCACGACCGGGGCGGTCGCCGCGGCCCTCGGGCGCCGGTTCGTGCTCGTCGATGTGAGCGCGGATGCGGTGGGCGTCATCCGCGCGCGGCTCACCAAGGCTGGCGTGGGCTTCGAATAGGCGGGTCGAGCGACTGTCGTTTTCTCCCGCGAAAGGGAGGAGACTTGGTCGCATCGAGCGAAGGGAGTCGGCGTGGATCCCCACAGCACCGCTGATCCTGGCGCCGAGAACACGACGGATGTGCTCGTCATCGGTGCGGGCCCGACCGGTCTACTGCTGGCGATCGTGCTCGCGGTGCGTGGGGTGCGGGTCACGATCGTCGACCGCAAGCCCGGCCCCACGAGGGAATCCCGCGCCGTCGTTGTGCAGGCGCGCACCATGGAGATCTATGCGCAGCTCGGAATCTCCGAACGGATGACCGCGGCAAGCGCCGATGTGCGACTGTTCGCGCCGGGTTTCGGGCGCCATGGTTTCGGCGTGGTGCCGATCGGCGCGATCGGCACCGGTCTCACGCCGTTTCCCGGATTCACGGTGCTCGAGCAGAGCCAGACCGAGTCGATTCTGACCGAGTACCTTGCCGAGCTGGGGGTCCGGGTCGGATGGAACGCGACCGTCACCCTCCCGCCTGCGCTCCCGGCATCGCGTGACGTGACGGTCGGCTTTGCCGAGGAAAGTCGCGTCATCCGCGCGCGCTACGTGGTCGGTGCCGACGGAAGCAACTCGATGGTGCGGCGCGCGCTCGGCATCGAATTCGAGGGCTCGAGCTACGGGCACACGTTCTTCGTCTGCGACGCCGACGGCCTGCGCGGGCTCACGGCGGATGCGATCAATGTGCGGCTCGGGGACGCCGAGTTCCTGCTCAGCTTCCCGCTGGGAGCCGAGGGGGTGCCGGGCCACCAGCGTCTCATCGGCCTGCTGCCGCCGGGTGGAGTCGGCGACATCGTCGAGGCGTCCGCCCGCGCCGCGGTGGCCCGGATGTTCGGCGTCGAGTGGGGGGACTCGCGCTGCTTCTCCACCTATCGGGTGCAGCATCGCGTCGCGACGGTCTTCCGCCGGGGTTCCTACTTCCTCGCCGGTGATGCCGGGCATGTGCATTCCCCGGTCGGCGCGCAGGGCATGAACACCGGCATTCAGGACGCCCACAATCTCGCCCTCAAGCTCATCGATGTGATCGCGGGGCGCGCGCCAGAGTCATCCCTCGATCGCTACGAGGCCGAGCGGCAACCGGTCGCCGTGCGGCTCATCGCCTCGACCGATCGCGTGTTCGGGATCGCGACGTCACCCCGTCGACGGGACCGGGTGCTCCGGCGGTGGCTTGCCCCGCTCCTGGCGCCCGCCTTCATCCACATGTTGCCCCACCTGCCCGGGGCGTCCCGTCTCTTCGGCTATCTCTCCCAGACACGCATCCATTACTGGATGGACGCCGAGGACAAGCTGCGCTCCGCCGGTCGCCGGGACCCGGTGGTTGGCCGGCGCCTGCCGTGGACGGGGGACAACTACGACGCCCTGCGGTCGTTCGATTGGCAGGTGCACGGCTACGCGGGAACGGATGCCGCCCCGGCCGGCGCGAGCCTGGCGCTTCCGGCTCACTCGTTCCCGTCGACCGGGCGTACGGCCCTGAGGGGCGGGATGCTCTATCTCGTGCGGCCGGATGGGTTCGTCGCGGCGAAGGCTACGCCGGCGAACGCGGTGCGGGTGTTCGCGCGGGCCCTCCCGTGGCGGTGACGGGCGCAGCTGGTCGGCTTGGTCGTTCATGTGCGAAACCACACTCTG
This sequence comes from Actinomycetales bacterium, assembly GCA_038251725.1. Taxonomy (GTDB): domain Bacteria; phylum Actinomycetota; class Actinomycetes; order Actinomycetales; family Microbacteriaceae; genus Lacisediminihabitans. The sequence goes on from JBBSBA010000022.1 coordinate 37,444, forward strand.
AGGCGCGCGGCACTAGACGGAGTCGCGCTCCACGATGTGCGTCTCCATGATGCACTCCTGCTCCACCGGCTCGCCGCGCAGCAGGGCCAGCATCATCCGTGCCATCTCCGCGCCCACCGCCTCCGACGGTTGGTGCACGGTGGTGAGCTGGATGGCGCCGTTCGTGGCAGCCGGTGAGTCGTCGAATCCGAGAACCGCGACATCACCCGGCACGCTCAGGCCGCGCTCTAAGAGCACCGGGATGGCGCCCGTCGCCATGAGGTCGCTCGCGACGA
>JBBSBA010000023.1:0-35843 GCA_038251725.1 Actinomycetales bacterium
CCGCTGCTCTGGTGGGCGACCCAGCAGCACAGCCTGCTCGCCGTCTGGACCGCCTTCGGGCTCGGGTACATCGGCGCCCGTGCCCTCACCCTCGGCCTCCGGGCGCGCGGAACGCGCTGGCTCGGGGTGGGATCGCGCTAGCCGCCCGAGCCGTCCGGAACGACGAGCAGCGGCTCAAGTCTCGCGAGGTCGCCCGCGATCCCGATGTCCACGAGCCGCACACGACCGGCCACGATGGAGCCCGGCGCGATCAGCAAGCCGGCCTTGTATCCGCCGAAGGTCACCGTGACATCCGCCGCGAGCACGACCGGGTCCGGCACGCTGCCGTCGTCCGGGTCGATGCCGCTCGGGATGTCGACCGCGACGACGACCGTGTTGTCCAGCGCCGGCATCACCGCCTCCGCGATCGCGCGCGCGTCGCCGCGCATTCCGGCGGCTCCGGTCGTTCCCGTGCCGAGGATGCCGTCGACGACGACGTCGGCCTCGGATGCCGCAATCGCGGTCCGCTCGGGACTCTCGACGGTCGCGCCGGCGGCGAGTGCGGCGGCCAGCGCCGCCTCGTGCACGCGGTTCGAGGTGCGGATGATCGACACAGCGCTTCCGTCGGCGGCGAGCTCCGCGCCCGCATACAGCGCATCTGCGCCGTTGTTGCCCGCGCCGACCAGCAGAAGCACTCGACCCGCTTCGCCGTGCAGCTGCCGGCGGATCTCGTCGGCGAGCCCCGCCACGGCGCGTGCCATGAGCGGTTCGCCGGCGGCCAGGTGCGGCGCTTCGGTATCCCGAATCTGCTTGGCGGAGTAGGCCGGGATCATGTGCCAACAGTAGACCGGGCGGCCGGCGGAGCGCGGGTGGATTGCTTGACTGCCCGCGGGAGACCGGGAGGGCGCGGCCCGCATCTTCCTGCGCATCGTCGGGCTCGATGAGGCGTCCATCGACCGGGCAGCCTCGGCCCCGTTCTGGCCGGGCATGGTCGAGATCGCGCACACGCTTCCGCACGACCTCGCCCTCACCGCGGACGGCAGGCCCCCGGTCGACCGGCTCTCGACGATCACCGTTCCCACGCTCGTGATGGACGGAGGCAGGAGCCCGGACTGGGCGGCTCGCGCGTGCGCTGGCGTCGTGTCGGCCGTGCCGAACGCCACCAGCCGCACCGTCGAGGGACAGGACCACGGCATCGACCAGACGGTGCTCGCGCCGATCCTGATCGAGTTCTTCTCCGCGGGCTGACGCCCTGGCGAATGGTGCCGGGAAGCAATCATCGGGCGTAGCGTTGCCCTCATCATGAAAGCGATTGTCTACAGCGAAACCGGTGACCCATCCGTTCTGCGTCTCGTCGAACGCCAGATGCCCGAGCCCGAGGCCGGCGAGGTGCGGGTGCGCATTGTCGTCTCCGGCGTGAACCCGACCGACTGGAAGTCCCGGCGGGGCGGCCATCCCGGCGAGACGCTGGCGTTCCATGAGGTAGTGCCGAACCAGGACGGCGCGGGAATCGTGGATGCCGTCGGTTCAGCGGTCCGCGGCTTTCGGGTGGGGGACCGGGTGTGGACCGCCATCGCGGCCTACCAGCTTTCCCACGGCGGCACAGCGCAGGAATTCGCCGTGCTTCCCGCCGAGCGCGTGTACCGACTTCCGGGCACGGCGAGCTTCGACCTCGGTGCGACGCTCGGTGTGCCAGCGATGACGGCGCACCGTGCGCTGACCGTTGCGGAAGACGGACCGTCCCGGCTCTCGCCGGGCTCTCTCGCCGGCACAACCGTGCTCGTGGCGGGAGGCGCGGGGGCCGTCGGGCACGTCACCATCCAACTCGCCCGCTGGGCCGGGGCGACGGTGATCACGACGGTGAGCTCCGCGACGAAGGCAACTCTCGCGACTGCCGCGGGAGCCCACCATGTCGTCAACTACCGCGAGTCCGATGCCGCCTTCGAGGTCCGCCGTCTCGCGCCGGCCGGCGTCGACCTCATCGTCGAGGTGGCGCCGGCGCAGAACGCCGGCCTGAACGCCGAAGTGATTCGCAATCGCGGGTCGATCGCGGTCTACGCGACCCTTGGCGAACCGCTCATGCTCGACGTGCGCCCCCTCATGACGCGCAATGTGCGTTACCAGTTCCAGCTGCTGTACACGCTGGGGCAACACCTGCTGGATGCCGCAGCCGAAGACATCAACGCTGCGATCATCGATGGCGCACTGCCGATCGGCCACGACTCCGGGCTCCCACTGCACCGTTTCCCCCTCGCCCAGACGGCGGAGGCGCACGAAGCGGTGGAGCAGAGCATCGTGGGCAAGGTGCTGATCGACGTGGAGTCCGCGGTCTAGCCGAGCCGGTTCCGGGCATAACCATGGATCGCCCCGTGTTGGCTTCCAATGGAGCAGTACCGAATTGCAAGGAGACAAGCACAATGAACGAAGTTCCCACCATCACCCTGAACAACGGAACCACCATCCCGCAGCTCGGATTCGGCGTGTTCCAGATCGCCCCGGAAGGCACCCGCGCGGCCACCCTCGATGCTCTCGAGGTGGGGTACCGCCACATCGACACCGCCGAGATGTACGGGAATGAAAAGGGGGTCGGCGAGGCTGTCGCGGCATCCGGACTCGACCGGTCCGAGGTCTTCGTCACGAGCAAGCTGAACAACGGCTTCCACGCCCGGGATGCCGCCCTGCGCGCCTTCGATGGCACCCTCGAGGCCCTCGGCTTCGACTACATCGACATGTTCCTCATTCACTGGCCGCTGCCGACCATCGGCGACTTCGTCGAGACCTGGAAGGCCATGCAGGAGATGTACGAGACCGGCCGGGTGAAGGCGATCGGCGTCTCGAACTTCCAGGCCGCCCACCTGCAGCGGCTCTTCGACGAGACCGACATCGTGCCGGCCGTCAACCAGATCGAGGTCCACCCGTATCTCGCGCAGGACACGCTTCGGGCCTTCGACACCGCGCACGGCATCGCCACCGAGGCGTGGTCGCCGATCGCGCAGGGCAAGGTGCTCGGTGACGAGGTCATCGTGTCCATCGCGGAGAAGGTCGGCAAGTCTCCAGCGCAAGTGACCCTCCGCTGGCACATCCAGCGGGGCGACATCGTGTTTCCCAAGTCGGTGACGCGCTCGCGGGTCGAGGAGAACTTCGCGATCTTCGACTTCGAGCTCTCGGATGACGACATGCAGTCGATCACGGAGCTCGACCGCAACGAGCGCACCGGCCCCGACCCCGACGTCTTCGACTACGTGCCGAAGGCCTGAGAGCGTGGGCGACGGCGCATTCGTGCTCGCCGGCGGTGGCATCGCCGGCATCGCGTGGGAGATCGGATTGCTCCTCGGCATCGAGGAGACCGAGCCAGCGGTGTCGGCGCACCTCCGACACGAACGCACGACCTTCGTCGGCACCTCGGCCGGATCCGTCGTCGCCTCCCAGGTGGCCGGTGGGGTGTCCCTTCGGCAGCTGTTCGACCAGCAGCTCGAACAGCACTCCGCCGAGGTGGGAGCCCGCTTCGACGTCGAGGAGTTCCAGCAGACGCTCGCGCAGCTGCTCGACGGCGTCACGTCCCCCGAGGAGGGCCGCCGGCGCGTTGGCCGATTCGCGCTCGACGCCGACACCGTCCCGGCCGGACAGCGCCGCGCCGTGATCGACGCCCGGCTCTCCGTGAAACACTGGCCGGACCGACGGCTGCTCGTGGCCGCGGTCAATGCGCACACCGGCGAGCTGCGGGTGTTCGACCGCCACTCCGGGGTCGACCTGCTCGACGCCGTCGGCGCCAGCTGCGCCGTGCCAGGGATCTGGCCGACGGTCGAGATCGACGGCCACCACTACACCGACGGTGGGGTGCGCTCGATCGCGAACTCCGATCTCGCCGAGGGATCCGACCCCGTGCTGATCCTGGCGCCGCTCGCGGAGGCGAACGCCCCCGTCGCCATCCCGGCCGGTGAGCTGGCCGCGCTCGAGCCCGGCCGCGTGCTGCTGGTGTGCGCCGACGAGGCGTCGCTGTGGGCCTTCGGCACGAATCCCCTCGACCCGGCCACGAGCGGGGGCTCTGCCCGCGCCGGTCGCGAGCAGGGGCGGCTGATCGCGGCGGAGGTGGCGGCCTTTCTCGGCTAGAAGATCGCTGACGGCCCGCGCCGGATCAACCCGCGCCGGATCAACCCGCGCCGGATCAACGCAGCGCCGGCACGACCTCGCGCTCGAAGAGTTCGATCCCCGACCGGTCGTAGGCCGCCTCGGGAAAGTAGAAGATCCCGTAGTCGAGGCCGCGCCGTGACATCTCACCGAGACGTTCAACGATCTGCTCTGGTGTGCCGACGCCGAGGGCACCGCCGGTGTACTCGGCCACGAACGCATCGGTCTTCTCCGCGCCGAGGTGGGGCAGCACCCGTGCGCGCACGGCGGCGATGCGCTCGGCAACCTCCGCCTCATCCCGTGCGACGATCACGTTGTAGTTGGCCGAGCGGGTGATCGCGTCGAAGTCGGTTCCGGCATCCGCGCAGTGCGTGCGCAGGATGGCGCTCTTGTGGTCGAAGCCGTCCGGGCTGCCGTCGAAGTTCGTGTACTGGGCGAACTCGGCGGCGATGCGCAGCGTCACCTTCTCGCCTCCGCCGGCGACCCAGATCGGGATGCCGCCGCTCTGCAGGGGGAGCGGCCGCACAATCGCACCGTCGACCTGGTAATGCTTTCCGTCGAGGGTCGCGGACCCGGTGGTCCAGGCCTGCCGCATGATGTCGACGCCCTCGCGGAGCCGCCCGAGCCGGGTCCCCACGCTCGGGAAGTCGTAGCCGTACGCGCGCCACTCGTGCTCGTACCACCCGCCGCCGATGCCCATCTCCGTGCGTCCTCCGGAGATGATGTCGACGGTCGCGGCCACCTTCGCGAGGTAGGCGGGGTTGCGGTAGCTCATGCACGTGCACATCTGGCCGAGGCGCACGCGGGTGGTGGTCGCGGCGAAGGCGGACATCAGCGTCCATGCCTCGTGGGTGGCCTGCTCGGAAGGGACCGGCACGGTGTGGAAGTGGTCGTAGACCCAGATCGACTCCCACGGCCCGGCGTCCGCGTGCGCGGCGAGGCCGCTCATCGCGCTCCACTGGTCGGCCGGCTCGATGCCGACGAGGTCGTGACGCCAGCCCTGGGGAATGAAGAGTCCGAATCGCATGGTATTCATCCTACGAAGGAGAGCCCGGTATCGGCTCGTTTTGCTTGCGGATGAAGAAGGCCGCGGGGATCGCGAACACCGAGATGATCGCGCCGTAGGTGAAGGCGACCCGGATGCCGGCAGCCGTCGCCGATTCGGCCGATGCCCCGGCGCCGATCAGGGTCGTCGCCCGGGCGGACATGACGGTGACGAAGAGCGCGGTCCCGGCGGCACCGGCGAGCTGCTGCACGGTGCCGACGATCGCGCTGCCGTGCGAGTAGAACTCCGGCGTGAGCGATCCGAGACTCGCCGTGAACAGCGGGGTGAAGAGCAGGGCGAGCCCGATGCTGAGGGCCACATGGGCGGCGAGCACCCACAGGAACGAACTGTTCTCGTCGAGCATCCGCACGGCCCACAGGTCCGCGCTCACGATGGTCGATCCGACGATGAGCAGAACCGTCGGGCCGACCCGGTCGTAGATGCGGCCGACGAACGGCGCGAGCAGTCCCATGATGAGTCCGCCAGGGAGCAGGAGCAGTCCGACGGTGACGACGGAAACGTGCAGCACCCCGACGAGGTAGAAGGGGAAAAGCACGATGGTGCCGAACATGGCCATCATGCTGATCGTGAAGATCACGATGGAGAACGTGAAGTTGCGGCTCTTGAACGTGCGCAGGTCGAGCAGTGCGCGATCGGTGCGCTGCAGTTTCAGCTGGCGAAGCACGAACAGCACGAGCGCCGCCGAACCCACCCCGAGAGGCAGCCAGGTTTCGAGCGGCGTTGTCGCGGTGCCGAGGTTGCTCAGGCCGAAGACGACGCCACCGAATCCAAGGGCCGACAGGAGGATGGAGAGCACGTCGACGCGGGTCGGCCGCGGTTCGGTGACGTTCTTGATCAGGCTCGCTCCGACGATCAGGCAGACGAGGGCGATCGGCAGTACGAGCACGAACATGAAGCGCCAGTCGAGGACGCTGAGAATGAGGCCAGAAATGGTGGGCCCGATGGCCGGTGCCACCGAGATCACGATCGAGATGTTGCCCATCATGCGACCGCGGGTCGCGGCCGGCACCAGCGTCATGACGGTGGTCATGAGCAGCGGGAATATGATGGCGGTTCCGCTCGCCTGTACGACGCGGGCCACGAGCAGGATCTCGAAGCCGGGTGCAACCGCGGCGATGAGCGTACCGAGGGTGAAGAGTCCCATGGCGGCGATGAAGAGCGGCCGGGTGTGGAAGCGCTGCAGCAGGAATCCGGTGACCGGGATGATCACGGCCATCGTGAGCAGGAACGCGGCGGTGAGCCACTGGGCCGCGCTCGCCGTGATGCCGAGATCCTTGGTGAGGGTCGGGAGGGCCACTCCCATGATCGTCTCGTTGAGGATCATCACGAAGACCGAGATCAGCAGCACGACGATCACGATGCGGTTGCGCGAACCGAGGTTCGGCTCGGCGGGGGACTCGTTTGCCGGAATGACGGCGGGAGTGGTGTCGTCGGTGAGTGTTTCGGCGGGGCCGGGGGGCGAAGTCATGGGATTCCCATTGTCAGGGCTAGTGCCCTGACGCCGCAATGAGCGGTCCGCTCAGACGAACTCGTAGAGTCCCTCGACCGTTCTCGCCATCGTGTCGAAGCAGCCGACCTGGTGGTCGCGGTCGTCCCTGAGCGCATAACCGCCGGGGATGCGAGGGCGCCGCGCCGGTTGTGTTCACCCGTTGGACGCCGCGGGGCAATACGGTCTGGCACGATGGGGGCCGGGCGCTCATGATTTCAAGGGAGCAACGGTGAACACACCTTCGGTCAGTCAAGGGGTACTCGAGGCGAGCCAGCGCCGCCCGCCCGTGCGCACCCTCGTCGACATCTTCGCGGCAACGACGGCAGCCAACCCGGATGCCCTCGCGCTCGAAGACCCCGAAGGCGCGATCAGCTACCGTCTGCTGCTTCGCCTGGTGAATTCCCACGCCGCGCACCTCATCGCCTGTGGTGTGCAGCGCGGGGACCGGGTCGGCATCCGGATTCCGTCTGGAACTCGGGATCTCTACGTTGCCATTCTCGCCACGCTCGTCGCCGGGGCCTCCTATGTGCCGGTGGACTCCGACGATCCGGACGAGCGCGCGCACCTGGTGTTCGCCGAGGCCGGAGTGGTCGGCGTCATCGGAGAGAGCAGTGAATTCACCCGCCTGCTCGGGGAGGCGGGGGAGCCAAATCCGCGGCCCCCGACTGCTCCGGCGGTCGCAACCGGGGCGCTGGCCGCGATCGAGCCGCCGACACCCGACGACGATGCATGGGTGATCTTCACCTCCGGTTCCACCGGCGTCCCCAAGGGGGTCGCCGTGACCCACCGGTCCGCCGCCGCTTTCGTCGACGCCGAGGCAAGGCTCTTCCTCGGCCACGAGAACATCACGGTCGGCGACCGGGTATTGGCGGGGCTTTCGGTCGCGTTCGACGCCTCGTGCGAGGAGATGTGGCTCGCCTGGCGAAACGGCGCGTGTCTGGTACCCGCACCCCGGTCGCTGGTGCGCTCGGGCGCCGACCTCGGCCCGTGGCTGATCGCGCACGGCATCACCGTTGTTTCGACGGTGCCGACCCTCGCCGCGCTGTGGCCGGATGACTCACTCGAACTGGTGCGTCTTGTCATCTTCGGGGGAGAGGCGTGCCCGCCTGACCTCGTCGCCAGGATCACCTCGCGCGGTCGCGAAGTCTGGAACACCTATGGACCGACGGAGGCCACCGTCGTGTCGAGTGCGGCACTGCTCGACGGAACCGGAACGGTTCGAATCGGGCTTCCGCTCGACGGGTGGAACCTCGCCGTCGTCGACGCCTCCGGCGACCGGGTCGCCGAGGGTGAGACGGGCGAATTGATCATCGGTGGGGTCGGCCTCGCGCGCTATCTCGACCCGGCGAAGGACGCCGAGAAGTACGCGCCATTCCCCTCCCTCGGCTGGGATCGCGCCTACCGCAGTGGCGACCTCGTGCGCTTCGAGTCGGCTGGCCTCGTGTTCGTCGGCCGCGCCGACGACCAGGTGAAACTCGGGGGCCGCCGCATCGAACTTGGCGAGGTGGATGCCGCGCTCCAGGGGCTCGCCGGGGTGGCCGGCGGCGCCTCGGTGGTGCAGACGACGCCGGTGGGCAACCACGTGCTCGTCGGGTATCTGGCGCTGGTCGACGGCGCGCACGAGTTCGACCGGACCGCCGCGCTCGAGCGACTGCGCGAAGAACTTCCCGCCGCGCTCGTGCCACTGCTCGCCATCGTCGATGCACTGCCGACAAAGACCTCGGGAAAGATCGATCGGGCGAAATTTCCCTGGCCCTTGCCGTCGACCGGAGGTGCCTCCGTGGCCACCCTCACCGAGACCGCCCTCTGGATCGCCGGCAAATGGGCCGCCATCATGGGAACCCCGGTGCAGGGTCCGGATGACGACTTCTTCGAGGCGGGCGGCGGGTCTCTTTCCGCGGCGCAACTGGTCTCAGCAATCCGGGAACGGTTTCCGCAGACCAGGGTGTCCGACATCTACGACCATCCTCGGATCGGATCACTGGCCGACGAACTCGACGCGCGACGCCCCGCGGAGCAGGCGGAACCCCGAAACGTGGTTCCGACTCCACTGCGTAGCCAGATCGCCCAGAGCCTTCTCGGCGTGCCTCTGCAGGCCCTCGTTGGGGCCCGCTACCTCGTCTACCTCGCCGTGGCGAACAATCTGCTCGCCGCGTGGAGCGGGTCGAGTTTCGCCCCGACACTCTCGTGGTGGTGGGTGGCTGGCGGGTTCGTATTGTTCGTGTCGCCGCTCGGAAAGATGGCCTTGACGGTGCTCGCCGCCCGACTGCTGCTCGCCGGCGTTCGGCCGGGGGATTACCCACGTGGCGGATCGGTGCACCTGAGGCTCTGGCTCGCGGAGCAGGTGGCTCATCTCGTGGGAGGCGCGAGTCTCGCCGGAGCGCCCTGGATCAGCTACTACGCCCGGGCCCTCGGTGCGCGCATCGGCGAGGGAGTGGATCTCCACACCCTTCCGCCCGTCACCGGGATGTTGTCCATCGGCCCGCGCGCCGCGATCGAACCCGAGACCGACCTCTCCGGATACTGGATCGACGGAGACGTGCTCCGCCTCGGTCGGGTGCACATCGGTGCGAACGCGACCGTCGGATCGCGCAGTACGCTCCTCGCCGGCACCAGCATCGGGGCAGGCGCCGAGATCGAGCCGGGGGCTGCGGTGACCGGCCGGGTGCCGAGCGGCGAACGCTGGGCCGGATCACCGGCCGCGCGGGTCGGATCCGCGCGCCGGGGCTGGCCTCAGGAACGCCCGCCGCGCGCGACGCGCTGGCTCCTCGTCTACGGCCTCGGTTCCATCGTCATGTCGGCCATTCCCGCGCTCGGAGTGGTGCTCGGAGCCCTCGTCGTCGGCGCCGCGATCGGCGACGCCCCCAGCCTCGGTGACGCCGTCGGACGGGCGTTCCTCGCCGTTCCCCTCGCCGTCATCGTGGCGGGACTCGTGTATGCGGGCCTGGTCGTGGTGGCGGTGCGCCTGCTCGGCATCGGCCTTCGGGACGGTTACTTCCCGGTGCGCAGCCGGATCGGCTGGCAGGCGTGGTCCACCGAACGACTGCTCGACAGCGCCAGAACCCTGCTCTTCCCGTTCTACGCGAGCCTGTTCACCCCGGTCTGGCTCCGGATGCTCGGTGCCACGGTCGGCGCGGGCGTTGAAGCCTCCACGGTTCTGCTCATCCCCGGACTCACCACGATCGCGCCGGGCGCCTTCCTCGCCGACGACACCATGGTCGCCACCTACGAGCTCGGCGGCGGATGGATGCGGATCGGTCGCGCGAAGGTCGGCCGGCGTGCCTTCCTCGGCAACAGCGGAATGGTCGCCCCCGGACGCTCCGTGCCCCGCAATGCGCTGGTGGCGGTGCTCTCGGCGACCCCGAAGAAGTCAAAACGAGGCTCCTCCTGGCTGGGGAATCCGCCCGCCCGGCTTCGGCGGACCGTGAACGACTTCGATGCGACGCGCACCTTCGAGCCCCCGGCCCGGCTTCGGCTGGCCCGCGGGGTGTGGGAGGCCCTGCGCGTCCTCCCGGTCTTCGTCACGGGTTGGATCGCGCTCGGGGTGCTTGCCGGGCTCGAGACGCTCTGGCTCCGGCTCGGCCTCGGCTCCGCGTTCCTGCTCTCTGGCGTGGTCCTCCTGGCGGCCGGAGCCGTGGCGGCGGCGGTGACGACCGCTGCGAAGTGGGCGTTCGTCGGCCGGATCGCGGCGCTGGAGCATCCGCTCTGGTCATCGTTCATTTGGCGGAACGAGGTCTCTGACACCTTCGTGGAAATGGTTGCCCGCCCCTGGTTTGCCGAGAACGCCGTGGGAACTCCGGCGCTCGCCCTCTGGTTGCGCAGCCTCGGGGCAACGGTCGGGCGCGGGGTCTGGTGCGAGACCTATTGGCTGCCAGAGGCCGACCTCGTCTCGCTCGTGGACGGGTCGACGGTCAACCGGGGATGCGTCGTGCAGACCCATCTCTTCCACGACCGCATCATGCAGCTCGACTCGGTTTCGATCGGGGCGGGCGCGACCCTCGGGCCGCACAGTGTGATCCTCCCCGGCGCGTCGATCGACGGCGGTGCAACCGTCGGTGCGGCGTCCCTCGTGATGCGCGGTGAACGGGTGCCGGAGGGATCGGTCTGGGCGGGCAATCCGATCGCGCCCTTGGCCGCGACCCCATGGAATACTTGACCACACCGATGCCTCGACCACAGCCCATCCCTCCCGCACGTCCGGCGTCCGGCGCACCGTCCGCGGGCGATGCGTACCTCCCGACGAGCGGCAACGCCGGCTACCTAGTCGATCACTACGACATCGACCTCGACTACCGGGTCGACACCAATCGGCTGATCGCCACCACGGTGATCTCCGCACACGCGACGGAGAGCCTCGGCCGGTTCAGCCTCGACCTGGCCGGATTGGCCGTGGATGGCGTGACCATCGGCGGCAGGGCGCCGCGCAAGGTCACGCACACGGCGCGCAAGCTGGTGATCACCCCCGTCGAGACGATCGAGTCCGGGGAGGAGTTCTCGGTGACCGTTCGCTACCAGGGCAAGCCGCATCCGATTCGCAGCGCGTGGGGCGAGGTGGGCTGGGAGGAACTCGCCGACGGAGTGCTGGTCGCGAGCCAGCCGAACGGCGCCTCCTCCTGGTTCCCCTGCAACGATCATCCAAGCAACAAGGCCACCTTCCGCATCGCGGTCACCTGCGAGGCGCAGTACCAGGTGATCGCCAACGGAGGGCTCGTCTCTCGCCGCAGCCGCGCTGGCCGTGCGCGATGGGAGTTCGACGTGCTCGAACCGATGGCAACCTACCTCGCCACGGTGCAGATCGGGCGCTACCAAAGCATCGCGGTAACCGGCTCGCCGGTCGTCGCGACCGTCGCCTTCCCTCCCCAACTCGCCGCAGAGGTCACCGTCGATTTTCTGCGGCTGGGAGACATGCTCACGGTCTTTTCCGACCTGTTCGGCCCCTATCCGTTTCCGGCCTACGGCGTCGTCGTGACGCAGGATGAGTTGGAGATTCCCCTGGAAGCCCACGGCCTGGCGATCTTCGGGCGCAATCACATCGACGGGGAACACGGCAACGATCGGCTCATCGCGCACGAGCTCGCCCACCAGTGGTTCGGCAACTCGCTCACCATCTCCTGGTGGCGGGACATCTGGCTGCACGAAGGCTTCGCGTGCTACAGCGAGTGGCTCTGGGGCGAGGCACGCGGTGGCCCATCGGCGGACGAGAGCGCCCGCATCCACTGGGCAATCGTGAACGGGCAGCCGAAGGACCTCGTCGTCGGTGATCCGGGCGCCACGGCACTCTTCGACGACCGGGTGTACAAGCGGGGTGCGCTTGCCCTGCACGAGGTGCGCCGCGGGATCGGAGACGATGCCTTCTTCGGGGCGTTGCGCGAACTCGGCGCCCGTCGACGGTACTCGAACGTGGTTCCGGGCGACATCATCGACGCCTTCCGCGAGCACGCCGGGTCGGAGGTCGCTGACGGAATCATCCGTCGGTGGATCTACGCGAAACCGCTTCCTCACCTGTCCGGATCGTGAATCGCGGCCGGATCGGGCCGAAGACGGTGACGGTGCCGATCACGCCGGCGGCTGGCTCGAAGTGTTGGAGATGAACCTCCCGCGGTTCGACCCGGCCGCCGAGCCACCTGTCGAGCTCGGGAGCCAGCGATGAGCCCGGGTCGGCGACCCTGAACTCGACATCCCGCGGGTCGCAGCGCAGCCCCCGACCGTCGGCCTTGAGCAGCGACTCCTTTGCGGTCCACAGCTGGGTCATGACGCGTGCCGGATGACTCGACTCCCTGATCGCCGCCAGCTCGACAGCGCCGAATGCATCGAGGGGCTGCGCCGCGACCGCCGTCACGACTTCGATGTCCACTCCCACCGGCCCGACGCTGCTGGCCGCGATCGCCACCCGGCCCCGAGCGCGGGCGAGGCTCACCCAGCCATGCAGGCGGTCATCCTCCAGAGTCACCAGGGGCTGCCCATGGTCGCCCCCGCAGTCCGCGCAGTTCTGGGAGATCGATACGGTCGTTGGCCGGATGCGGAGCAGAGTCGAAATCTCGGTGATCAGTAACGCACGGTCCCCATCCCGGGCTCCGCCGGACTCCCGAACGAGCACGCTCACCCTGGCGGCGGGGTGCTGGCTCACGGCATCGCCGTTTCTGCGCGCTCAGATCGAGCGTCGGGGCGCCGGTCACCTCGGCTACGCCAGCCCTGGGGAATGAAGAGTCCGAATCGCACGGTGTCAAGCCTATGAAAGCAAGCGCACCGTCGTAACCTTCCGCGCGCCATCGACGGTCGCTGGTGCCAGTGGGGCGCGCGAACGAAACCGTTCTTGATCATGAAGTCGTACGCGACGTTCGCCGGTTCCTCGCCGCCGTCATCCACGCGCAGGTTGAGTTTGCGCGGGGTGGCTTCGGTGATTTTCGGGGAGATCTTGTTGAAGATTCCGGCGAGCTTCAGCTTGTTGATTCGGCCGTCGGTCGCCTTGCCGCGGATGAGGCCGTAGGCCTTGAGCATCGGATTCAGGCCGTCGGAGCGGGAATTGAACTCCGACTCGACGCAGAACGTGCGGTCCTTGATCGGGAGCGTGGCGATCTGGGACAGCGTGGTGATGCCAAGCTTCTTCACTGCCTGGCATCACCACTTCTGAGGGGGTACGCCGTGCTCAACGGTAGCGAGATGCCCCGGGAACTCGAATTTGACATAACGCCGAAAGTGAGCGGTCGTCCGGAGCGTCTGGCAATAGCGGGATATTCCCGACATCGCATTCGCCATCGGCGCAATCACGGAGTCGGTGGGCCGCAGGGGGCCGTGGCGCGCCACGCGTATGGTGGTTTGGCCCCCGCAAACTCAACCGAAGGACCGCGATGTCGGACACCCCCAGCCCCACGACCAACCTGAAGGTCATCGCCCTCGCGCTCGCCGGCGCTGTCGGCGGCTTCCTCTTCGGGTTCGACTCCTCGGTGGTGAACGGCGCGGTCGACGCAGTGCAGAAGCAGTTCTCCCTCTCCAGCTCACTCACCGGGCTGGCTGTCGCCAGTGCCCTGATCGGATGCGCCGTGGGTGCCTACCTCGCCGGTCGTCTCGCCGACCGGTTCGGTCGCATCCCGGCCATGATCGTCGGCTCGATCCTGTTCCTCGCCAGCGCCCTCGGCAGTGGCCTCTCTTTCGGCGTCTGGGATCTCGTGGTCTGGCGCCTCGTCGGCGGACTCGGCATCGGCATCGCCTCCGTGATCGCGCCGGCGTACATCGCCGAGATCTCGCCACGACAGCTGCGCGGCCGCCTCGCCTCGCTGCAGCAACTCGCCATCACGGTCGGCATCTTCGCCGCCCTGCTCTCCGACTCTCTCTTCGCCAACGGCGCCGGGGCTGCCGACGCGAAGTTCTGGCTCGGCCTCGAGGCGTGGCGCTGGATGTTCCTGGCCGGAGCCGTTCCCGCCGTCATCTACGGCGGCATCGCCTTCTTCCTGCCGGAATCCCCGCGCTTCCTCGTGCTGAAGAAGCGTGACGACGAGGTGCGTTCGATCTTCGCGCGCATTTGGCCGAATGTCGACGTCGAGCGCGCCATCCGAGACATGCGCAGCGCCATTGAGACGGATGCGGAGGGCTCCCGCAAGGGCGCGTTGCGCGGTCATCGGTTCGGCCTCAAGCCGATTGTCTGGATCGGCATCATCCTTTCGGTATTGCAGCAATTCGTCGGAATCAACGTGATCTTCTACTACTCCACGACCCTCTGGAAGTCCGTGGGATTCCAGGAACGGGATTCCTTCACCATTTCGGTGATCACCGCCATCACGAACATCGCGGTCACGTTCGTCGCCATCGCGCTCGTCGACCGGGTGGGGCGGCGCCCGATCCTGCTCTTCGGCTCGGCCGGCATGACGGTCTCGCTCGCCACCATGGCGGTCGCCTTCAGCCAGGCGGACACGGTGAGTGGTGCGCTGAGCCTCCCGGGTGCGTGGGGACCGATCGCCCTCGTGGCCGCGAATGTCTTCGTCGTGAGTTTCGGGGCATCCTGGGGCCCAGTGGTGTGGGTGCTGCTCGGCGAGATCTTCCCGACTCGCATTCGCGCCCGTGCGCTCGGCGTCGCGGCCGCCGCCCAGTGGATCGCGAACTTCCTCGTGACCGTGTCGTTCCCTCCGCTCGCCTCGGTCTCGCTGGTGCTCACCTACGGCCTGTATGCGGCGTTCGCGCTGCTGTCGTTCCTGTTCGTGTCGCGGTTCATCCCCGAGACGAACGGCATGTCGCTCGAGGAGGCGAACACGCTGCTGCCGCGCAAGGGCAGCGCGAAAGAGGCGGTCGCCACGCCATAGCGGGGGTTAAGCCGCGCGCTCAGCCGGGGAACGTCACCCCGGTGAGGGTCTCCGAGACCGCCCACAGGTGTTCGGCATCCGCGGCGTCGTGCGCCCGCTTGGGCACCGCGGCGAGCTTCGGGGCGCCGGTCAACTCGGCGAACCCGCCTGGTCCGTAGTACGCGCCGCCGACCACATCCGGGCTCGTCGCGGCGAACAGGGTCGGCAGGATCCCCTGCGGAGCCTGCTGCCAGAGCCACGGCACGCCCGCGGTGAGGCGCATGTAGGCGGCCATCGCGCCGCCGGACTTCCCGCCCGACTGCGGCCCCGTCACCTGGAGGTTGGTCAGGGTGGAGCCCGGATGCGCGGCCGTGCTCGTGAGGCCCCACCCGCCGGCGTCGCTGCGGCGCTGCAGTTCGCGCGCGAACGCGAGCATCGACAGCTTGGACAGCCCGTATGCGCGTTGCGAGCTGTAGTGCGTCTCGGACTGCAGGTCGTCCCAGTCGAATCGTCCGGCACGGGCAAGGATGCTGCTGAGGGCGACCACGCGCGGGGCGCCAGCCGCTCGCAACAACGGCAAGAGGTGGCCGGTCAGGGCGAAATGCCCCAGATAGTTGCTGCCGAATTGCAGCTCGAAGCCGTCCGCGGTTGTCTGCCGCGTCGGCGGCATCATGATTCCGGCGTTGTTGACCAGCAGGTCGATCGGGCGGCCGTCGGCCGTGATCATGGCGCCGAACGTCGTGATGTTCGTGAGCGACGAGAGGTCGAGGGGGAGCATCCGCAGGCGCGCCTGGGGGATGTCGGCGCGGATCCGCGCGATCGCCTCCTCGCCCTTGGACCAGTTGCGCACGGCGAGCACCACTTCCGCTCCGGCGGCGGCGAGGCGGCGGGTGAGCCCGAAACCGAGACCACTGTTTGCGCCGGTGACGACGGCGAGTCGTCCGGTGAGGTCGGGAACGGGGATGTCGGCAGGCGAAGTGGGCATGATCGAAGGGTACGCCCGCCCGGTTTACTCCCGGCGCGGCCCCGCGGGCTGTCCAATCCCGGCCGGATGGAAATTTAACGGTGCACAGACGCGTTATCCTGTATACGGTCTCAGACGTGGATCCGCTCGATGTCCCTCCAGGCAGCTACTCGAATCGAATTGCCTCCCGACTTTCGCTCCTCTCGGCCCGCCGCCGAGACCGATCGTGGTCGACCGGTACTCACGCGCGAGTACAGCCCCTGCGATACAGATATCAACGATTGAAGGCATTACCGCATGATTTTCCAAGTCGGAGAGACTGTCGTCTACCCCCATCACGGCGCCGCAACCATCACCGCCGTCAAGACTCGCACGGTCAAGGGTGAGCCGAAGGAATACATCACCCTCAACGTGCACGCGACCGACCTCACCATCGAACTTCCCATCGAGAATGTCGAACTCATCGGAGTGCGCGACGTGATCGACAGCGCCGGAGTCGAGGCGGTTTTCGAGGTGCTGCGCAGCGACATGGTGGAGGAGCCGGGCAACTGGTCTCGCCGCTTCAAGGCGAACACCGAGAAGATGGGCAGCGGAAGTGTCTACCGCGTCAGCGAGGTCGTTCGCGACCTGTGGCGCCGCGACCAGGACCACGGAGTCTCCGCCGGCGAGAAGCGGATGCTGCTCAAGGCCCGCCAGATTCTGATCTCTGAGCTTGCCCTGGCACAGAACTCCACCGACGAAGAAGCCTCCACCGTTCTCGACGAGGTTCTCGCGACCGTCTCCGTCTAGCTAGCCGGGTCGCCGGGTCGCTGGCGTCGGGTGCGCGGCCTACCAGCCGAGCGTGCCAGGCTCGCCCTTGAACGGGCCGACCACGCGCGAGGTGATCCAGCCGCCGTAGAAGTCCCCGGCCTGGGGCACGACGGTTTCTCCGGCGACCTCGCAGGAGTCCATCGCGGACGGGTACACCGCCACGCGGTCCTTCAGCAGCTCGAAACCGGGCGTCGGGTCCGTGTAATACCAGGCGGCCGATTGGGCGACGGCCGAGCCCCCGCGCACGGTCAGGTACTTCGCCGCGCCCTTGAACTCGCAGAAGCTCGAGCCCGGCGCCCGCTCCAGCGCTCCCTCCGGGAACGCGGAGCGGGGCAGGTAATAGACCGGCGGATGACTCGTCTCGAGCACGCGAACGGCATCGGTGGTGTCGACGATGGTCTCGCCTCCGAACCACACGCGGATGCGGTCGGTCGTGCCTTCGACCCGGGGCGGACGTGGGTAGTCCCACACGGATTCCTGGCCGGGGCCGGGGGTGACGGGCTGAATCGGCGGACGCATAACGGCATCCTGCGCCCGAAAACTGGGCCGAAGCCGAGTGCGCGCAATAAACCCCACGACGCCTCGGTTGCGCCCGGAGCCGGACGGGGAGCCGGCGGTTCCTCTACCCTCGGGTGACGACTATCGAAAGGTGCGGCCATGGATGCCTCCGTCATGACCATCATCTTGATCGTCGCGTTCGTGCTGGTGACGGTCACGGTGACCGGCCTGTCCCGCCGAGTCGGCTGGTCGGCCCCGCTCACGCTCGTGGCCGTCGGCGCCGCGGCCTCCTTCATCCCGGTGCTTCCGAAGATCGAGGTGCAGCCGGAGCTCGTTCTCTACGGGCTGCTGCCGCCGTTGCTGTTCGCGGCCGCCATCCGCACCTCGCTCGTGGATGTGCGGGCGCGGCGCGACAGCATCGTCGCCCTCTCCGTCGGTCTCGTGCTGTTCACGGTGGTTGCCGTCGGCTTCTTCACCTGGCTCCTCGTGCCCGCGATCTCGCTCGCCACCGGGTTCGCCTTCGCCGCGGTCGTCGCGCCGACGGATGCCGTGGCGGTCACCTCCATCAGTGGTCGCCTCAAGTTGCCCCGCCGGCTCGTCACGATCCTCGAGGGGGAGGGCCTGTTCAATGACGCGGCGGCCCTCGTCGCTCTCGCCTCCGCCATCACGGCGATCACCGGCACGCTCAATCCATGGGTGGTGGCGGGTGACTTCGCGCTTGCGGTGGTGATCGGTGTCGGCGTCGGCTTCGCGGTCGGCTACGGACTGAACGCAATCCGCGTGCGGCTCCGGGCGCCGGTGCTCGACACGAGCCTGTCGCTCGTGACGCCGTTCGTCGCGTTCATCCCGGCGGAGCTGCTGCATGGCTCGGGGGTGCTCGCCGTGGTGATCGCTGGCCTCATCGTCGGGGCGCGCGCGCCGGTCGTGCAGTCGGCGCGGGCGCGCATCGCCGACTCGGTGAACTGGCGCACCATCCGGTTCCTGCTCGAGAACTCGGTGTTCCTGTTCATCGGGCTCAATCTCAAGACCATTCTCGGCGGGGTGCTGAGTTCCGGCGTCGGTGTCGGACGCACCATCCTGATCTGCGTGTCCACGTTGCTCTTCCTCATGGTGGTTCGGCTCGCCTGGGTTCTGCTCGTGACGCTGTTTTACCGCACCGGCCCGAAGCGACTGCGGGAGCGTCGATGGCGTTGGAAGAACACCGTGGCGATCGGATTCTCGGGAATGCGGGGGGTGCTAACGCTCGCCGCAGTCTTTCTGCTTCCGGCGGCGACCCCGCAGCGATCCTTCCTGCAGTTCCTGGCCTTCGTGGTGGTGGTGGGGACTCTGTTGCAGACCCTCGCGCTGCCCTGGATCATCCGCCTGCTGAAGCTGCCGCCGCCGAACGCCGACCAGGAGCTCATGGAGGCGCAGATGCTCATGGCCGAGGCGCGGGCGGCTGGCGTCGTGAGGCTCGACGCGGAGGCTGAGGCGTCCGATGACGCGGCCGTCATCGAGCGACTGCGCGACGATGCCGCGCTGCTTGGCGAGTCCATACTGACCCCGGTCGACGGCGGCGGCGAACCCCCTCAGGCCCTGTTCGGGCGCCTTCGGCTCGCGATGATCGACGCCGAGCGCGCGGCCGTGCTGGCGGCACGGGAGGAGGGACGCTACCAGGAGCCCGCGGTGCAGGCCATTCTCGCCGCGATCGACGCCGAAGAGATGGCCGTGCGCGTGATCCGGCGCAACAACCGCACCGATTGACGGCGAGAGTCTGGGCTACTTCGACCCGGCGGCGAGCACCCGGGCGAGCGCGACCGTGATCTCGTCGCGCGCCTGTGCGCTCGAGATGGTCGCGGTGCCGTCGCCCGGCTGTGCCCCGTAGTCTCCGAAGCTGGCATGGTTGCCGCCGCGAATCTGCACGAAGATCGCCGATGCCGGAAGGTTGTGCTTCGCCGCGGCGATCGTGGCAGGGGTGCTGAGACCGTCCCTCGTCCCGCCGATACTCAGCACGGTGAGAGAGGTGTGGGAGAGGTCGGTCGCGCAGTAGCTTGCAAACAGCACCAGGCCCGCGACATCCGGTCCGCCGGGGCCCGGCTCGACGAGCATGCAGGCCCGCACTCCGCCGAGCGAGTGGCCGCCGACGAACCAGCGGGTGACCCGGGGCGCATCCGTCGTGAAGGCGCTGAGCGGCCGCTGGTCGAAGAAGGCCAGGTTGAGCGTCGGCTTCGTGATGACGACGGTGACACCCCGCTCGACGATTCCGGAAAGCTTGTACAGGTAGGCATACGGGTCGACCTTGGCGCCGGGGAGGAAGACGAGGCCGGTGCCGTTCGCCCCGCCCGTTGGGGCGAGGATCACCGAGTGGTCCGTCGACGAGATCGACACGGCCGGGTCGCGCCAGGCCTTCAGCGCCGCCCCCCGATCGCCCGGCATGACCATGTGCGCCCAGATGAGCAGGCTCACGATCGCCAGCGCGAAGACCACCGCGAACGCGATCAGGATCTGGACGGTGCGCCGACCGCCGGCATCGGTCACGGCAGGCGGCGCCGCGAATCGATCGCAACGGGGGCGGGCATGCTTCGCTGCGCCTCCGCCGACGCCGTGCCGTCGACTATGGACGCCAGCCGGCGCAGAGCGGTCTCTGAAGCGGAACCGGGCTGCGGGTGCAGAATCACGAGGAACTGCCCGTCGGATGCTTCGATCGCCAGCTTCTCCCGCTGCAGCTCGAGCATCCCGACGTGCGGATGCTGCAACCGAATGATGCCGTCGCTCTCGATCGCCGCGTCGGTCTTGCCCCACAGCGCGCGGAATTCCGTGCTGCGAACGGAGAGCTCTCCCACCAGCTGGGCGAGCTGCGGGTCGTCGACGTTGGGGCCGATCAGTGCGCGCAGTCCGGCGATGGTGCTCGAGAGCATCCCCTCCCAGTCCGGGTAGAGTTCGCGCGCCGCCGGGTCGAGGAAGGCGGAGCGCAAGCCGTTGGTTCCGGGAGTGAAGATCGGAGAGAGCGCCACGGCGAGCGGGTTCGCGGCCAGCACTCCCATGAGGCGCCCCTGGATGAAGGCGACCTGATGCGGCCAGCGGTTGATCAGCGCGGCGAGGGTGGCAGGGGCCTCCTCCGGCGCGGTCGCGTCGCGCCGTCGTTCCGCCACGGGTCGAGCGATCTGCCGCAGGTGAGCGGTCGCCTCCTCGTCGAGCCGCAGTGCTCGCGTGATCGCCTCGAGAATCTCGTCGCTCGGGTTCGGCTCGAGGCCGTGTTCGAGTCGCTGGTACAGCTCGGGGTCGATGCCGGCAACGAGGGCCGCTTCCTCGCGGCGCAGCCCCTGCACGCGCCGTCGCGCGGTCGCCGGGAGTCCGACATCTTCGGGGGTGAGAAGTTCGCGTCTGGCGCGCAAAAAGTCGCCGAGCTGGTTGCCTGATTGCATTGTTCCACCCTACGCAGGAGCGCTCCGTTTGCCCGTCGTTTCGACGAAGACACGGGGAACACATGGGTCGGGCGAAAGGCGACCCAGAAGATCGGCGGCAGGCTGGGAGAAATTCGGACGGCTCCGGCTGGCCGGTCTCGTAGTGTGGTCGGGTGAAACTTTCCCCCGCGTCATCTGCCACCCTGGCCGGCATCGTCGATGCCATGCTCGTCACCGCGTTCGTGCTCATCGGTCGGGCGAGCCACCACGAGGGGCCCCTCGGCACGCTCGTGACGCTCTGGCCGTTCCTCGTCGGTCTCGCGGCCGGATGGATCGGAATGCGCGCCTGGCGCACGCCGTTCCGGCTCCGTTGGACGGGGATCATGCTCTGGGCCGCGACGGTGGTCATCGGGCTGCTGCTGCGAGTCGTCAGCGGCCAGGGGGTGCAGACCGCGTTCGTGATCGTCACCATGATCGTGCTCGCACTGTTCCTGCTCGGCTGGCGTGCCGGCGTGATTCTTGTCGCGCGCGGGCGGTCCCGCCGGGCCTGACACCCGCCGGCGGGGACCGCCGAGAAGCGGCGTCGGGCAATGCCAGCCTCCGGATGCGGCGTGCGGGTAGAGAGCGTATTCTCGAGGCACACTGGGAGCCATTCGGGCTCCCCATCCGAGGGAGCTCACCATGGCGGACAAGTCACCGAAAAAGACCACCTCGAAGACGGTAGCGTCGAAGTCTCTCAAGGAGAAGCGCGCCGACAAGAAGACCAAGGCGGCGAACAAGCCGAACGGCTAGCAGCTTCGAGCGACATGCAGTGCCCGGGTTCCCGTTTCCAGCGCCCGGGCACTCGTTCGTTGAGGTGACAGCGCTGGCTCAGGCGGTCTTCATGATGTCGGCGGTGAAGTTCTGCACGCGAGTGAGCAATCCCTCTGCTCGCCGGGCAATGACCTCGGCGGGGTCCGGCTGCAGCGGGGACGCCGGCGGGGTGATGCGGATGATGAGCGAACAGGCGAGATCGGCGCAGATGTAGGTGCCGACGGTGTTGCCGTCGCGCCCGGCCTGACCGGCTCGCGCGGCGGAGAACAGCGTGACCTGCCCGGAGGGCTGCGGGGTGCGGCAGAGCGAACACATCGCCGAGATGCCCGGCCGCATTCTCGCACCGGTGGCGCGGAGTACGATCCCGATGGCACGGTCATCGGCCCAGTGCACCAGATAGCCCCGCAGGGGCGCCTGGTGATCACGCCAGCCGAGGTACTCGCGTTCTGCCCAGAGCACCTCGTGCAGACCGGGAAGGGGAATCCGCTCGATCTCTCCCTGTGAGGCGTTCACGATGCTGCGGCGGATTTCGGATTCGTTGAGTGGTTTCACGTTTTCCTCGACGGGGCCGGTGGTCGTCCAAGCCTAATCCGGGGTTGGCGATCCCTCCAGGAGGAGGGCCGTCCGAGCGGTCAGGACTGCCGTTCGATCGGGATCAGTTTCAGCGCGAGCAGCGGGCAGAGGTCGACGGCGTCTCGTGCCGCGTCAATCCGGGAGACGGGCACGACGAGATCCGAGCGGGACTCGGGGGCGATCTTCGTCGCAACGGGATAGCCCCACTTGTCGCGGGCAAGCATGTCGGGCAGCAGTTCGGTGCACAGCCCGCGGCCGTCGCACCGAGTCCAATCAATGTGAAGTCTCATTCGCTCGCTTCCCGTGGGCATCGTCGGTCACCTGCGCGCTTCGTGGAGGCACCGACCGGAGAGGTGGGCGTGCACGTCGGCGGAGAAGGTGTCGAGGGCGTTCAACACGAGACGAGCGGTGCCGTCGGGGTGGTGGCAGGACCCTCGTCCGACCACGGAACGTGTCGTCGCTTCGAGATCGCGACGAAGGGACTTGTCGAATCCTGTTGCGGCGAGCCGATAGAGCAACGAGGCCATCTCGGGCAGCCCGAACCGGCAGGGCCCGCACTGGCCGGCCGACTCCCGGGAGAGGTATCCCACGATTTCCGCCGTCGCCCGCAGCCCGCACTGCCGCGGCCCGAGAACGTAGATGATTCCCGCGCCCGGCTGTGCGCCGTGGGGCGCAAGGCCCGCTGTCGACATCCTGGACTCCAGGTGTGTCGCGGCGATCCAGGCGCCGTGATATCCACCAACCAGCGCGGCCGACACCGCGTCGGTGGAGACCCCGGCCGAGCGGAGGATGTCGACGATCGGGATGTCCCCGGGAACCTCGACCACCCGTTCCCGGTCGCTGTGCCCGGAAAGGGTGATGAGACGCGTTCCCGGATCCCGTTCCGATCCCACCGATCTGAACCAGTTCGCCCCGAACCGGGCGATGAGCCCGACATGAGCAAGGGTTTCGACGTTGTGGACGAGAGTCGGCCTGCCCTTGAGCCCGGTCGTGGTCAGCCTCGCTGTGCGATCTGTCGGCAGCGCCACCCCATTCTCGATGGAGTTGACAACCGCGCTCGCCTCACCGGAGATGAACGAATCGGGGGCCTCGGACAGCACGATGCGGCGAGCATCGCGGCGTTCCGATATCGCCTTCCGCAGACCGGCGATGAGGTCGCGCGGCACGTAGATGTGTGTCCTCGACGCGCCGACGGCCGCGGCGGTTGCGAGGAGTCCGTCGATCACGAGGTGTGGCGAATTGTGCAACAGGGTGTGGTCCTTGACGCTGCGGGGTTCCCCCTCTGCGCCGTTGGCGATCACGATCGGACTACCCGCCCAGAGGCTGGACGTTCCGCCGATCGCCCGCGCCTTCCGCCCGGCGGGGAATCCCGCTCCGCCACGGCCGGTCAGTCCGGAGAGCTCCAATTGTGCGATCAGTTCCTGCCCGGCGCCGCCGGTGGGGAGGGGGCCGTACGCGGCGAGATGCGCGTCATGCGTCGCTTCCCGTCCGGCGAGGAAGAGGCGTGCCACTCCGACGGGAGGGTCGACCGAGCGGTCGACCAGCGGGTTGTCCCTCAGCTTCATCGGATGCCACCCTGGCGGGCCGCCGCGGACTCCTCGAAGCGAGTCGACGTTCGCCAGAACAGCGCGGCGATGACGACGACAATGCATCCCGCGGCGATGAGGAGAAACCACCCGCTGAGTCCGTTGGTTCCATTCCCGATGGAGTGAGCGAGCGCGATCGGCCACATCACGTAGGTGAACCAGTGGATCGTCCGGAAGGTGCGTGCACCGAACTGCTTGCGGAACAGGCTCGTCACCACGATCGCGATGAGAAGGTCGACGGCCACCGTGCCGAGACCCTGCCAGAACGGTTTGAAATGCCCGAGGAATGGCACCACCGCATCGATCACGTTGAGTTTGGCGTAGGAATCGAGCATGAGCGATCCCACGTGAAGCACGAGGAAGCTGCAGGCGGTCAGGGCGATGTTGCGGTGCAGCAGTGAGATGGAGAAGCGCGGGAGTCCGGGCAGGGGGCGGCCCGACCGCGTGATGATGCCGAGGACAACCGAGGCGGTGAAGAGAAGCAGCGTGACGATCCCGCTGACTCGGCCGAAGGCCCACAGCGCCTCGCTCAAGCGGTGACCTCGTCACTGCGGCGGGCAGGCGAGTCAACCGGCCACGAGCCCGTCGTGACAACGCGGCCGGTGAGGTCGACGAATCGGGCGCTCACTCCCAATTGCCTCAGCCAGGACACCGCGCGGAAGCCTCGAACGATCGATGCCGTGCTCATCGCATTGGCGCGCTGGCAGGTCTCTGCCGCGACCGTGACGCTTCGCCACACGACATCGGCGGGGAGTCCGAGCCTCGGATCGAGGATGTGATGCCGCGAGACACCACGCATCAACCATCGTCGCTTCTGCGTGCTCGAAGTGGCCAGTGCGGAACCCGCACCCAGCGACACCTGCTGCGCCGGGTCGGTTGGCATGTCCTGCACGAGCACCTGCCAGCCCGTGGCCGGCTCTGTCCCGGCGGTCGCGATGTCGCCACCGATGCTCACCAGGACTCCGCAGCCGAGTGCCGCGGCCGCGGCGGCCGCCGCCCGGTCAGCGGCGATGGCCTTCGCGCTCGCGCCGAGATCGAGCACGAGGTCTCCCGGCACCGTGAGAACACCGTCCTGCAGGTGGATCCGCCGCCAGCCCGGGGTCCGTGGCCGGGTGGCTCCGACGGCCGCCTCGCGATCCTGGAGCGGCGTCTCTGCGAGCTGGAGAAAATCGCGATCATAGCCTTGGGCGATCAAGTCGTTGCCGAGCGTGGGATCGACGTCACCGTCGGTGAGGACGGCGCAGTCGAGAGCACCCCTCACGAGGTCGGCGAGCATGGGGCTGACGGTGACGCCGTCGTCGAGCGACGCGGCCAGTCGCATCAGTTCGGAGTCGGCACGGAATCGACTGCAGGCGGCATCGACGGCGTCGATCGTGTCGCGCACGATCTGCGCGGCCTCCCTCGCCCGCGTCGGGGACGTCACGACCACCGATGCATCACAACTCCACACGCGCCAGTCTTCCCGACCGATCGACTCCACGTCACGACCCCGAAGAGTGGGCCTGCGGGGCAAAATTCTGGCTCGGCGTGACGGGAGCGGGCTGCTGCCCGGAATCGTCTCCGTTCTGGGACACGTTGGACTGCTGCTGCTGGATTGAACCGGTGATGCCGCTCGAATTGCTCGCCGCGATCTTGGCCTGCTCGGTCTGATACCAGAGCGCCATCGAGGCGAACCCCGCCGCTCCGAAGCTCAGGATGCCGACCGTCGCGGTCAGGTTCGAAGCGAGCTTCTTCCCTTGGGCCCGGATGCTCATCATGCCTCCCGTCGTCGTCGTGTGCTGCCAGCACCTGTCCTCAACAATCCTGCATCATTCTTGGAACATTCTTAGGTGGACTGCAAGGCGGCTGTGCAAACCGTTAGGAGTGACTGTAGGGAATTCGCGCGACGATTGTGGCGCCCAGACCGGCCGTGTGTTGTTCGATTTCGACGGAACCGTTGTGCCGGGCGGCGACCTCTGCGACGAGGGCGAGTCCGAGTCCGTAATGCCGCTCCCGGGTGTTCTCAGCCCCCGGCGGTCGAGACGAGAAGAATCGCTCGAAGGCGCGTGATTGGGCGCCGGGGGGAAACCCGGGGCCGTCGTCCTGCACGCGCACCGTCGCGGTCCGTCCCTCGTCGCGAACCTCAACGGTGACACGGGAGCGGGCGTGATCGAGGGCGTTGGCGATGAGCGCGGTAAACAGGCGTTGCAGCGACACTCGAGCGCCGTGCACGATCACGGCATCCGAGCTGCCGGTGTTTTCAAGGTCGATGCCTCGGGCGAGCGCGTCGCCCTGCGCGGACGCCACGGCCCGGAGCGCCAGAGCGTCGAGGTCCACGGGCTCCCGCTCGAACGTGCCGGCCGGGTCGGCGGCGATGAGCAGGTCCTCGAGGATGCCGGTCAGGTCGCGCGTGTCCTGCAGTATCGCCTCGAGGCCGGACGCCACCGGGCCCGGTCCGCCGTCCGGCGGTGACGCGGGAAGCTGCCGGCGCAGGAGTTGCGCACGGGTGGACAGCAAGGTCAGGGGAGTCCGCAATTCGTGACTGGCATCGGTCACGAAACGGCGCTGCAGCGCGAGCGCGTCGATCATCGGCCTCATGGCGCTGCGCGCCATGAGGGCGCCGAACACGGCCGAGGCCATCGCGGCGAGCACCCCGGAGACGATCAAGCCGAGGGTGAGACGCTGAAGCTCTTCGGCATTCTCGCGCGTGTCGAGCGCGGTCTGCACCGCGCGTCCGCCCACCATGCTTGTGCGGATCACGTAGGTGTGGTTGGAGACGTTCTTCGTCTCCTGCTTCGGCGCCGAGCCCGCGTCCATCGCGTCGAGGGTCGCCGCCTCGGGAAACCAGGAGGGCGCGTCAGCCGAGACCAGCAGCGTCTGCCCGGACCTGACGGCGACGAGGACTCCCGGGGGCGCATCCCTCGGCGAGTCGACATGGCTCGCGTCGATGAGCTCTCGCGCGGTCGCCTCCGACTGGCTCGTGCCGACGATCACGAAGGTCACCAGGACGAGGACGCCGAACAGCACGAGAATCATCGCCGAAAAGCGAAGAGCGAGCCGAACCGAGGCCCGGCGCAGCTCGGTGGCGTCGCGCACATTCACGGCCGCCAACCGATCTGGTAGCCGATGTTGCGCACCGTGAGGATGACCGCACGACCGAGCTTCTTGCGGACGTAGTGAACATAGGTGTCGACGACTCCCGGATCGTCGGCATCGGCGAAGACCGTCACGAGCAGGTCATCCCTGGTGAAAACCTGCTCGGGGCGGCGCGCTAGCCGTTCGAGAAGATCGGCCTCTCGTTCCGAGAGTTGCACGTGAGCTCCAGCATCGATCGTCACGATGCGGCTCGCGACATCCAGGGCCCCTCCCGGAATGTGCAACACGGGGATGAAGGATGACACCCGTCGACGCACTACCCGGAGTCTGGCGAGGAGTTCGTCGATATCGAACGGCTTCGCGAGGTAGTCTTCGGCACCCCGGTCGAGGCCCTCGACGCGATCGGACGCGTTTCCGAGAGCCGACAGGACGAGCGCCGGGGTCTGGACGCCGTGGCGTCGAAGCTGGGCGAGGACATCCAGCCCGTCGATGATGGGAAGTCCGCGGTCGAGCAGGAACACGTCGAACCTTCCGGTCAGACCCTCGTGAAGGGCGCGCTGGCCGTCCCTGGCCGAAACCACGTCGTAGCCCTCGGTCGCGAGGATCTCGCCGAGCATCGCGAGGAGGCGCCCATCGTCTTCGGCGACCAGGATTCTCGGGGTTTGCTCCACGTTCGCAGTATAGGAGCGGCCTGCGCGAGTCGACGGACCGGTCACCCCGCTGCCCCAGCCGGCATGATCGGTCTCGAGTCGGCCGGGTCGGTCAGGATCCCGAAGACTTGGCCACCGGAGCGGGGGCGGGTTGGCTGGCGGCAACGGGCGCGGGTGCAGCCACGGGCGCGGGTGCAGCCACCGGCGCCGGTGCTGCCACCGGCGCCGGTGCTGCCACCGGCGCGGGTGCTGCCACCGGTTTCGGCACTGCCACCGGTTTCGGCGCTGGCGCCGCGGCAACCGGGGCCGCCGGCGCGGCCGAGGGCGTCGGCGTGGCATCGGGGGTCGGGGTGGCCGTCGGCTCGACCGGAGCGCTGAGGGGCGGCACCGTCGCGGGCGGCGGCGCCGGGCTGTCGACGGCGGGGACCGGGCGCGGTGGTGACGCAAGCTTCTCCGCGACGGTGTCGCGCCAGAGAGCGACCGATCCGAAAACCGTTGCGCCCATGCTCAGCGCTCCGATCAGTGACGTGACCGAGACGACGATCCGCCGACCCCTCACTCGTGTATTCATCTCGAGTCCCCTCGGTGGTGCTGGCCTGGCGTGCTCGCGGTCGACTCGGCGATGCGCTTTCTGGCTGCCACTTTCTCACGCCGACCGGCACCGGCTCGCAGCGCCACCCCGACATGTGAGGACCTTCAGAATCGTCGGGCGGGGGATCACCAGGCGATTCGGCCTCGGTCTGCGCCGACGGGTTCGAGTTCGGTCGGCAAGGACGCGGCTAGCTCCGAGGCGCCTTCACCATGGCGACGAGCGCGGCGGTCACCGAGACGGCTCCGAGTACGACGATCGTCACAAGAATGCCGATGATTAGTGCAGCCATGAGTTCACTCCTGAGAATTGACGATGCGCTTCAATCCTAGCCAGCGCTCCGACCGTCCCGGGTGCACTTGAATGGATCAGTGCACTCCGACCTCATCGACCGCCTCCGTTCCGACCTTCTCTCCGCCCGATTCAGCGTCGATTCGCTGACCGAATTGTGGGGCGAGGAGGCCGATGCGGCACTTCATCGCGGACAGCGGGTGCCGGGAGCCCGCGCCATCGCGGCTCGGGCCGTGCCAACCCCGGCCGGAGTGCTCGCCGCCGTATTCGTGCTCGGGTTGCCGGTTCCGGCCGAAGGTTTCGCCGCGGCGCTGCCGTCGCTCGGCATTCCCGGAGCGATCGAGCTCGGCCTCGTGGTGCAGGCCGACGCGGTGGTGCGTGCGCTTCTCGACCTCCGCCCCTACAGCTTCGTCGACGCCAACGGCGTCGGCAGCTGGTGGATCGCGAGCGACCTCGGCGAACTCGCGGTGGCCGGCGCGCTGCGGGAGGATCATGTTCTCGGGGTCGGCGGCGCTTCGCTCACTCTCAGCGGGCTCATGCTGAGCACTCCCGTCGACGCGGCCCTCGACATCGGCACCGGATGCGGCATCCAGGCCATGCATGCGGCGCGCCACTCCCGGAGGGTGGTCGCCACCGACATCTCGCAGCGGGCCCTCGATCTCGCCGCGTTCAACGCCGCGCTCAACGGGATAAGCAACATCGAATTCCGGCTCGGCAGCCTGTTCGAACCGGTGACGGGTGAGCGGTTCGGGCACATCGTGTCAAACCCGCCGTTCGTGATCACGCCGCGGACCGATGGTGTGCCGGCCTACGAGTACCGTGACGGCGGGATGGTCGGCGATGCGCTCGTCGCGGCCGTGATCGCGGGGGTCGCGGAGCATCTGGCGCCCGGGGGAGTCGCCCAGCTGCTCGGCAACTGGGAGTACCGCGACGGGCGGGACGGCCTGCAGCGCGTGGGCGAGTGGGTGGATTGCGCCGCCCTCGACGCCTGGGTGGTTGAGCGCGAGGTGCAGGATGCGGCGCTGTACTCCGAAACCTGGATCAGGGACGGCGGAACCCGGCCCGGCCCGGAATTCGACCAGCTGTATGACGCCTGGCTCGACGATTTCGACGCGCGCGGTGTCTCGAAGGTGGGGTTCGGCTACCTCACCCTGCGGGCGTCGAGCCGGGGACTGCGCCGGCTCGAGCGGTTGGGTGGACCGATCGGTGACGGCCTCGGCGGCCACATCGCCGACTCGCTCGCGGCCTGGGACTGGCAGGCCGCGCGCACCGACGACGAACTCGGCCGCGAACACCTTGAGGTCGCCCCGGATGTCACGGAGGAACGCCACTACTGGCCCGGAGCCGCCGACCCGACCGTGATGACCCTGCGACAGGGCGGCGGCTTCGGGCGTTCCCTTCCTCTCGACACCGGACTCGCGGCTCTGGTCGGCGCATGCGACGGCGAGCTCAGCGTTCGCGCGATCATCGCGGCCATCGCCGAACTTCTCGAGGTGGATGCGGCGGCGCTGTCCGCCGGTCTCATGCCCGGCATCCGCGAACTGCTGGTCACCGGATTCCTGCGGACGCTCCAGGGCACCTGATTTCGAACATTCGGGCAGCGCCGCCCAACATCGGCCCGGAGCGGCGGACAGCGGCGATTCCTGACGCGGGCACTGGATCGCGGGGCGGCGCAGTGGAAGGCTGGGAGGACGCGCATCCCCGTGCGCGCATCCACAGAACAGGTTCCGGGAGGAAACGATGTTCACGACCAGCGGCGCATTCAGCGGATTCTCCGTCGACGATATCGAGGCGGCGAAGAGGTTCTATGGCGAGACCCTCGGGCTCACCGTCAGCACCAACGAAATGGGGTTCCTCGAGTTGCACCTCGACAGCGGCGCGCGGATCCTGGTCTACTCCAAACCAAACCACGAGCCGGCGAGCTTCACGATTCTCAACTTCGAGGTCGACGATGTCGAGTCCGCGGTGGACGAGCTCAACACCCGCGGCATCGTCACGGACATCTACGGCTCGGCCATGCCGGCCGATGCGAAGGGCATAGTCCGCGGCAACGGCCCGGACATCGCGTGGTTCCGGGACCCGGCCGGAAACGTGCTCTCGGTGCTCAGCGCGCCGTAGTCCGCATCCGGCCCGCCGAGGAATACTCCTGCCGCGGCCGGCGGTTGTTCCCTGAAGATCGCATTCGCGATCACCGAGCATCATCGGAAGGACTCCCATGTCGGAAAAAGTGTGGTTCATCACCGGAACTTCCCGCGGCTTCGGTCGCGAATGGGCCATCGCAGCCCTCGACCGCGGTGACCGGGTGGCCGCGACGGCGCGCAACGCCGACAGCCTCATCGAACTCGTCGAGAAGTACGGCGACGCCGTGTTGCCGATCGCCCTCGACGTCACCGACAAGGATGCCGCTATCGCGGCCGTCGGCAGGGCGCACGAGCACTTCGGCCGCCTCGACGTCGTCATCAACAACGCCGGCTACGGCCACTTCGGATTCGTCGAGGAGATCACCGAGGAGGAGGCTCGCGCGCAGATGGAGACCAACTTCTTCGGCGCGCTGTGGGTGACCCAGGCCGCGCTGCCGTTCCTCCGCGCGCAGGGCAGCGGCCACATCATCCAGGTGTCGTCCATCGGCGGCATCAGCGCCTTCCCGCTCGTCGGCATCTATCACGCATCGAAGTGGGCACTCGAGGGACTCTCGCAGGCTCTCGCGCAGGAGGTCTCCGGCTTCGGGATCAACGTGACCCTGGTCGAGCCCGGTGGGTTCTCCACCGACTGGAGTGGCTCGTCATCGAAGACCTCCGCACCGATCGCGGACTACGAGGAACTGCACGAGGTCGTGGCGGCCGCGCGCAAGACTAGGTTCACCGCGCCCGGCGATCCGATCGCGACTCGCAGCGCCATCCTCAAGGTCGTCGATGCCGACCGCCCGCCGCTGCGCATCTTCTTCGGTGAGTCACCGCTCGGAATCGCGAAGGCCGACTACGCCGGCCGCATCGCGCTCTGGGAGGAATGGAACGACGTGTCGATCGAGGCGCAGGGCTCCCGCTAGTCCGCCCCCGGCCGCCGATCGTCGACCACCCCGCCCGCTTCGGCGGGGTGGTCACGGCAGTGCCTCCCGTGGCAGTGTCGCCGGTTCCGTAGACTGGGCGCACCGCTGTCGATCCATCAGGAGGACCTTTCGTGAAAATCATCGCCTTTGTCGTTTCACTGGCACTCTTCGTCGGCGGGATCGTGCTGATGGGCTACGCGTTCGAGCCTTCCGCCCCGCACGGCCTGGTGTTCTTCGGTGGAATCCTCAGTTCCTCCCTCGGGCTGATCATGCCGATCCACATGCTCAAGCGCATCGACGCCTAGGGGCATTCGACGATGTCCGTTGACTTCGGCATCGGCGCACAGGTGTTCGTGCTCGCCGCCGTCGAGGGCGAAGACTCACAGTGGCCAGCCGAACCGAGCGGAGTGATCGTGCGCTCCGGAGGCTCCGCGCTCGCCGGAGTCTGGGGAGCCGCCGGCGGCGGGCGACTCTGGTGGGTCGAATTCGACGAGCCGCAGACGAACGCGCAGGGCGACGGCCCGTTCCACTCCGTGCAGGTTCATGAGAAGTTTCTCGAACTCGCCCCGGCGGTCGACACCGAATGACGTTCGAACGCTATGGCGACGACGTGCTCGCCGGTGACTGGCGCGGCACGAAACGCAAGACCGTGCGTGAGGTCCCCGCCGAGCGTGACCTCGTGATCGAGTGGTCCGACACCGGATTCTGCGGCGCCGTCCTGCGAGTCGAAGGCAAGCTCGTTCATCTCGAGGATTACCGCGGCGGTGTGCGCCTCTTTCCGCTCGGTGGTGGCTTCCTGCTCGAGGGCGAGCCCGTCGTGTTGACCGCTCCTGCTGCGGCTCCGACGGGCACGGCGCGCACGGCATCCGGATCGTTCGCCGTCGCCGACCAGAAGGCGCGGGTGGCGCTGCCGAGCCGCATCTTCGTGGAGGGGCGCCATGACGCGGAACTCGTCGAAAAGGTCTGGGGCGCCGACCTGCGGGTCGAAGGCATCGTCGTCGAGTACCTGGAGGGCGTCGACGACCTCGTCGGCATCGTGGGCGAATTCGCCCCGGGTCCGGGGCGCCGCATCGGCGTGCTCGTCGACCACCTCGTTGCCGGGTCGAAGGAGAGCCGAATCGCGGATGCGGTGGCCCGCGGCCCCTTCGGCGCGCACGTGCTCGTGGTCGGGCATCCGTTCGTGGATGTGTGGCAGGCGGTCAAGCCGGCGCGGGTCGGACTGGCGGCGTGGCCGGATGTCCCGCGTTCGATCGAGTGGAAGCACGGCATGTGCGAGGCGCTCGGCTGGCCGCACGAGGAACAGGCGGATATCGCCCGTGCGTGGCAGCGCATCCTCGGCCAGGTGCGAACCTACGCCGATTTGGAACCGGTGGTGCTCGGCAGGGTCGAGCAGCTCATCGATTTCGTGACCGCGTCCGATTGAGCCGGGCCGTCTGAAGCACCCGCCGGCGTTCGGGGCTGCGAGGCCCGCACGTTCGCACAACCGCCACGCACACGGCAGACTGGCATGGTGACCTTTGACGCCCTCACCGCCTCCGACATCCCGCGCCTCGTCGAGCTGAACGACGCAGCCCACCCCGCCGTGCCGATCACTTCCGCGGCCGAGATGGCGGTGCTGCTCACCGCCGCCGGTTTCACCCTCGCCGCGCGCGACGGCGACACGCTCATCGGCTTCGTCATCGGCATGCGGCCGGGCGCGGACTACGCGAGCGAGAACTTCCGGTACTTCGATGCCCGGAGCGCGGATTTTCTCTACGTCGACCGCATCGTCGTCGACGCTACCCGTCGTGGCACTGGCACCGGACGCGCACTCTACGAGGCGGTCTTCGCGCTCGCCCGCGCCGAGGCGCTGAATGAGGTCACCTGCGAGGTCAACCTCGATCCGCCCAACCCGGAGTCCCTGGCCTTCCATGCGCGCCTGGGTTTCGAGCGTGTGGGCGAACAGGAGACGAAGGGCGGAGCTGTCACCGTCGCGCTGCTCGCCGCCACCGTCTGACGGTCACGGGCCGCGAGCACGGCCTGCACGGTGTCGGAGCGACCCGCGCATCACCGCTGGACTCGCCGGACCGATTTCGCGAGGAGTGCTCGCCAGGCGCAGAATTGAGGCATGGAATACACGCGACTCGGCAACAGCGGCCTCGAGATCTCGGCGGTGACGCTCGGGTGCATGAGCTATGGAGACCCGGCGAGGGGTGGCCACGCGTGGACGCTCCCGGAGGAACAGAGCCGCCCGTTCATCCGTCGCGCTCTCGAGCTCGGAATCACCAGTTTCGACACGGCCAACGTCTATTCCGACGGCTCGAGCGAGGAGATCGTTGGCCGCGCGCTCGGAGAATTCGCCACCCGCGACGAGGTCGTCATCGCGACCAAGGTGCACGGCGTGATGCGCCCGGGACCGAACGGCGGCGGGCTGTCCCGTGGGCACATCATGGAGCAGATCGACGCGAGCCTGCGCCGCCTCGGCACCGAGTACGTCGACCTGTATCAGGTCCACCGCTGGGACCCGCGGGTACCGATCGAAGAGACGATGGAGGCCCTGCATGACGTGGTGAAGGCTGGCAAGGCGCGTTACATCGGGGCGTCATCCATGTTCGCCTGGCAGTTCGCGCAGGCGCAGTACACGGCGGACCTGAACGGGTGGACCCGCTTCGTGTCGATGCAGGACCATTACAACCTGATCAACCGCGAGGAGGAGCGCGAGATGCATCCGTTCTGTCTCGACCGGGGCGTCGGGGTGCTGCCCTGGAGCCCGCTTGCCCGCGGCAGGCTCACCCGGGATTGGGATGCCTCCTCCTCACGCCGCGAGACCGACGAGTTCGGCAAGACCCTGTACGCCCAGGCCGAGGTCTCCGACCGGCGCATTGCGGATGCGGTGGCCTCCGTCGCCGAGGCCCGCGGCGTGCCGCGCGCCCAGGTGGCGCTCGCCTGGGTGGCGCAGCAGCCGGCGGTGTCCTCCCCGATCGTCGGCGCGACCAGGCTCTCGCATCTCGACGACGCCGTCGCCGCGGTGCAACTCGGGCTCACCGAAGCGGAGCTGGCGGAGCTGTCGGAGCACTACGTCCCGCACGCCATCGTGGGTTTCTAGCACGGCATCCAGCCAGTCCACAGCGTGCCGCGGCCGTAGGCTCGCAGGCGGAAAGGGAATGCCATTGGACACCGAAGCCGCCACCACCCCGATCGACCGTTCGAGAACCGTCACCTGGGAGGATCCGCTCGTCGGAGCCGCGCTCGCCAAGACGATGTCGGGCCTTGAGTACATCGATGGTCTCGTGGACGGCACCATCCCGCCGCCGCCGATCTTCACCCTCATGCGGATGAGGCCCGTCGCGGCCGAGGTCGGCACGGTGAGCTTCACGTGTGATCCCGACGAGTCGCACTACAACCCGATTGGAACGGTGCACGGCGGCCTGGTCTGCACCCTGCTCGATTCGGTGCTCGGCTGTGCGACGCAGACGACCCTGCCGAAGGGGCAGGGCTACACCTCGCTCGAGATCAAGATCAGCTATCTTCGCCCGGTGACGGCCGACACCGGACGGCTCACCGCCGTTGGTATCGTGACGAAACCGGGAAGCCGGGCGGCATTCACCGAAGGAACGGTGCATGATTCTCGTGGAAAACTAATCGCCACGGCGAGCAGCACATTGCTGGTATTCCCCGTCTAGTTCCTAGACTGGAGAGGATGGGCACGACACACGGCGGCGGACAGGGCCACTCGCACGGGCACTCTCACTCGGTGGAGGCCGGAGCGGCCAATCGTTCGCGCCTGCTGGTCACCATCGGCATCGTCTCGGCCGTTCTCGTGCTCGAGGTCATCGGGGGGATCCTCTCCGGCTCGCTCGCCCTCTTCGCCGACGCGGGCCACATGCTGTCCGACCTCGTGGGACTCACGGTGGCGCTCGGCGCGACGATCATCGCCGCCCGCCCGCCGACGGATGCCCGCAGCTTCGGCCATCGCCGTGCCGAGGTGTTCGGGGCGCTGATCAACGGACTCATCCTGCTCGCCGTGCTCGTCGTCGTCGTGGTCGAGGCCGTCACGAGACTGCTCGAGCCCACGGTCAGCGCGGTGCAGGCCCCGCTCATGCTTCTCGTCGCCGCCGTTGGTGCACTCGCGAATACCGTCGGCCTGCTCGTGCTGCGCGGTTCGGTGAAGGATTCGATCAACATGCGCGGCGCTTATCTCGAGGTGCTCGGCGATCTCGTCGGATCGGGAGCGGTGATCGTCGCCGCCGTTGTCATCCTGCTCACCGGCTTCGAGCGTGCCGACGCCATCGCGTCGCTCGTGATCGCGGCACTCATCGTGCCGAGGGCGCTCGGCCTCCTGCGCGATGTGGCCCGGGTGCTCAGCCAGGGCACGCCCCGGGGCACGGATGTCGCGCTCATTCGCGAACACGTGCTGGCGAAGCCCGGCGTTGTTGCGGTGCACGACGTGCATGTCTGGTCGATCACCCCCGGCTCGAACGTGTTCTCGGCCCACGTCGTCGTCGAATCATCCGTCTTCAGCGAGAGCGGCACCGATCGGCTGCTCGACTCCCTGAGCGAGTGCCTCGCCGAGCACTTCGACGTGGCGCACTCCACCTTCCAGCTCGAGCCGGAGGAGCACGCGGGACACGAGGTCGAGCAGCACCGCTAG
>JBBSBA010000024.1:0-35809 GCA_038251725.1 Actinomycetales bacterium
CTAGGCGCTCCGGCGCGGCCTGCCGCCGACGCGGGAGACGGCAGCTCCTCGGCAGTGCCTTATCGCGGGCTAGCTTGCGACTCCGCGGAATCTGCGCAGTCGCAAGCTGTTGCTGACGACGAAAACTGATGAGAACGCCATAGCGGCGCCCGCGATCAGCGGGTTGAGCAGGCCGAGCATCGCGAGCGGGATCGCCGCGATGTTGTAGGCGAACGCCCAGAACAGGTTGGCCTTAATCGTGCCAAGCGTGCGGCGTGCGAGACGGATCGCGTCAACCGCGGCCAAGAGGTCGGCGCGTACCAGGGTCAGGTCGCTTGCCTCGATTGCCACATCGGTACCCGTTCCCATGGCAATGCCGAGATCAGAGGTCGCCAGGGCGACCGCGTCGTTGACGCCGTCTCCGACCATCGCAACAACGCGACCCTGCTTCTGAAGCGCGCGAATAGCGTCCGCCTTCTCGGCCGGCAGCACATCGGCGGTGAAGTCGGTAATGCCGACTTCGCCCGCGATGGCCTTCGCCACGCGCTCATTGTCGCCGGTCAGCAGGATTGGCCGCAATCCCAGCGCGCGGAAGTGTGCAACCGCGGCGGCACTCGTGGCCTTCACCGTGTCCGAGACGGCGAGGATGCCACGCGCCTCGCCGTCCCAGGCCACGGCGACGGCGGTGCGTCCTGAGTTCTCGAACGCGACCAGCGCGCTTGCTAGCTCATCTGGAATGGTGATCTGCCAGTGCTCCGCGAGCCACCGCGGACGCCCGACCTGCACCAGGTGCCCGTCGACCACCGCCTGCACGCCGAGCCCCTGCTCAGAGCGGAAAGTCTCCGGCACCGGTAGCGAGCCGATGCGTGCTCTGGCACCTTCGACGATCGCCGCGGCGATCGGGTGCTCCGAACCGGCCTCCGCTGCGCCGGCCAACCCGAGCAACTGCTGTTCGTCAATCGTGTCGACGGCCACCACCGACACCAAGCTCATCCGCCCGGTCGTCACCGTGCCGGTCTTGTCGAGCACGATCGTGTCGACCCGTCGAGTGGATTCCAGGATCTGCGGTCCCTTGATCAAGATGCCCAGCTGTGCTCCGCGACCGGTGCCGACCAGAAGAGCCGTCGGTGTGGCCAGCCCGAGTGCACACGGGCAGGCGATTATCAAGGTCGCCACTGCCGCGGTGAACGCCATGGTCGCGCCGGCGCCAACCAACAGCCAACCGAGAAGGGCGATCAGCGCCAGGCCGAAGACCACCGGAACGAAGATTGCCGAGACCTTGTCAGCGAGACGCTGAACGTCGGCCTTGCCAGCCTGCGCCTGTTCAACCAGCTTGCCCATCTGGGCCAATTCGGTGTCCGCACCGACCCGGAGAGCCCGCACCACTAGGCGTCCGCCCACATTAAGAGTCGCACCGGTGACCCGGTCCCCTGGGCCGACTTCGACCGGTACCGCCTCGCCGGTCAGCATGCTCGCA
This sequence comes from Actinomycetales bacterium, assembly GCA_038251725.1. Classification (GTDB taxonomy): domain Bacteria; phylum Actinomycetota; class Actinomycetes; order Actinomycetales; family Microbacteriaceae; genus Lacisediminihabitans. Next base: position 1,457 of record JBBSBA010000024.1, read on the forward strand.
TCGATTGCCGATGCACCATCCACGACCTCGCCATCTGTGGCGATCTTTTCGCCGGGGCGCACCACGAAGTGATCGCCCACCACGAGCGATGCGATCGGCACTCGCGTCTCGACGCCGTCTAGCACGATGGTGGCTTCTTTCGCGCCGAGCTCGAGCAGGGCCTTCAGCGCGGCGCCAGATTGTTTCTTCGCCCGGGCCTCGAAGTAACGTCCGGCAAGAAGGAACACCGTCACGGCGGAGGCGACTTCGAGATAGATCTCGTCGGTTCCCGCCCCCGGGGCGACGGTGAAGGTGAACGACATCGTCATTCCCGCCCGGCCAGCCATGCCGAAGAACAGGGCGTAAAGTGACCAGCCGAGCGCGGCGAACACACCGACGCTGACGAGCGTGTCCATGGTCGCGGCACCGTGTTTCGCGTTGGTCCAGGCCGCGCGATGGAACGGCCACGCGCCCCAGACTGCAACCGGAGCCGCAAGGGTGAGCGCCAGCCACTGCCAGTTCGTGAACTGCAGCACCGGAATCATTGATAGCGCCACGACCGGCACGGCAAGAATGGTGGAGACGATGAGGCGCTGACGAAGGCTGTTTGCCTCGTCGCTTCGCTCGACCGGCTCCTGTGCCCCGGAGTTATCCTGAACAGCTGGTTCGGGAAGCTTCGCCGAGTACCCGGTCGCCTCGATCGTCGCGATGGCATCTGTGACGCTCGTGCCGTCCGGCATGACAACGCTGGCCTTCTCCGTGGCGTAGTTCACCGTGGCCGCCACTCCGGGCATCCGATTGAGCTTCTTCTCGATTCGTGTCGCGCACGATGCGCAGGTCATGCCGCCGACAAGCAGGTCGACACTCTGGCCGCTCATCGGGTGGTCCCGACCAGTTGATACCCTGCCTCGTCGACCGCGGCCCCCACCGCATCGTTGTCAAGGGCGCCGGAACTGGTCACGGTGACGGTCGAGACCCCGCCCACCACAAGGTCTACCCGGACATCCTGCACGCCGTCAAGCTGACTCACTTCGTCGGTGACGCTCTTCACGCAGTGGCTGCAGGTCATTCCCGAGACTTCATAGCTGATCGTGATCGCTTCGTTGCCTGTCGTATCCATGCTGCTCTCCTTCGAATTGGCCTGTTTCCAGGAATAGCTGTGATACCCACATGGGGTATTAGGCCACACCCGCGACCATACCCCCCTAGGGTATCGTGCGCAAATGGACTGAGGCATTTATCCAGGGCACGATAGGCGTGAATTCGCGCAAGCAAATTTCCGCCTTCACTTTGGCACTCGCAGTCCGGGATGGGGTTACGTCGACCTCGTGATGATCCCGCTGCGGGTGGCGCTGTGGGAACGCGGCCGACAGGGTCATCCCGTTCAGCCTCAACAGCTGCGAGAACATTCGGACGCGCGGGGTCGGAATCCACCGCCGTGACCTACACGGACAAACTCGCGCTCGACGGTATCGCACCCTCGATCGGGAGCCTCGGCGACCTACGATAACGGGCTAATGGAGACGATCAACGGGCTCTACAAGGCCGAGGGTGCATCTGCACCACCGTGTTCCACGCGGGTCCCTCCCGCACCCTCGGCGATGTCGAATACGCGACGGGCCCCGTGGGTGGACTGGTGCAACACTCGAAGGCTCCTCGTTGGCCTCGGCCTGGTCACCCCGGTTAACTCCGACCAAAGAATGGCCAGGATCGCCCGGCACTATTGGCCCTGTTTTGGGTCGGCGTGAACAAGTCAACTCGCTTCAGGCTGAGGTCGAGGAAGTGAAGCGAGCCAACGAGATTCTTTTGGCGGCATCCTCGATCTTCGCGCAGGGAATCGACCCACAACTGCCGGGTTGCGCCCTTCATCGACGATCACAAGGCCCAGTTCGGGGTCGAGCGTCTGATGCGCCAACACGGGCTGCGCGGGGTGCGTCGCGGCAAGTACTTCATCACGACTCGCCCGGAGGCCGCGGCAACACAGCCACCGGATCGGGTGTTACTTCCCGCTTTTCAGGGCGTCCAGAGCTGTCAATGCGGCAAGCAGATGGGCGTCAGCCTGGTTAGCAACGTTCTGGATCGCCGGAGAGTTGCTCAACTGGACCATGGTCTGAGGGTTGATGGCTTGGACCGTGGTCGCATTCGCTGACCGGTCGCGTCGGATGACGACATTGCAGGGAAGAAGTAAGCCCATATCGGGATCTGCGGTGAGGGCTTGTTGGGCGAGGACCGGGTTGCAGGCGCCCAGAATCAGGTAGTCACCGAGCGTTTGCGCGCTTTCGCTGCCGAGCTTTGTTTCGAAGGTCGCGTGGACGTCGATTTCGGTGAGGACGCCGAATCCCTGGTTCGCGAGCTCCTGCCGCACTTTGGCGACTGCTTCTTCATAGGGCAGCGAGACGGTGATCGTATGTGCGTAGTTCATGTGCTTCTCCTTAGTTATTTTTGAAATTGGTGATGTGGCTGCCGTTAGGTGATGTGACTGCAGTTAACTCAATTTGCGCGGATGATTCCCATCATCCCGCCGTCTTCGTGGTCGAGGATATGGCAGTGGTAAACGGTCTCACCGGTGAAATCCTCGAACGGTACCCGCACTCAAACACTGCTTTGGGCGGATACGTTCACGACGTCCCCTGCAACTACAGCCGGAACGTAGGCCGTCTCGAGGGCTCCGAGAACACAGGCCTGTTGCCAACTGATGTGGAAACGATCACGCACCCCGGTTTAAAATACGTAACCGCTCTTGGTAGTCCTCCGAGGTCAGCTCGCCTCCGGCATACCGTTCCTCGAGGACCCGCCGTGAATCGCTCACGCGATCGGGGCCTGGTGAGCGACCTTCGCCGCGACCGCGGTTGGCCCGCCTTGCTCCACCGCCGAACATTCGGACAATCAGAATTGTTAACAACACGACTCCGAGTGCCACCAGCAATCCTGCTGGCCAAATCCCGTTGATTGATAACCCATCGATCATGATTCAGTTTCCTTTCCGTCGTTCTCGTGACGATCGACTCTCACATCGACGTGCGCAAGGGCGCGTCCGTGTCGTGCCGATCGAGCGGGTTGGGAGGTCAACCGCCCATTCCGCGTCATTCAAGCGCCGACCCAGCTCGACCGGATTGAGCGCCTCGGGAATGGTTAAGTCCGCCGGGGCGATGACCAACGCCATCTCGCCGTCGTCCAGCGGGTAGCTGCGAGCCCCCACCTGAGGGGTGTCAATCTCAATAACGTCAATGAGCCTTGCCCTCCTGAATGGAATATCGAGCGAAATAGAACCGCGATCGTCCGCCAATGATACCCCCAGGGGTATTTGCGGCAGCTGGGAACAATCGTTCCGAACAGATCGCCAGAAACTCGCTGGCAAGAAATGGCGCACGCCTGAGACCACCCGGACAATCGAAACTGGAGTGACCGCGACCCCGTTTGCTCGTTTTCTCTCGCCGGTCAGGAGACATAGGAGAAGACGCCCATCATTCCGCGTGCCGCATGGTAGGCGTTGTGACAGTGGGTGAGCCACTGCCCGGGATTGTCAGCGTCAAATTCGAATGTGACTCGCTGTTTCGGGCGGACGATGACCGTGTCTTTGCGCGCCCCGCCGTTGGCTAGTTGGAAGGTGTGTCCGTGCAAATGGAGTGGATGCCACATGGTGGTCGAGTTTGTGACAACCACCCGAACTCGTTCGCCCGTCCTTACCTCGAACGCTCCCGCATATGGATTGGTCATATCGAATGATCGTCCGTTGATGCCCCAGGCGTATTTGATCATCGACCCGGTGAGATTCAGATGGTGAGTGCGGTCCACTGCTGCCTGCGAGAGGTGAACCGACGTGTCGGCCTTCAGCCGACCACCGTCCGTGACCACCCCGGTCAACCTCATAGGCAGAGCGGCCACGGGCGGAGCGGAACCCGTGCCGGTGGAGATGAATGCGACCGCATTTCCTTCCTTCCCTTCTGGCAAAGACAACAGCATGGATGTTCCCTCTTTGACTGCAATGAGTGCGTCTACTCGTTCGCCCATGCCCAGTACTACGGCATCGACACTTTCCGGCTTGGTGGGAAAGCCATCCGTGTGGGTGAGGAGCATTTGTTGCCCGGGAATACCGATCCGGTAGGCGGTATCCCCGGCAGCATTGATGATTCTCAGGCGAATGCGATCCCCGGGCTTGGCGGCAAAGGTTTCAGGGTCGCTGTTGGAGCGTCCGTTCATGAGGTGGACGGGTATCTTCACGTCGCCCGCATCGCCACCGAGGTAGGCGCTCTTGGAGTTCATGAGCGTGAGGGACGAATTGTCCATTTTCATCCCCGACGTCCCCATGCCCGCCGACAGCTCGGCGAGAACACTCTCGGGCGTTTCGCCGAATCCGTCGAGCCAATCGTCTAGCACGATGATCCACTCCCTGTCATAGGAGAGAGGCTCTTTGGGATCATCGATGACGAATGCTCCAAAGAGCGCGCGTGCCCTTTGCATTTCGACGTGGGAGTGATACCAGTATGTTCCTGGGGTGTCCGTCCGAAACTGATACGTGAATTCCGCACCAGGCTTGACTGCCTGTTGGGTCAACCCAGGCACTCCATCGGCAGCGTTTTGAAGAGCCACTCCATGCCAGTGGATGCTCGTGGCGTCGGTCAAGGAATTTCCGACCGAGACGTTCAGTTTGTCACCGGCTGTCGCACGGAGGGTTGGGGCGACGAGTGCCCCGTTGTATCCCCACGTTGAAATCGACTTCCCGGCAACTGAGGTCACGAATTGCGCAGCGACCAGTTGCGCTGAGGTGGTGTTTCCATTCCATTGACGTCGCGTTTCTCTCGTGGCGACGAGTGGATCCGTTGACAATATTCGGTGACTACCCGAGGTGGGCGACGAACACGATGCGAGGGTCGATGCTGCCACGGTTGCGGCTGCGGCCGCCAGAAAGGTTCGTCGTGCAATAAACGCGGTCATGTTAGATCTCTCGTTGGTAGTGATGATGAGGCGGACCCGGGGGCGTGAGCGTCTGATCCGATGGTGGGTTTGGGTGTTTCACCCCAGCGTGATTCCGCGTTCTCGCATGAACGGGAATGGGTCCAGGGCGACTCCACCCGATCGGATTTCGAAGTGGAGGTGACAGCCGGTGGACGCTCCTGTGCTTCCGGTCCGGGCGATCATTTGCCCGGCGACGACAATCTGCCCGTCGGACACCAGGCGACCGCCGTCGACGATGTGCGCATAGTCAGACTCGATACCGCTGCCGTGGTCTAGAAGGATGAAGTTGCCATAACCGCCGTTCAGTCCGGAGAAGATCACTCGCCCACCCGTCGCTGCGTAAATAGGAATGTTGCATCCGCCGGCTAGGTCATCACCGTTGTGGAGTCGGTATGTCTTGTAGACAGGATGGATTCGGTACCCGTAGAGACTCACAAGACGGCCCGACGTCGGGCTTGCCCATCCTGAAGAGGAGACTTTGCCTGCCGCACCAGCGGCCCCTGCCGCCCGCGTCACCGCGGCAGCGCGCGCCGCTTCTCCCGCGGCGTAGTCGATCTCCGTCGCTGAGCGCTTTTCTATCAGCACGGCGAGTTGAGCTTGCAGGTCGGCTTCGTTTTGTGTTCGCTCCGCGACTGCCGAGTCCGCTGCCTCGGACGCGATGCGGGCGCTATCCATTGCTTGGGAGGCCACGGCCCGCAGTTGCTCCCGCGATTTCGCTGCGCGATCCGCTTGGGCGGTGAGGGATTGCGCCGAATTACGATCACGGGTGGCCCGTGCGTATGTTGCGCCCGCGAGTTCGGTGACTTTTGTAGCCAATCCAAGTTGCGAGAGGAGATGGTCGGCACTCTTCCCGTTCGCAAATAGGCTCAGAGACACATTCTGCCCACCGCTGCGCGCGAGTTGCGCCACGATTCTTCCGGCTTTCGCTCGGGATTCTGTGGCGAGCGCCGTTGCCGCGTCGGCTTGGCCCTTGAGTTTGACGGCCGCAAAGGCGGCCTCTTGAAAGTTCTGGTCCGCCGCCTCATATGCAGCCCCCTGCGTTTGGGCCAGGGCGGCGGTCTGTTCAGTCTGGCTCTGGAGAGTTTGGATTTCGGTCCTAATCTGCGCGATGAGCATTTTCGCCGCCGTCTCCGAGGCCCGCGCTGCGGCCACCTGGGACCAGGTCGGATACTCAGTCGCAGCGGCAGGAGAAGCTGGAACGACGGCAACCCAGACGGCAAAAAGGAACATCATTCCGAGCGCCGCGAATGATCGAGGTCGCTGAAATCGGCGGACCGACTTTGCTTCGCTTCGTGATTTCATCACTATCTCTCTACGTCAGTGCTACGGCCGTTAAATGGGCAAGAGAACGCCACCGATCAGCGCCTGCAACTGATACAGCCACATGGTCCACAGTCCGCTAACCATCAGCACCCCGATGAGCATGAGCGCCGCTCCTCCGGCGACATTGATCACGCGGATATGCCTCTTCAGCCAGCCGATGGCTCCGGAAGCCCATTGGAACCCGAGGGCCACCAGAAGAAACGGAATCCCGAGGCCAATGCAATAAAACACGGCCAGCGCTGTTCCTCTGGCCACGGTCGCTGATCCCAGACTGAGTGCTGAGATTGCCGCGAGTGTCGGGCCGAGACAGGGCGTCCAACCCACCCCAAAGACGAGCCCGAGAAGTGGTGCTCCCGCAAGCCCGACCTTGGGGCTGACGGGAAGGTGGAAGCTTCGCTGGAACCGGGGCAGTGCGCCGACGAACAGCACCCCCATCGCGATCAGGATCACACCCATCACTCGCGTAATGGGATCCTGCCACCTGATCAACCAGGATCCGACGGCCCCGAAGGCTGCCCCGTAGGCAACGAAGACGATGGTGAATCCGAGGATAAAGAGGATTACACCGCCAACGACCCGACGGCGGGACCGTTTACCATCGGCGCCCGCGATCCCGCCAACATAGGCGATGTATCCGGGCACCAGGGGAAGAATGCAGGGCGATGCAAATGAGACGAGGCCCGCCAGTATCGCGATCGGAACCGCAACAAGAAATTGTCCGTTGGCGATGATGTTCCCGAAATCATTGCCCATGCGGTTCTCCGCCCACCTCGACCACGTCGCACAGGAGGCCCCGGCACGCAATCATTTCTTGCCAGCAAGGACTGCGCCGGCGACGATGAACACGGTCGCGGTCGGATACCCAGCCGTGAGATCGAGCCAACCCGGAGGCTGCCCTGCGCCGAACGCTTCCAGATGCGTCAACCAATGCACTATCGCAAGCAATGCCCCAATGATCATCAACACTTGGCCAGCCCGAAGGAATCTATGGTGGCGGCGCCACTTTCGTCGCGTATCATCTTGCGATCCGTCCCCGGTGAGGTGTGCTCTCGTTGTCATTGCTTTCTCCTGTCGTAGTGCTTCGTGGGCTCGTCATAGTCCGGAGTAGGAGTGCAGGCCTTTGAAGAAGACGTTGACTACTCCGAAGTTGAACATCACCGCAGCGAAGCCAACGATGGCAAGCCATGCGGCGCGCGTACCGTTCCATCCGCGGGTGGCTTTGGCATGAATGTAGGCGGCGTAGATGACCCAGATGATGAATGTCCAGACCTCTTTGACATCCCAGCCCCAATAGCGACCCCATGCCCTGTTCGCCCAGATGGCACCGGCCATGAGAGTGAAGGTCCATAGCATGAAGCCGACGATGATGATCCGGTAGGCCATGGTGTCCAGGGTTTCCGCGTCTGGCACGGTTTTCAACAGACGGGTCAGCTGCGCGCGCAGAGTGTTTCCCCAACGTCGGGCCTGTCCCACCCGGCGGCCTTGCACGATCTGAAGCGCTGACACGGCAAAGCTGAGGGCGAAGAAAGCGGTGGCAGTCATGGCAACGAGAACATGAATCACTAGCCAGGCCGACTGCAATGCCGGCGGCAGTGGCGTGACATCGACGTAGAAACCGACGGATCCCACGCCGAGGAGGACCAGCATGAGCCCTACCACGAAGGTGCCCAGATAGCGGATGTTCAACCAAATCTGCATCAGGAGGAAAATGCCGACGATGATGACGGTCGATGTGATTGAGAACTCGTACATGTTTGCCCACGGGACTCGGTGAGCTGCCACTCCGCGAAGCACAACTCCGGCGAGGTGAATCAGCCACGCCAGCACTGTGAGCGCTAGGGCGATTCGGCCTGCCCGTGAACTACTCGACTCTCGCACCGTCAAGGCTTGAGACTCGGCGGCCACCATCACCACCGTGGTTGCGGATGATGGCCCGGCCGGATCATCAACACCTGAGGTACGGGAGGTGGGCGAATTTCGGGCCGCCGCCGTGGCTCTTAGTGGGGCGGCCCGTCTGGCCAGGTCGAGGGTGTAGGCCACGAGTGCGATGGCATAGATGGCCATCGCCGAGTAGATCAGAACGATGGAGGCGGTCGATGGAGAGAGGCTCATTGAGGTTCTCGATTCGTGGCGGTTTTTGAGGTGGTTTGATGCTGTTGCGCCAAGGCGGCAATGATCGATTGGAGTCGTGGGTCGTCACCTCGAGCGAGGCCCGCGTATTCGACTAACCACCCGCGGTCTCCGTCGTCAGTAATTCGCACCCACACTCGGCGGCGTGGAATGAACAGGCCAGCGGCCAGCCCTCCCAGAATGAGGAAAGCGAAGACGAGCATCCACGTTTGGGTGGGGTCGTGGGTGACTTGGAAGGAAGCGAATCGTTTCACTCCCGTCAGTTCCACGCTACCGAGCCCGTTGGGCAGCGGCACAGCCGTCCCGGGAGTGAGCCTCAGCGCGTTCACGCTGGTTCCACGGCCCGCTATCGGAGTCATCCGCGAGGTGTTCAGCACGTAGACGGACTTTGGCACCCCGGAACTTAGACCAAGGTCACCGGTGAAGACTCTCAGACTCAGGACGGGATTCAATAGGTCGGGGTAGACCGACGCGGGCAGGCCCGTGGACTGAGTTGTCTGGGTTGGATAGAAGAACCCGATCATTCCGACCTGTTTCGACAGCCCATCGGGCACCTTGACGACCCCCAAGCTGGTCAAGTTCGTGTCTTGAGGAAGAAACGGAATAGTGTCCTTGAACACCACCGCGCCTTGTGGATTTCGAATGGTGATCTGGGGCGCGTAACCATTCCCGAGCAAGTAGATCGTGTCCCCTCCGACCGCGAGAGGATCGTTGACCTTGATGGTGGATCGTGTTTGTCGGTTTGCCTGGTCTGTGGTGACAGTCGCGTTGTAGTCCGTGACCATCCCCAAGGCTTTGCCCCTGATTTGGCATAGGTGACAGCAAATTTGTTGAGGGTTAGGGAGTAGGGGGCGAGCATCCCATCGTTGAAAAGACGCCCAGGGCTGAAGGAGTCGTAAGCAGCTCGCGTGTTGACGAACGATTGCCCTTCAACGACAACTCGTTGACCCGTGTATTGGAAGCTGCCACCAATAAGGATCGTTGCCAGAACTCCGATGAGGGAAATGTGAAAGATCAGGTTGCCCGTTTCACGCAGATATCCTCTTTCTGCTGAGATCGACGATGACGTGCCCGACGTTGCCGGGTCGTCACACCGTCGGACCCGGTAACGGGACTTTCGAAGCAGTCGCTCCGCGTCGAGGAGCACGGTGGAGCGCCTCGCTTCCCCGTGACCTACGGGGATGTTGTGCCTTTCGTAGGCGGGCAGTCGCGATAGTCGGGCGGGCGTTTGTGGGGGCGGTTGCCGTAGGGCATGCCAATGGTGTCGGGTTCGAGGAATCACACATCCGATGAGAGAGACGAACAGGAGCAAGTAGATTGCTGAAAACCACACGGACGTGTAGACGTCAAAGGCTTGAAAACTGTCCAGAATCTTCGCTGCCGCGGGGTTCGCGTTGAAATACTGGGCGACACCGTTGGGATCTGCTGTCCGTTGCGGAACCAAGGAACCGGGAATTGCCGCGATAGCAAGCATCAGCAAGAGAAGCAGGGCGGTTCGCATGCTTGTCAGTTGGCGCCACCCCCAGCGGGCCCATTCGAGCGGCCCGAGCCGGGGCATCGTCGCCCCAGCGGGTGACTGGTCCGCATTCTCGACATGACCCTCGGGACGCGAACTCGTAGCTGCGTTGGCCCCACTACCCACTTTCCTCATGAGAAGCGTCCCCCTTCAGCAGCCGGCGACCTGGGCGGGATTGCGCAAAACCGAAGTATCTTCATGGTCGCTCCGATAGTGCGTCACGGATGAGAGTTTGAAGGATTGACCGTGATTGCAATTGGCCGAGGATACGAGAAGCGACCCGTCCCTTGCGGTCGAGAACCACAGTGGTGGGTACCGCATTGGGGGCGACTTTGCCGGCAAACGCGAGCTGCTGCGCTCCGCTATCAACGTCGAGAAAAGTGGGATACGTGATACCGAACTCTTCGGCGAACGTTTTCGCCGTGGGCGCTTGGTCTCGAACATCCACGCCGACAAAGATGACTCCCTGGGCCTGAAATTGTTTGTAGACCGCTTCCAGATCGCGCGCCTCTGCCCGGCAGGGAGCGCAACCGGCATACCAGAAGTTGGCCACCACGACCTTGCCCGTCCATTCGCCCGCGGTGACTTCCTCACCGGTGTCGAGGGTTCCCGCCACCGTAACTGCCTTCCCGCGAGCTTTCGGAGCGATCTCGGTCACGGCGCCGTTCGTGACGTACCGCGGATCGCTCTGTGACGGTCCGGCAGCCGGACCGAGTGTGGAAGTGCATCCCGAGAGTCCGAGGAGCAGGATCACGGCGGTTGACATGGTGCCGACGGCGATACGGCGTCCCATCACTTCGTCACCAGGGTTCGCCAGGACGCTCCGAGGTCGGCGCTGCCCACTATTCCGCGCTGATCTGTCACCACAAGCGCTAGGACTGGTGGGACAGAAGTGATGATGATGATGGCGGCGGCTGACGCGGTCGCCAATCTTGCCGTGCACTTTGCTAATGCACTAGCGCGCGGGCTGAAGCCTTCTGTTCGTTGTTCACGCTCGATGAGATTTCGACGGTGTACGGCCGCCGATCTGACGGCTTGATGGGCGGTGCGGAAATTCCGTGAGTTCACTTGGATCCGTTTCGATGCGCAGGTTGCGCGTCATAGCTGATATCCCGGGAAGGGCCGCGCGAAGGCGTGACCTTCCCCCGGAGGATCAGTGAGATGAGTGTCAGAGTGAAGCGAGGATGTCGCTCATGGTGCTGATCGTGTTGAGATGATCGTCTTCGCCAGCACAACGGCGTCGGCGTTCTTCACCTTTGGCAATTTCAGCAGTAGCCATAGTGGTTTCACTGTTGTGCTGCGCCGCTATAGAGGTGAGGAATAGCTTGCCGGCGGTCAGACCGGCGGCGTTCTTCCGATCCGCCATGGCGAGTCCGTGATTGCTGTTGTTGCAGCGACCGAGCTTGTCCCCGACTTTGGGGCGCTCGCGCGTCTAATCAGGTTCTGCTGATGGAAAGTACGTGCAGCGAAGGAGTGGTGAGGTGACGGATTTTCGAGAGGTGGATGGGAAGAAGTCGCACCATTTCACGAACATCCGTCAGCTGTAGCGAAGTGAGTTTGCTCAGCAAAAGACCGATAAGGAGGCTGAGCGCGCCAACTATGCCCAGAATCAGACAATCCATTTCCCACATTCCCGCGCACCCTTGGGCGAAATGGTCGAATGCAGAGCCTGCACTGGTGGCAACACCAGTGGTGTGCGCTATCTCAATTGCGGACACGTTCGTGTGGCCCGCCGCGCCTTGTAGAACCTGCGATTGACCATTCGTGTGAACGGAACTGCTTGGATGAATTGCCATCGCATGAATTCCTACGAGACACAGGAGCAGCGCAGCTATCGTCAGGAGGGCCGTGAGCGTCCGCTTTACCGGGAGGGCCGAGGAGGGGCCGGTGACGGCGCTCAACTCCGTGGCCATCTTCGCTCCCTAACGACTTTCGCTCGCTCATCACCCGACGTGAATTCACAATAGCCCACGCTGCTGCGGGTGACGCGCAGCGGGTCTGTGTTGGGCGGACCTCGGCGCCGGATACCCCACGGGCGGACTCCTGCTCATTAGTGGCGCAAAGCCCGGCCGCCGGAAAAGGCCTCAGCAGTCAAACGCACAAACTAGAGCGCCTCCTTACCCAACAACAGTGTTGCGAAGTTGGGTCGATGGCTCGGGACAGTCGGTGAGCGTGTGTCGCATGGAAAACGTGAGCCAAGCGCCCGCGGCGAAGACGTTTCCAGCAATGGTTACCGCGTACGGCGAACACCAGTAGCTGCTCGACGTTCAGCTAAATATCCGAGGGGTACGCGATGATGGGATCCAGAGGACGTTCCCTGATAGTTGCTGGTCGCGTAGCTCCCTCGGAAACCAGAGGGCCGACGCACCCACCCCCTTCTCCAACCAACCGTCAGCCCGCACCACCACGCTGCAGCAGAACCCGGAAAGGACAACTGCTGTGAATGCGCGCAAGCCCATTTCGGCCCTCGCTTTGGCACTCGCAGTGTCGTTGTTTTTATCCGCTTGCGCCCCGACCGTAGCGATGCTGCCCGCTCGGGATGCCGTGAACCCCAAATGCGCTGATGTCATCGTTCGTCTGCCTGCAACCCTCCTTGGCCAGTCGATGCGGACCACCGACGCGCAGGCCACCGGCGCGTGGGGGGATGGGCCCAGCATCACGCTCAGGTGCGGTGTTGAACCGCCCGGGCCCACCGTCACTCTGTGTTACGCGGTAAAAGGGATCGACTGGCTTGAAGATTCGTCACGGAAACCGATCTATACCTTCACCACCTACGGCCGAAATCCCGCAGTCCAAGTCACCATCGACGCAACGCCCGTCCAAGGCCAGACCACCCTCGTCCTCGACCGTCTCGCTGTTGCAGTAAGAATGATCGCCCAACGCTCCCGATGCATCAACATCAACGACCTGCCGACAACGACCGGCAGGTAACCGTGGGAAGCAGAAACCTCCCGTGTTTATGCGGGATGCCACTCGCCGTGTGGAGCAATTCCGCCCAGACCTCGCCTGCCACCTGAACACATTTGGCGACCATGGTGCCGCGCTGCAGATACGACTCCAGTCGCCGCCACCGAATCATTTGAGCACCTCGATAGGAGTCCAGGTCACACCGACGTTGTCAGTGAAGGTAATGCCACGATCGTCGGCAACAAAGATGCGCGTTCCATCGACTGCCACTGCCTGAACAGGCCCGGTTAGACTGCGGCCGGAGCTCCAGTTCTGCCCGGCCGGCCTAATCCAAAGGGTGCCGCTACTGTCGACTCCGGCGAGAGTGCTCTCCTTATCGGTAGCGAGGAGGTATAGGGGCGGCGCCGTGGGATCGAGGGAAAAGGTGGCTCCCGCGTCGTTGCTGACCGCGAGGCCCTCGGGGGTTGTTGCGTACAAGGTCGTATTGGCGACGAGGATGTCACGAGCGATCAGGGACGGGCCGGCATTCCAAGTCACACCGCCATCAAGGCTGCGATCGATTCGCTGTCTGCTTTCATTAATTCCGAACACTCGAGGGGGGCCGCCTCCGCCAATCATGACGGCAAGTCCATGGAAGTCAGTCATTCCGGTGAGCGCGGTGTTGGTCCATGTCTCCCCGAGGTCGGTACTGGTGATGAGCCCTAAGTTTGGGCTTCCGAACGATTTCGGTGCAGTGGGGCCGGGATGCCCAGACGCATATGCGGTCCCGGCAGCGATGGTGAAGCCCATGGGATCAAAATCCAACCCGCCAATTGGCCCGACCGCATTAGTCGCACCGGAGGTACTGATCGGGAGCTTGAAAAGGCCGTCATGGGTGGCCACCAGGAGCACGCCTGGGGCGACGCCGGCTATCAGCTCATGAATGTGCGCGGCATTCGCAACCTTCGCGGATTCATCGGGCGACGCGGCGATGCCAGGGGTACAGCCCGACAGCAGTAGCGTCGCGCTCACGATGGCTACCGTTGCTGCGGCCGCAGCGACAAGACGGGTGGAGTTCATTCGCTTCCGATCGGTGGGGTGGTTACGGAGGGACGTGTATTGCTCATTCCTCGAATATCTGATCAATTCGTCGGGGCTCCACTGCATGCAGCGCCCGGTTCGGGTGTTTGGGGCCCCTGCTGGTATTTGTGGAGGAATGCAGCCAGGCGCAGATCACTGGCATCGGAAACTTGGAGTTGCAGCCCCCAGGCAGATGCCACGATTGGGCTGGGGAGGCCGTCCCGCGGGGACAGCAGCTCATATTTCTGTGCTTTGGCTTGAGCTGTGAGGGCTTGCACTTCGGCGTTCGGCAGCGAGGGTCCATAGGTAACCCAGACTGCTCCGTGTTCGAGAGAGTGGACGGCGCGACCGCCGTCGATGGGCTGGGTATAGGTGCCACAATTGACGAAGTTGGGCGAGTGGTCTCCCCCCACGGGCGGGTTCTGAGCAAAGGGTCCGGGCGACGCGAGGTGATTGCGGCTCAGGTTCGAAAAGGTCCGCACGCCGGCTATGGCCTTACCGGCCGCAGTTTGGATTGCTGCCTCGTGTTGCTGGGCTCCGGCAAGCAACACTGTTGTCGGTATAACGATTGCTGCCAGTGTTATTGCGCCGATTCCATAGATGAGGAACTTACGTCGTCGTTCTTGTCTCTCGTGAGTGCGGAGTATCTCGGCGGCGGCAGCTCGCCGTTCAGTAGTTCGGATTTTTGTGCGGCCCATGAGGGTAGTCCTTTTGTGGGATTGAGGAGTTGAAAGAGTGACCAGTTTGGGCTGCTGAAGATCAGTAGCTCGGACAGGTGGCAGGGTACTGAGGCGGTCCCAAGAATGTCGTTCCTGGTAGTGGCTTCTTCGTGGGTGAGCACGAAAGCTGCAGGGTAGTTCTTGGTTGGACCCCATGGTTAGGGGACTGAACCTAAGCGCCGGAAGGCCGCGTGAAGGAGCCAGCTCCCTTGGGTGATAGCTGATGTGATTCGTTCCATCACCGAACGAGGCTTGATTCAGCCGCCCGACCGGAATGGGCGTCTGCCAGGCGAAGTCGGGCGGAGGAGAATCAGGTTCGACTAATGGAGAGGCAGTGCAGGGATGGCGGTGTCGGCGGAGCAAGGGCCGAGACTTTCGCTGCGAGGGCCGAGACGTTGCGGCGGATTTTCTCCCGCCGGCTCAAAGCAGGGTGCAGGGCGAACAAGAGAACAGTGAATAGAAGCGCCAGAACGCAGGCCATACCAAGCATTTCTTGGTTGGGACCGCAGCCGCCGTCGCAGTTTTGGGCACTCGACGGCGAACGGGAGTTCATGGCTGCGGGAATCACGTTGCCGGAGCCGTGCATGACGGTGTTCGCCGCCTGATCATTTGCGGTCAAAGAGGCATGGGCGCGGTCCACGCTGGAAGTGGTCAATCCGTGCATCGCCAACAAACCGGAAAGAATCGCCGATACGGCGAGCAGGACCAGGAGCATTCGGCGCCAGCGAACCCGCGTCGCGACACTCGCTGCCTGTCCGGTCATCTGCTTACCACAATGCGCATCACGATGCGGCTAAGTCTAGCCGGTTAGTCATGGGCGCTGTACGGCTGGGTGACCCTGGCCATCGCACCCGGTCGACGCAAAGTAGGTCCGCGCCTTGGAGCAGCGGGACGACGCGGGGTAAAACTATTTTTCGAAGAGCGTCGGTACCGTCGCCGTGCGCCAGTCCGCCGGGCGATGACCAAATCCACCTCGCCGTCGTGCAGCGGGTAACTTCGAGCCCCCACCTGAGGGGTGTCAATCTCAATGACGTCAATGAGCCTTGCCCTCCTGAATGGAATATTAAGCGAGATAGAGCCGCGAACTTCCATCAAGGAGACCCCCAAGGGTATTAGCGGCAGCTGAGAACAATCGTTCCGAGCAGATGGTCAGAAATTCGCTGACGCGCCGGTCATGAGACATTAGGAGACGCCATCGCTAAACCTTGACCAGCGAGTAACCGGCTTCGGTGACGGCGGCACGAACTTCGTCTAACGGCACTGGCTTGGAGCTGACTACCATGACGCGGGATGCGGCACCCGACTTCAGGTCGACGCTCACGCTCACAACACCGTCGACCGCGGAAAGCTCTCCTGTGACACTCTCGACGCAGTGGCTGCAGGTCATGCCTTCGACAAAGTGCTGTTCGCGGACCGTGCCTTCCGCCCCCGCCTCTGCCGTGCCGGCGTGGGCGCTGGCTTGATCGCCGGTGCCGCAGGTGCACGCGTGGTTCTTGTCGGTCAATCCGAGTTCAGTCGTTGCGCTTGTGGGGTTGCACATGGTGATTCTCTTCTCTTGGTTGTTGGTTGGTTGAGCATTCGGCGTCAGGATCGATCGAGGCGCTCAGTTGCGGCAGAGGCTTCCTGGAGCTTCTCGTCTGCTGCTGATCACCGAGTCTCAGCCTTTCCCGTATACCCCCATAGGGTATCACTGTCGACGTATTGAAGGGAAGGGGGATCGCATTTGGTGAAGCCCGGCAAGCGCCCCTAATGGAGGCGCGAAGTGCGCCATTTTGGTGCAATGGTCGTCGAAGATGTCGCGATATTCTTGGCACGACGAAGGTGGGCGCCGCGATCGGGACCCCCTTTCCCAATCGAAATGATGCCTCCGCTCGGCGTCGAGACTCCAGCCCAGAGGGAACAGTGAGGACCCGAAAGGTGGGGCGAGCCGAACCGTGCTCAGCATGGTCACGACTTTGTTCCTCGCCTCGTCGAAGCTGTTTCGCATGTTCTCGATTTCGCCCAGCACTCCGCGGTCTCCAAGCGCGCCTGCAGGTCGGTGACGATCTGCTCCAATCGGATTCTTGCTGACCATTCCGGGAGCTATCGCTTCACCCATCACGCGGCGCTTTGTCAGGTGACGGTGAGTTGGCTGTACATCCCGGCGGCGTAGTGTCCGGGGAGGTTGCAGACCAACTCATACCGGCCGGGCGCCAGAGTGACGCTCACCCAGCCAGAGGCTCCGGGCAGGATTCCTTCCCCCGCACCCTCTCCACAGTTGTTGGATGCCTCCCCCAGGCTGCCCGCCTCGTCGATTCTCGCGTCGCCGCCAATCGGACGTGTTCCCACAATCTGAGATCCGGCAAGGGGAAGCACAACCATTTCGTGGGTGATGCTGCCCCCGTTCGTCACGAGGAACGACACGGTCCCGCTTCGGACGGTGGCGCGGTCGGCGCTCAATCGCATGGCGCCACCGGACATCGGTCCGTTGCCTCCGCCCATCATGGGCCCGCCCATGTTCGTCAGAGTGACGTTCACGACCGTTCCGGGAAGATTCGGCACCCTGCACGCCCCGAACTGTGATCCGGGCCCGCCACGGGTCAGTCCGCCTCCGAGCGCGGCCACCACCACAAACGACAACCCGGCGAGGATCAGCGTCGCCAGAATCCCGACGATCACCAGCCCACGGGACGACGACGGTCGGGCGGATGTCATTCCGGACGTCGAAGCGCGGCTCGACGGGCGAGATATTCGGTTTCATCGATCTCACCGCGGGCGAAACGCTCATTCAGGATGCGCTCCGCCTCATGGTGCGACGGGTGCACACCGGTCGTTCCCTGGTCGGAGCGCGAGCGCCGAACGAGGAGCAGGATGACGGCAACCACACCTCCCCAAAACAGGATCATCAGCAGTGCCATTGTGATCACGCCGGCAATTCCCCAGCTGTCTCCGCCCCATCCATACATGGTCGAACCTCCATTTGCTCCTCACCGTATGGCTCCGCACGGTCGCGAAATGGGACTTAGGTCACTTTAGGCGTCGGGGTCTTCACTCGGGCGTGCGACGACGACCGCTCCGGCCGAGCCTTCGCCGATGGCGATCTAGTTGAAGTCGGTCTGGTTCGGTGCCGTCATGGTGCGTCCTTACCGGGCGCTCAGCGCGCCGGGAACCAGCCGGTGACGGCTGGCGCGGTGTCCTGATAGATGTGTTTGGTTTCCTGCTATTCGGCGAGGCCCATCGGGCCAAGCTCCCGGCCGACGCCGGAGTGGCCGTAGCCGCCCCATTCCGCCTGGGGCAGGTAGGGGTGGAAGTCGTTGATCCAGACGGTTCCGTGGCGCAGCGCCTTGGCGATGCGTTGGGCGCGGCCGGCATCCTGCGTCCAGACGGCGCCGGCGAGACCGTAGACGGTGTCATTGGCGATGCGCACGGCTTCGGCTTCGGTCGTGAACGTTTCCACGGTGACGACCGGTCCGAAGGCCTCGTCGATGACGACGGACATGCCGGAGTGCACCGGGTCGAGCACCGTCGGGGTGAAGTAGTAACCCTGCTCGAGGTCTTCCCCGCCCCAGGTGCCGCCGCAGCGCAGGCGGGCGCCCTCGGTGAGGCCCTTCGCGACGTAGGCGGTGACCTTGTCGGTTTCGAGGCCGCCGGTGAACGACACGAGGTCGATGTCGGGGTGGCTCGAGAGCCCCCCGCCACGGCACCGGCACCGAGCACAAGGTTGGCCACCCCGGCGGGCAGTCCGAGGTCGTCAAGCAGCTCCATCATGAGGATGCTCGTGTGCTGGGTAAGTTCGCTGGGTTTGAGCACGAACGTGTTGCCGGCGGCGAGGGCCGGCGCGATCTTCCACGCTGCCTGCAGCAGCGGGTAGTTCCACGGTGCGATCAGACCGCAGACGCCGACGGGTTCGTGCACGATACGGCTGACGACGTTGGCGTCGCTGGCGTCGACGAGGCGTCCCGCATCCTGCCCGGCGAGCTTGCCGAAGGAGGTGAAGCAGTTCGCGATGTCGTCCATGTCGATTTCACTCTCGACCAGGCGCTTGCCGGTGTCGAGAGTCTCGGCACGGGCGAACGCCGCCCGCCGTGCTCGAAGCTCCGCGGTTACCCGCAGCAGAAAATCACCGCGTTCCGGGGCCGGAACCCCGGCCCATACGCCGGCATCGAACGCGGTGCGGGCCGCGCCGATCGCCGCGTGGACATCCGCTGTGGTGGCCTCACTGACCGTGCCGGCCAGGCTCTGATCGGCCGGGCAGCGAATCTCCCGGGTGCCGGCATCACTCGCCGGTACCCACACGCCACCAATGAACAACGTCGCCGTCGATGTCATTTCGAGGCGTCCAGACCAAGGACGGTCACATCTTCGGGATGGTAATCAACCGACCGGCCGTCGGGGGCCGGGTGATCATCCGCGACGGTCGTGATCCCGGATGCCGAGCCGAAGGCCGTCTCATCGACCAGGGTTACCGGCTGCGTCGTCTGGGCGGAAGTGGGCGCCGTGCGGTGCCCTCTCGCTGAGTGGAGTGCTGCCACTTCACCGCGCGGGCAGCAAATCAGTGCCGCTCGAGGATCGCCGCCAGATCGGTTCCGGGGGGAAGCACACCGTAGAGCTGTCCGCGGGCGTCCCCGAGCCGGCTGCCCACGAACGCCTCCCCGACCGGGCCAGGCGCGAATCGCACCAACAATGACGCCTGGAGGGCCAGGGCAAGCTGTTCGACCAGGCGACGCGCGTTCAGGGCGGCCTCGTCCGGGTGCATTCCGGCGACGTTGCGCAGCAGGGCGCGGGTGCGTGCCCAGTGGGCATCGAGCAGCGGATGCGCGCCCGACGCACGTTCGATCTCCGCCTCGAAGGCTGCCGCGCTCTCCGGTTCGCGTGACAGCGCCCGCAGCACATCGAGCGCGATCACGTTGCCGGACCCCTCCCAGACCGCCAGGACCGGCTGTTCACGGTAGCGGCGCGCGAGGGGGAAGGCCTCCGTGTAGCCATTGCCGCCCAGGCATTCCAGCGCTTCGTAGGCGTGCTCGGGACCGCGCTTGCAGATCCAGTACTTCGATACGGCCGTGGCCAGGCGGCGAAATGCCCGCTCCTGGTCGTCGGCGTCGTCGTCGTGCGCGCGGGCCAGGCGCAACGCCGTGACGGTGGCCGCCTCCGACTCGAGCGCAAGATCGGCGACCACGGCCGTCATCGCCGGCTGGTCGACCAGGGTGCGCCCGAACGCTGAACGGTGCCGAACGTGCCAGAGCGCCTCGGCGGTCGACTGCCGCATGCCGGCGGTGCTGCCAAAGATGCAATCGAGCCGCGTGCGCGACACCATTTCGATGATGGTGCGCACGCCGCGGCCCTCCTCCCCCACGAGAAAGCCCGTGGTGTCATCGAACTCAACCTCGCTCGAGGCGTTTGAGCGGTTGCCGAGCTTGTCCTTCAACCGCTCAATCCGAAACACATTTCGAGTGCCGTCGTCCAGTACCCGGGGTACCAGCAGGCAACTCAGCCCGGCCGGGGCCTGGGCGAGCACCAGGAATGCATCGGACATCGGTGCGCTGCAGAACCATTTGTGCCCGGTCAGGGAATACCGATCATCGCCGGTCTTCGTGGCGGTCGTGCGATTGGTGCGCACGTCGGATCCGCCCTGTTTCTCGGTCATCGCCATGCCGAAGAGAGCCGAAGGCTTGCCCGCCGCGAGTGCGCCGTCGTACTGGCGGCTGAGCAGCCGCGGCATCCACTCGGCGGCCAACCGGGCAGATGCGGCGAGCGTCGGCACGGCGGCGTGCGTCATCGAGATCGGACAGGCGTGGCCCGGCTCGATCTGGGAGAACAGCATGAAGGCGGCCGCCCGGGACACGTTCGCCCCCGGTCGCGGAGTGGCCCAGGCGGAGGTGTGTGCCCCGAAACCGACGGCGGCCGAGATGATCCGGGTATAGGAGGGGTGATATTCCACCTCGTCGATGCGGTTGCCGACGCGGTCGTAGGCATGCAGCTCGGGTTCGGCGCTGTTGGCGAGTGCGGCATCATGTTGGAATTCCGCTGTGCCAACGTGTTGCCCGACCTCGTGCAGTTCGGGCAGCGCCCAACCCGCATCAAACTGTTCGACGGCCTGAACGATCGGGTGATTCGTGTCGAATTCGTTGAGGTCAACCCTGGGCGGCGCCTGGTTGGTGACGGTGTGGGTGTTCATCGGTGATCTCCCTTGCCGCGTGCGCCGTGGGCGACGGTGTCCGAACCGGTGAGCGCCTCGCAACGGCCTTGATCGTGGCGGTACCGCGGCCGTGTTGGGCGACGATGGTGCGCGCGGCGGGCCTCCATGAGGTAGTGAACCATGGTTCACTCAGTTTTGCGAGACCCCGCTCGCGGTCACCACGATCGAGGCGCCGGATGTCTCGAGTCTGACGCGATCGCCGCCGTGCATATCGCCGCCGCGCAGGAGGACGCCGTCGCCCGCACCGAATGTCGTGGGTTCGGCATCCGCGCAGGTCAGGAGCCCGCTTCCGTCACCGATCACGGCGAGAATCGCGTCCGATCCGTCGGCATCGAGTTCGTGAACGACGGGGGCGGTGAAGACCCGTAACTTCGCCGACTTCGTGCCGCGCCGCACCATGAGATTGAGATCGCGAGTCGCCGCGCCTCGCGGCCCGCCACTCACGGTGCACTCGCCGGCGAAGGACACCGCCTCGAACTCGGCCAACTCGGTGACCCGACCGTCGACCGTGAGGCGGATGCCGTCCCCGCCGAGCGCGACCAGGGTGCGATCAATGCCGGGCAGCGATGAAAACGCGGCCTCCACCGTCATCTCGGCAATGCTCACTCGCCAGTCGAATGTGAGGTGCGTCGAACCGGGTGGCCACAGCAGGATCTGGCTGGTCGAGCCGAGCCCGTTCTGCCATGGTTGTGGACGCCTGTCGTGCGCGCGCAGGATACGTACGACCATCGCGAGGCTCTCAGCCCTGGATGCGGAACGCGGCGGCGAGATCCGCGAGAATTTCGGCCGGGCGGTTGAGGAGCACGGTGAGATGGCCGTCGTCGGGCAGCAGCCGCGCGCGGCAGTTCGGCACGGCGTCGGCAAGCCAGCGCCCGTGGGCCGGAGGCACCATGAGGTCTTGTTCCCCCTGCCAGAGGAAGACGGGCACGCCGAGGCCAGCCAGATCGAAACCCCAGGGCCGGGTGAAGGCCAGGTCGTCATCGCCCCAACCGTCGACGCCATTCTGCAGGGCGAGGCAGAAGCTCTCATGCATGTGCCTGGCAAATTCCCCGGTCATGACCCTCTGGTCCGGTGGGCTCAGCACGCTCTGCAGGGAGGCGAAGGTGCCTTCCTCCCCCGCCGACAGGATCTCTTCACTCCAGAGCGCGAGCAACTCGCGCAGCGGGTTCTCTCCCCGCAGCGCTGCCCCGAACTCGACCTCATTGCCTTCCCCCATGCCGTGGAGGAAGTCCAGCCCCGCCGCATCCCACGGGCCGACACCGCTGACGACCGCGACGGCGACGCACCGGTCGCCGGCGAGGGCTCCGCACGCCAGCGCGTGCGGACCGCCACCGGAGGTTCCCACGACCGCGAACCGGGCAACGCCCAGCGCGTCGACCACCTCCAGCACGTCGGGCACCACGTCGGCAACGGATCGGCCGGGCAGGCGGGTGGAGCCGGCATAGCCCGGTCGCGCGATCGAGGCGATCCGCACCCCGGTCAGTTCCGCGGCTTCCTCCAGGGCGGGAAGGAGGCGATGGCCCTGAGGGGTGCCGGGAAGGTTGACCACCAGGGGTGCATCGTCGGCGCCGGCCAGAAAGACATCGAGGGTACGGCCATCGGCCAGAGTGATCAGTTGTCGGGTCATTGCCATGGCGACGAGACTGCCACACATCGTCGGACCGTGTGGCGACGACGCTCTACTCCCCAAGGATGTTTTTCCTCTCCCGATGCGGCGCTCCTGCGCCGAGCCATCCACGGTCGCAGGCGCTGGTCCAACTCGTTCCCATCTGCTACCTTGCAATACATAGAAGATGGTGTTGCACGCTAGGGAATGAGGCAGCCGATGACCGCAGGCGGCGAGACGATCCCGTCCCAGTTCCGCAAGGGTGTCGTGGAGCTGGCCATTCTCGCGCTCCTGCACACGGGCGAGGCGTACGGGGGCGAGATCGTGGACCGGCTCGGCGCATACCCGGGGTTGGCCATCACCGCGGGAACCGCGTATCCGCTGCTCTCCCGGCTGAAGAAGTCCGGGCTCATCACCTCCGCCTGGCAGGAATCCCCCGTGGGACCGCCACGCAAGTACTACCGGCTGTCGACCGCTGGCGAAACGGCGTTCGCGGGGATGAACCGAGCCTGGAAGGACATGACGAACGCCATGGACAGCCTTCTGGAAAGCGAGAGAACGAGTGACTGACCGTGACCTCTCCGCCGCGACTGCCGCGGTGATCGACGACTACTTCGCCCGCTTCCGCCGCGCGGCGGTGTCCACGGTTGCGGTCGGCCTCGACGAGGAAGTGGCGGACCTGTGGTCTCACGTGCTGACCCGACTGGGCCACACCGCCGGCCTCCCGGACGATGCCGTCCGAGTGCTCGCGGAACTCGGCTCCCCCGCGGAGTTGGCCGCCGGATTCGCCGATGTCTCGTCCGAGACGGATGCCGGCGTCCGGCCTTCGCCGAAGTTGACCGGCCGACTGCTTGGCATGCCCTACGACCTGCGCGCCCCCACCTCTGAGCGGTACGCATCGCGCTGGTGGAACCCCCTGGATCGGCGGATCCTGGTGCCCAAGGCCCTGGGGATGGGGTGGACCGTCAACTTCGGAGCGGTCGCGGTGGCCACGAGAATCGTGCGCCCCGACGACGAGGACGTGCCGTTCGCCTCCGTTCCACCGCGAATCGTGGCCGGGACGCTGCCCGGGCCGGTGCTCGTGCTCGTCGACTTCGCGACGATCGCCCTGGTCAGCTGGCCAGGACTCCCCGCGCGCGTTCCCAGCCATTGGGGTCTCACCGGGCAGGTGGACGGCTACCTGGGTCGCGGGTCCGCGCTGTTGTTCCTGTCCGTGCTCGCGGCGGTGCCGCTGGCGTCGGCGGGATGGGTTCACGTGCGTCGTCGAGCGCCGCTCAATCGCATCGGGGCCTCGGCCCTGAGCCTTTCGTTCGCGACACTCGCGCTGGCGGTGCTCATCCAGACCCTCTACGCCCTCGGAGGAGGCGTCGGAGTCTGGATCATTCTGGCCGGGCTCGCCTACTCCCTCATCCTTCCGTTCGCCATGCTCATCGGCATGGCCCGCATCGGCCGCAATACCGAACAGCGGCGTGACCTGACCGATTCACCCCTGACGAAAGGGCGCGACCAATGAATCCCGACCTCTCCACCATTCCCGGTTGGGTCTTCGTGCTCGCAGCCGTGCTGGCGGTCGTGCAGATCACGCTCGACGTGATCGCCCTCGTCGACCTGTACCGGCGGCCCACCGAGCGTGTGACGCTGGCGAACAAGTGGATCTGGGTCGCGATCATCCTGCTCGTCAACACCCTGGGTGCGATCTGTTACCTGGCGATCGGTCGCCGACCGGCGGCTGTCGCCGACACGCCCGCGGCTCCGGCTGCCTCGATCGACGATGTCGGGGATGCCCTGTACGGACCGCGCCCGGGGGCCGACGACCGATGACCGCCGCCATCCAGACCGCCGCGCTGACCAAGACCTACGGCCACACCCACGCGCTCGATGCTGTCGACCTGATGGTGGATGAGGGGTCGGTGTTCGGCTTCCTCGGCCCCAACGGGGCGGGCAAGACGACGATGCTGCGCCTCCTCACCGGGCTCACGCGACCGAGCACAGGCTCGGTGCGGATCCTCGGCCGAGACGTCGCGCAGGACGCGAACGCGGTGCGGTCAGAGATCGGGTTCCTCCCCGACGTTCCCGGATTCTACGAATGGATGACGGGAGAGCAATTCCTGCGCTTCGCTGGAGGGCTCTTCGACCTCGATCGCGCGGTGCTGGCCGGCCGGGTGGAGATGCTCCTCGGCCTGGCCGGGCTCGGCGATGTGACGGCGAAGATCGGCGGGTACTCCCGTGGCATGAAGCAGCGCCTCGGCGTGGCCCAGGCACTCATCAACGCGCCGCGACTGCTGCTGCTCGACGAGCCGACGAGCGCCCTGGATCCGATGGGGCGCAAGGATGTGCTCGACATGATCGCCTCGCTGCGCGGGCGCACCACGGTGTTCTTCTCCACCCACATCCTCGGCGACGTGGAACGGGTGTGTGACACCGTGGCCATCCTCGATCACGGGCGCGTTGTCGCACGGGCCCCGATCGACGAACTCACGGCACGATACGGGGTGCGCAAGGTGCTGATCGAGGTCGCCGAGGGTGCCGACGAGCTCGCCGCGGAGATCCGGCGGCAGTCGTGGGCGGCGACCGTCACGCGGGGCACGCTCGGTGTCATCGAGGTCACCGTGGCCGACGTGAGTGAGGCGCAGCGGCAGATTCCCGCGATGGTCGCAGCACGGGGAATCGCGCTGAGCCGCTTCGAGGCCGGCGAAATGGGGCTCGAAGAGGTCTTCGTCCAGCTCGTGGGCGGTGACCGGCGATGAACGGCTTCACGGTGTTTGCCCGCAAGGAGGCGCTGGAGATCCTGCGCACCTGGCGCATCTGGGTGCTTCCGGGCATCCTGCTGTTCTTCGCCCTGACCGGGCCGGTGCTTGCTCGGTTCACGCCCGAGATCGTGGGCGCGGTCGCCGGCAGCCAGCTCGCCGGGCTCACGATCCCGCCACCCACCTACCTCGACGCATACACCCAGTGGGCCAAGAACCTCTCGCAGATCGCGCTGTTCGCCCTGATCATCATCTACGGCGGCATCGTCTCGGCGGAGGTCAGGAGTGGCACCGCGGCATTGGTGCTCACCAAGCCGGTCTCGCGCGTCGCCTTCGTGATCGCCAAGGCCGCAGTGCACAGTGCGTACCTCGCGGCGCTGGTCGTCGGGGGAACCCTCGTCACCTGGGCCGTCACTGCCATCACCTTCGGCGCGGCTCCGGGCGCTGCCCTGTGGTCGTCCGCACTGGTCTGGCTCGTCTTCGGGGTGCTCTTCGTCGCCCTGATGACGCTCCTCTCCGTGCTCATCAACTCCGCGGCGGGGGCAGCCGGAGCGGGCCTCGGCGCCTATGCGCTGATCTCGATCGCGGCCCTCTGGAGACCGCTCGGCACATACTCACCCGCGGCGATCCCCTCGGAGATCGCGCGGAGTGCGGCGGGAGCGAACCCCGACGTGCTCTGGCCCGTGGTCACCTCACTCGCGCTCGCGGTGCTTCTCGTCGCCCTGGCGGCACGGCTGTTCCGGCGCAAGGACCTGTGAATGAGTCGCGGCGGAATTGGCGGCACTTTTCGGTTGCTCCCGCATTCGATCGATCATTCGAAACCTGTTTGACGGCAGACGCACAGGTGAAATTTACCGTTCGTCCGCATTCGCCCCGCAGGCTCCTTCCATGATCGCAATGACCGCAACCCTTCATCCCTCTGCCTCGGTTCCGACGTTGCAACTGCTCGGGCAAGACCTGCGCCGCCATCACGAGCATCATCTGTTGGTTATCGACCAGATGCTCGTTTTCGTACCGAAGGTCGGGCAGGTTCTCGTCACCGAGGGTCGTGGGCGAATGCGATTCGACCTCGTCGCTGACACCGAAGACGCCGTGCGGGCGCTGATGGACAGCCTGGAAAGCGATCTCCGATCTCTGGCGCGCGCACAGGAGCTGTTGCTGGAGTGGGAGAAATGCCCCGCGATTCCCGACCAGCTGCGATAGCGCGTCCTACGCGCCCATTCCGGGATGGACCGGCACGAATTCGATCTTGTTCGTCGGGTGAACGGTCTTGGCCGGACCACGCGAAAAGCCCTTCGCGTCGAGGTTGTTCCCGGCCCGGTACGACGCCAGCGCCTCGTCATAGGCCGCGTTGAGGTGCTGACCGGAGAACACCTCAGATTCACCGTCAGCGAAGACGACGATGACGGGCAAACTGTTCGGAAAATGCCGGTTCATGCGGACGAATCCGTCGGCGTCCTGCTGAAGGGTGATCATCTTGTTCCTGTCGTTGCGATCGAGTGCGACGTCATGGTGCTCCCGCGCGGCGTTTGCGCGCAGGATCTCCGGGTCGCCGTTGCCGTTGCCGCCGCCGAACGACGTCAGCACCGACTGCGCGATTCCCGAGAGCACGGCGGCAGCACGGTAGGCGAATCAGCTGAGCGCGGGCATGTGATCAGCGTACGGCGGATTGCCGGAGGCGCCGGTCGTGATACCCCCTACGAAATGGCCGTAGTCGACGTGTGCCTCGACGCCAGGAGGGACCTTTGGCTCTGTGGGATAAGGGGCGCGCCGATCACGATGATTCCACAGACCTCCAGCGGCATCCAGCCGAGCAAGGGATCCTCATGAATACCGACCGCCGACTCGCCGAGACGCGGACTGACGTGTTGATCACGCCCATGTCGCACGGCGAGTGGAGGGTGAGCGACGGACGGGTGCCCTGGGACAGCCCCTTCTGTCTTATCGGTTTCATCAGTCTCAACTCAGGCACGTATGAGGTGCTCGAGTTCGCCGATCCCGTGCGCACGTACTTCGTCGGCTCCATGACGGAGGCCGAGGAGATATTCGCCCCGCCGGCCCGGGATCCCGTCACCCGTCACCCGATTCGGGCACTGCACCGTGTCGAGAACCACGTCGACGGGGCGAACTCCGGTCGTCGCCCCTGACATCCGGTCTGCCCGATTCGTTCGTGACCTGGGACTCGTGAAATGGCTGCTGAGGATATGCGGGAGATCGAACGCAAATACGACGTCGACGAATCGACGACCGTTCCGGACCTGCGCTCGCTCGCGGGCGTCTCGCGCGTGGATCCGCCGGAGGTCAATGAGCTTGAGGCCGTCTACTTCGACACCGAGACACTCGCACTCGCCGGGGAGCACATAACGCTCCGGCGTCGCACCGGGGGCGACGATGCCGGGTGGCATCTGAAGCTTCCGATTGCGGCCGACGAACGCAGTGAACTCCACGAACCGCTCGAGTCTGATCCGCTGCGGATTCCCGATCGGTTTCGACGTCTCGTGGCGGTACACGTGCGCGGGCACGCACTGCTGCCGGTGGTGAGACTTCGAACCCACCGCACCGTCGTGCGGTTGCGCGCCGATGACGACCGGATTCTCGCGCTCTTCTGCGACGACGTGGTGAATTCCGAGCGGCTCGGACCCGATCCACTCCCCCAATCCTGGCGGGAATGGGAGGTCGAGCTTGTGGATGCCACCGGCTCGTTCCTCGCTGTCGCAGACAGGATGTTCCGCACGGTTGACGTGTGGCCGTCGACGTCCTCGTCCAAACTCGCCCGCGCTCTCGGTGGTCGCGCACCCCAGCGGACCGCCCCGATGACCACGCCAGGCAGCGCCGGAGACCTGCTGATGGCCGCGCTCCGCCAGTACCGGGCACGGCTCGTGAGCCAGGATCCGCTCGTGCGGGACGAGCGGCCGGAGGCGATTCACAGAATGCGAATAGCAATCGCCACGCTGCGATCCGCGTTCGTCACCTTCGGCGGCCTCCTGTCGGGGCGGTCAATTCCGATGCTCAGATCCGACCTCGGCTGGCTCGCTGCGATTCTCGGCGCGTCGCGGGACCTCCACATACTCTCAGAGCGGCTCGATGCTCTTCTTCGCGCGGAGCCGCCCGACATGGTCGTCGGCCCGATTGCCAGCACAATTCGCACTCAACTGGTGGCGGAATCCGCCGCAGAACAGTCGGCGATGCTGCAGGCTCTTGACTCGGAACGCTACTTCCGGCTCCTCGACGCCCTGGATGACCTCATCGCGTCCCCGACGTTGACCGAGGAGGCCTCCGCTCCGGCGAAGACCATGCTGCCAGGAATGATCGATCGCCGCATCGTGAAACTGCGCAGGGCGATGCGTGCGGCGAAGAGGACCCCCGCGGGAGATCCCCACGAACGGGCGTTGCACGACGTGCGCAAGGCGGCAAAGAAGGTGCGTTACAGCGAGGAACTCTTTCTACCGATCGCGCCCAAGCGGGCGAAGCGGCTCGCCGGAGCGGCGAAATCGCTGCAGGAGGTTCTCGGTGAGCACCACGACAGCATCGTTGCGCAATCCACCCTGCTGCGACTGAGCGGAATGGCTCACAACCTCGGAGAGAACACCTTCAGCTACGGACGGCTGCACGCACGCGAGCAGGCGCGGAGCAAGCGCGCGGAGGCCCGATACGACAGGCTGCTGCGCCGATCGCCGAAGAGGCTCACGGGCAGATGATGCGAGGGATCCCGCTGCCATCGCGGACGAGTCGGAACCTGACCCGGTCGAGCATCACGCGCCCCACCGGGTCATTCCGGCGGATGTGCGGTGAGAATGGGGTATGCGTTCTTCGCTCCGGATCGTGCGCCTCGTCGTCGCACCGCTCACCCGGACGCGGTTGTTCCGCTGGGTCGCACCGAGGGCGCTGCCGTCGTTCGAGTGGCTGCTGAAGCGGATCAGCGGCGGCCGGGTGCAGCTCAGCGGACTGCTCGTGCCGTCGCTTGTGCTCCACTCCATCGGCGCCAAGTCGGGCATCGAGCGCGACACCGAACTCATGTACACGCCCGACGGACACGGGCGCGCGATCGTGGCGGGAACGAGTTATGCCCGGCAGCGGCATCCGGCCTGGACCTACAACCTCACCGCCCATCCCGATGCGGCCATCAGCGTGCGCGGCAACCGCATGTCGGTTCGCGCCACCCGCATCGACGAGTCCGGGCGGGAGGATGCCTGGCGTCGAATCGAGCAGCAGTGGCCGGGGTACCGCGCCTACGAGCGGGAGTCGGGCCGCACGGTGCGACTGTTCCTGCTGCAGCCCGTGCTGCAGCCCGCGCGGGAGACAGCCGGGAACGACCGGGCCTGACGACCCCGACGGCTCCGGTTCACTCGCGCAGGCCGAAGCGGGCGTGGATGGGCTCCATCCACCGTGGCGCCCACCAGAGTCCCTTCTCCAGCGCGGTCATCACCGACGGAACCAGGATCGTGCGCACGAGGGTCGCGTCGAGCAGCACAGCCACCGCGAGCGAGATGCCGATCTGCTTCATCTGCATCAGCTGCCCGGTGGCGAATCCGATGAAGACCAGCACGATGATCAAACCGGCCGAAGTGATGATCCGTCCCGAACTCTGCAGCCCGGTCTCGATGGCGAGCCGGGTGCTTTCGCCCTGCTCATGGTGTTCCTTGATGCGGGCGAGCAGGAACATCTCGTAGTCCATGGCCAGGCCGAAGCCGAAGGTCAGCACCAGGGTCAGCACGAGCGCGTCGACGCCCGAGATGGTGGAGGCGTCGAAGCTCAGCACCCCGGCGAGATTGCCGTCCTGGAATCCCCAGACCAGCACGCCGACGGCCGCGGCGAGCGAGATCGCGCTGATCAGCAGCGCCGTGAGCGGGATGACGACGGAACCGGTCATCAGGAACAGCAGCACGAAGGTGGCCAGGGCGATGATGAGCGCCGCCAACGGCGCTCCCCGCAACAGCGACTGGGTGTAGTCCACCGACGCGGCGTCCGAGCCGCCGACCCAGCTGGTGAAGGCGGGGCGATCCGACCTGATCTCCCGCACGACGGTGGTGCCCTGGTGCTGCTGGACGCTCACCCGTGACACCCAATAGCCATTGATCCGGATGGGAGTCGTGGTCGCCGTGACATGCGGAAGAGCGCTCACCCGCTCAGCCCATGCCGTCGCGGAGCTCTGGTCGGTTTCGCCCACCAACTGCACTCTTGCGGCAGTGGCATTGGGGAAATAATTCGCCAGCGCGGTGAGGAAGCCGTACTGCGTCGATGCCTTCGGGATCGCGTCGTCGGCATTGTTGGCGATTTTCATCGTGAGCGCCGGGCTGCCGAGCAGCAGCAGGACCGCGATCCCCGCCGCGGCGATGAGCCAGGGTGCGCGCTGCACGCCGCGGGTCAACTTGGAGAAGACGCCCTCTCGCGGGGCCACATCGCCGAAGCGGCTGAGCACCCCGCCAAGTCCGGGGATTCGGGTCAGCAGCCCCGGCTGGAACAGCCGCTCCCCGAGATAGCCCAGCAGCGCCGGCACAAGCACGAGCGCCGTCAGCACGGCGATCAGCACGACCGTGCTCGCCCCGATGGCGATGGCGCGGATGATCGCCGGCTCGAAGACGAACAGGCCCGCCGTTGCGATCGCGAAGGTCAATCCGGAAAAGAGCACGGTGCGCCCCGCCGTGTTGATGGTGGCGCCGACCGCCTGCAGCATCAGTTCGTGCCGCTCGGAGGTGCGATGCTCACCCCTGCGTGGCACCGCAAGCGGCTGACCATTGACGGCAGACTGCTCCACCATCGCCCGGAACTCCTCGCGGAACCGGCTCACGATCAGCAGGCTGTAGTCGATCGACAGGCCGAGCCCGATGACCGTGATCACGTTCATCACGGTGGTGTCGATCTCCATCAGGTAGCTGAACCCGTACAGCGCGCCAAGTGCGCCGAGGATGGAGGCGATCGCGCCCACGAGCGGGATGCCGGCCGCGAGGAAGCCGCCGAAGATGATCAGCATCACAAACAGAGCGATCGGCAGCGAGATGAGCTCGCCCCTCTGCAGGTCGGTTTCGGCGACCGCGATGAGGGACTTGACGATCAGGGGCGATCCGCCCACCTCGACGGTGGCATCCGGTACCAGCGTGCGCACTTCGGCGGCCGTCGAATCCAGCCGTCGTTGCACCGCACCAAGGACCGTGTCGCTGAGGGTGCCAGCGGTCGTCTTCATCGACACGGACAGCAGCATCCCCTTGCCGTCGGATGCCAGCAGCGCGCCGGCGGCGGGAGCGGGCTGGCCGTTGGCCAAGCGGGGAATCGCCAGCGGGTTCAGCACGGTGGTGACGCCGGCGATCTTCGTGAGCGCCGTGGCGGCGTCGCCAAGAATCCTGCCCAACTCCGGTGAGGAGAGGTCGACCTTGTAGAGCAGCAGCGACAGGGATTCGGTGTTCTTGTTCTTGGTGCTCTGCAGCAGGTCGTTCGCCCGGCTCGCTTCGCCCTTGACCGATGGCCCAGCGCTGGTGAGCCGCTGGAACAGGTTCTCCCCCGTGACACCGGCGAGGGCGGTCGCGCCGCACACGGCGAGCACGATCACCCAGGACAGGAGGGCAATGAGCCGGTGCCGCGCAATGGCCATACCCAGTGCACGCAGCATGAGCGGTCATCCCTTCGGTCGCTAGAGGGAACTCCGGTGCCGTTTCGCTCGCGAAGCCCGGCCCGGATATCGAGAATCCTAGGGCGCGGTGCGGCCGATCTCAGGGGCTTAGGTCCTTACCGCGCGGCACGACTGCAGCATCGGCTTCGCCACCGCGGCCGATGCTGTGATCGCGCCTCCGCCGACCCGGCGCGCCGGTGGGGAGGGCCGCTCGCTAGGCTTTCCCCAGCGCGCACCCCGCCGGTAGGAGTTCCTGTGCCCCATAAGTACCCGCTTCACGTCGACATCGACGCGGAATGCTATTGCTGCCGCATGCTGCAGCCCTTCCGGTTCACCTCGCCCTCCGACCAGGTGGTCTGTGCGTTCTGCTCACGGCACCTCGGCTCCGACAAGGCCGAGAGACGCGACACCGATCACCTCGAGCGGTGGCGGGAACGGTACGGTGAGGCGATTCAGACGCACCGGCGGCTCGTGACGTCGACCGCAGCGGAACGGACGGTCGCCGACGAGACGATCGCCGAACTCCGGACCCGCGTGGACGACCTCACGAAGTCCATCGCCGATGACTTCGGCAACCCGACCCTCGGCGGCGCACGCGGTCTCGTCGAGAACGAGGTCACCCGGCGCGCGGAGCGGAACACCGAGCTCGCCCGCCGCCTGAACGACCGGATCATGGCTGCACTCTCGAGGGTCGAGCGGCTGCATCGCGACAGTGACGGCAACGCCCTCCTGTGCACCTGTGGGAAGTCCACCATGGCCTGCGCCGAATGGAATGCCGTCGAGCCGCAGCGACAGGCGCTGCGCGAGTGGGAGCGGCGGAATCTCGCCCTGCTGGGCGACGGCAAGCGCCATGCGCTGCCCGACGAGCATCCCGGCGTTCTGAAGGCCACGCGCGAGCCCGGACACTCTGGCCATCGGCGCTAGGCATTCACGGACGGGACGGGACGGGATGGGAGGGACCCGCGCCTTCGGAGCGCCGGCTGCTACCGCTGCGATCGCTATGACCGTCGGGGCTTGTCCTCCGAAACGCCGTCGAGCACCGGGGCCAACTCTCCGACGATGATGGTGGGAGTCGCGAGGTCGAGCACGATGCCGTGGCTCACCGAGCCGAGCAGAACTCGGCGGACACCGTGGAGACCGCGACTGCCGAGCACGAGTGCGACGGCCGTCTTGGCAGAGCGCTGCAGAACCTCATGAGGGGAGCCGTGCAACGACCTCCGCTCCGCCTTCACTCGCGGGAAATTCTGCCGCACATTCTCGCCGGCCTCGGCGAGAATGTGCCTGCTCTCATCCTCGAGGAGGCGGAGGATGACCGGGTCACGCATCGGCTGGCCGGGCAACAGCGACGGCCCGCGCCAGGCATGCACCAGGACGAGCGGCTCGCCGCGCTCGTCAGCCTCTGCGGCCGCCACCAGGACAGCAGCGCGGGAAGTGGAAGATCCGTTGACTCCGACGACGATGCCGGAGCGATTCGCCGTGACGTGCTCGGGGATGATGGCGACCGGCCCCTGCGCCACAGCAGCGAGCCGCGCGCCCATCGACCCGCCATAGCGGAATCGTGCGGCGGTGCGCTGCTGGGTTCCCACGGCCACGACCCAGTCCGGCCGAACGAAGCGGAGCAATTCGTCGTACGGTTTACCGCGAATTGTCGTGGCGGTCACGA
This sequence comes from Actinomycetales bacterium, assembly GCA_038251725.1. Lineage (GTDB taxonomy): Bacteria > Actinomycetota > Actinomycetes > Actinomycetales > Microbacteriaceae > Lacisediminihabitans. Next base: position 34,841 of record JBBSBA010000024.1, read on the forward strand.
GGCAGTCGGGGGCGGCACGCTGTGCCCGGAGGGCCGCCGCATCCAGTCCCTCCCGCTCCACTGCGACCTCGCGCTCGGTGGCGCTGAAGTCGGCGTCCGTGTCGATCTCGCCGAGCACACGCACTATCGCGATGGTGCCGTTCCGGCCGCGCTCGCGTTCGATCGCCCACTCGAGTGCCGCTTCCGCGGACGGTGACGAGTCCCACGCGACGACCGTCTTGTTTTCCATGCGCATTCTCCTCGTGATCCCCGACGACAACGGCCCACACAGGCCCGCTTCCTCCACGATGCCTCGAACGCGCCGACTCCCCTAGGGCCTAACGTCCCGTCGTGGGCGGAGCGCGCACCCCGGACCGGGCTGCACCCCCGAACGGGTGACTTTGGACTCTGGGTGATGCCTCGCGGCGGCGGGATTCTGGTGCTGAACCCGAATCCTCCTCCGCAGGGCGCGGAGGAACTGAACAGAAGGAGCAAGAGAGATGGCATTGTATTTCGACCCGTTCCGCGAATTGGACCGCATGACGGCCTCCATGTTCGATGGTCGCCGTGGGCCTCGTTTCGTGCCAATGGACCTCTACCGGTCCGGCGATCACTACGTTCTGAATGCCGACATCCCCGGCGTCGACCCCGGCTCGGTCGACATCGACGTCGAGGGCCAGTTGCTGACCATCCGCGCCACCCGCACCATCTCCGCCGCCGAGGACGCGGATTGGATGACGCAGGAGCGGCCGAGCGGCTCGTTCGTGCGCCAGCTCACCCTCGGAAGCGGAATCGACGCGGGCAAGATCTCGGCGTCCTACGACAACGGGGTGCTCAGCGTGGTGATTCCGGTGAGCGAGCAGGCGAAGCCGCGCAAGATCGAGATCACCGGTGGAAAGACCGAGCACGTGGCCATCAAGGCCAAAGCGGGCTCCGCGGGCAAGACGGCCGGCTGAGTGCCGACCAGACGGGATGACCGGAGGCGCGCGA
>JBBSBA010000025.1:0-35621 GCA_038251725.1 Actinomycetales bacterium
GGCCCACGAAAGGACCGCTCAAGTCGGCCCAGCAAGTCTCGACTCACGATGCCGCTCGAGCGCGACACTGGCGTCCGTGCCCCGGCCCGGGCCTCCGAGAGGTCGCGCCGTCAGAGGTGCGCACGGCCGCAAGTCGAACGCTGAGCGCATCGCGGTTCGCTATGGACCACGAGGAACGATCCGTTACTCGACCCGGCTTACGAGCACGGTTCTCGGCGGTGGGTGGGGCGGTGGTGCGCGGGGTGCGGAAGGCCCAGTCGCTCTCCTGAACGCGCGTCTCACCGAGGTTCAAACCGCCGGCGCCGCCGGTCGCGATCGCTTGCGCGAGGCTGGCGCGTGGGGCCAGGTTGCGCGCGAGGGTGATCGGTTCGTACGTCGGTGAGAGGTGCGTGCCGAATCCGGCGAAGTTGTTTGCAAGGGCCTCGGCACCGGTCTTGCGGAGCACCGCCTCGAGGTCTCGGTTGCCAGCCTGGTAGCCGTGAGATTTCACCCACGCGATCGTGTCAATGACCTGCCATCCGGCGTCCTCGAGTGCGACAGTCTGCCTGTGTGCGGTGCGGGGGTGACCAAAGGCTGCGAGGGTGCCGCCTGGCCTCGTGACGCGGCGGAGTTCCGCCCAAAGGGCCCGGTCGAATGCAATGCTTGACTTGTCCCAGTTTGCTGCGGGGTTGTTCTTCGTTACACCCAGGCCATAGGGCGCATCGGCGATGATCGCGTCGAAGGTCGCATCGGGGATCCCGCTGAGAGCATCGACGATGTCGGCGTGGACCAGCGTGAAGGGGATCAAGCGGGCTCCCCCGGTTCAGCTGTGCAGTGGAGCGCCCAGTTTACCGAGCCGGCGGCATTGGCGGTTTCGGATCGGTCACCAGTTCGGAGATGCGGAGCGGGGCGGCCGCCTCGATGAAGGTCCACTCTCGAAGGGAGAGGTCTGTTTTTGCTGCCCAGAGGGCTGCTTCCCGGAAGCCGCCGGCGAGGACGTATCTGCAGTAGTGGCCGGGCGGGTGCTGCATCGCAATCGTCATGGAAAGACCATGCGCGGGACGGCTGCGTAGCGCCGCGCATGGTCCTGGCATGAGCAAAGAGCAGCCAAAGACCATCCCGACTTTCTATGCGGTGGGCCACCTCAGTGGCGGCGCTGTGTGGATCACCTCCGATCTGCCGACGCTGATCTCCTCAGTGATAAGCGACCCCGGATACCTCGCGCGAAGCCCCGCTGGGCGACTCACCGCCCGAGAGCGGTTTGCCTGCTCGCTGGCTTCAGAGACCCAGGCTGGGTTGATTCAAACCGCCGTCCGCGAGGAAACATGGAGCTGGGCGGGGGCATCGTTGCCGGAGATCGAGAGGTTGACCCGCGCGCGAGAGATCACCGACCGGTGTGGCCCCTGGAAGGGAACCATCCCCCTCATCCTCGTGCGACCACCGGATCCTGCATGGAAGGCGCCGACGGGGCGGGTCAAGGTCATTACACCAGCGACCGACCCCGGGCTCCTCTGGAGCGCTCTCCAACTTGGCTGGTTGACGGGGGCTGGCCGACTGGACTCCTCTGGTGGGGTCAGGGACCGCGGGCGGCGGCGTTGACCGGCACGAATTCCGGTTCGTTCTCCGCCGCGCATGGACCTGGCATGAAATCAAATTCGAGCGCCCAAGCCCATTTCGCAATCGGAACACTAACCGGTGACGTGCTCTGGATAGGCGACCTCCCGACCTTGGTCGGGTCGCTCATCGCTGCGGGTACCGGTGTGGAGGGCTACTTGGAGGAGGACGCGGAGGGCCGGCTGCGCGCGCGGAAGCGGTTCTGCTATGAGATGACGACTCAAATCCAGGCAGGGTTGATTCGGGTTGCGATTGCTGCCGGGGAGTGGGCGTGGGAGAGCGCCTCCCCAGAGGAAATTGAGCGGCTCACGCGGCCTAAGGATGCACCCGGTCATAGCACCAGTGCTTGGAAAGGCAGAGTGCAATTGATTCTGGTGAGCCCGGTGCAGCGCTATTGGAGGGTCCCGGCAGGCCGAGTCTTGGCGATTTCGCCGGCCACCGACTCGGCGCTGCTTCACGGCTCGCTGCGTATGAGCTGGCTCACCGGGGCTGGGCGCCTGGAAATTCCGCGGAAGGGGTAAGTGAGGGTGGTGAGGGGGGGTCGCCACGACCGGCGGCATGACCGGCGTGCCGGTGGCGGTGGCGGTGGGCGGGAGTCGAGGTTCTCCCTAATCGGATGGGTAGATCGATCAGTTTCTAGCCTCGGCCGGCCCGATTGAGCCCTACTGCTCCTCCGCAGTTACCGAGTGCCGCGCATGTACCTGTTGCGCAAGAGGAAATCCCTCTGGTGCAGCAGCTCAGGAGGGCTGGCTAACATGGAAATCGACACTCACATCTCAAACTTCCGTCTCTGGAACATCAACGAAGTCGCCGCAGGCCTCGGCGTCAGCGTCAAGCTCGTCGAAAAGCTGCGCACTGCCGGAGAATTCATCCCCGCTATCGTTATCGGTCGATGCGTACGCTGGGACCCCTCGGACGTCCACGCTTACGCACACAGCATGACGGAGAAGTCAGCCGCATGAGCAACCTCGGCCGACCGGGAAAGCCCCGGGGCGAGCTCGGTCCCGTCCGCTTCAAGACAGTATTGGTCCCCGGCACGAAGAAAACGATTCTCAGTGTGACTGCAGCCGTCGCCGTCGTTGACCCGGACGGTGTTAGCCGTTCCGTAAAGCGAACGCGCGCCACGCAGGCAGATGCCAAGACGGCTGTCACCGCCGCCGCCAAGGCGCGTGTGTTCAGCACCAGCGCTCACCGCGGCATTGACGCGAATACCTCCATCGGCGCGCTCGTCGACCTGTACCTGACGGACCTGCAGAGGGACGTCAAACTGTTGCCTCAGTCGAAGGAGCGCTACCGGCAGGCCGCTATGGGTATTCGCAAAACGTGGCCGGCACTGCCGGTCTCCGAGCTCGACGCCGGAACTGTCGTGGTTCACCTCGAACAGCTCGAGGAGACAAGCCCATCGGGTGCACGTTTGTGCCGAACAGTTCTTCGTAAGGTCCTCCGTGCTGCACTTCGAGCAAACGCCGTCACATCGAACGTCGCCTGGCGTGCGGACGTAGCGCTCAGCGTCCCGCGAAAGAACCCGCGCGCGCTCACAACTGCGGAAATCCGGCTCCTGCACGTCCTCATCGAGCGGTGGGTTGCCCGCCAAGCCACGACCGGACCGCGCCGCACCAACGACCTCGTCGAAATCATAGACGTCATGCTCGCCACCGGGTGCCGCATCAGTGAGGCGTTGGCGCTACGCCGGAGTGACGTCTATCTCGACGGCAGCGAAGTCTTTGTCGACTTGACTGGGACCATCGTTTATTCAAAGGGCGTCGGCAGTTACCGCCAGGAGAAGACGAAGAACGGCACTACTGCAGAACACGTACATTTGACATCGGCAGCTGCGACGGCCGTCCGTCGGAGGGCATTAGACAGTGAGCATGAGCTCCTGTTTTCCACCCGCAAGGGCGGTGCCATGCAGCAGCAAAACATTTCGAAGCAACTCCGGCAGGTCGTCGCGGGCACCGAGCTCGAGTGGCTCACTTCGCACGTTTTCCGCAAGACAAGCGGCACTGCGGTCTACCGGGCTAAGGGAATCGACGCCGCGCAGAAGCACCTCCGGCATCGGGACAGGGCTACCACCGAGGGCGTCTATGTAGAGAAGGCAACCCAGGCGGAGGACCACACCGACGTTCTTGAACAGCTCGCCAACAACCCTGAGTAACCTGGACCGCAGACAAGCCTCGCGCCGAAGATTTATTCGGGTCAAGCGGGGTTTTTCTTGCGTTGAACACGGGTGATCTCGCGGTGACCCACGCGGAATTTACGAGCACATATCGAGCATGCGGCTCTAATGAGGATTATTTACTTTGGATAAACACCCTCTGACCAGCGCTTTTTGCTGGGGTACCTGGACTCGAACCAAGAACAAAAGAATCAGAATCTTCCGTGTTGCCAATTACACCATACCCCACCGCACCCGGGGCGAACCCGAGCCGACTAGTTACTCTAACCCACGGCCGCCGGGTCCCCCAAATGCTGGCGTTCGCGGGGCGTGTCCGGCTGGGCGTGGCAGAATCTGCAGTGCCTCCCCAGACGAATCGAGCCGGCCACGCCATCCCTGTTGATCTTTCTCACTACCTGGCGTCTCGACGCCGTCTCGCTGCTCTTTCTCGCCGTGGCGGGCGGACTGTACGGGGCGGGACTGGTGTCGCTGCGGCGACGGGCGATCCCCTGGCCGCGCCTGCGCTCCCTCGGCTTCTTCGCGCTTGGCCTCGGGTCGTTCGCGTTCGTGAACCTCGGCTTCCTCGGAACCTACAGCGCCGAGCTGCGCTGGGCGTTCACCACTCGCATCGCCCTCATGCTCTTCGCCGTGCCCGGGCTGCTGAGCCTCGGGGCTCCGGTGACTCTCGCCAGACTCGTGCTGAGCGGCGCCTCGACCGGCACTCTTGACGCAGTCCTCGGCTCCTGGCCGGTGCGGCTGGTCGGAAACGCGGTGTTCGCTCCCATTTTTGCTCTTGTCGCCTTCTCAGTGTTTCTCACCCCGATCGCCGGGAGCCTCCGTTCCAGCCCGGTCGCCGGCGACATCCTCACCGTGGCGGTGCCGCTGGTGGGACTGCTGATGCTGCTGCCGATGATCGAAGACTCCAGCCGGCACACCAGCTTCTACATCACGGTGGAGTTCCTGCTGGTGTTCGCGGAACTCGTCATCGACGCGATCCCCGGCATCCTGCTTCGGCTCAACAACAACATTCTCGACGGGCTCGGCACGATCGCCGGCGCGCTTCCGCCATGGTTTCCGAGTGCGTACCACGACCAGCATCTCTCCGGCGATCTGCTTTGGTTCATCGCCGAGGTCGCTGACCTGCCGATCCTCGTCCTCATGTTCATCCGCTGGACGCGCGTCGACCGGTCCGAGGCGAAGGCGCTCGACGATCTCACGGACGAGCAGATGGATGAGCTCACCCGTGAGCACCTGCGGGGGCGGCGGGACTGACCCCAGGCCCGAGTACGGTCGCCGGCGCTCCCTACTCGAGCAGCTGGCCCCGTGGCCGCGGGTCGGTCACAGCCGCGCGGCCAGCCTGGTGAGTCGGGCCAGCGTCGACTCCTTGCCGAGCAGCTCCATCGACTCGAACAGCGGCGGGCTGATGCGCTTGCCCGACAGCGCGCTGCGCAGCGGACCGAAGGCGACGCGGGGTTTGAGGCTGCCTCCCTCGATCAGTTCGGCGCGCAGCACCCGCTCGATCTGGGTGTGCGACCAGTCGTTGAGCTGGGCGAGTGCGCCGACGGCCGCATTGAGGATGTCGACCGCGCCGTCGCCTGGCAGGGCGTCCGCGTCGTACTCAATCCCGTCATCCGGGGTGAAGAGGAAGCCGAGCAGGCCGGGCGCCTCGTCAAGCAGCTGCATGCGCTCCTGCACGAGCGGTCCCGCCTCGCGGAGGATCGCCCGCTGGGTGGGGGTCGGCGGATCGGCGACGAGCTCGCCGAGGTACGGCACGAGCCGGGAGGCGAACTCCTCCGGCTCGAGCAGGCGAATCTGGTCGCCGTTGATCGACTCCGCCTTCTTCACGTCGAAGCGGGCCGGGTTGGGGTTGACGTTCTCTACGTCGAACGCTGCGACCATCTCCTCCATCGAGAAGACGTCGCGATCGTGAGTGAGCGACCAGCCGAGCAGGCTGAGGTAGTTGAGCAGCCCCTCGGGGATGAAACCGCGCTCACGGTGGTGGAACAGGTTCGACTCGGGATCGCGCTTGGAGAGCTTCTTGTTGCCCTCCCCCATCACGTACGGCATGTGACCGAAGCGCGGGATGGCGCTGGCCACGCCGATCTCGATGAGCGCGTGATAGAGCGCGATCTGGCGCGGGGTGGACGACAGCAGGTCCTCGCCACGGAGCACGTGCGTGATGCCCATCAGGGCGTCATCCACCGGGTTGACGAACGTGTAGAGCGGGGCGCCGTTGGGGCGCACCACGACGAAGTCGACGAAAGATCCGGCCGGGAAGGTGATCTCACCGCGCACCAGGTCGTCGAAGGAGAGGTCGGTGTCCGGCACACGCAGGCGAAGCGCCGGGGAGCGGCCCTCCGCGATGAAGGCGGCGCGCTGCTCCTCGGTGAGGTCGCGCTCGAAGTTGTCGTAGCCCTGCTTGGGGTCGCGGCCGTTCTGGATATTGCGGGCCTCGATCTCCTCCGCGGTGGCGAAACTCTCGTAGAGGTGCCCGCTCGCCCGCAGCTTGTCGATCACGTCCGCGTAGATCTCGCCGCGCTTGGACTGGCGGTACGGCTCGTGCGGACCGCCGACCCCGACCCCCTCGTCCCAGTCGATGCCGAGCCAGCTGAGCGCGTCGAGCAGCTGCAGGTAGCTCTCCTCGCTGTCACGGGCGGTATCCGTGTCCTCGATGCGGAAGATGAGCTTGCCGCCGGTGTGGCGCGCGTAGGCCCAGTTGAAGAGGGCCGTGCGGATGAGCCCGACGTGCGGCGTTCCGGTGGGCGACGGGCAGAAACGGACGCGGACGTCGGCTCCGGAGGCTGTGCTGAAGGTGGCTGACATGGCCCGTCAATCTTATCGGGCAAGGGCGAGGGGGCGCCGTCCTCGCGGCCCACGGGAGGCGCTGCTTTGCCCGTCCTGTCGCGGCCGAATCACTCCCCGAATCACTCCCCGGACCGGAACCAGCCGCGGCGGCTGAGGACGATTCCAATCACGATGGCGGCGAGGGCCGGACCGGCGACGACGCCGAGCAGGAGCGCATGCCAGAGCAGGATCCCTGATCCGATGCCGATCGCCCCGAGGCCGAGACCGAGGACAACGACGCCGACCGCCGGCGGAACGAGCGTTGCGACGAGTTTCTCGCCGCGGGTCCAGAGCGAAGACGCCCACAGCATCATGATTCCCATCACCCAGCCGGCCAGCGGCACCAAGAGACCTCCGAATTCAAGAAGCAGGGCCGTGACCACGACGTACCAGCGCCGCTCGGATGCCCGGTTCGGAGCGGACCCCGTCGGCGGCGGCTTCGGAGCGGACCCCGCGCGCGCCTCCGCGGCGATGAACGCCGGGTCGCCCAGGGTCTTGATTCGGGATTCCGCGGCCGCGGCATCCAGTCCTTCCAACTCTTCCGCGACGCCGGACACGATGCCCTGCCGCACCTCAGCGGGGACGCCGGACAACGCACGATCGAGCTCGGCGAGATAGTCGTGCACGACCTGCGGGGTGCTTTCTTGAGTCATGGGGTGGCCTCTCCGACGAGTTCGTGCACGGCGCGGGCGAATGGCCCCCATTGCTCGCGGAAGTTCGCGAGCTGACGGTGACCAGTCTCGGTGACGCGGTAGTAGCGGCGGGACGGGCCAGCAGCCGACTGCCGATCGAAGCTGCTGACCAGCCCCTGGGCGCGCAGCCTGCTGAGGATCGGGTAGAGAGTGCCGATGCTCGCAATCAGGCCGCGCGAAACGAGGGCCTCCGAGAGTTCCCAACCGTAGGTCGGCTCGGCGGCGAGCAGTCCGAGGATGCAGTACTCGACCACTCCCTTGCGGAGCTGGGCCCCCACATCCACTGTCATGCATCACACGTTAGCTTGCATGGCACTATAGTGCAATCATGCGCGCCGCGCGGCCAGAAGTCGCCCATGCGGTCGTTCGTATGACCGCACGGCTGATGTTCGGGCGCATGGCGCGTTCCACCGGCCTACGGAGCATCGAAGGCGCGGCGATCCCTAAGTGAGGTAGACCGCGCCGAGCGCGAGCGCGAGGATCGCGATCCACGAGACGAGGCCGGCGGCGAGCGCACGCGCCCCGGAGCGTGCGAGATGCTCGATCCGCAGGGAGGCGCCGATGCCGAAGAGCGCGAAGGCCAACAGCGCGGACTGCAGGATGTCCGCGAGCGAGAGCACGGCGACCGGAACCGGCAGGAACGAGCGGGCGAGTACCGCCGCGACGAATCCGGCGATGAACAGCGGCACGATCGCGGGCCGCGACGACGACGCGTGCAAGTCACGCCGTCGGGTATGGATCGAGGCGATCGCGACCATGGGCGCGAGCATCAGCACACGGGTGAGCTTCACGACGACCGCGATTGCGAGCGCCGCCGCGCCGGCGGTCTGGGCGGTGGCGACGACCTGGCCGACGTCGTGCACGCTCGCCCCGACCCAGTGCCCGAACTGTCTCGAGTCGAGTCCGAGAAGCCCGGCGAGGGCGAGCAGAACGACGATCGCGAGGGTGCCGTACAGCGTCACGAGAGTGATCGGAGTTCCGGTGTCCCTCTCGTCGGAGCCGCGGGCGGCGGCCATCGCCCCACCGCGGATACCCCGCAGATGGAGAATCCGGCCGCCATGAGCATGGCCTGGTCCCCCTCGAGCCGAAACAGCCGGCCGATCAGCCAGGTCAGCACGAAGCTGACCAACACGAGCGCGATGATGGCGAGGATGGCCACCCAGCCGAGCGCGGCGATGTCGCCGAGGCTGAGCTTGAGCCCGAGCACCACGATTCCGATACGCAGCAGGCGGCGGGCCGCGATCGCGAGGCCCGGTTTGAGCACGCCGTCGAGCGCCGGCCGGATCGCGGGGACGCTTCCGACCAGCACGCCGAGGATGAGCGAGGCGGTCAGCCACGGAAGGCCCGGAAGCGGCAGGTGCACCCCATAGCCCGCGGCCGCACCGAGCGCGGCGAGCAGCATCCCGGGAAGCCAGCGCGCCCGTCTCACGACCACGCCTCATCCCGCCCCGCGAAATCCGAAAACGCAGGAACTTCGCCACCACGGCGCGCGTTTCGACGCGATATCCCCCTTAGCAGGCGCTTTTCCTGCGTTTTGGGAAAAGGAAAAGGGGAGAAGCCCGGGAGGGGCTCGGCGGGGCGTTGGGGCGGCCTGTTCGACCGGCCGGCCTCACACCCGGTTCTTCGCGGGATTGCTCAGCGTGCCGATGCCCTCGATCGTGATGTCGATGGTCTGGCCGTCCACGAATCCGCCGACTCCCGCCGGCGTACCGGTCATGATCACGTCTCCGGGCAGGAGCGTCCAGACATCCGAGACGAATTCGATGATCTCGGGGATCTTGTGCAGCATGTCCCGGGTGTTGCCGTGGCGGCGCGGTTCGCCGTCGACGAAGGTCTGGATCTCGAGGTTCGACCAGTCGAGCTCGGTCTCGATGACCGGTCCAAGCGGCGCGAACGTGTCGTAGCCCTTTGCCCTGGCCCACTGGCCGTCGGCGAACATCTGGTCACGCGCCGAGACGTCGTTGCCGATCGTGTAGCCGAAGATCACGTCGGCGTAATCGGCGGCCTTCACGCGCTTGGCGATCTTGCCGATCACGATCACGAGCTCTCCCTCGTGCACGATGCGTCCCTCCACCGGAGGAATCTGGATCGTGTCGCCCGGCCCGATCACAGCGGTGTTCGGTTTGAGGAAGATCAGCGGCGACTCCGGGCCGGTGTTGCCCATGTCGGCCTTGTGCTCGGCGTAGTTCAGCCCGACGCAGACCACCTTGGAGCGCGGGATGACCGGGGCGAGCAGCTTCGCGTCCGTGAAGGGCACGCGTTCCCCCGTCGTCGCGAAACCGCTGAACATCGGATCGCCGGCGAGAACGACATAGTCGTCGCCATCGAGGATTCCATACCGGGGATCGCCGCCGGAGACCGAGAACCGTGCGACCTTCACAGTGCGGTCAATTCGGCCTGTGCGGACGATTCGGGACCGTCGAATCGCATCATCCAGCCGTGTCTGTCCTCGACCGTGCCGTATTGGATACCGGTGAGCTCCTCGCGCAGCGACAGGGAGAACTCGGTGCTCTCGTGCCGGATCTCGAATCCGTCACCCTTGAGCAGTCCGATCGGCGCCACCACCGCCGCCGTGCCGCAGGCGAACGCCTCGACGATGTCACCGGATGCCGCGCCGTCGCGCCACTCGTCGATCGTGACCTTGCGCCGCTCGACCCGGTGTCCGCGATCCTCGGCGAGCTGCAGGATCGAGTCCCGCGTGATGCCCTCGAGGATGCTGTCGGACGCGGGCGTGACGAGCGTGCCGTCCTTCTTCACGAGCACGATGTTCATCCCGCCGAGCTCCTCGAGGAACTTCTCCTCCTCGGAGTCGAGGAAGAGCACCTGGTCGCACCCCTGCTCGTAGGCCTCGGCCTGCGCGACCAGCGACGACGCGTAGTTTCCGCCGGTCTTGGCTGCGCCGGTGCCGCCCTTGCCCGCGCGGGAGTAGTGGGTGGAGAGCCAGATGGACACCGGGGCGTGACCGCCCTTGAAGTACGCGGCGGCCGGGCTGGCGATCACGTAGAACCCCACCTTCTCGGCCGGGCGCACGCCGAGGAACGCCTCCTTGGCAAACATGAACGGCCGGAGGTAGAGGCTCGTGTCGGGTGCCGACGGGACCCAGTCGCCATCCGCCGCGATCAGCTCGCGGAGGGAGGCGAGAAAATATTCGGTGGGCAGCTCGGGCAGAGCCATGCGCCTGGCAGAGCGCTGCATGCGGGCCGCGTTGGCCTCGGGACGGAAACTCCAGATCGAGCCGTCGGCGTGGCGGTAGGCCTTGAGCCCCTCGAAGATCTCCTGCCCGTAGTGCAGCACGGCGGCCGCCGGGTCGAGTTCGATCGGACCGTACGGCTGCAGGCGCGGGCGATGCCAGCCCCCGCGGGCCGACCAGCAGATGTCGACCATGTGGTCGGTGAAGTGCTTTCCGAAGCCGGGATCGGTGAGGATGGCGGCGCGTTCGGTCTCGGCGAGCGCATCCGGGTTGAGTGTGCGAGTGAAGTTGAGCGTGGCCGGTGCGAGCAGGTTTTTCATGATGTTTCCTATTTCTGAGCTGACTTAATTGTGCGCCAGGAGCGAGCGAATGGCGTCGCCCACCTGCGAGGTCGAGCGCGGTGCGGTGCCACGCGAGGACAGATCGGCCGTGACCGCCGCGGCCACCCGTGCCGCGGCATCGGCAAGCCCGAGGTGGTCGAGCAGCAGGGAGGCGGAGAGGATGGCGGCGGTCGGGTCGGCCAGCTGCTTTCCGGCGATGTCGGGGGCCGAGCCGTGCACCGGCTCGAACATGGAGGGGAACGCGCCGTCCGGGTTGATGTTGCCGGAGGCCGCGAGCCCGATGCCGCCGCTGATGGCGGCGGCGAGGTCGGTGAGGATATCGCCGAAGAGGTTGTCCGTGACGATCACGTCGAATCTCGCCGGATTGGTGACCAGGAAGATTGTCGCGGCATCGACGTGAAGGTAGTCAACGGTGATGTCGGGAAACTCGATCGCCACGCGGTCGACCGTGCGCTGCCACAGGCTGCCGGCGTTGGTGAGCACGTTGGTCTTGTGCACGAGCGTGAGCTTCTTGCGCCGGCGGGCGGATGTCGCGGCGAATGCGTAACGCACGAGGCGTTCGACCCCGAAGGCGGTGTTCACCGACACCTCGTTCGCCACCTCGTGCGGGGTGCCGATGCGGATGGCGCCGCCGTTGCCGACGTATGGACCTTCGGTTCCCTCGCGCACGACGACGAAATCCACCTCGCCCGGGTCAGCGAGTGGAGAGGCGACGCCAGGGAAGAGCCTGGTTGGCCGCAGGTTCACGTAATGATCCAGCGCGAACCGAAGCCGCAGCAACAGGCCGCGCTCGATCAGTCCGCCGGCGAGGCGGGGATCCCGCGGGTCGCCGCCGACCGCGCCGAGCAGGATCGCGTCGTGCTTCTTCAGCTGCTCGAGGCCCTCGTCGGTGAGAATCTCGCCGCTCGCGAGGTAGTGGGTCGCGCCGAACGGAAAGTGGGTGGTGGTGAGCTCGACGTCGCCCGGGACGACGGCGACGAGCACTTTGACCGCCTCCGCGACGACTTCCGGCCCGATTCCATCACCGGGAATAAGGGCGAGCGCGATGGTGCGGGGCATGACATTACTCCTCGACATGGACAGGTATCAGCATTTTCTGGCCGCCTCCCAGCGTACCGGTCGAAGATTGCACCGTCAGCTGCCCCCCTTTGGGGGGGGAGGAACGGCTAGCATTGGGCTCACACTGGTTATGGACGACGCTTGTGTCGTCTTGTCCACCAGTCAGGCAGCACCGAAAGGACTCACCATGGGTATCGGTACAGGCATCTTCCTCTTCGTCGTCGGCGCGATTCTGGCATTTGCCATCAACGTTCAAGTCGCCGCGGTCAATCTTCACCTCATCGGCTACCTCATCATGGGTGCCGGCGTGCTCGTCTTCCTGATCTCCATCATCATGGTGGCCCGCAAGCGCTCCACGACGTCGACGACCCGCACCGCCGTCGACCCGGCAGGCAGCGAGAAGGTCGTCTGGCAGGAGACCAAGAGCGACGACGTCTAGCCTCGCCGCCGCGGCGCGCGCGAACGTGACCGACGCGAACGTGACCGACGGGAGGTCAGATGTCCAGGACGAGTTCGGGAGTGCTCGCTCGCGACACGCACGGATACATCACGCCGGCCCGGTCCTTCTCCTCATCGTCGACTACCGAGTCGAGATGTTCGGGCGATCCACTCACGACTCGCACTTCGCAGGTGCCGCAGACCCCCTTGCGGCACGACCCGACGATGGGCAGTCCGTTCTGTTCGAGGGCATCGAGGATGCTCTGCCCGGCCGGAACGTCGAAGGTCTTCTTGCTCCGCCGGCAGCTCACCTGCACGTCCCTCGGCCCTCCGACGGACTGGCGTTCCAGCGGCTGGAAGCGTTCGACGTGCAGGCGACCGGCGGGAACTGCAGCGGCGACTCTCGACATGAGGGACTCCGGTCCGCAGCAATAGACATCGCTGTCCATCGAGGCGACGAAAGCCTCGATATTGATGCCCTCGGTGTTCTCATCGCTGGCATGCACGATCACCCGTCCGGGGTAGCGAGCGAGCAGTTCAGCAGCGAAGGCCATCGTGCGCTGACTTCGTCCGATATAGACCAGCCGCCACTCGCGCCGCTCCGGAAGCGATTCGATCATTGCCTTGATCGGGGTGATGCCGATCCCTCCGGCAATGAAGGCGTAGGAGAACGACGGCTCCAGTTCAAAGTGGTTCAGCGGCCCCGTCACCTCGACCGTCACTCCCGGGCGCACGTTCTCGTGGATCCAGCTGCTGCCCCCCGCGGAGTCCCGCGTGCGCAGCACAGCGATGTCGAAGTGCGAACGGTCGGCCGGATCACCGCAGAGCGAGTATTGCCGCTCAAGCCCGTTGGGGAGCCGAACGGTGATGTGGGCACCGGGGTGCCACACCGGCAGGATGGCGTCCCCCGTGGGAAACAGGCGGATGCCGAGCACTTCGTCGGACACCCGGTAGACGGCCGCGACTCGCATCGGGTGCCGGTCGAGGGCACGAGGCGGCGCGGCGGATTCGGCCGCGAGACCGGCGCCCGAACGCGCTGCCGGGACTTCCGCTGCTGTGGCGGGGACGGTTCGCGCCACGGCGCCGCCCCCGCTTGAGGCTCGACGATTGCCCGCTATGACGCGAACCAACACGGCGGTCACCGACAGGATGATGACGGACGCTGCCACGACGCGGTACCAGAGCGCCCCGACATCCGTTCCGGTGAGTCCGGCGTGGAAGGAGACAAGCACCACGATGAGGTAGCTCGAGAAGTGGATGGCCGCCCAGAACCGACGAGGCAGCCACCGCATCAGGAGCGAAGACCCCTGAACTGCGATGAGAAGGTAGAAGGCGAGGATGCCGATGGCAACCGGGACCGATCGGTAGTCGGCCACGAACGGTACGAGCACCGCCGAGACCGAGAAGTGCAGCCAGCCGTCGAGCATGAGCGTGACCATGTGGACGAGCACCATGACGATTGCGGCGCCGCCGAGGTAGCGGTGGAGATCCTGCAGCCACGAGGGGTTATCGAATTTTCGCAGCACCCGGGTGGACAACAGGGTGCCCCAGACGACGGACAGGGTCATCAGCGCCCAGGCGATGACGGCACTCGCGCGAGTGATGTACCACCAGAGGTGGGGAGAATTCACGAATAGTCCTGCCAGTTGGTCGACGTGTGGAGCCTACCCGAGGCGTCGATCACGTTTCCGGCAGCCCCGACCGTTGGCAACCAGTCGAGGAATTCGGCGGTGCTCCGAATGAAACCCGACTTCGTGAGCACCTCGGCATACCAGCCCCTGCTTGCGATGACGGAGACGGTCTGCGCATCGGTCACGGCACTGCGACCGGTGCTGGCATCCAGGAGGTGGTGCACCTGTGCATCCCCGACCGTCCAGCGGCGTTTGAGCTGGCTCGAGGTCGCGATCGCGCCCGTTCCGAGCCGAACAATCGCCGCGAACTCCTCGCCGTTGAGCGGATCCTCCAGACCGATTCGCCAGCCGAGCGCATCGGGGGAATCCCCGGCGACGACGACGTCACCGCCGATCTCCGCCATGACACCCCACGCTCCCTCGGCGAGCGCAAACTCGCAGACCAGGTCCGCGGTGAGGCCCTTTCCGATTCCCCCGGGGTCGAGCGTTGTTCCGAGGGGAAGGGTGATGGTGTCACCGTCGATGATCATGCCGCCGATTTCCCCGGGAGACCGGGCGGACGCCGGGAGGGCCGTTGTCTTCGTCGGGTCGACCACGGAGGCGGTGTAGCCGGCGGCGAGCAGGTCGGGCAGGAGGGTGGGGTCGTATTCGCCGCCCGTTCTCGCGAACCCCGACAGCATCGAAGTCGCCAAACGGATGGTCAGTGGATCGACAACGCACGGAGCACCCTCTGCCCAGTTCAAGCGCGAGATGTCGCTCGAGGCGATGAATCTACTCCAGAGCGATTCGCAGCGGTGTGCGAGTTCGAAGCTCGCGTCGAGCACACGCCGCGAAGCGCCGACGACCGTGATGGTGCTGTGCCCACCCATGTGCGCCTCACGCCGCGATGTCGACATCGGCTGGGCACCGGTGAGGTCAAAGACGGCTCGCACCGCATCCCCAGAAATAGACCGAGCGGCCAAGCGGTCAGCCCCCTGAACCGCTGGTTACCGCGTGTACCACCGGCGCCTGCTGTACAGGTGCGGCAGATGCCGGCGCCTTTTGGACGGGTGCCGGAGCGGCAGGTGCCGGCGCCTGCCGCGCTGGTGCCGGCGCGGCTGGTGCCGGTGCGGCTGGTGCCGGCGTTGCAGGTGCCGGTGCGACTGGCTGCGCGGCATCCGCGGCCGGCACCGGCGCGATGCTCGGTGTCGCCTTGGTTCCCGTCGCCGCGTTCCCGCTCGCCTGCTGGGCACCCAGCGCGGGTGCGGTCAGCTGCAGGCCGGCCACGATCCCGACCAGGGCGACGACGGAAGCGGCGCCGGTGAAGGCGCGCGCCCGTCGGGCCGGGTGAATCTGATTAGTCATCGCTGGAAGAGCCGGAGAGGCTCGAGCTGTCGCTGCTGCTCGAGTCGCCGCTGCTCGAGTCGCCGCTCTTATAGGGCGCCGGGGTGGACGTTGTCGACGGGGTATGGGATTCCGTCTCGCGGGGCTCCGCGGTGTGAGTCTCCTTGACCTCCGGACGCTGTGTCGCCTCGGGGGTTGCGGTCGCCTCCGGGGCGGCGGTCGGCTCCGGGGTTGCGGTCGGCTCTGCGGTCGCATCGTCGCCCGCGTGCACCGAGACCGACGTGGTCGACGTCGCCGTGGGGGCCGGGGTGGGGATCAGCACATTCGTGGCGCTCGACGGCGTCTGGCTCGACGCGAGGGAGAGGGTGCCGGAGTTGACGGCCATGGCCGCGCCAGCGGTGCCGAGAACTGCGATGACGGTGAGGACGGTGATTGCTGGAGTTTTCATGTTTCCACCATAGGAATTGCCGTCTTCAGGGTTGGCCGACGCCGATCCAAGATCTGTCAAAGATTGCGGGGTGCGCGGTGGCATCGCGCGTCCACCGCACCGGGGGCCGCAGAATGGATGCATGCGAGTGTTGGTCGTCGAGGATGATGCCGCCGTCGCGGGCGGAATCATCGACGGCCTGTCCCATGCCCGCTTCGAGACGATGCTCGTCGGCACCGGGGCCGCCTGTCTTGACGCCGTCCCGACCTTCCGACCCGACCTCATCCTGCTCGACCTCGGCCTCCCCGATATCGATGGCACCGACGTCTGCCGGGAGATCCGACGCGACTCCGCGGTGCCCATCATCGTCGTGAGCGCACGCACCGATGAGATCGACCGTGTCGTGGTGCTCGAAATGGGTGCCGACGATTTCGTGGTCAAACCGTTCGGCATGCGCGAGCTCGTGGCCCGGATGAAGGCTGTGGTGCGCCGCACCGGGCCCGCGGATGCCGCGCTCCCCGTCCAGCCGAGGAGGTACGGGACGCTGACGGTGGATGCGCGGGCGCAGCGAGTGCTCGTGAACGATCTGGAGATCCACCTGACCCCCAAGGAGTTCGAACTCCTCGAGTATCTCGCGCAGGATCCGGGAGCCGTGTTCCGTCGCTCGGAGATCCTCCACAACGTGTGGGACACCAACTGGTACGGCACCACCAAGACACTCGACACGCACATCGCATCGATCCGCAAGAAACTCGGCGATGCCCGCTGGATCGAGTCGGTGCGCGGCGTCGGGTTCCGATTCGACGTTCCCGCATGAAGTGGCGCTTCACCGCAGTGCTCATGATCGTGGCCCTCATCGTCGTGCTCGTTCAGGACATCCCCCTCAGCGCGCAATTGCGGGTGGTCGAACAGGATCGGATCATCACGTCCCTCGAACGTGACGCGTTCGTGCTCGCCGGACGCAGCGAGGCATCCCTCGAATCGGGCACGGCGGCCGATCACGCGGCGATCATGGACCTGGCCCGCCAGTATCGCGCGGCCGGTGGCGCCCGCGTCGTGATCGTCGACTCGACCGGCATCGCCCTGGTCACCAGCGATGACGACCGCGCCGCGGTGGGAAGCTCCTACCTCTCACGCCCCGAGATAGCGACGGCATTGACCGGGCATGTCACCACCGGCCAACGCTATTCCAATACACTCGCGGAGGAATTGCTCTACGTGAGCGTTCCGGTGTTCGGCGGCGCGAAGGTCCAGGGCGCGGTGCGCCTCACGTATCCGGCGCAGCTCGTCATCGACTCGCTGAACCGGCGGCTCTTCACCGTCTGGCTCGTGGCCCTCACCACCGTGCTGATCGCCGGAGTGGTCGGCCTCCTGCTCTCCACCAGCATCACCCGCTCCCTCAGGCGACTCAAGGAAACCACCGAACACCTCGCCGAGGGACGGCTGCACGTGCGCGCGGACGACCGCACCGGGGCACCGGAGTTGCGGTCGCTGTCCCGCTCGTTCAACACGATGGCCGAACGGCTGGATGCCATCCTCGCCCAACAGCGCACCTTCGCCTCGAACGCCTCCCACCAACTGCGCACCCCCCTGACCGCATTGCGGCTGCGCCTCGAATCGGCCCGTGACCTCATCGACAGCGATCCGCAGGGGGCGGCCGATCGACTGCTCACCGCGGAAGCGGAGGCCGACCGCCTCGGCGACATCATCGAGGGGCTGCTGTTGCTGAGCCGCACCGAGTCAAGCTCCGCACCGGTCGGGGCCGTCGATCTCGCGGAGATCGCCCGCGACCGGGTGGAACACTGGCAGGCTCTCGCGCAGGAGACCGGCATCACGATCTCCTACGCCGGTGCGGCATCCGTCCGGGTGCTCGCGGTACCGACCGCTGTCGAGCAGATCATCGACAACTACATCGACAATGCCCTGGCCGTGAGCGAGCGCGGCGGGTCGATCGTTGTGCAGACCAGCAGCGGCCACGGGCACAGCTCCATCGATGTGCTCGACGAGGGACCGGGCATGTCGCCCGAGCAGACGGAGCAGGCGTTCGAACGCTTCTGGCGCGGCAGCTCCGACGGAGCCGGGAACGGTCTGGGCCTGGCGATCGTGGCGCAGCTTGCCTCCGCGAGCGGAGCAACCGTGCGGCTGGAAAACCGGGCGGGCGGCGGCCTCGACGCCAGCGCGCGTTTCGCGAACGCGTCCTGACCGGTCGGGCGCCATCTACTCCGTGATATCGACCACGCGCAGCAGGTCGGCGTCGATCGCGACCCGCAGCTTCTCGCGCAGACCGTCGGGCACGGGAGAGTCGACGGTGAGAACGCTGAGCGCCTGGCCGCCGGCCTCGTGGCGACTGATCTGCATGCCGGCGATGTTGATTCCGGCCTCGCCGAACTCCCTGCCGAAAATGGCGACGATTCCGGGGCGGTCGGCGTAGATCATCACGATCAGGTGCTCTGCGACGGGAACCTCGACGTCGTAGCCGTTGATTTCGACGATCTTCTGCGCCTGCTTCGGACCGGTGAGGGTGCCGGAGACGGAGATCTGGCTGCCGTCGGTGAGCGTTCCGCGGATCGTGAGCAGGTTGCGGTACTCGTCGCTCACCGCGTCGGTCGTCAGACGCACGGTGATGCCACGCTGTTCGGCGAGCAGCGGCGCATTGACGTAGCTCACCGATTCGCTCACCACGTTGCTGAAGATGCCCTTGAGGGCGGCGAGCTTCAGCACCTTAACGTCGAACTCCACGATCTCACCGCGGACCTCGACATCGACGGCCGTGATCGGACTCGAGGCGATTCCGGCGAATATCTGCCCGAGCTTCTCCATGAGTGGGATGCCGGGCCGCACGGTCGTGTCGATCACTCCGCCAGCCACGTTGACGGCATCCGGAACGAGCTCGCCGGAGAGCGCGAGGCGCACGGACTTGGCAACCGAGACGCCCGCCTTCTCCTGCGCCTCGTCCGTGGAGGCCCCGAGGTGCGGGGTCACGACAATGTTCGGCAGCCCGAGCAGCGGCGAACCGACCGGGGGCTCGTGCACGAACACGTCGATGCCGGCGCCGGCGATGGTGCCGGCGGTGAGGGCGCGGTGAAGGGCATCCTCGTCGATGAGGCCGCCGCGGGCCACGTTGACGATGAACGCGGTGGGCTTCATCAGCGCGAACTGGTCGTCGCCGATCATCCCGGTGGTCTCGGGCGTCCGCGGCATGTGGATGGTCACGAAGTCGGACTGCGCGAGCAACTCTTCGAGCGACAGCAGCGTCACGCCGAGCTGCGCGGCATGGGCAGCGGTCACGTAGGGGTCGTAGGCCACAATGTTGGTGCCGAACGCCTGCATCCGGGTCGTGATGAGCGCCCCGATGCGGCCGAGGCCAATGATGCCGATGGTCTTCTCATACAGCTCGACGCCGGTGTACTTCGAGCGCTTCCACTGGCCGTCGGCGAGCGCGCCGTGTGCGGCCGGGATGTGACGGGCGAGACTCAGGATGTGGCCGACGGTGAGCTCCGCGGCGGAGATGATGTTGGAGGTCGGCGCGTTGACGACCATGACGCCGGCCTGCGTGGCCGCCTTGATGTCGACGTTGTCGAGTCCAACTCCGGCGCGGGCGACGACCTTGAGCTTCTTCGCCGCCTCGATGGCCTCCGCATCGACCTGGGTGGCGGAGCGGATGAGCACGGCGCTGGCGTCGGCGAGCGCGGCGAGCAGAGCCGGCCGGTCAGTGCCATCGACGGTGCGCACGTCGAAGTCGGGGCCGAGGGCCTCGACGGTAGCGGGAGAGAGTTCTTCGGCGATCAGCACGATCGGCTTTGCCACGAATCGAGTCCTTCGTTCGGTACAGGTGGGGGGGGATGCCGCGCCACACGGAGGAGCCGACCCCACAACTTTATCCCACGCCCACCACTAGCCCCGCCGTGTGACGTTCCACTCGCTGGGCAGGGAGAATGGTCGGATGACCACCTTCGAGATCGTGCAACTCGTTCTGCGCATCCTGGTCGCGATCGCCTTCGTCGGCATGGGGATCAACCACTTCCGCCCGGGCCCCGCCCGCGGAATGGCGGCGATGATCCCGCCGGCCTTCACCCGCGGGGGCCTCATCTCGGAAGCGAGCCTCGTGCGGTTCACCGGCGTCTGCGAGATCGGGGGCGGCATCGGGATTCTCGTGCCCGCGACCACGTTCCTCGCCGGCATCATGCTCGTGTTCTTCCTTGTCGCCGTGTTCCCCGCGAACCACTTCGCCTCGGAGCATCCGGAGAAGTTCGGGGCCGCAGCGATCCCGTTCTGGCCGCGCTACAACGCGCAGCTCGTGCTGATCGCCGTGATTCTCGTCGCGATCGTGACGGTGCCGCGCTAGGTTCTGTGCTTGCGTCTAACCGAGAGTCAGGCGAGCGCCTCCGCCGTGAGCGACACCGCGGCGACCATGGCGATCCCGACGAAGAGCAGCAGGATCTTCAGCGGCAACGACTTGCGACGACCGATCACGAAGGCGAACACGAAGGTCACCGGCGAGGCCAGAAGGTCGACGGTCATCCAGAACCACGGGATCGGCACGGGGGCGAGCTTCACGACGGCGCGCACCCCGTTGAGTTGGTTGAGCTGCGAGGTCACCCCGACCACGTTGGAGATCGCGGCGAAAAGGTCGTAGACGTAGAAGAGGCCGAAGAAGATCGCGACGGCGAGACCCAGCCAGCCGATGCGCCCGCCGCGGTTCGCCCGCGCCGTGTCGTCGACTGCGGTATCGATGGCGGTCTTCGCGGGGGTGTTCGCGGAGGTGTCGTCGGTCATTTCGCTCCCAGGGCCAGGATGAACGACCACGGCGCCAGCAGAATCACGCCGAGCAGTAGCCAGAGCACGCGCACGCTCGAGCGGCGGTCGCGGGTTACCACCAGCACACCAACGAACCAGGCGGCCGGGGAGGCGATGGCGAGCACCTCGCCGAGCTGGTACATGACGCCGTTGAAGATGGTCCCGGTCGGCGGCGTGCTGCGCTGCACCGCGACGATCCAGCCGACGATGTACAGAAGGAATATCCCGCCGAACACCCCCAAGGTCACAAGCAGCGCGGAGCTCATGTCGAGTTCGGCCTCCTCCGCGCCGTGCGCCGCGGCGGTTCCGACCGGGGAGTCCACATGGGTCGGGTCGGTTTCGGTGCCCCAGCTGAGGGCGTCGTCATCCGGATCTTTAGCCATTCAAGAAACCTAGCGGTTAAGCCGCAGCTGAATGACTTCGACCAGGTGCGGGTAGAGCGGATGATCCGGCTCGACACCGGTGATAGCGACGGCGAGCTCGGTGGCCGGCAGCCCACTCGAGAGGAGTTCCTGCAACTGCACGCTCTCTTCGTCTCCGGCAACGTCGAAGCGCAGCGCCGCCCCGACGGCGTTGAGCAGTGCCCAGGCCGGCATGCCTCGCTCGGCCAGTTCCGCGGCTGGCCCGATGAACCGCTCATTTCGGCTGAGCTTGCGCATCGGGTTGCGACCGACCCGCTCGCAGGTGTCGGGCAGGTGCGGGTTGGAGATGCGCACAAGCGTCTTTTCGATGTAGGCCTGCTGGTCATCCGGCTCGAACTCGTGTTTGGCCACGAGCAGCGCCTTCGTCTCCGCGAGCACGGCCCGTACCTCGGCCTGCAGCTCCGGCGTCGCGAGGGCCTCCCGGATGCTCACCCAGCCGCGATCGATGCCGTGGTAGGCCGCGGCGGCGTGGGCGGCATTCACCGTGAACAGCTTGCGTTCGATGTAGGGGGCGAGATCGTCGACCCAGGTGACCCCGTGGAGCTCTGGCACCTGGACGCCATCCTTCACCGCGCTCGGGGTGGTGAAGGGGATGCGGTCGACCACCCATTCGTAGAACGACTCGATCGTGACATCCAGGCCGCCCTCCTGCTCCGGCACGATGCGGTCGATGGCACAGTTGGCGAAGACCGCGTTGTGGGCCGGGGCGTGCTTGCGCACCTGCTCGGCGAGGATGTCGGTGCCGCCGAGCGCGTTCTCGCAGGCGATGACCGTGAGCCGTGGCGCGCCAGCCGGGCGGGCGTCCAACCCCTTGGCGATCACGGGCGCGATGAATTGCAGGATGCGGGCGCCGACGGCGGTGGTCAGCACGTCCGCGGCGGCGATCGCCGCGACCACCTCGGCCTCGTGAGTGCGGCTGTTGATGGCCCGGAAGTTGTCGACGACGCTCGACCGGGACTCCACGCCCACCTCGTGCACGTGGTAGCTGTCCGCGGCCTGGAGCTCGGCGATGATCGCGTCGTTCACGTCGGCGAAGATCACCTCGTATCCGCTGGCGTGCAGGAACTGGGCCACGAAGCCGCGGCCGATGTTTCCTGCGCCGAAATGGACCGCGGTCTTCTTGCTCATGGGGGAATTCTACGGGGAGGGTGTCGTTACCCGTCCGTCACATTCGTGATGTTGACTGATTAGACAATGGACCTCATCGACGTGCACGAGATCCGGGTGCCCACCACCCGGGAGGGCATCCGCATCCTGCCTGGCGAGAAGGCGCTCGCCGGCGGCACGTGGCTGTTCTCGGTGAAGGAGACCGGGCTCACCGGGCTCGTGGACCTCACCGCGCTCGATTGGGAGCCGGTCACCCGCACCGAATCGGCGCTCGTGGTCTCCGCCACCTGCACGATCGCCGAGCTCTCGCGACTGACCCCCCGGAGCCTGCGCACCGACCCGGTCCGGGCCGGCAGCGGAGCGGAATCGCGCCTCGACCCCTACGCCCTGTTCTGGCAGTGCGCGAATTCCCTGCTCGCGTCGTTCAAAATCTGGAATGTCGCCACGGTCGGCGGCAACATCGCCCTCGCCCTCCCGGCCGGGCCGATGATCTCCCTCGCCGCATCCCTCGACGCCGACGTCGTGATCTGGGCTCCGGACGGCACGGAGCGTCGGCTGCCGGTCGCGACCTTCGTCACCGGGGCGCTGACGACCAGTCTCCGACCGGGTGAGGTGGTGCGCGAGATCGTGTTCCCGCTGTCCGCGCTCTCCGGCCGGGCCGGCTTCCGACGCATCGCCCTCTCTTCGCTCGGGCGCACCGGCACCCTCGTGATCGCCCGTGTCGACCCCGACGGCGAAACGGTGTTCACGGTGACCGGCGGCACGTCGCATCCCGAACAGGTGCGATTCGACGAGCTTCCGACCGCCTCCGGACTCGAACGGCGGATGCGCGCGATCGATAGCTGGTACGACGACGCTCACGGTCCGGTCGATTGGCGTCGCGCGATGAGCGTGCGCTTTGCCGAACAACTGCGGGTCGAGCTCGGAGGCGCGATATGAAATTCTTCGTCAACGGCGAAACGGTCGATGCGTCGCCGCAACCCGGCCAGGTGCTGCGCACGGTGCTGCGCGACCTCGACCACTTCGAGGCGAAGAAGGGCTGCGACAGCGGAGACTGCGGCGCCTGCACGGTGCTGCTCGACGGGGATCCGATCCACTCCTGCCTCTACCCGGCACATCGGCTGGAGGGCGCGCGCGTCACGACCGTCGCCGGCCTCGGCACCCCGGAGGCGCCGCTTCCGCTGCAGAAATCGTTCGTGGACGCCGCGGGGTTCCAGTGCGGATTCTGCACCGCCGGAATGATCGTCACCGCCTCCACCTTCAGCGAGGAGGACCTCGGCGACCTGCCGCGACTGCTCAAGGGCAACATCTGCCGCTGCACCGGCTACCGATCGATCCGCGATGCGATCTGCGGCACCACGAACACACAGACCCCCGCCGCCGGCACGGCCGTCGGCCAGTCTGTGCGGGCACCGGCCGGGCTGCGCGTCGCGACCGGCCGCGAAGAATTCACCCTCGACTTCACGACCACCGGGCTCGCCCACCTCGCCGTGCTGGGCAGTCCGCACGCCCATGCGCGCATACTCTCCATCGATGCGGCGAGCGCGCTGGCCCTCGAGGGCGTGCACGCGGTGCTCACCCACCTCGACTCCCCCGCCACACTGTTCTCCACCGGTCGGCACGAGATGCGCACCGACGACCCGGACGACACCCTCGTGCTCGACCCGGTGCTTCGATTCATCGGCCAGCGGGTTGCCGCGGTCGTCGCAGACACCGTGGCCATCGCCGAGCGCGCGCTCGACCTCATCACGGTGGAGTACGAGGTACTGCCCGGAGTCTTCGACCCCGAGGCCGCCCGCGCACCCGGCGCCCCGCTGCTGCACGCCGACAAGGGCGAGGCGCAGCGAATCGCGGCCCCGGACCGGAACGTGCTCGCCCAGATGCACGGCGAGATGGGCGATGTGGATGGAGCAATCGCCGCAGCGGACGCCGTGGCGAGCGGAACTTGGCAGACCCAGCGCGTGCACCACGCGGCCCTCGAGACGCACGCCACGCGCGGCTGGCTCGCTGCCGACGGACGGCTCGTGCTGCGCACGAGCTCGCAGGTGCCATATCTCGTGCGCGATGAGCTGTGCCACGTGTTCGGCCTGGAGCCGTCTCGGCTGAGGGTCTTCACCGCGCGCGTCGGCGGCGGCTTCGGCGGCAAGCAGGAGCTGTTCACCGAAGACCTCGTCACCCTCGCCGTGCTGCGCACCGGGCTGGCGGTGCAATACGAGTTCACCCGGGAGGACGAGTTCACGATCGCATCGCCGCGGCATCCGATGCGCGTCTCCGTCACCCTCGCCGCGACGTCAGACGGCACGCTGACCGCGATGACGGTCGACCAGCTGATGGACACGGGCGCCTACGGCAACCACGGCATCGGCGTGATGTACCACAGCGTGCACGAGTCGATCAGCGTCTACCGCTGCGCGAACAAGCGGGTGGATGCCGAATCGGTCTACACGAACAACCTGCCGTCGGGCGCCTTCCGCGGCTACGGCCTCGGCCAGGTGATCTTCGCGATGGAATCGGCGATGGACGAGCTCGCACGCACCCTCGGCATTGACCCGTTCGAACTGCGACGCCGCAACGTGATCGTTCCGGGCGACGACATGGTGGTCGTCGATCCGCACGCCGAGTCCGACCTGTTGATCGGATCGTACGGGCTGGACCAGTGCCTCGACCTCGTGCAGGGCGCGCTTGCCGCGGGCGCTTCGCCCCCCGAGCCGGTCGACGGTCAGGGCTGGCGTTTCGGCACCGGCATGGCGCTCGCGATGATCGCCTCGCTTCCGCCGCGCGGACACTTCGCCGATGCGACGGTTTCCCTCCAGGCCGACGGCGACTTCGAGATCGGCGTCGGCACTGTCGAATTCGGCAGCGGCACCACCACGGTGCATTCCCAGCTCGTCGCGACCGCGCTCGGCACGACCGTCGACCGGGTGCGCATCCGGCAGTCCGACACCGACGTTGTCGAGTACGACACCGGCGCCTTCGGATCGGCCGGGGTCGTGGTCGCTGGCAAGGCGCTCCTCACCGCGGCGACCGCCCTGTCCGCCCTTATGCTCGATCGGGCATATGTCCTGACGGGCGGCTCCGACGGAGTCATCGAGAGCGGCGGTGTGCGGGTCGGCGAACGGCTCGTCACGGCGGCCGAGCTCCTCGAGGCCGGGCCGCTCGCGGCGAGCGGGCACAACGACGGCACCCCGCGCTCGGTCGCCTTCAACGTGCACGGCTTCCGGGTGGCCGTCGATTCGGCCACGGGTGAGGTGCGCATCCTGCAGTCGGTGCAGGCGGCGGATGCGGGCACCGTGCTCAACCCGGAGCAACTGCGCGGCCAGATCGAGGGCGGCACGGCCCAGGGCATCGGCTCGGCGCTGTACGAGGAGATGCTGCTCGACGGCGCCGGCCGGGTGACGACCACGGCGTTCCGCGACTATCACGTTCCCCGGTTCGCGGACATCCCGCTCACCGAGGTGTACTTCGCCGAGACCTTCGATCCGCTCGGGCCGCTCGGCGCAAAGTCGATGAGCGAGGCGCCGTACAACCCGGTTGCGCCGGCACTGGCCAATGCCATCCGGGACGCGCTCGGGGTGCGGCCGCACGAACTGCCGATGTCGCGCGACCGGATCTGGCGTCTCGTCCAGGGATGAGATGATCGGGGCATGCCGACCGCCGAACTCACCGCCCGGGGCCTCCAATTCGTGACCGAGCGACATCTCGCCAGCCTGTCGACGCTCTCGGCGACCGGCTCGATCCACACCGTGCCCGTGGGTTTCACCCTGCACGACGGCACGGCATTCGTCATCACGTCCCGGACGTCCCAGAAGGTGGTCAACGCCCGGCGTTCCGGGCACGCGACACTGTGCCAGGTTGAGGGTGCCGGCTGGCTGACCCTCGTCGGCCGGGCGAGCATCTTCGAGGATGCGGAGAGCGTCGCCCTCGCCGTGAGCCGCTACGCGGCGAGATACCGGCAGCCGCGGTTCAATCCCGAACGCGTCGTGCTCGCGGTCGAGGTCGAGCGGATCCTCGGCTCGAGGGGCATGCTCGAGCACTGATCCGACCCACGGTCCGGTGGCGGCACGCCCGTGGCGCACCGTGCTACGGCATCACGCCGTGAGCGGTTTCATCGCCAACAGGATCGTGTCGATCGCGGTACGTCCGTCGGCGGTCGTGCGCTCGTAGCGGCGGCACTCGAGGATGTCGAGTCCGGCAGCGGCGCGGCGCACCACATCGAGGTCCCACAGCATGGCGGGGTCCTGCGGGCCGCCGACGCCGCGCTCCAGATTCTCCCGGTCGTGGCCGATGAGGGACAGGGTGCCGCCGGGGACGAGCGAGGCGACGGCATTTCCGATAGCCAGGGAGAGCCGCTCCGCGGGTAGCTGCAGGTAGGCGATGACCACGAGGGCGACGGGAGTCGGAGCGACCCAGGTCGTGGCATCCGCGGTCACCCAGTCGACGTCGAGTCCGGCGCCGGCCGCGCGGTCGCGCCCGATCGCGAGCCCGGCCGGGGAGAAGTCCACGGCGGTCACGGTCCAGCCGCGGGAGGCGAGCCAGAGCGCGTTGCGGCCCTCACCGGCGGCGAGATCGACGGCGGTGCCAGGCGCGAGGGAGCCGGTTACCCGCGCGACCCACTCGTTCGGCTCGAGGGACCACACCGGCGAGCCGGCGGCCGCTGCCGTGGAGTAGCGCTCTTCCCAGAATGCATTGCTGTTGCTCATGGGACTCAATTATCCAGCAGCCGGCGTGGCAGCGGTCGCGGATGCCGCGCGAGGGGGTCGCTCCGGTGTGCCGAGTGCACCTCCCGCGGCACATCCTCCTGAATAATGAGGGGATGACAAGCCGCATTCGCACGGTCTCGCCAGTCGACGCACGCTGGCTCGAACGCACGGTCGAGCTCGCGACGCTCAACATCGCGGACGGTGGCGGACCGTTCGGCGCGCTCATCGTGCGCGACGGGCTGCTCGTCGCCGAGGGCCAGAACCGGGTGACCGCGCAGCTCGACCCCACGGCCCACGCCGAGGTCGTCGCCATCCGGGCCGCCTGCCAGGCGGTGCGCGCGTTCTCGCTCGCTGGCGCGACGCTGTACACGTCCTGCGAGCCGTGCCCGCTCTGCCTCTCCGCGGCCCTGTGGGCGCGGGTGGATCGGGTCGTCTTCGCCGCCGACCGGCACGACGCCGCCCGTGGCGGGTTCGACGACCGCGAATTCTACGAACTGTTCGCCCGAGACCGGGATAGCTGGCACGTCCCGGTCGATTCGGTGCGCATCCCGCAGTCCGCGGCGCCGTTCGAAGCGTGGCTGGCACACGAGGCCCGCACGGCCTACTGAACGAGCCAGCCGCACGACGGCGGCGAGTTGGCCGATCAGCGGCCTACCATTGCCCATGACCACGGTGACCGGGATCGTGCTTGCGGCGGGCGCGGGCTCCCGCATGGGGCGACCGAAGGCGCTCATCCGCACCTCCGACGGCGAACCCTGGCTCGCCCGCGCCGCATCCCTGCTGCGCTCGGCGGGCTGCGATCGCGTGCTGGTGGTGCTCGGCTCCCGGGCGGAGGAGGCCATGGTTCTCGTGCCGGCCGGTGTCGACGTCGTGGTCGCGGACCGCTGGGCCGACGGCATGGGCGAGTCGCTGCGGGCTGGGCTCGCGGCGGCGGACGGGGAGGCGGCACTCGTGACCCTCGTCGACCTGCCCGACCTGCCGCTCGCGGTCGTGCGACGGGTTCTCGACGGGACGGTCGACGCGACGACGCTGAGGCAGGCCGTCTTCGAGGCGCGACCGGGGCATCCCGTGCTCATCGGGCGCGACCACTGGGCCGCGGTCGCCGCGACCCTCGCGGGCGATCGCGGCGCGCGGGGCTACCTCGTGGCGAACGGCGCCGTCAAGGTCGAGTGCGGCGACCTCTTCGATGGGCACGACATCGACCGGTGAGCGATCCCCGCGCCTCCTCGCGTTCGGGAACGCGCGATCCCGACGCGTGAGACAAAATGTGATGGACTCGGAGGCGTGAACACGAATTTCTCCAGCTACGTCGCGATCGGCGACAGTTTCACCGAGGGCGTCGGCGACGATCTGCCCGACGGCCGCGTGCGCGGCTGGGCCGACCTGGTGGCTCTCGGGCTCGCCGCCGCCTCCGTCGAGCCGGTCCGCTACGCGAACCTCGCCATCCGTGGCCGGCTGCTCGCCCCGATCGTCGCGGAACAACTCGACGCGGCCCTCGCGCTCGGCCCCGCGCTCGTGAGCATCAACGGCGGCGGCAACGACATCCTTCGCCCCCGCGTCTCGATCACCTCGATCGCGGACCAGCTCGAGGACGCGGTCGACCGCGCGGCGGCGAGCGGGGCCCACGTGCTTCTGGTCAGCGGAGCGGACCCGACGCGGCACATTCCGCTCGGTCTGCTCGTGCGGACCCGCGGGGACCAGCTCGCGGCGGCCATCCGGCAGCGGCTGCCCAAGGACAACGTCACCTTCGTGGACAACTGGGCGGATGCCGAACTCGGCCAACTGCGCTACTGGTCGCGCGACAAGCTTCACCTCAACCCGATCGGGCACGCGCGGGTCGCCGGCAACGTGCTCGCGGCTCTCGGGGTGGCGATCGCGGATGCCACGGCCCCCGGCACACCGGCGGAGCCCCACGAACGCACCGCCGCCTACTGGCGCCGGTATGTGCTGCCCTGGATCGGGCGGCGCCTCACCGGCCGCTCATCCGGCGACAATCGCGCGCCGAAGATCGCCACGCTTCAACCGGTGGAGCTGCCGCCCGCCGGGTAGATCGCGACCTCGGCCTCGGCGAACGCGAACCAGACCTCGGACCCTGGGACGAGGTCGAGCGCGGCCGCCCGCCCCGGGGTCATGTCGGAGACGATGGAGTCGGTGCGAACGCGCACGGTGTCGCCGCGCGGCTCGAGGTCACGCACCGTCGCCCGCAGTGCGTTCGCGACCGAGGGCCGTTCGAGCTGAACGGTGACCGCGGACGGGCGAACCGCGGCGGCGGCCGGGATGCCGGGAGCGCCCTCCCCCTCCCCGGTGATCTGGGTTCCGTCGGGGAGTCGCAGCCCGCTCGCTGTGCGGATCCCGGTGAGCAGATTGAGCCCGGCCAGCTCGGCGGTGAACGGCTGCCGCGGCCGCTGCAGCACGTCGGCGGTCGGCCCCTGCTCCACGATCCTCCCGTGGTTCATGACGACCACGCGGTCGGCAAGGGTCAACGCGTCGAGCAACTCGTGGGTCACAAGGATTGCGGTGCGGTCGGCGAGCACGCGCCGCAGCATGCGCCGCAGCGTCGGAGCGACCGCCACGTCGAGGGCGGCGAGCGGTTCGTCGAGAAGCAGCACTCGCGGTTCGGACGCGAGCGCCCGGGCGATCGCCACGCGTTGCGCCTGCCCACCGGAGAGCCTGGCGGGGCGGCGTGCCGCGAGCTCGGCGGCCTCCACCGCCGCGAGCCAGTGCCGCGCGGATGCGCGCGCCTCGTCCCGCGACCGCCCCGCGCTTCGCGGCCCGAAAGCGACGTTGTCGGCGGCGCTGAGGTGCGGGAAGAGCAGCGACTCCTGGGCGAGCAGCGAGATCCCGCGCCGGTGGGGCGCCAGCCAGCCGCCGGTGGCGATATCGACGAGCACTTCGCCGTCGAGCTCGACCCGACCGGAATCCGGCCGGATCAGCCCGGCGATGAGGGAGAGAAGGGTGGACTTGCCCGCGCCATTCGGCCCGAGGATCGCGACCGTTTCCCCCGTGGCGACCTCGAGTGAGATGTCGAAGCCCCGTGTCTCAACGCGCGCCTCGACGCGCAGGCTCACGCGCGCCTCCCGGTGAGGCGCTCGCCGGGCGACGTCCGCAGGGTGAGGCCAACGACGACGAGCGAGACGACGACGAGCACGAGCGACAGCGCGACCGCCGCATCCGGATCGATCTCGCGCTGCAGGTAGATCTCCAGCGGCAGCGTGCGCGTGACCCCCTGCAGGCTGCCGGCGAAGGTGAGGGTCGCACCGAATTCGCCGAGTGCGCGGGCGAACGAGAGCACGGCGCCGGAGAGCAGCGCCGGCAACACGAGAGGAAGCGTGATGCGCCGAAGCACCGTGCTCGGCCGAGCGCCGAGCGTGGCGGCCACCGCCTCGTAGCGGGTGCCGGCCAGTCGCAGGGAACCCTCCAGACTCAGCACCAGGAACGGCAGCGCCACGAAGGTCTGTGCGAGCACCACCGCGGTGGTGGAGAAGGCGATGTGGATGCCGAGAACGTCGAGCGTGTGGCCGAGCAGTCCCTGGCGCCCGAAGGCCGCAAGCAGCGCAATGCCGCCGATCACCGGGGGCAGCACGAGCGGCAACAGCACGACGGTGCGCACCAGCTGCTGGCCCGGAAACCGCACGCGCGCGAGCACGAGAGCCATCGGCACCCCGAACACGACGCACAGCACGGTCGCCGCGACCGAGGTGCGCAGGCTCAGCAGCAGGGCGGCGACGGATGACTGGCTCGAGATGAGCGCGACGAAGCCGCCCCAGTTCACCCGGGTCGCCATCGCGACGAGCGGCAGCAGCACGAAGGCCGCGCCGACGGTCGAGATGGCGATCACCCAGCGAGGCACCCCAAGGAAGGCTACCGGGCGCAGGTCAGGGAGCGCCAAAACCAGCGGCCGCGAGCACCGAGCGGCCGACCTTCCCGGTGACATAGGCGACGAATGCGCGGGCGAGCGCGGGGTTGCGGCTGTCCTTGAGGGTCGCGATCGGATAGGTGTTGACGACCGATTTCGACTCTGGGAAGGGGATACCCGTCACGCTCGAGCCGGCTCGGCGCACATCCGTGACGTAGACCAGGCCGGCATCCGCCTGTCCCGCGGAGACCTTGCCGAGCACGTCGGTGACCGAGTTCTCCTCGCTCACCGGGTGGAGCATCACGCCGGCGGCTTTCTCCACGGCGACGGTGGCGGTGCCGCACGGCACCACCGGGGCACAGACCACGGTCTTCACGCCGGACCGCGCGAGGTCGGCGAAGGTGGCGATGTGCGCGGGGTTTCCCGGCGGCACCGCGATCTCGAGCACGTTGGTTGCGAAGTCGACCGGAGTCTCCGCCAGGGCCGAGACCTTCGCCATCTTCTCCTCGTCGGCGGAGGCGAACACGTCGACGGGCGCACCGGCGACGATCTGGGTGACGAGCTCCGCCGACCCGGCGAAACTCGTCGCCACGGTCACGCCGGGGTGTGCGGCCTCGAAGCCCGTGGCGAGGGTGCCGAAGGTCTTGGTGAGGGACGCCGCGGCGAACACCGTTATCGAGCCGCTGAGCCCCTGCGGCGTGGCTGGCGCGGCCGGTGCGGTCGCCGCGCATCCGGCGGTTCCCAGCAGAACGGCGGTGGCGAGGACGGCGGTCGCGAGCCGCTTCACAGCTTGCCCTGCGGCGTCTCGATGATGACCGTCGTGGCCTTCACGACGGCGATGGCGACGGATCCCGGCTCGAGCCCGAGTTCGCGCACGGCCTCACTGCTCATCAGGGAGACCACCCGGTGTGGCCCGCACTGCAGTTCCACCTGGGCCATCACTGTGTCCATCACGATTGCCGTGACGAGTCCGACGAAGCTGTTGCGCGCCGAACGTGTGACGCCGGACGGGTCGTCGGGCAGCACCGAGTTCTCCCGGGCGAGCGTGGCGAGGGCGAGTCCGTCGACCACCGCGCGCCCCGCGTCGTCCTTGCTGGCGACGAGCGTTCCGTTGTCGACCCAGCGGCGAACGGTGTCGTCGCTCACGCCCAGGTAGAGCGCGGCATCCTTTATCCGAATTTGCGGCATAAACCAGATCATAACTCCGAATACGAGGGTAACCACCGTCGAGGCGCCCACGACTGCGAGAATTGGCGGATGCCGCATCCGCCCGCTTCGAGCCAGTCCGCCCGATATTCGCGCCAGCTCGCCCTGCCGGGATTCGGGCGCCAGGCGCAGGACGCGCTCGGGAGGGCCCGCGTGCTCGTGATCGGGGCCGGCGGGCTCGGCAGCACGGTGATCCCGGCCCTCGCCGCGGCCGGCGTCGGCACCATCGGCATCGTCGACGACGACACCGTGGAGCTCAGCAACCTGCACCGCCAGCTCGCCCACGGCATCGCGGATGTCGGGCGCCCCAAGGCGCGCTCGGCGGCCGCCACCGTGGCCGGCATCGATCCGGCGACCACCGTGAACACCATCGAAGCGCGACTCACCCCGGTCAACGCGCTCGAACTCTTCGCCGGGTACGACCTCGTCGTCGACGGCAGCGACAACTTCCCCACCCGCTACCTCGCCAACGATGCGGCGGCGCTCACCGGCATCCCGCTGATCTGGGGCGCCGTGTCGCAGTACGCCGGACAGGCCGGTGTCGCCTGGGCCGCACGCGGACCGCAGTACCGGGACCTGTTCCCCGCGCCGCCCCCGCCCGGCACGGTGCTCTCCTGCGAGGCCGGCGGCGTGCTGCCGAGCGTCGTCGCGGTGATCGGCTCCATCATGGCCGGCGAGGCCATCAAGATCCTCACCGGAGTCGGCACCCCGCTGCTCGGCCGGGTCACGACGTTCGATGCGCTGAGCGGCACCTTCCGGGAACTGGCCTACGACCGCGACCCTGTCGCGGCGCCGATCACCGGCCTCATCGACTACGAGCGGTTCTGCGGCGGCTGGGACACGGTCGATGTCGACGAGCTCGCCGCAATCCTGGACGAGGTGACCCTGATCGACGTGCGCGAACCATGGGAGGCCGAGATCGCGAGCCTGCCCGGATCCGTGCTGCTGCCTCTCGGGTCGCTCGAGTCCGGGCTTGGGGCCATCGACCGGTCCAGGCCCGTCGTCGTGTACTGCCACGCCGGCATCCGGTCGGCGACCGCGGTCGAGGCGCTCCGGGCGGCCGGCATCCCGTCGCGGAGCCTCGCCGGCGGCATCGACGCCTGGTCGCGTCGCATCGACCCCGCGGTGGCGAGGTACTGATGGGCCACGCGGACCCCTCGGTTGAGCAGCACGCCGTCGTCATCCGGGACCTGCTCGCTCCCCTCGCCGGGATCGGCACCGAGACGGTGCTGATCGGCGAGGCGCTCGGCCGGGTCACCGCCGCCGACGTGCTTTCGCCCGTCGACCTTCCACTGTTCCGCAATTCGCAGATGGACGGCTTCGCCGTCGTCGCCAGTGACCTGCTCTCCACTCCCGTGACCCTGCCGATCGTCGGCGAGGTCGCCGCGCGCCCCGGCGAGCCGCCCGCCCTTCTTCCCGGCACCGCGGTGCGCATCATGACCGGGGCGGTGGTCCCGGAGGACGCGGATGCCGTCGTGCCGGTCGAGGACACCCGCACCGAGGGCGACACGGTCGTCATCTCCCGCGCCCGTTCGAGCGGGGAATTCGTGCGCGACCGCGGCAGCGACCTGCGGGCCGGCGACCGGCTCCTTCCCGCCGGTCAGCGGCTCGGCTCCCGCCACCTCGCGGTGCTCGCCGCCGCCGGGCTCGCCCGCGTTCAGGTGCGCTCGCGTGTGCGGGTGGGCGTGATCACGACCGGTGCGGAACTCGTCGCCGCCGGCGACGGCGCCGCCATCGGACAGGTCTACGACTCCAACGCTGTCGCGCTCGTCGCCGCGATCGCCGCCGCCGGGGCGACGGTCTCCGTGGCCCACCGGGTCACCGACGACCACGCCGCGATGCGCGTCGCCCTGCACGACGCCACCTCACTCGCCGACCTGGTGATCACCTCCGGCGGCATCTCGATGGGCGCCTACGAGGTGGTGCGCGAGGTCATCGAACCGCTCGGCGGACGCATCGGCCACATTGCGATGCAACCGGGCGGCCCGCAGGCGACCGCTGTCGTCGACGGCATCCCGGTGGTGAGCTTCCCCGGCAACCCGGTGAGCACGCAGGTGTCGT
The DNA here is from genome assembly GCA_038251725.1 of Actinomycetales bacterium. Lineage (GTDB taxonomy): Bacteria > Actinomycetota > Actinomycetes > Actinomycetales > Microbacteriaceae > Lacisediminihabitans. The sequence continues at coordinate 33,843 of JBBSBA010000025.1, forward strand.
TCGAGGTGTTCGTTGCCCCGCTTCTCCGCGAGCTCGCCGGACTGACCCCGGCGCTGCGCGAGGCGCGATCGATTATCGGCGACATCCGTTCGATCGAGGGCAAGCGGCAGTTCCTGCGCGGACGCCTGCGCGAAGGTGGCAGGGTTGAGGTGGTCGGTGGACCCAGTTCGCACCTCGTCGCCGGCCTCGCGGCATCCGATGTTCTCATCGACATTCCCGCCGAGACAATTGGGCTGGGCGAGGGCGACACCGTGGAGGTAGTGCACCTGTGAGTACCTTGAGTCATCTGGATTCCGACGGTCGCGCCCGCATGGTCGACGTCGGCGACAAGGCCGTGACCGTCCGCACCGCCACCGCCACCGGCCGGTTCGCCACCACGCCAGAGGTCATCGCCCTCGTGCGAGCGGATGGCCTGCCCAAGGCCGATGTGCTGGCCACCGCCCGCATCGCCGGCATCTCCGGGGCGAAGAAGACGAGCGAGCTCATTCCCCTCTGCCACCAGGTTCCACTCTCGTCGGTGACGATCGACTTCTCGTTCACGGATGACGCGATCCTCATCTCCGCGACGGCGAAGACCGTCGGCCAGACCGGCGTGGAGATGGAGGCGCTCACCGCCGTCGCCATCTCCGGGCTGACGCTTCACGACATGGTCAAGGCCGTCGACCCCGCCGGCGTCCTCGGTGAGGTACGGCTCGAGGAGAAGAGCGGCGGCAAGCGCGGGCACTGGACGCGCGGCGGCGGCTCGTCGATCGTGACGATCCGCCCGCAGACCGCGGCGGTCGTGGTCGCCTCCACCGGCGGCGCGGCCGGCACCCGGCAGGACACCACCGGGCCCGTCATCGCGGCCTGGCTCGGCGAGCACGGCTTCGCCGTCGACGCCGTCACGGTCGTCGCCGATGCCGACATCGCCACCGAACTCGCCCGCGTCGTGGTGACCGCCCCGGCCGTGATCATCTCCACCGGCGGCACCGGGCTGAGCCCCACCGACCGCACCCCGGAGGCCACCCTCGCGCTCCTCGACCGCGCACTGCCCGGGGTCGCCGAGGCGATCCGCGCGCGCGGTCTCGCCTCCACCCCCACCGCCGCCCTCAGCCGTGGCGTCGCTGGCACCGCGAACGACACGGTCATCGTCAACCTGCCGGGATCCGGAGGCGGAGTGCGCGACGGGTTGGCGGTGCTCGACGGGCTGCTCGTGCACCTCGTGGCCCAGATCGCCGGCGGGGGTGCCCATGAGTGACAGTGGGCCCGAGAGTGCCGCGGTGTTCGGCCGGATCTCGGCCGACCCGATCGACACCGGCGCCATCGAGGACTTCGTCATGGATGCCGGCAGCGGCGCCCTGGTGACCTTCCGGGGCATCGTGCGAAACCACGATCACGGTCTCGCGGTCAGCGCGCTCGAGTACTCCGCGCATCCGGATGCCAGCCGCTTCCTGGTGGAGTGCTGCGAGACGATCGCCGCCGAGACCGGGCTCCGGGTCGCCGCCGTGCACCGCATCGGCTCGCTCGCTGTCGGGGACGTCGCTCTCGTCGCCGCGGTCGCCGCCGCGCACCGCGGTCAGGCCTTCGCCGCCTGCGAGCGACTGGTCGACCTGATCAAGCTGACCGTGCCGATCTGGAAGCGCCAGCACCTGGCCGACGGCGCCACGGAGTGGGTAGGGCTCTAGGTGTACTGAGTCGGCAGGTTGGTGACAGTTCGAGGCTTGTGAAAAGGGAGAACCTCCGGTTCTAGTGGAGATGTCTAAGTCGCCACGAACACGGAGGTTCTCATGCCCCACGCTA
>JBBSBA010000026.1:0-34943 GCA_038251725.1 Actinomycetales bacterium
GCCCACGTGACCCAACTCGAACGGCTCGCACCGCGGGCACTCAGCACCCCCGCCGCGACCGCACCACGCCCCACCACCCGAAGCACCCCCGCGGCCAAGGCAGCCAAGGCCGGCCCACGCAAGGGCCCCATCGCCGGCTGACCACCGCACGAAATGCAGGATCCAGCGTTACCCGTGGGCCGGGAGTGCCTCATCCGCCGCTCCCGGCACGTCCGGTCCTGCATTTCGAGCACGCGAACCGGGGCCGGATGCCGGGGACGTCACCAGGACGTCACCAGGACGTCACCAGGTCCGACGCGTGGGCGGCTCGGATCAGCTGCACCCGAGGAAGGGAGCGAACAACAGCAGGCCCCGCACGGGAGTGATCGAGGCCTCCAGAACTGGCGCTGCCTGTGGGGCGATCAGACCCACCGAAGAATCGATATCCGCTCCCGATATCGGGCTACGTTATTGGTGGAGGCGGCAATGATGGAGTTCGCGCGCGCGGCGGTGTTCGTCCATATTCTTCGTCACTCGTCCCACTTGCCGATCCGAAGTGCTTAACGAATGATCGCGCCACCCACCGAGCGGGTGCCGCTGTTGACGATCGTCACAGAGTGGGGTCGGATCGGATCGATCGGGTTCGGTGGACCGCCGACCCATATCGCCCTGCTGCGGAAACTGTGTGTCGACAAGCGCGGCTGGCTTCAGGCCCAAGAGTTCGAGGACGCCATCGCCGCGACCAACCTCCTGCCCGGGCCCGCGTCGACCCAGCTGGCGATCTTCTGCGCCTGGCGCCTGCGCGGCTGGGTCGGCGCAATCATCGGCGGGATCTGCTTCATCGCCCCCGGCCTGATCGTGATCCTCGCCCTGTCTGCCCTGTTCCTCGCGTCTGACCCGCCACTATGGGTGCTGGGCGCCGCGGCCGGCGCTGGCGCGGCCATCCCCGCCGTCGCGCTCCAAGCGTCAATCGGGTTGATGCCGGCAAGCTGGCGGCGAGGCGGGGAAGCCCGGAGCAACCGAACCCGGTGGATCATCTACCTGGTCGTCGGGATCACCTCCGGCGCCCTCATCGGCGCCTACCTCGTCGTCGTGCTGATCGCCTGCGGACTCATCGAGATCGTCGCCACCCGCAACTGGCGCACCAACCCGAGCAACACAGCCGCGAGCATCGCGTTCCTGCCGTTATTGATCCACACGGCCACGATCGGTGGACTCGGCGCGGTCGCGTGGGTTGCCCTCAAGGTCGGCGCGCTCTCCTATGGGGGCGGGTTCGTGATCATCCCGCTCATACAGCACGACGCCGTGACCGGTTACCAGTGGATGACCGGTGCCCAATTCCTGAACGCGGTCGCGCTCGGACAGATCACCCCGGGGCCCGTCGTGCAGACCGTCGCGGTCGTCGGCTACGCCGCGGCGGGACTTGGCGGCGGCCTCGTGGCTGCGCTGGTCGCGTTCGCACCATCGTTCATCTTCATCATCGCTGGCGGCCGCCACTTCGACCGGCTCCGCGGCAACACCACCATCCAGTCATTCCTGACCGGTGCCGGGGCAACCGTGATCGGCGCCATCGCCGGCTCTGCGATCCCGCTGGGGCTCGCCCTCACCCAACTGTGGCAGCTCGGGATCATGGGACTGGCTCTGATCTGGCTCCTTGCCCTGCGCCGCGGGGTCGTCACCACGATCGTCGGTGCTGGTGTCCTCGGCGCGGTCGCCGTGCTCTTCGGCGCACCCGTCACCCCCTGACCAAGAAGACCCGGTCAGTTGTCGTCGAGCAACGCGGCCGCATACATCGGCCGAGCGGCGTCGGCGCTCGGCGGGTGGAACAAGCCAGCCGTGGCATCCCGGAGCAGGCGACTGAGTTCGTCGCTGTTGTTGAATCCGACTCCGCCCGCGCACATCAGCGCGGTCTCGGCCGCGTGCCGCGCAACGTTCGATGCGTTGATGCGCGCGCTGACCAGCCGCAAAGGCCATCCGGCCCCGTGGTCGACGAGGTCGTCGACGTCGCGACAGTAGGTGTCCAGTTGCGCCGGCACGGCCATGTACTCCATGTGTGCGTCGGCCAGGCGTGCCCGGAACTCCGGCACCTCGGCGTACGTCGTGCCGCTCTTGGCCGACATCCGGCTCTTCAGCCCCAGCCCGGCCAGCTCGAGCGCGCGGCGCGCAACCCCGGCGTAAACCGACCCGATCAGCAGTTGGAAGTGGCTCGTGATCGCGAACGTCAGCAGGTCGGGGTGTCGCCCCGTCGGGATCGTTCTGGCGACTTTCTCGGGCCGCATCCGCACCTTCGTCAGGATCGTCGCGCGGCTCTGCGACGCGCGCATGCCGAGCACGTCCCACTGGTCCGACACGGAGATGCCGTCGGCCGAGCGTTCGACGAATCCGTACACGAGCGTCGGGTTCGCGGGATCCGTGCTGTCCAACCCGTGGGTGATCAGGCGGGTCCACACCGGCGACAAGGATGTGAAGATCTTCACCCCGGTCAGCAGGTAGCCGCCGTCCTCCTGCGGCTCCGCGACGGTGTTCGAGCCCTGCAGCACCCAGTCATTCGCAGGCTCGCTCACCCCGAACGCGAAGATCTCGCCGGTCATCGCCTCATCGAACACGTACGCAAGCGACCGGTCGCCGCGCTCGAACATCGCCCGCACGACACCGGTACACATGAGGTGCATGTTCACCGCGAGGGCCGTCGCCGGAGCGGCCGTCGCCAGACGTTGCTGCAGCCGGGACACCTCGTTGAGGGTCAGGCCCGCGCCGCCGAATTCCTCCGGCACGAACATGGTGAGATACCCCTGCTCGGTGAGCTCGGCGAGGTCCTCGTCGAAGAAGCGGTTCTCCCGGTCGTACACGCCCGCGCGCTCGCGGAATCGTTCCAACAGGTGCTCGGGCAGATATTTCTCGGCCAACTCCGCCTGCAGGGTTTCCCGATCTGGCATGTGTGCTCCTTCGTCATTCCTGCGTACGTGTGACCACTATTGCGCCGTTGTGCCCACCGAACCCGAATGAGTTCGACAGCACCGCACTGATTCTTTGACTGCGCGCCTCGCCGGCCACGAAGTCCCAGCCCCCGAACTCGGGGTCGTCGAGGTTGCGTGTGGGTGGCAGCATCCCCTCGCGCAACGACTGCACGGCGATGATCGCCTCGGCGACCCCCGACGCTCCGAGCAGATGGCCCATGGTGGACTTGGTCGCGCTGATCGGGATGCGGCGGGCTCGGTCGCCGAGCGCTGATTCGAGCGCTTTCAATTCGGCGGCGTCGCCGACCGGAGTCCCGGTGCCGTGGGCGTTGATGTGGTCGACGGCATCCGGCGTGAGGCCCGCGTCGGCGAGGCAGTCGCGCACGGCTCGCGCCGCTCCCCGGCCCTGCGGATGCGGGGCGGTGGGGTGGTAGGCGTCGCTGGCGGCTCCGAACCCGGCCAGCTCCGCCAGTGCGACGGCTCCTCGGGCGCGGGCGGTCTCCTCGGACTCGAGCAGGATGCCGGCGGCCCCCGCCGACATCACGAAGCCGGAGCGCGCCCGGTCGAAGGGCCGGGAGGCGGCGGCGGGGTCGTTCTCATACCCGCGTGCCAGTGCACGCATGTTCGCGTTCGATGAGAGATTCACGGGGTTCAGGCAGTCCTCCACACCGACCACGAGCACCGCGTCGGCGTAGCCGTGGCGGATGCGGCGCATCGCCTCGCCAAGACCGATCGCCCCGCTGGCACACGTCGCCGACACGCCCTGCGCGGGACCGAACGTCTGGTAGCGCTGACTGAGCACGGAGGCGGCCGCGTCGGGCGCGCCGTAGATCGCGAGCGTCAGCGGCACCGCCCGCGGACCGCGCTGGTCGAGGTCACGGGTTGCCCGCTGCATGGCATCGACCGGCCCTGCTCCCGTGGCGGCGATCACCGCGAACCGGTGCGGATCCCAGGGAAGGTCGGTCGCGCCGGGCGTCCAGCCCGCCTGCGCCATTGCCTGGTCGGCGGCCGCGATCGCCCAGTGCTGGCTGCGGCTGAGTCGGCGGGTGAGGCTCGGCTCCACTGCGGAGGCTGCATCGAACCCGCGCACCTGCCCGCCGATGCGCACGTCCAGGTTCGCGAACTCGGGATCGTCGAGCGTCGTGATGGCGCTGCGGCCATGGACAACGGCGTCCCACATCGTTGGCACGTCAAGGCCGCTCGGGGTGATCGCCCCGAGCCCGGTGATGACAGCGCGGCGCCGATCGTTCACAGCCGTTCCGCCTCTCCCCGCACGACAAGCTCGGCGGCGGCAGAGCGACGGATCTTGCCGCCGACGGTGCGCGGCAACCGCTCGACCCGGTACCAGCGGCGTGGCACGAATTGCGGGGCCAGCTTCTCCCGTGCGCAGTTCAGAAGCTCGCCCTTGGCTGGCGCCGCACCCTCGATGATGAGAGCCACGACGGCCCCGAGCCGCTCGTGAGGGAGGGCTACCGCGCAGACCGCGCCGAGGTGCGGCATCCCCTCGAAGGCACGCTCCACATCCGGCAACGCCACCTTGTGCCCGCCCGTGACGGCGATGTCTCCGGCGCGGCCCGCCAGCACCAGCGCGCCGTCGACCAGTCGGCCGTGGTCGTGCACCGTCGCCCAACCGTCGGGGCCCTTCAGTGTGGCATCCGTCGTTCCGGGGAGGTATCCGTCGGAGCAGGCGGTGGCGCGGATCCACAGCGTGCCGGGCTCGCCGTCGGGGACCTCGTTGCCGTGATCGTCCCGGATGCTCGCGCCGATGCCCTCGTAGATGCTGATGCGGGTGCCGTCGCCGTCGCGGCTGTCGCCGATGAACCCGATCTCGGCGGCCCCGTAATAGCTGATCAGCCGCACCTGCGGCAGCACGTCGGCGAGACCCGTGCGCAGGATCGCGGGCAGGTTCGCGCCGCCGGTGACGACCAGCTCGAGCGTCGTGAAGCGGTCCGCACCGCGGCGGGCGGCATCGACCAGTGTCTGAACCACGGCGGGCACGGCCACGACGCGGGTGATCTTCTCGTCGTGGATGCGGTGGGCCAGCTCCACCGGATCGAACGCGTCCGCCAGGTGAGCGCTGCCTCCGGAGGCGAGGCTCTCGATGAGGGCGTAGAGGGTGAGGCTATACGACAGCGGCCCGGGCGCGAGCGTGGCGGTGCCGGACCCAGGCTCCAGATGCGCGCTGGAGACAGCGAAGTTCGCGCGATACTGGCGCCGCGTCTTCACGAACGCCTTGGGATTGCTTGTGGTGCCGGACGAGAACAGAAGGAGAAACGGCTCCTCGTCGGCGAGCACCGCCGGGGCGGCTGCCGGTGCGGCATATGCCTCTTTCTGCATGAAGTCGGTGAGCGTGATGATGGTGCCCGTCCACTCACGCGCGGTGAGGGCCGCGGCAAGGTCTGTTGAGTCACTGATCACGACACCGATTCCCGTGGCGAGGATGACCCCGGCGCGGTGCTCCAGCGGCCACTGTGGGTCGATGGTCGCCGACACGGCACGGAACCCCGCGAGCCCCGCGATAATGCGCGCGCTGTGGAATGTTGATGCAAGGCTCACGGCCGTGATCGGGATGCCGCGAGTCTCCGGAGCCGACGGCGGCGGCGTGGGCTGTGCCCGGTGCAGGGCATCGACGACAGTGAACATCTGCCGAGAATCTTCGACGAGTTGCGAGTATGTCAGCTGGCCGTCTTTCGCGACGATCGCCGGCTGGTCGGGGTGGTGTTTGGCCATGGCCAGCACGGTCCGCGTTATCGGCACCCGCGGCCCCCTCTAGATCGACGTTCGTGTCTTCTGTACGGAACCGATTTTATTGGGTCACACCCGCGGTGTTCATGCCACGCGAAACCGGGCCCCCAATCCATGCCTGCTGCGAGGTCATCCGGGAAGAACCCGAGGGAGACCTTGCGTTCCCTCTCTGGCAATCTGACTCCGTCTTCCTGCAGTCGACGGGTGTTCCGGGTGGTGGCGCATAGTGTGATCGGGTGACCTATTCGCTCATGATCGTCTTCGGAATCCTGATCATGGTTGTCGTTGCGGTTGTTGCGCCAAAGCTTGGCGTGGTGGCTCCGCTGATTCTGGTTATGGTCGGACTCGCGGCAAGCTTGATCCCGGGCGTCCCCACCGTCGTAATCCCCCCGGCGTTCATTCTCTCCGGTGTCCTTCCGCCGATTCTCTACGCGGCAGCCGTCAATATCCCCATCGTCGACTTTCGTCGCAACGTGAAGGCGATCACCGGCCTCTCGGTCGTTCTCGTGTTCGTCAGCGCGTTTGTCACGGGCGCGGCCTTCCACTGGCTGATGCCCCAACTGAGCCTTCCGGTGGCAATCGCCCTCGGTGCCGTGGTCAGCCCGCCGGATGCCGTCGCCGCGACCTCGATCGGGCGGCGGATCGGACTTCCGGCGAGGCTCATCAGCATGCTGCACGGCGAGAGCCTCGTCAACGACGCGGCCGCCCTCGTGCTCCTGCGTTCTGCTCTGGCCGCCGCGGCAGGAGCCGTCGCTTTCGGCGGGGTGGTCGGAAGTTTCGCCTACTCCGTTGCCGCGGCGATCGTCATCGGTTTCCTCGTCGGGCACGCGACCGTGTGGATGAGGGCGCGCCTCGACAACGCCGTGCTCAACACGGCCATTTCTTTCGCCGTGCCCTTTCTTGCCTTCGTCCCCGCTAACCAAATCAATTCCTCCGGGGTGCTCGCCGTCGTCGTGGCTGGCCTCGTGACGGGCCACCAGGGTGCACGACATTTTTCGGCGCAGACTCGAATCAGCGAGCGAATTAACTGGCGGACCGCCCAATTCGTCCTGGAGAACGGCGTGTTCCTGGTGATGGGTTTCGAGCTCAAGGGCCTCATCGACGAGGTCAAGGACAACCATTTCAGCGTGACCCAAGCGGTGGAACTGGGATTCCTCGCCACGGTCATCCTGACCATCGTCCGGATCGCCTTCGTCATTCCGCTCATCGCCGTGCTGAGACGAGACGAGAGCCGGACGGAGCGATTGCCGCACGGTGATGTGGCACGTCCGGGCTGGCGCCGATTGCTGGCAAACGAATGGGTGCGGCGAAAGGCACACATCAGGGCCACGCGGAGGCGCGCCGATGTGGCATTCCGGAACGCCGAGGGGCTCGGCTGGCGCGGTGGCGTCGTGATTGCGTGGTCCGGGATGCGCGGGGTTGTCACCGTCGCGGCCGTCCATTCGCTGCCGGCCACCACGCCCTATCGTCCGCAACTGCTGCTGGTCGCGTTCACCGTTGCCATCGTCACTCTGCTCGTGCAGGGCGGAACTCTCCCCCTGGTGATTCGAAAACTGGGCATATCGGGCGATGACGCGACGACGGATCGCATGGAACTCGCCGACCTCGTCGAAGAAATCAACACGACTGGACTCCTTCTGCTGGAAGATCCGGCAGTTGCCCAGGTCAACGGCGATCGATTCGACTCGAAGGTGGTTGAGCGAGTGCGCTCGGAGAGCATCATGCGCACCGAGTGGATCGTGGACCTCTCGGGGAGGACGACCGCGGGGCCGCAGGAGCAGTACCGGGCATTGCGAATCCAGGTCATACAGGCGGAACGTGCCGCCCTGCTCGACGCGCGGTCGGCGGGTTCGTACAGCTCGCGAGCAATCGAGCGCGTCCAGGAGATGCTTGACCTTGAGGAATCCCACCTGAGGGCGACCGACGACAACCCCGACCACCGCTGACGCCCGCACCTGCCGAACATGCGACGCCGGGCGAGAACAAGACCTCCCGGCCGGGCACATGCCCGGCCAGGAGGCCACGTTCGTCTTTCGACCTCAGTCTTCGTGCAGCCCGGTCGCGATCCCGCTCTTGATGGTGTCCATCACCGTCGTGTCGGCGAGAGTCGTGACGTCTCCGACGGGTCGGTTTTCGGCCACATCCTTGAGCAGGCGCCGCATGATCTTTCCTGAACGCGTCTTCGGGAGCTCCGCGACAACCATGATCTGCCGTGGCTGGGCGATCTTGCCGATCTCCTTCGTGACGTGCGCGCGCAATTCCTGGACCACGTGCGGACCGCCATCGCCGGCCTCGCTGCGCAGGATCACGAACGCGACGACCGCCTGGCCGGTCAACTCATCCGACGCCCCGACGACCGCCGCCTCGGCGACCTTGGGATTCGACACGAGAGCAGATTCGATCTCCGTCGTCGACAGCCGGTGCCCCGAGACATTCATGACGTCGTCGACCCGGCCGAGCAGCCAGATGTCGCCGTCACTGTCCTTCTTCGCTCCGTCGCCGGCGAAATACACCCCGGGGAACTCGGCCCAGTAGGTGTCGACGTAGCGAGCGTCGTCACCCCAGATCGTCCGGAGCATCGACGGCCACGGCTCGGTGATCACAAGGTAGCCACCGGTTCCATTCGGAACCGAATTTCCTTCGTAGTCCACGACGTCGGCGGAGATACCGGGAAGCGCTCGCATCGCGGCACCCGGCTTTCCACTGGTCACCCCGGGCAGCGGGCTGACCATGATCGAACCGGTCTCGGTCTGCCACCATGTGTCGACCACGGGAGTGCGGTTGTGCCCCACGTGCTCGCGGTACCACATGTACGCTTCCGGATTGATCGGTTCACCGACGGACCCGATCACCCTGAGGCTGTCGAGCGAATAGCCGTCGAGGGTCTCATGACCCCACTTCATGAAGGTACGGATCGCCGTGGGTGCGCAATACAGGACGGTCGCCTTGTACTTGTCGACGATCTCCCACCAGCGTCCCTTGTGCGGCGTGTCGGGTGTGCCCTCATAGAGGATCGACGTGGTCGCGTTCGAGAGCGGTCCGTAGACGATGTAGCTGTGCCCGGTCACCCACCCGATGTCGGCGGCGGTCCAGTAGACATCCGTTTCCGGCTTGAGGTCGAAGACCTCCCACTGGGTGAACGAACAGCCGGTGAGGTATCCCCCAGAGGTGTGGAGGATCCCCTTCGGCTTGCCGGTCGTCCCCGACGTGTACATCACGTAGAGCGGATGCTCGGAATCGAACGCCTGCGCCTCGTGTCGGGTATTCGCCTTCTCCACGGTGTCGTGCCACCACAGGTCGCGTCCCTCGGTCCAGTCCACCTCCTGGCCGGTCCTGCGCACCACGAGCACCGAGCGCACCCCCGGGCATCCCTCGAGCGCCGCGTCGACCGCCGGCTTCAGCGCCGTCGCCGAACCCTTGCGATAGCCTCCGTCCGCGGTGATGACCACCGTCGCGTCGCAGTCGAGGATCCGGGTCTTCAACGCGTCGGCGCTGAATCCACCGAAGACGACGGTGTGCGGCGCGCCGATGCGTGCGCACGCCAGCATCGCGATCACGGTCTCGGGAATCATCGGCATGTAGATCGCGATGCGATCCCCGGCCACCACCCCGAGCTCCGTGAGCACGTTCGCCGCCTGGCACACCGAGTCGGTCAGCTCCGAGTAGGTGATCGTGCGGGTGTCCCCTGGCTCGCCCTCGAAGTAGTACGCGACCCGGTCGCCAAGACCGGCCTCGACGTGACGGTCGAGGCAGTTGTAGGCGACGTTGAGGGTCCCGCCGACAAACCACTTCGCGAATGGTGGATTGCTCCAGTCAAGCGCCTCGGTCCACGGTGTCGACCAGGTCAGGCGTTCGGACTGTTTCGCCCAGAATGCCACGTTGTCAGCCGAAGCCTCGGCATAAATGTCGGCGGTCACATTCGCCTGCGCAGCGAACTCCTTCGTCGGCGGAAACTGGCGGGCCTCCCGCCCGAGGTTCTCGAATGCGGCCTGATGCTGCAGTGGCATGTCGTTCGAGGTCATCGTCGGCAGCCCTACTTGCTTGGCCACACCGGCAGAACGGTGCGCTTCCAGGTCGAGTTGATCACGACGGCGAATGACCCGTACCAGGCGAGAACTGCGGTGAGAAGACCGAGCCAGCCGCCGAGCTGGGTGATGCCGGCAACCCCCGAGAACGCACCGATGGTGAGCGCGATGAAGGCGAGGGTCAGTGCGACGAACACCGCGAGGATCGCTCCGTTGGTCTTGACCGCGGCGATGGTCATGTAGGCCGTGAAGATGGTCCAGGCGAGCAGGAATGCGCCGACTCCGGCCGCACCCGCGGCCTTTTCGACGGCAGGATTCGTCAGGAGCCACCAGAAGGAAAGCCAGAATGCCCCGTATGACGTGAAGGCGGTCGCGCCGAAGGTGTTGCCCTTGGCGAACTCCCACATGCCGGCGGCGAATTGGGCGATTCCGCCGTAGAACAGCGCGACCCCGAGAACGGCCGCACCTGCCGCGGGGATGATGCCAGCGTTGGCCAGGCTGAGAAGGAAGGTCGTCAGGGCGAAACCGGCGAGGCCAAGCGCACCCGGGTCGGCGAATTCGGGGCGGGTCGGGGTGGGTGTTTGGGTTGTGGTGCTCATGCGCGACACTCCTTTGTGCGTTTCATCATGGACGCGGTCGTCGAGGCTGCCGACCGCCTAATCCCGGCGTGACACCGGGAATTCTGCCGGCCTATGCCCCGGGGGAGGCCCTGCGCGGCCGGTCAGCCATCGCCGCGATCGGGCCGATTGGCTGGGTGGCGGCTGGCGTCGACGGGGTCATTGCCACGCCCCGGTGAATCGACCGGATCCGTCGATCGATGATCCAGTTCTGGTCATGCATTTCTCCCTTGAAATGATCACCGGACGGCACAACGAGGGCCGTAGAACCCGCCTGATACTATGCAGGTTATGGGCACACCGCGGTGCCCGGCTACCATCGAAAGTAGGTAGACGTTTGACACCAATATCCCAAGACCACGACCTGGATCTGCTCGAGAAGAGCCTTCGGACTCTTACTCGGCGCAGCGGCTTTCCGCTCGCCTTCGGCGGCCTGACGACGAGCGGGGGAGCGCCGCTGACATCGTTCGTCGGCACCCGGGGGCAGAGCCTCAATGGACTGTTCATCGAGCCGATGCAGGGACTCGGCGGACGCGCGATGGCCGAGCGGCAGCCGGTGAGTGCGGCAAAGTACAGTCAGGCCTCGACCATCACCCATCGCTACGACCGCGAAGTCCTTGCGGAGAACATCGAGTCGCTGTTGGCCGTCCCCGTCATCGTCGACGGCACGGTGAGAGCGGTGCTGTACGGCGGACATCGGGTCGTCACCCCGCTGAGCGATTCGGTGATCGGGCAGGCGATCAAGGTCGCGCAAAGCCTGGCCTGGGAGTACTCGGTGCATGACGAAGTCGAACGCCGGATCGCACTCATGGAGACCGAGGGCAGGCCCGGCTCCCGAGGCGAAAGCGCCGCCGACGATCGAGAGCAGTTGCGGGACCTCTACTCCGAACTTCGCGAGATCGCACGGAACATCGTGGACCCGGCTCTGGCACGTCGCCTTGACGAGGTGGGCCAGTCGCTTGGCCGCAGCGGCAGCAGCCCCACGAATTCGGCCTCCCTCCTGTCGCCACGCGAGATCGACGTGCTCGCCCAGGCCGCGCTCGGCAAGCGCAACGCGCACATCGGCCTGCAGCTCGGTCTCACGGAGAGCACGGTGAAGAGCTACTTCTCATCGGCGATGAGAAAGCTCGGGGCAACGAACCGCTACCAGGCCGTGATCCTCTGCCGTCGGCTCGCCCTGATCCCGTAGCGTCATTCGCCCGGTCGTGCATCCCCACTCCGGCCGCCGCATTGGTCAACACTTCAGTGCCCGACGGCGCCGAACAGCAGGCCGAGCAGGTAGGTTACCAGGGCCGCCCCGTATCCGATGCCGAGCTGGCGCAGGGCGCGGCGCAGCGGCGACCCCCCGGAGAGCAGCCCGACCACGGCGCCGGTGCCGAGCAGCGCGAGGCCGACCAGGACCGCCGCCACCAGCACCGCGGCGGCTCCCTCGAGTCCGAGGAGGTAGGGCAGCACCGGGATGACGGCGCCCGACGCGAAGAAGCAGAAGCTCGACAGTGCGGCGCCCACACCGGTACCGACGCTCTCGTGCCGGTCGATCACGTGAACCTCGGCGAGACTGTGGTCGTGCATCACCTCGGCGGCCCGCGCCGTGGCGAGTTCGGGCGCCATGCCCCTGGCCCGGTAGACCAGGGCGAGCTCGTTGGCATCCACGTCGAGATGCGCGATGGCGCTGTTGCTTTCGGGATCGGGCGTCGACGCCTCGAGCAGTTCGCGCTGGGACCGCACCGACACGTACTCCCCCGCGCCCATTGACAGCGCGCCGGCGAGAAGCCCGGCGACACCGGTGAGCAGCACCACCGGAGTGGCGACGCCGCTCGCGCTGATGCCGATCACGAGGGCGAGATTCGACACGAGGCCGTCGTTCGCGCCGAAGACGGCGGCACGAAATGTGCCGGAGAGGCGGTTTCGCCCGCGCTCGGCGAGGCCGCGCACCACCTCGGCGTGGATCTGTTCGTCGGCGGCCATGGCGGGCGTCGCATCCGAGTCGGAGTCGTACGGCGATCGCGCCTCGGCGCGTTGAGCGAGAGCGAGCACGAAGACCGACCCGAACCGCCGGGCCAGCAGACCGAGCGAGCGCGTGCGGAGGTCCCCGCGACGGGGTTTGCCGACCTGGTCGCCGAGCAGGTCAAACCAGTGCTGCTCGTGGCGGCCCTCGGCTTCGGCGAGCGCGAGCAGAATCGCCCGCTCCTCCCCAGAGCGACGATCGGCGAGGTCGCGGTAGACGGCCGCCTCGGCCTTTTCGTCGGCCAGGTACTGGCGCCAGCGGCGCAAGTCGGCCGGCGATGGCGCGGTGGTCCGCGATGCGGCAGCCTGTGGTGAATCCGGGCGCTCGGCGCTCACGGGTATCCTTTCGGTCGGGGGCTCAGCCGGGTTCACCGGCGGTCCCTGTCTGACCGAAGGTCTCGTTCGCCGCTCCGATCCACCGGGGTGCCGCCCGCGGATCGATTCGGTGGGGTACCGGGCCGATCGTGGTGATCAGCCAGTATGTCGATACTCCCGAGTGCGCCGGTCAACTCGACCCGGCGCGGGGAACTACTCCCCTCCGTTGGCACCAGAGTACCGGATGCCCCAGGAACCCGCCCAGCTCTCGCCCGGTTCCAGCCAGCGCAGGCCCTGGCCGCTGTTGAACGCGTTCGGTGGCGCCGTCATCGGCTCCACCGCGATGGCGGTGCCGAATCCGCCGTCCTTCGGGAAGATGGGGGTGGTGAACACCTGCACGTAGCCGAAGTCCGACTCCTGCCAGAGTTCCACGGACCGGCCGTCCGGCGCGGTGAGCCGATGGCGGCCGATGCCATCCACCGTGGTCACGTCGCCGAACGCGTCGTCGAGCTGGAGGTCCGCCACGAGCCGGCCGGCGCGCAGGTCGTACTCGGTGCCGTCGACGGAGGACTCGCGGATCGGGTTGAGCCGCGCATCCGTCTCGAACCGCGTCCCGGCGGCGAGCCGCAGGATGAGCTCGTCGGTTGGCACGTCGCCGATGCGGAAGAAGGGATGGGTGCCGACCGCGTAGGGGGCCGGCGCCTCGCCGCGGTTGATGACCCCGTGGGTCACCCTGATGCCGTCATCGACGAGCTCGTAGCGCACCGTCGTGTCGAGGGTGAAGGGGTACCCGCGGGTTGGGTAGATCGTGGCAGCGAGGGTGATCGCGTCGGCGGACCGCGCGGCCACGGTGTACGGCCGGTCCCGCAGCAGGCCGTGCAGCGCGTTGTGCAGCGCCGGCTCGGTGATGTCGAGGGACTGGGCGGCTCCCTCGTGGAACCACAGGCCGTCCTTCACTCGGTTCGGCCAGGGCACGAGCACGGTGCCGTCGCCGAATGGCGGAAGCGTTTCGACCGGGTACGGCTCGGTGAGGTCGACGCCCCCGACGCTGAACACGCGGAGCGAGGCGGCGACCTCGGTGATCACAGCGACGGCATCGCCGTTCGGCGTGGACTTCGTGAGCTCGAACTGGAGTCCGGTGGGGGCGCGCATCCGGCCAGCCTAGCGAGCCAGGATGATGTCGAGCCCGGTCTGTCGCAGCCGGTCGATTTCGCGTGCATCGGCCTCCACCCCGGTGATGAGGCTGTCGATCTCCCCGATCGGTGCGACGCGGCTCAGCTGCGTTACTCCGAGCTTGGAGGAATCGGCGACGACCACGCTGCGGGCGGCGGCCGCGAGCATCCGCCGCTTCACGTCGGCCTCCGGGAGGTTCACGTTGGTGATGCCGGCGACCTCGTGCACCCCACTGCACCCGATGAAGGCGAGGTCGGCGCGGATGCGGTCGAGCACGACCCCGGCAAGCGGATCGACGAGCGAGTGCTGCAGCGGCCGCACCGTGCCGCCGGTCACGACGACGGTGAAGCGCGGGATCGCCGGCTCGAGCAGAAGCGCGATGTTGAGGGCGTTGGTGATGACCACAACGTTCTGCAGGTCGTCGCGTTCGAGCAGTGCGGCGGCGATGGCGGTGGTCGTGGTTCCGACATCGAGCACGATCGCCTGGTCGGACTCGACGAGCGCTGCCGCGGTACGGCCGATACGCGCCTTCTCGTCGGTCTCGGCGAGCATCGACTGCTCGAACGGCCGCTCGATCCCGACCGGGCGCCCGCTCGCGACGGCCCCGCCGTGCACGCGCTGCACCGCGCTCTCCCCGGCGAGAGCGTCGAGGTCGGAGCGCACCGTCACCTCGGAGATCCCGAACTGCCGGCTCAGGTTCGCCACCTTGACGAAGCCGTGCTGATCAATGGCCGACAGGATCTGCTCGCGCCGGGCCGCGGCTGGCGGGGTGAAGGAGAGGTCTGCCATTCGTTTATCTTCGATTACTTGCGTTTTCTTGTCAATCGCCGGTAACGTTTTATCCGTTCCGAGCCCCCTCAGAGAGGTGCCATGACCCCGATCGTGAAACGCGAACACCGCCTGGCCGACGGTCGCGAACTGATCTACTTCGACGACGCCGACAGCACGCTCCCCCCGGAGCGACTTCCGGATGCCCGAATCCTCGACCCGAGGCCGGACACCGCCCGCATGCGCCAGGATCCGCTCACCGGCGAATGGATCTCGATCGCCGCGGCCCGCCAGAACCGCGCCTTCCTGCCCCCCGCCGACCAGGATCCGCTGGCCCCGGCGAGCGCGACGAACCCGTCCGAGATTCCCGACCAATACGACGTGGCCGTGTTCGAGAACCGGTCCCCCTCCTTCGGACCGGGGCTCGACGCCCGAATCGGCGCCGAGGAGCTCACGAGCATCGGCCTCGGGCGCAGCCTGCCGTCGATCGGCCGCTGCGAGGTCGTCTCCTTCGGCCCGGAACACGAGGGCGCATTCGGCGGCCTGAGCCGCTCCCGCGCCCGCACGGTGATCGAGGCCTGGGCCGACCGGACCGCGGTGCTGTCCGCGCTTCCGGGCGTCCGGCAGGTCTTCCCATTCGAGAATCGCGGCGAGGCCATCGGAGTGACGCTGCTGCACCCGCACGGCCAGATCTACTCCTACCCCTACATCACGCCGCGAACGACCAGCCTTCTCGAGTCGATCGAGCGTTTCGGGCCGAACCTGTTCTCGGCGATCCTCGAGTTCGAGTCGGCCTCCGAGCGCGTGGTGCTGCGTGGTGAGCACTGGACGGCGTTCGTGCCGTTCGCGGCGCGCTGGCCGGTGGAGGTGCACATGCTTCCGCACCGTCACGTGCCCGACTTCGCGGCGACCTCAGAGGCCGAGCGTGACGAACTCGCCGGTCTCTACCTTCGGCTGCTGCGCGGCATCGACGCGCTCTACGACACCCCGACCCCCTACATCGCGGCGTGGCACCAGGCACCGGTGACCACCGGACGCGACGACATCCGTTTGATGTTGCAGGTCACCTCGCCGCGCCGAGCGGAGAACAAGCTGAAGTACCTCGCTGGTTCGGAGGCGGCCATGGGCGCCTGGATCGGTGACGTGACCCCCGAACAGACGGCCGGCTTCATCCGGGACGCCCTCAGCAGAGTGAAGGAACCGATCTAATGACCGATATCAGGGATGACGTGCGCGCCGGATTCGTGGCGCTCTTCGGCCACGAGCCGGTCGGCCTCTGGTCCGCGCCCGGCCGGGTAAACCTCATCGGTGAGCACACCGACTACAACCTCGGCTTCGTGCTGCCGTTCGCGATCAACCGCCGCACGGTCGTCGCGCTCGGGCTGCGGCCGGATCGTGTGGTGCGGGTCGCGAGCTCCTTCGCCGACGAGGTCGTCGAGATCCCCCTCGACGAGCTCGCGCCCGCCAACCTGCACGGCTGGTCGGCCTACCCGCTCGGGGTGGCCTGGGCGCTCAGCGAGCACGGTGCCGACCTCGCCGCGGTGCCGGGTTTCGACATCTTCATCGAGTCGGATGTGCCGGTCGGCGCCGGCCTGTCCTCCTCGGCCGCGATCGAGAGCGCGGTGGCGGTCGCGCTCAACGACGTCTGGCAGTTGCGCCTCACTCTCCCGGTGCTCGCCCGGGTCGGTCAGCGCGCCGAGAATGTCGCCGTCGGCGCCCCGACCGGCATCATGGACCAGTCGGCCTCGCTGCTCGGCCGGAAGGACTGCGCGGTATTCCTCGACTGCCGCAGCCTCGAGTCGCAGATCATCGACCTCGGTTTCGAAACCGCGGGCCTCGCGGTGCTCATCATCGACACCGGCGTGAGCCATGACCATGCGACCGGCGGATACGCCGAGCGACGCGCGTCCTGCGAACTCGGCGCCAGGCTGCTCGGCGTCGAATCCCTGCGCGACGTGGCGGTCGATGACCTCCCGCGCGCCCGGGAGATTCTCGACGACGTGACGTTCCGGCGGGTGCGCCACGTCGTCACCGAGAACAAGCGGGTGCTGGACACCGTCGACGTGCTCCACACCATCGGGCCGGCCGGCATCGGAGACCTGCTCGACGCATCGCACCGCTCGATGCGGGACGACTTCGAGATCTCGGTTCGCGAGCTCGATCTCGCCGTGGAGACGGCCCAGGCGAACGGCGCGATCGGCGCCCGGATGACCGGTGGCGGCTTCGGCGGCGCGGCCATCGCCCTCATCCGCGCCGACGATCTTTCGCGGCTCAGGGTTGCGATCGATGGCGCATTCGCGGAACATGGATTCGGTCAGCCTGATACTTTCGTTGTGACGGCCGCGCAGGGAGCCTCCCGCGAGAACTGATCCATCGACCATTCAGGAGACCACTAAGTGAGAGCCAAGACCGTCACCTTTGCGGCCGCCGGCATCGCACTCGTCGTGCTGCTGGCCGGCTGCTCCTCGTCGTCGTCGATGCTGGCCGGCCCGAGCGGCGGCCCGTCCGCTTCGCCAAAACCGAGCCCCACCGCGACCGCACCGACCGCGCCGAAGGACGTGCTCTTCACCATCGCGGCGAAGGTGCGCGACCAGAAGGGCAACACGATCGCGATCCAGCTCACCGCCCACACGCCGGTGGCCTACAGCAACAGCGCGGCCAAGCCGCTCATCACCGAGTTCGTGGATGCGTGCGGCTCCGGCGCAACGCCCGTCACCGCCGACACTCTCGCCGCCAACGGCAGCATTCTGATGGCGATGGATCTCGCATCGAGCGTCTCGGACAAGACCTTCGTCTACCCGATCACCCTGAACCTCGGCAACGTGTACTTCGGCCAGGCGGCCAGCGGCACGGGCATCGCCCCGACCGACCCGACCCAACCATGTTCGAGCGGGTACAACTGGTCCACCTCGGGAACAGGACACGTCATCGCCGACTTCGAGAGCGGCAACCCCGGCCCCGATCTCACCAACTGGAAGTACGCGCTCTACGGCTTCAGCGTTCCGGCCGACTCGAATTCGACGATCGAGGCCTGCCGGGTGAAGCTCACCGACGCGGCGAAGACCACCGTCGCCGATGTCGCCGGCTGGGATCCATCGCAGTCCGCGACCGGCAACGCCTGCACCATCGGCTACGTCGGGGAGTAGCGCACTACGGTGCGAGCAGGTTCCGCACCGACTCTGGCAGCGAGATGCCCGGCCCCAGGTCCGGCGCCGGGCGTGCCTCGACATAGCCAGTGCGTAGCGGAAGGATGCCGGCCCAGGCCACTCCGGCGACATCCTCCGGCCCATCCTCCGGCCACGTGTCGGAGACCTTGAGCGTCCATTCGTCTACCGTCATCCGCAGCACGAGAGTCGCGGCGAGTTCCTTGGCCGAGTGCGGCCGCAGTTCGGCGACCCGGCCGGGGATCAGCCCATCGGTCACGAGGTCGAGCGCCGCGACCTGGTCGTCGACCGGCGCACAGCGGCCGAAGAGCACCGCGCTGCGGTAGTTCATCGACGATTCGAAGGCGGAGCGCGCCACGACGAGAGCATCGACCGCGGTCACCGAGAGGGCCACCGGGACTCCGGTGGCGAGCAGCCTGAGCCATGGCGAACCGGTGGACCCGTGCAGCAGGATGGCCGAACCGTCCGCCACGATCGCGATGGGCAGCACGCGCGGCCGGCCGTCGGCCACGAACGCGAAGTGTCCAACCCGCGCGTCCCGCACGAGCACGGCGAGGGCCGCGGCGTCCGGCGCGACGAACTTCTCCGGCATGCGGGTCGGGCGGGTGCGGCCGGTGTCGCTCACAGCCGTTCCGCCGCCGCGACGACGTTGTACATGAGCATGGCGCGGGTCATCGGTCCGACGCCCCCGGGCACCGGGGAGAGGAAACCGGCCACCTCAGCGACCGCGGGGTCGATGTCGCCGATCAGCTTCGCCTTGCCGGTGTCGGGGTTGACCTGGCGGGTGATTCCCACGTCGAGCACGGCGGCCCCCGGCTTCACCCAGTCCGCTTTCACGAGGCCTGGCACGCCGACCGCGGCGATCACGATGTCGGCCCGCCGCACCTCGGCGGCGAGGTCGACGGTGCGGGAGTGCGTGAGGGTGACCGTGGCATCAACGCCCTTGTTCGTGAGCAGCAGGCCGAGCGGGCGGCCGACGGTGAGCCCGCGACCGATCACGACCACATGCCTGCCGGCGATCGGAACGTCGTATCGACGCAGCATCTCCACGAGTCCGGCGGGGGTGCACGGCAGGGGCGAGTCGATCTCCCCGCTCACGCCGAGCACCAACCGCCCCAGGTTGGTGGGGTGCAGGCCATCCGCATCCTTGGCCGGGTCCATCAGCTCGAGCATGGCGTTCTCGTCGAGTCCCGCGGGCAGCGGCAGCTGGATGATGTAGCCGGTGACGGCCGGGTTCTCGTTGAGGCCGCGGATGGCGGCGCGCACCTCCGCCTCGGTCGCGTCCGCCGGGAGGTCGACCCGGATCGACTCGATGCCGAGCTCCACGCTGTCCCGGTGCTTGCCGGCGACGTACGAGAGGGAACCCGGGTCGCTGCCGACGAGCAGGGTGCCGAGCCCCGGGTGGATGCCGCGGGCCTTCAGCCCCTCGATACGGCCGACCAGTTCGTTCTTGACGGCGGCCGCCGTGGCGACCCCGTCCATGCGTACTGCGGTCATGGGTTCAGTCCTTTCGAGCCATCCGCGCGACCTCGGTCGCCGGAGATGCCGACTTCGCAGGCTCCGGGCGAGCGGGGGCGCGAAATCGACCCTTCGCGGGGGTGTGTTGGGGGCTAGGACCAGGTTCCGGGCGAAATGAGGCCCGGGTAGAGCGGATATCCGTCGGTGAGCTTCAGCACGCGGGCGCGAAGGGCTTCGACATCCGGGGTGGGCTTGAGGGCCGTCGCGATGATATCGGCGACCTCGGTGAACTCCTCGTCGCCGAAGCCGCGGGTGGCGAGAGCCGGCGTGCCGATGCGTACCCCGGACGGGGTCATCGGCGGGCGCGGGTCGAACGGAACAGCATTGCGGTTCACGGTGATGCCGACCGAGTGCAGGATGTCTTCCGCATCCTGGCCGTGGATGGCCGACGAGCGCAGGTCGACGAGCACGAGGTGCACGTCGGTGCCGCCGGTGAGCACATCGATGCCGGCGGCCTTCGCGTCCGGCGCGGTGAGGCGCTCGGCGAGGATCTTCGCTCCGCGGATGGTGCGCTCCTGGCGGTCCTTGAACTCGGGCTCGGCCGCGAGCTTGAACGCGGTCGCCTTTGCGGCGATCACGTGCATGAGCGGTCCGCCCTGCTGGCCCGGAAAGACGTTGGAGTTGATCTTCTTCTGCAGGTCAAGGTCGTTGGTGAGGATGAAGCCGGAGCGTGGTCCGCCGATGGTCTTGTGCACCGTTGACGAGGTCACGTGCGCGTGCGGCACCGGGTTCGGGTGCAGGCCAGCGGCCACGGGACCGGCGAAGTGCGCCATGTCGACCCAGAGGCTGGCGCCGACCTCGTCGGCGATGGCACGGAAGGCCGCGAAGTCCAGCTGACGCGGGTAGGCGCTCCACCCGGCGATGAGCACCTTCGGGCGGGTCTCGAGGGCCTTTTCACGCACCACGTCCATGTCGATGAGAAAGGTGGTCGGGTCGACGCCGTAGGCGTGCGCGTCGTAAAGCTGGCCCGAGAAGTTGAGCTTCATGCCGTGGGTGAGGTGGCCGCCGTGGGCGAGTTCCAGACCGAGGATCCGGTCGCCGGGGCTGGCGATCGCGGCGAGCACGGCGGCGTTGGCCGAGGCGCCGGAGTGGGGCTGTACGTTCGCGTAGGCGGCGCCGAACAGGCTCTTGACCCGCGAGATGGCGAGGCTCTCGGCCACGTCGACGAACTCGCAGCCACCGTAGTAGCGGCGCCCGGGGTAGCCCTCGGCGTACTTGTTGGTGAGCACGGATCCCTGCGCCTCGAGAACGGCGCGGGGAACGAAATTCTCACTCGCGATCATCTCGAGGGTGCCGCGCTGGCGGTCGAGCTCCTGCTCGAGGACCCGGGCGATCTCGGGATCGACTACGGAAAGCGGCGAATTGAACGAATTGGGCATCTGGGTGACTCCTCTGGGCACGACCGGATCGGGGAAAGGGTTATCCGGTTCGGCCCAGGCGAACGGCCGAAACTTGGAGGTAGTCACTCCCTGATGGGTGCCCATCCGAACGCCAGTTGTGACCCATCCGAGTGTACCCGGCGGAGCCGAGCGGCGCCATGTCTTACGCTGCCTCCCGAGTCGGGCGGGGCGCCTGACTGGCGACTAGTGTTCGATCACGCGGCGCGGCGGGCGCTGCCGTAACAGCGCATCCGAAATGACCACGAGCACGATCGAGAAGACCAGGATGCCGCAGAACACGAAGGGCAGCGCGCCCAGGCCAAGAGAGTCGAGCAGCACGGCGCCGAGGAGGGCGCCGCCGCCGATGCCGGCGTTGAACGCGGTCGCGTAGAACGCGCTTGCCGTGTCGCGGATTCGTGCGGGCGCCGCGTGCAGCATGCGAGTCTGGAGAAGCGGCGGAAGAACGCCGATGGCGAGCCCCCAGAAGAAGAAGGCCGGCAGGGCCACCAGTAGAACCCGCGGTATCAGGCCGAGCACCAGCACAGAAACGAGCAGCACGGTGAGGGCGAGCATGAGCCCGAGGCGCGGATGCCGTCCGAGCGCCAGGGCCACGATCACGAGCGAGAGAGCTCCGGCAATGCCGAAGACGAAGAGGGCCGGGCTCACCGCCGACGCGCCGAGGCCGACCCCGCGGATGAGGAACGGCGCGACGTAGGTGAACAGGCTGTACTGGCCGATCATGATGATCGCCGTGATCACGCAGACGAAGACGACCGCGGTGACCGAGTGGTCGCGTCGCGGGGCGTTGTCCTGCCGGAACTCGTCGTCGAGAACCATGATGCCGCCGGTCGAGGTTCCGACGCCGGCCGCTCCGGAGAGGTGGTCAACGCGCGGCAGGAACCGGTAGACGAACCCGGCGCCCACGACGAGCAGGATGGCGAGCACTCCGAAGCTCGGACGCCAGCCGATGGCGTGGCCGAGCGCCGTGCCGAGCGGAACCCCGAGTACGAAGGCGAGCGACCCGCCGCCGAGGGTGATGGACACGGCCCGGCTGAGCTGGGCGTGCGGCACGAGATAGGCGGAGTAGGCGCCGACCACCGACCAGAACACGCCGTGCGCAAGTCCGCCAAGCACCCGGGAGGCGACGAGCACGCCGTAGTTGGGGGCCAGCGCAGTGCCGACGGTGCTCACCGCGAGCACCAGCAGCACGATGACCACGAGCGTGTGACGGGGCACCCGGCGCATGAGCGCGGTGAGCGGCGCACTGGTCAGAACGACGGTGAACGCGAACACCGACACGGTGAGGCCGATGAGGGATTCGCGCACGCCGAGATCCGCGCTCATCTCCGGCAGGAGGCCGGTCGGCAGCATCTCGGTCGTGACGCTGAGGAAGATCGTCATGGCGACCGTGACGAGGGCGAAATAGGGGAAGGCGGCAGACGTTCGTGGCGCGGTCATGGACCGGAATTCCGTTCGGGAGGAGTGGAACGTAACGCCGTCCGCGGGACACCGCGGCGCGTGCGGGGTCTCCTTGAGAATAGCCTCCGGCGAGGCAATAGCCTAGGGAGGTGACTTCCGAGCAATCCACGCACTGGGTACTGTCCCTCGTCTGCTCCGACCGTTCCGGCATCGTGCACGCCATCAGCGGCGCGATCGTCGAAGCGGGCGGCAACATCACCGAGTCGCAGCAGTTCTCGAGCGCCGACACCGGCACCTTCTTCATGCGCCTTCAGGTGGAGTCGGCCGTGTCCCGCGAACGGTTCGAGGTTGCGCTGCGGCCGGTGACCGCCCGCTACGACATGGCCTGGAAGCTCGATGTCGTCGGCCGCCCCGCGCGCACGCTCGTGCTGGTCTCGAAGGCCGCCCACTGCCTCAACGACCTGCTGTTCCGCGAACGGGCCGGCCAACTGCCCGTGGAGGTGCCGCTCGTGCTGAGCAACCACTCCGACCTCGCCGGTCTCGCCGAGTTCTACGGCATTCCGTTCGAGTCACACTCCGTGGCTTCCGCGGGCCAGAAGCTCGCGTTCGAGGACCGCATCCTGGATGCCGTGGAGCAGTTCGACATCGAACTCGTCGTTCTTGCGCGCTACATGCAGATTCTCTCCCCCTCGCTCTGCGAGAAGCTGTCGGGCCGCATCATCAACATCCACCACTCCTTCCTGCCCGGATTCAAGGGCGCGAACCCGTACCGTCAGGCACACGCGCGCGGCGTGAAGCTCATCGGGGCCACCGCCCATTTTGTGACGAGCGACCTCGACGAGGGGCCGATCATCGAACAGAACGTGGTGCGGGTCGACCACTCGCGCACATCACTCGAGCTCATGTCGATCGGGCAGGACGAGGAATCCCGCACTCTCACCCAGGCGGTGCGGTGGTTCGCCGAGAACCGCGTGCTGAGGGACGGCCAGCGCACCATCATCTTCAAGTAGCCATCGTCAACTAGCCGGGCCGCCGGAGCGGGGAGCGAAATCATGTCGGGAAAGACCAAGAAGCTCACGCGGCTGCCGAACCGCGCCTACGAGGCAGAACTCGAGCGGCTGCAGATCGAACTGGTGCGCATGCAACAGTGGATCACCGCGACGGGCGCCCGTGTGGTCGTGATTTTCGAGGGCCGGGATGCCGCCGGCAAGGGCGGCGCGATCAAGCGCGTCGCGCAGTACCTGAACCCCCGCACGGCACGCGTGGTCGCCCTGCCGACGCCGAGCGAACGGGAGCGCGGCCAGTGGTATTACCAGCGCTATATCGAGCGCCTGCCCACCGCGGGCGAGATCGTGCTGATGGACCGCTCCTGGTACAACCGCGCCGGCGTCGAGCGCGTGCTGGAATACTGCACGCCAGAGCAGCATGCTCTCTTCCTCAGGCAGACGCCGGCGTTCGAGCGGATGCTCGTGGAAGACGGCATCATCCTCATCAAGTACTGGTTCTCGGTCTCGGACACGGAGCAGGAGAAGCGGTTCCGCTCGCGACTGGAGGATCCGATGCGCCGCTGGAAACTGTCGGAGACCGACCTGCTGTCAATCACCAAGTGGGAGGACTACTCGCGGGCCAAGGACGAGATGTTCGAGCACACGGACATCGATGAAGCGCCCTGGTGGACCATCGAGAGCGACGACAAGCGCGCGGCTCGGATCAACGCGATCAGCCACCTGCTCTCGATGATCCCGTACGAGCACGTCGAGCCCGAGAACGTGGAGATCCCGGACCGGCCGAAGGCCGCGGACTACGAGCGACCGCCCCGCACACTTCACCGCTATGTGCCCGACCACGCCGGGACGGTGCGCAGGAAGAAGGCGTGAGCGCGCACCCGGCCAACCGGCAACGGGTGCCTAGGATCGGCTCATGAGCTTTCTCTCGCGGCACACCGACTACGGATCGAACGCTCTCGCCGAGTCCGACGTCCAGGCCGACCCGATCGCCCAATTCGCCGTCTGGCTCGCAGAGGCGGAAGGGGCGGGGATCTACGAGCCCAACGCGATGGTGCTGAGCACGGTGGACCCCGATGGCACGCCGAGCAGCCGGACGGTGCTGCTCAAGGGGCTCGATGCGCACGCCTTCGAGTTCGTCTCGAACTACCACTCCCAGAAGGGCCGGGCCCTCGCGGTCAACCCCGCGGTGTCGCTGCTCTTCCCCTGGTACGAGCTCACCCGCCAGGTGATCGTGCGCGGCCGGGCCGAGCGCACGGACGCCGCAACCTCGGACGCCTACTTCGCCGCCCGGCCGCACGGTTCGCGCCTCGCCGCGCTCGCGAGCGAGCAGTCGCAGCCGGTGGCGTCGCGCGAAGTGCTCGAGCGGCGGATGCACGAACTCGGGGAGCGCTATCCGGAGGGCTCCCCGGTGCCGCGGCCCGAGCACTGGGGTGGCTTCCGCGTTATCCCGAGCCGAATCGAATTCTGGAACGGCCGCACCTCCCGGCTGCACGACCGCCTCGTCTTCACGGCATCGGATGGCGGGTGGGCGCTGCAGCGGCTGCAGCCCTGACGAGCGAGGGGGGGCGCGCGACGCCACGCGTCACCCATCGGTAGTGTTGATCTGTGACGAACCCAGATGCTTCCCCGGTTCGGATCGGGCCGAACGCCGTGGTGCGATTCGCGCTCGAACTCTTCGCCCTGTTCTCCCTCGGCTATTGGGGCTACCTCGCGTGGCCGTTCCCCTGGCCCGGCGCGCTGTACATGATCGGCACACCACTGTTCGCCGCGGCAGTCTGGGCGCTGTTCCGTTCACCGCGGGCGCTGATCCCGCTCGACGTTGTCGGGCGCAGCCTCGTCGAGATCTTCGTGATGGGCTCGGCCGCCGCGACCTGGTTCATGCTCGGCGACCCGGTCACCGGGCTCGTCTTCGGCGTCATCGCGGCGATCAGCGGGGTGATCACCGGCCGGGCCGAGATCACGGCGGAGGCGAAATGACCGTCCTCTTCCATGGTGCGCGCAAACTCGACGGCCGCGGCCAGGTCGACGACTTCTGGATGCTCGTGAGCGGAGACTCGATCGTCTCCACAGGCTCCGGCCCGCAACATCCGCAGGCCACCGAGCACGTGGATGTCGGCGGACGCTGGCTCGTGCCGGGCTTCATCGATCTGCACGGCCACGGCGGCGGCGGCCACTCCTTCGACGACGGACGGGACGAGATCGTCGCCGCGCTCGCCACCCACCGGGCGCACGGCACGACCCGTTCGGTGATCAGCCTCGTGGCGAACCCCGTGGTGCAGCTGCGCGCGAGCCTCGGTGTGATCGCCGATCTCGCCGCCGCCGACCCGCTCGTGCTCGGCTCCCACCTCGAGGGGCCGTTCCTCTCGGTCGGCCGGCGCGGGGCCCACAATCCCGAGTTCCTGATCGACCCGCTGCCGTACGAGGTCGAGGACCTGCTCGGCGCCGCCCGCGGCACCCTGCGCCAGCTCACCATCGCGCCAGAGCTCGACGGGGCCCTCGAGGCGATCGACGTGCTCGTGGAGAACGGCGTCACCGTGGCCGTGGGGCACACCGAGGCCGACTTCGCGCTGACCCGGGCCGCGTTCGACCGCGGGGCGCGCCTGCTCACCCATGTCTTCAACGCCATGCCGGGCATCGGCCACCGCGCGCCCGGGCCGGTGATCGCGGCCTTCGAAGACGATCGGGTCACCATCGAGCTGATCCTCGACGGACTGCACGTGCACCCCGATGTCGCGGCCATGGTCTTCTCCTCGGCACCCGGCCGCGTCGCCCTCGTGACCGACGCGATGGCCGCGGCTGGCGCTGACGACGGCGACTACCGACTCGGATCCCTCAACGTGGCCGTGCGGGACGGCCTCGCATTGCTCTCCGGCACCTCGACGATCGCCGGATCCACCCTCACCCAGGACGTGGCCCTGCGCTGTGCGATCGAGTCAGCCGGGGTGTCGCCGCGCGACGCCGTCGCCGCCCTCACCGCGACGCCAGCGCACGCGCTCGGCATCGGCCGCCGCCATGGTTACCTCGAACCGGGATTCGTCGCAGACGCGGTGCTCCTCGATCACCAGTGGCGCGTCAGCGGCGTGTGGGGCGCCGGTCGACGGGTCTCCCCGGCGGCGTAGCTGGCACCCGCGGAATCGCCGCGGAAACGCCGCGAGCGGCGACCCTCGCGAAGAGGGACCGCCGCTCGAGCGAGTTCGGTGAACGAGTCAGGCCAGGCGCGCGGCCAGGTTCTTGTCGAGCGTGTCGAGGAACTCCTCGGTGGTCTGCCACTTCTGGTCGGGACCGACGAGAAGGGCGAGGTCCTTCGTCATCGCTCCGGACTCGACCGACTTGATGACGACATCCTCGAGGGTGCCGGCGAAGGTCGCGAGTGCCGGGTTGTTGTCGAGCGTCGCGCGATGCGCGAGGCCGCGGGTCCAGGCGTAGATCGAGGCGATCGGGTTGGTCGAGGTGGGCTTGCCCTGCTGGTGCATGCGGTAGTGCCGCGTGACCGTTCCATGCGCGGCCTCCGCCTCGACGACCGAGCCGTCCGGAACGGACAGCACCGACGTCATCAGGCCGAGCGAGCCGAAGCCCTGCGCCACGGTGTCGGATTGCACGTCGCCGTCGTAGTTCTTGCACGCCCAGACGTAGCCGCCCTCCCATTTCATGGCCGAGGCGACCATGTCGTCGATCAGGCGATGCTCGTAGGTGAGTCCGGCGGCGTCGAAGCGCTCCTTGAATTCGGCCTCGAAGACCTCCTCGAAGATGTCCTTGAACCGGCCGTCGTAGGCCTTCAGGATCGTGTTCTTGGTCGACAGGTACACCGGGTAGTTGCGGGTGAGGCCGTAGTTGAGCGAGGCACGCGCAAAGTCGCGAATCGAGGAGTCGAGGTTGTACTGCACCTGGGCGACGCCATCGCCTGGCGCGTCGTACACCTCGAACTTGAGCGGCTCTGAGCCGTCTTCGGGGGTGAACTCGACGGTGAGCTTTCCCTTGCCGAGGAAGCGGAAGTCGGTGGCCTTGTACTGGTCGCCGAATGCGTGGCGGCCGATGATGATCGGCTTGTTCCAGCCGGGCACAAGGCGCGGGATGTTGGAGATGATGATCGGCTCGCGGAAGATGACGCCGCCGAGGATGTTGCGGATCGTGCCGTTGGGCGACTTCCACATCTTCTTGAGTCCGAATTCCTCGACGCGGGCCTCGTCGGGGGTGATGGTCGCGCACTTGACGCCGACGCCGTGCTTCTGGATCGCGTGTGCCGCATCGATGGTGACCTGGTCGTCGGTGGCGTCGCGGTGCTCGATGCCGAGATCGTAGTACTCGAGGTTAATGTCGAGGTAGGGGTGGATGAGGGTGTCCTTGATCTTCTTCCAGATGATGCGAGTCATCTCGTCACCGTCCAGCTCGACGACAGTGCCTTCTACTTTGATCTTGGACAAGCGATTCTCCTTACGCGACAGGGCGTTTTGCCCACCGGCGCCAGCTTACCCGCTTCCCCAACTATCTTGACATCGAGATACTTTCCGGACTTCTGGGGTAATCCGCTACCCGTCATCAGCCCCGGGGGTTAGCCTGTGATCATGGCTGAACTGAGACTGGAAGAGTTGTCGGCGAAAACGATCGTTGCCGCCAACGGCCTCACCCTGCGGCGCGGACAGGAGCAGTTCGTCACTCCCCCGTCCTACGCGATCGCGGATGCCTACCTGAGTCCGGTCACCTCGTGGCCGCGCGTCGTGCTCGACGGAGACGAGGTCGTCGGGTTCATCCGCGGCAATTTCGACCCCGAAGCGACCCAGGAGGAATTCCGCAGTTGCATCTGGCGCGTGACCGTCGCGGCGGATGCGCAGGGCACCGGCGTCGGCCGTTTCGCCGTATGGGCCCTCGCCGAGGAGGCGCGCCAGCGCGGGTTCGACCGCATCACCGCCATCTGGGAGCCCGGCGAAGATGGGCCAGAACAGTTCTTCCTGCACACGGGCTTCACGATCGTCGGCGAGACGCAATACGGCGAGAAGATCGGACAGCTCGGGCTCTAGCGGGGTCCGCTTGTGCCACCCTCCCCCGGCGATGACTTCGTCTCCCGCGTGCTCGCGGTCGTCGAGGGGATCCCGAGCGGCCGGGTGATGACCTACGGCGATGTCGCGGCGGCCATCGGTTCCCGCGCCCCACGGGCGGTCGGTCAGGCCATGGCGTACTACGGCTCCGAGGTGCCGTGGTGGCGCGTCATCCGATCCAGCGGACATCCGCCGATCGACCACGAGACCGAGGCGCTCCAGTTCTATCGCACCGAGTCGACACCGCTGCGGCCGTCGGTCTCCGGCGTCGTACGCGTGGATCTCGCCGCGGCCCGCTGGGCGCCGTAGCGGCGATCCTCACTCTGCGCCCCGTGGCGCGCGCCGCGGAATCAGACAAGCGACTCGCGCCAGGCGGCGTGCATCCGGGCGAAGCGACCGGTGCCGGCGATCAGGTCCCGCGGTGTGCCATCCTCCACGATGATGCCGTGCTCCATCACGAGCACGCGGTCGGCGATCGCCACCGTCGACAGCCGGTGCGCGATGATGATGGCAGTGCGGTCGGCGAGCAGGGTCTGCAGGCCCTCCTGAACGAGGCGCTCGCTCGGGATGTCGAGGGAGGCCGTCGCCTCGTCGAGGATGAGCACCACCGGGTCCGCGAGGAAGGCCCGCGCGAACGAGATCAGCTGGCGCTGGCCGGCGGAGACCCGCCCACCGCGCTTGTTGACGTTGGTCTGGTAGCCGTCCGGAAGCGACTTGATGAACTCGTGCGCCCCGACGGCCTTCGCCGCGGCGACGATCTCGTCGATCGTGGCATCCGGCTTTCCGAGCGCGATGTTGTCACCCACCGAGCCGGAGAACAGGTAGGCCTCCTGGGTCACCATGACGATGGCGCGCCGAAGGTCCTTCGGATGCAGGCGGCGCAGGTCGATGCCGTCGAGCGCGACGACCCCGGCGGAGGGATCGTAGAAGCGCGAAATGAGTTTCGCCAGGGTCGACTTGCCAGCCCCCGTTGATCCGACGAGGGCGATGGTCTGCCCGGCCGGGATCGCGAGATCGAAGCGCGGCAGGATGACCCGATCCTGCGTGTAGGCGAATTCGACGCCCTCGAAACTCAGCTCCCCCTTCGCCTGCCAGAGGTCGATCGGACGCGTCGGGTCTGGCACGCTCGGCTGCTCCTCGAGCACGCCCGAGATCTTCTCGAGCGCCGCCGCCGCCGACTGGTAGGAGTTGTAGAACATCACCATCTCCTGCGCGGGTGCGAAGAACGACCGCGTGTAGAGCAGTGCCGCGAGCAGCACGCCGATGGCGAGACCGCCGCCAGCCACCCGCAGTCCGCCGACGAGCAGCACCACGGCGAGCGCCACGTTGCCGATGAGCACGAGACCGGGGTCGAGCACGCCGAACAGCTTGATCGTGCGCAGGTTGGCGAGTCGGTAGTCCTCGACGAGTCCCGCGAACTCCGCCGCGTTGCGCTTCTCCTTGCGGAACGCCTTGACCGCGCGGATGCCGGTCATGGTCTCGACGAACTGCACGATGAGACGCGCGGACGCCGTGCGCGTGTCCCGGAACGCCCGCTGCGAGCGCACCTGGAACCAGCGGATGAGGAAGCCGAGCGGCACGAGGGAGCCGAACAGCACGACGCCGCTCACCCAGTCGATGGAGAACAGCGCGACGGCGATGAACACCATGTACAGTCCGCCCTGGATGAGCTGGTTGATGCCCGAATCGAGCAGCTCGCGGATGGCGTCGAGGTCACTGGTCTGGCGCGCGATGATGCGCCCGGAGGTGTAGCTCTCGTGGAACTCGAGGCTCAGCCGCTGGGTGTGCAGGAAGACCCGCTTGCGCAGATCGATGAGGATCGCCTGGCTGATGCGCGCCGTGAGCACGGTGTACCAGGCGATCAGCACGGCCCCGATCACACCCGTGAAGAGGTAGGCGCCGACCGCGAAGCCGAGCGGCACCCAGTCGTGCTTCACGAGGGCGGGCAGTCCGGTGTCGATGCCGAACGCGATGAGGGCCGGCCCGGCGACCTGGGCGGCCGTGGAGATCACGACCACGATGATCGTGACCGTCACGCGCGCCCAGAGCGGGCGCAGCAGCGAATTGAGCAGCCGCAGCGAGCGCTCCCGGATCTGGCGACTCTCCGCCGTGCTGAAGTCGTTGCGCTCTTCGCCCTCTACTCCGCTGATGTTCGCGGCGCTCATGACGTCACCTCCCGTACTTCGCGCTTGTCTGCGTCGTCCCGCTTCTCTGTGTCTTCCCGTTTCTCCTCGTCTTCGAGGCTCGAAATCACGAACCGGTAGTGGTCGCTCGATTCCAGCAGCTCGCTGTGCCGACCGACGGCGGTGATGCGACCTCGTTCCAGCAGGGCGACGCGGTCGGCCAGCATGACCGTTGAGGGTCGGTGCGCCACGATCAGTGCGGTCGTGGAGGCCAGCACGCGACGCAGTGCCGCTTCGACCAGCGCCTCGGTGTCGACGTCCAGCGCGGAGAGCGGGTCGTCGAGAACGAGAACCTCCGGTCTCGCTGCCACAGCCCGGGCAAGCGCGAGTCGCTGGCGCTGGCCGCCGGACAGGCTCAGTCCCTCTTCGCCGACCATGGTGTCGATCCCGAACGGCAGGTCGTAGACGAAGTCAGCCTGCGCGATGTCCAGCGCCTCGGCGAGGTCGGCATCCGACCCTTCGGGGCGCCCGAGCATCACGTTGTCGCGAACGGACGCGGAGAACAGCGTGGCATCCTCGAAGGCCATTGCGATGTGGGTGCGAAGGTCGAGCCCGGCGAGGTCCCGAATGTCGACCCCGTCGAGCCGGATTGACCCTCCGGTCACGTCGTACAGCCGGGTGCTGAGGGCGGTGAGGGTGGACTTGCCGGAGCCGGTCAGGCCGACCACGGCCATGGTCTCCCCTGGCTCGAGCACGAGGTCGATGCCGTCGAGCAGGTCGTCGTACTGGCTGGGCGAGTCCGAGTAGCGGAAGTGCACGTCGTCGAAGACGAGACGACCCTCCGGCGTGGCGATCGTCTTCGGGTGTTCGGGGTCGACGATGGTGTTCTTCGCATCCATCACCTCGAAGAAGCGGTCGGCCGCCGTGCGGGTGTCGAACGTCATCGAGAGCAGGAAACCGATCGACTCGATCGGAAAGCGCAGCACGGTGGCTGTGGCGAAGAACGCGACGAGCTGACCGACGGAGAGCTGCCCCGCCCCGGCGAGCCAGACGCCCCCGAGCAGGCAGAGCCCGAAGGTGACGTCCGGAACCATCAAGAGCCACAGCCAGATGCCGGCGATCGCCTTGGCCTTCTCGATCTCGGTTCCGCGCAGGTCTTCGGCCTGCGACGCGAAGTTCTTGAGGGCGTGCTGCCCCCGCCCGAACGCCTTGAGCACGCGGATGCCATGCACCGACTCCTCGACGGCGGTCGCGAGGTCCCCGGCCTGGTCCTGGCTTCGGCGGGCGACGATCGAGTACTTCTGCTCGAACAGGTAGCCGTAGATCCAGAGCGGGATCGAACAGACGATGAAGACCAGCCCGAGGATCCAGCTGATCGACAGCAGGAACATGAACCCGACGAGGATCGTGATCGTGTTCACGACGAGCAGCACGATGCCGAATGAGATCCAGCGGCGCACCAGGTTGAGGTCGCTCACCGCTCGGGAGAGCAGCTGTCCGCTCGCCCAACGATCGTGGAAGTTCACCGGGAGGTCCTGCAGCTGCTCGTAGAGCGAGTTACGCAGGTCGGCCTCGACGTGGGTTCCGGGCTGAAGCACGAACCAGCGGCGGAACCAGATCATCACGGCCTCGAGCACGCCGAGGCCGAGCACTGCGGCCACCGGCCACCAGATCTGGCTCGCGTCACCGTTCTTGAGCGGCCCGTCGACGAGCCCGCGAAGAACCTGAGGGATGAGCAGCGCCACGAAGGCGGCAATCAGCGCGGAGACCATGCCGAGGTAGATGCGCGGCATTGCCGGCTTCGCCCAGGGGTAGATGCGCACGATCGATGCGAACGTTCCCTGCCGGGTGGTCGCGGCCGGACTCTTCTTGCCTGCAGACACGGTTGTTCCTTGCGGATTGGTCGGCTCGCACTCGCAGAGTGGGGGCCGGAAAGTTCAGGATGTGGGGTGATGAGCATCGCTGGGTGCTGACGCAGCCCGGCGACGGAAGGAACGCGCGGGAGCCGTCAGGGTGCGAACCCGGCGGCTCCGGTGCGCTACCGGTTGCCGGGGGCCGAGACGAACGGGGCGGCCGGGACGAACCGGATGACGGCACCACGCTTCGCGCCTGCAGTTGCGAGATATGTGATGGTCATGGCGTCCTCCGGAACGGCGTTGCTGTCACCAGGTGTGGCCGCGGCGTGGCCCCTCGAAGGAGCCAACCGGACAGCCTTACAGGATATGCCCGCGGCCGACCCAGCCGCAAGCCTCCACGGGCATTCAGTGAGGAATTCCCACCCCGAGACGCACCGGGTGACCGGGTCAGTGCGTCAGGACCGGCTCCTGCGCGCCGGCCGGCGCAACCGCATCCGGGTTCGAGAGCGAAGTGCCGTGCCCGCGGCGGCGGAACAACAGCGCGGAGAGCACGGCGCCGAACGCGAAGAAGCCCGCGCCCCACCAATACGCGGTCGCGTAGCTTTGCACGGCGGCCTGGGCCGCGGTCAGCGCGGATGCCGGCAGATGCGCCGCGACATAGCTGGTCGCCGCCGAAGCGGCGAGCGTGTTGAGCAGCGCGGTGCCGATGGAACCGCCGACCTGCTGGCTGGTGTTCACCATCGCAGAGGCGACGCCGGCGAACCGGCGGTCGACGCCAAGGGTCGCGGTCTGCATGGAGGCCGGCATGATCGAGCCCATCCCGAATCCGAGGATCATCAGTGGCGGCAGCACGTCGGCTGCGTACGTGCTCTCGAGGCCGAGGCGGGTGAGGGAGACCATGCCGATGGCCCCGAGAGCCATGCCGAACGGCACCATCAGCTTGGGTCCGAAGCGCGGCACGAAGATGTTCGTCGAGAGCTGGGCGGCGAGAATCAGCATTCCGATCATCGGCAGGAAGGCGAGACCGGTCTGGATCGGGGTGAACTTCATCGACACCTGCAGGTAGTACGTGACGAACAGGAAGATCCCGAACATGCCGGCGCCCGCGATCAGCACCGAGATGTACGCGGCGCCTCGGTTGCGGTCGAGCACGATCGAGAGCGGCAGGAGGGGATGAGCGGCCCGCCGCTGCCAGAGCACGAAGGCGACGAGCAGCACGACAGAGCCGCCGAGGAAGCCCCAGGTCAGAGGCGAGTCCCACCCATCGGCTTCTGCATTGGAGAACCCGTAGACGAGGCCGAACAGGGCCCCGGAGACGAGCACGGTTCCGGGGATGTCGAGCTTCGGACGTGGACCGGTGCGCTTGGCATTCTCGACGAAGATGAGCGCACCGATCACCGCGATGACGGCAATGACGACGTTGATGTAGAGGTTCCAGCGCCAGTCGAAGTTCTGGGTGAGGTAGCCGCCGAGCAGCAGCCCGACGGCACCGCCCGCTCCGGCGATGGCCCCGAAGACGCCGAACGCGCGTGCACGCTCCCTCGGGATGGTGAAGGTCGTCGTCAACACCGCGAGCGCGGTCGGGGCCAACAACGCCGCGAACGCACCCTGCAGTGCGCGGGCGCCCACGAGTATCCCGAACGTGCCCGCGGCCCCGCCGAGAGCCGAGGACACGGCGAATCCGACCAGGCCGATGATGAAGGTGCGCTTGCGACCGATCAGGTCGGAGAGGCGGCCGCCGAGCAGAAGCAGGCTGCCGAAGGCGAGCGAGTACGCGGTAACGATCCACTGGCGTTCGCCGTTGGAGAAGCCGAGGTCTGCCTGCGCGGCGGGCAGCGCGATGTTCACGACGGTCGAGTCGAGCACGACCATCAGCTGGGCGAGGGCGACGATGGAGAGCGTCCACCAGCGGCGCGACGAGGCCGCCGGAGTGGCGGGCGCGCTCGAAGGAGGGGAAGAAGTCTGGGGCATGCCCGCCACTATATACGGTACTGTTGAGTTTCGGATATTCCCGGTTTCAGAATTGGTTTCCCGGAAATGTCGAGAACATGACAGGAACGGAGGTCGCCGCGATGACGCAGCTCGATACCGCCGCTCCGCCGTCGGACCCGTCCGATGTCAGTGCGAAGCTCGGTCGCAAGCGTGACCACACCCGCGACCCCGAGATCCTCGCCGCGGCCCTCGAGGTGCTCGCCGAGACCGGCTACGACGGCATGACCATCGACATGGTCGCCGCCCGCGCAAGAGCCGGCAAGGCGACGCTCTATCGCCGCTGGGCGTCGAAGGGCGAACTCGTCATCGACGCGGTCGCGTGCATGAAGAAGACCGACCTCGACCTCGCGGCCCTCCCGGATACCGGCACCCTTCGCGGTGACCTGGTCGCCATGATCATCCCGCATTCCATCGACGACGGCGAGAGGAAGCTCAAGATCATGGCCGGGCTGATGTCCATGATCTCGCGGGACCCGCAACTGGCGGATGCCGCCAACGCCGCGATCGTGGAGCCGCGAGCCGAGGCAAACCGCATGCTCATGAGGCGAGCCGTCGAGCGCGCTGAGATCCCCGCCGACTGCGACATCGAGACGCTTTCGCTCATCGCCCCCTCGATGGCGGCCTACCGCGTTCTGATCCTGCGCAAACCGGTCGACCGCACGTTTCTGGTCTCCCTGATCGACGGGGTAATTCTTCCCGCCGTCGGACTGCGTTCCCCGCCGGAGGCCTAGTACTACAGTCGCGTTTATGGGGTGTGTCCGCGGGCCCGGTAGTGGTGTCGTTTCGCGGTTTGTTGATGTCGGCGGCGCCATCGTGAGCGGCTGAGGATGCGTTCTGGGTTCTGTGGCTGGGTGAAGACCAGGCAC
>JBBSBA010000027.1:0-33770 GCA_038251725.1 Actinomycetales bacterium
GAACAGCTCGCGGCATCCGACGGCCTCGACATCGAGGTCATCGACCTGCGAAGCCTGCGTCCACTGGACCGCGAGACGCTGATCGAGTCCGTGAAGAAGACGCATGCGGCCGTCGTCCTCGAGGACGATTGGCTGACCTACGGAATCGGTGCCGAGATAGCCGCGAGCATTTCCGACGGCGCATTCGATTACCTTGATGCGCCCGTACGACGCGTGGCGATGGCTGAAGTGCCGCTGCCATATTCGAAACCACTGGAGACCGCTGCGCTGCCGTCAGCGGATGACGTCATCGGCGCCATCCGCCAGACCCTCGACGCCGTCGGCCGCCGCCGTTAGATGATGGGCGAAGAATCATGATCGAAATCACCATGCCGCGTCTGTCCGACACGATGGAGGAGGGCGCGATCACAACCTGGCTCAAGCAGCCGGGGGACCGTGTCGAAATCGGCGACGTGCTCGTCGAAATCGAGACCGACAAGGCCAACATGGAGTTGGAGGCCTACGAGGCCGGCACCCTCGCGAAGATCCTCGTGCCGGAGGGCGAGCTCGTGCCGATCGGCACCCCGATAGCGTTGCTGGACGATGGCAAGCCGAGCGACTCGGCCACGCCGGTCGCCCCAGCAGCCGCACTCGCCGAGAATCCCGTCACGGAGCCCGCGGAGCCCGCGGCGCCCGCGGAGCCCGCCGAGGCGGCCACGGCGCAGGAGCCCGGCCAAGGGTCCCCCGCCGCTCCCGAGACCGCCAG
This sequence comes from Actinomycetales bacterium, assembly GCA_038251725.1. Classification (GTDB taxonomy): domain Bacteria; phylum Actinomycetota; class Actinomycetes; order Actinomycetales; family Microbacteriaceae; genus Lacisediminihabitans. The sequence goes on from JBBSBA010000027.1 coordinate 746, forward strand.
CGGTGATCGGCTGTTCGCATCGCCACTCGCCCGCAAGCTCGCACGGGAGAACCATCTCGACCTCAGCCGGGTGCGCGGCACCGGCCCCGGCGGACGGATCATCCGGGCCGACCTGGACGAGGTGCTCCCGAATCCAGCCGAAACGGCTGGGTCGGCCGCGGCGATTCCGACGCCGACCGCAGCGACCAGCCCGGCGAGCGGAGACACGCACCAGCCGGACCAGAAGCGCGCATCCGAGGCGGTTCCGATCAGCAACACGCGTCGGGTAATCGCCCGGCGACTGGGCGAAAGCGCCCGCAGCATCCCGCACTTCTACGTCACAGCCATAGCGGACGCCGAAGCACTCGTGCGGCTCCGCAGCGACCTGAATGAGCAGCTCACGGCGGCCGGGCGACCGAAGGTGAGCATCAACGACCTTCTCATCCGTGCGTGCGCGCTCGCCCTTCGTGAGAATCCGCTCGTCAACGCCTCCTATGTGGACGACGCAAGCACGAGCATGCTCGTGCACCACCGGATCAACGTCGGCGTGGCCGTCGCCTCGGAGAACGGCCTCGTCGTTCCCGTGATCGAGGATGCCGATCAGAAATCCGTCAGCCAACTCGGCTCGGAGACCAGAAGCCTGGTGGCTCTCGCCAATGGGAAGAAGCTCACGACCGAGCAGATGTCCGGCGGCACCTTCACGATCAGCAACCTCGGCATGTTCGGGGTCGAGCACTTCACCGCGATCATCAACCCGCCAGAGGGCGCGATTCTCGCGGTGGGCGGCACGGCGCGCGAGCCGGTTGTCGTCGGCGATGAGATCGTCCCCCGCTACCGGATGCGCTACACGCTCTCGGCGGATCACCGGATCATCGACGGGGCGCTGGCCGCGCAGTTCCTGCAGGCGCTCACCCGACTGGTCGAGAATCCCGGGGCGATCATCGCCTGACCGGCTCCGGGCGTCGATCGCCGAAACTTCGGGACGTTCGTCCCGCCGCGAGGACTCGCCCACCAATACCTTGTGAGGTGATCGGCGGACTGTAGGGCTGCGACCGACGCGGTCGCACCCGCCCCGCGAAAGGCACGGGACGTCATGAAGTTGGTTGTTGTCGGAGGAGTTGCGGGCGGGGCATCCGTCGCCGCGCGTGCGCGAAGACTCGACGAGAGCGCAGAGATCGTCGTTCTCGAGCGCGGCCATCACGTGTCGTTCGCCAACTGCGGTCTGCCGTACCACATCGGTGGGGTCATTGCCGATCGGGACCGGCTGCTGCTCCAGACGCCGGAGAGCCTGCGCGAGTCCCTCAACATCGACGTGCGCATCGGCAGCGAAGTCACCGCGATCGACCGGGCCGCGCGAACCGTGACGGTGCGCGAGCTCGACACCGGCCGCGAATACGTGGAGGGCTACGACGCTCTGGCGCTCTGCACGGGGGCGGAAGCGATCCGCCCGCCGCTGCCGGGAATCGATCTGCCGGAGGTTCACGTTCTGCGCCGCATCGGCGACATGGACATGATCAAGGCCGAGCTCGACGCCGATCTGGCCCTGGCTGCAAGCGGTGCCCGGGAGGCCGTTCGCTGCGTCGTGATCGGCGCCGGATACATCGGGCTGGAGATGGCCGAGAACCTGAAGCACCGCGGCGCGATCGTGGATGTTGTCGAGATGTCCGACCAGATCCTGCCACCCCTCGATCACGAGATGTCCGTGCCGGTCGAACACCACCTGCGGAGCCGGGGCATCACCCTGCACCTGTCGACCGCGGCGGCGGCGTTCACCGCGCGCGCCGCGGGCGGGCTCACCGTTGAGCTCACGAATTCGACCTTCCTCGAGGCGGATGTCGTCATCCTGTCGGTGGGCGTGCGTCCCGCCGTCGGCCTCGCCCGCGCGGCCGGCCTGAAGCTTGGCGAACACGGCGGACTCTCCGTCGATACCCACATGCGCACCTCCGACCCGCACATCTGGGCGGCGGGCGACTCCGTCGAGACTCCCAACGCCGTACTGCCCGGCTCCTGGCTCGCACCGCTGGCCGGGCCGGCCAACCGGGAGGCGCGGGTGGCCGCGGAGAACATCTGCGGCAGAACGACCGAGTACCGCTCCACCCAGGGCACCTCGATCGTGAAGGTGTTCGACATGGTCGCCGGCGGCACGGGTGCCACCGAACGTCAGCTGCTCGCCGCCGCGGTGCCGTACCGCGCCGTGCACGTGCATCCGTCGGGCCACGCGGGGTATTACCCCGGCACTGCGATGATGCACATCAAGCTGCTGTTCGCCCCGGACTCCGGTGCGGTGCTTGGCGCCCAGGTCACCGGTTTCGATGGCGTCGACAAGCGACTCGACGTCTTCGCCACCGCCCTGCGCGCCGGGCTCACCGTGTGGGATCTCGAGGAACTCGAGCTCGCCTACGCCCCGCCGTTCGGGTCGGCAAAAGACCCGGTGAACATGGCCGGCTTCGTCGCGAGCAACGTGCTCCTTGGGGACCTGACGCTCTGGTACGCGCAGGACTACCCGCACGCCACCGATGGCGCGCGGATCATCGACGTGCGCACGGCGGAGGAATTCTCGATCTGGCACCTGCCGGGAGCGGAGAACGTTCCCCTCGCAACGATTCGCACGGTCCAGGCCGGCTGGGATCCCTCGGACGGGTTGCGGTTGTACTGTTCCGTGGGATTCCGCAGCTACCTCGCGTTTCGCGCCCTCGTTCAGTTCGGCTTCACGGATGTCGCCACGCTGTCGGGCGGATCCGAGACCTTCCGCGCGTGGCATGAGGTCGCACCGGAAGCCGATGGGCCGATTGCGCCGGAGACCTCCTACGCCGAGGCGGCCGAGGTGCTCGACGCCGCCCGGGTCGCCGCACTCCGCGCCAACGGCACCGGCGTCTCGGTCGACCTCGACTGCTCGGGCCTCGCCTGCCCCGGCCCGATCATGAGGCTCTCCACCGAGATGAAGTCGCTCAACGCCGGCGACCAGATCGTGGTGCACGTCTCCGACCCCGGATTCGCCAGCGATGCACCGGCGTGGGCGCGGCGCAACGGCCACGCGCTCCTGGCGATCGAACCGGACGGACCCGGCTACGTCGCGACGATTCGCAAGGGCGGATCGGCCGCACTGGCTGTCCCCGATGCGCAGGCCGTCGCCACGGCACCTGTCACGCCGAAGGTCTCCTTCGTGGTGTTCTCCGGGGACCTTGACAAACTCATCGCCGCCTTCATCATCGCCAACGGGGCGATCGCGATGGGCGAGGAGGTGTCGATGTTCTTCACGTTCTGGGGGCTCAACTCGCTTCGCCGGAACAACCCGCCGAAGCGCAAGCGCAGCACCATGGACAAGCTGTTCGCGGGGATGATGCCCGCGGGCGCGGACAGGCTCTCGCTCTCGCAGATGAGCATGATGGGCGCCGGCACCGCCATGATCAAGAACGTCATGAGGCAGAACGGCGTGCACTCGCTGCCCGAACTGATGGCATCCGCCATGGCAGGCGGGGCACGCATCATCGGCTGCACGATGACGATGGATCTGCTCGGGATCGCCGAGACGGACCTCATCGACGGCGTCGAACTCGGGGGAGTCGCGACCTTCCTCGGGGAGGCGGCCGAATCGACGACCACCCTGTTCATCTAGCGCAGAGAATCGAGCGCAGAGACACGGAGGCGCCACCGAAGCTACGCGTTGGCCTGCCGTGCGGAGCGGGCGGTGATCGCGAACGCGGCGATTGCCGCAAGCAGCGCGATGACCGCGGCGAAGCCGAAGAGGGACGCGAGGGGCACGCCACCCGACAGGAGGGGACCAACTCCGAAGGCCGCGAGGCCGTATCCGACCTGGTAGAAGGCGATCAGGCGCCCCGCGACCGAGGTCGGCATGCTCGTCAGTTCCTGCTCCCCGAAGCTGAGCGTGAGCGGCAGCAGGGCCGAGCAGCCGAGCCCGGCAATCGCGAACGCGACGATTGCGCCGACCGTCGATGCGGGGGACAGCATCAGCACGGCGAGGTAGGCGGCCGAGACAACCAGGGGAATCACCCGGTAGATCCAGCGGGCCGGGAATGCCCGCTGCAGTGCCGCGAAGGCGATCCTGCCGACCGTCACCGCGGTCCAGAAGGCGGTGAGCGCGACGGATGCGGCGACCGCGGTCGCCCGCAGGTCGCCCGTCATGAAGAGCTGGGACCAGTTGCCGCTCATCGTCTCGATCACGCCGTACAGCACGGCGATGCCGGCGTAGAGCCAGAAACGCCGGGGGAACCGAGCGCCCGAAGCCCCCTGCGGGGCAGTCCGTTCCGCTGGCGTGCTCAGCGGCAATCCCAGTGCGACGACGAACAACACGACGAGCAACGCGGATGACAGCACCGGCAGTCCCCACCACACGCCGAGTCCGAGGAACACGGCCACGAAGACGGGAGCCAGCGCGGTCCCGAGCCCGAGCAGTGCGTTCAGCACCAGCACCGAGCGGTCGACGGAGCGCGGGTGGAAGGCCCCCGCGAGCGTGTTCAGTGCGGGCACGGTGAGGCCGAAGCCGGCGCCGAGGCTCGCGGTGGCCAACAGCAGCACCGGGTAGGCGAGCGCTCGGTCCGACTCGACGAACTGGCTGAGCGCGAGCAGGAGCATCGAGACCAGACCGGCGGCCAGCCCCGCCAGGAACACCCGTTTGATGCCGAACAGCGCGGTCAGTCGGCCACCGAGAAGAGCGGCCGCGATCGCCGCGCTCACCTGCGGCAGGAACAGCGCGCCGTAGAGCGTGGCCGAGAGGCCATATCCGCTGGTCGCGGTGAAGATCGCGCTCGCCGCCGGGAACGTCACGAGCACGATTCCCTGAACGAGACCGGCCGCGTAGACGACCGTGTTCTCCGCCCTCCTGCTACCCGAGCCGGCTGGCAATGTGTTCGCTCACGCGGAGGGCGTTCGCGATGATCGTCAGGGTCGGATTCACCGCGCCGATCGACGGCATGAACGAGCCGTCGATCACGTAGAGGTTGTCGAGTTCGTGCGCGCGGCAGTTCACATCCAGGGCGGAGGTCTGCGGATCCGTGCCGAATCGAACCGTGCCGGCCTGGTGAGCCGTCGCGGAGACATCCATCGCCTTGCTCAGGTACAGGTTGCGTTCGAAGGATTGCGAGTGCATCCCCAATTCGGTGAGCATCCCGTCGAACGTGTGGCGCAGCCGCTCAAGGCCTTCGGAATTGTTGTTCGGCTGCACGCTGAGCTTCACCGAACCGTCCGGGCGAAGCGTCACCCGGCTCTCGGGCAGCGGCAGGTCTTCGCTCGCCAGCCAGAAATCCATCGAATGCTTGCCGACGATGCCGTACGCGGCGGGCGGCGCCCAGCCGAGACCCTTCGGTGACTGGCCCTTGACCTGCCAGTCGTCCGACTTGCCGAGCATCTGGATGTTGCCCATGGGGAACTCCCACGTGGCGCTTGGCCCGTAGAAGTCGTTGATGGAGAGGGTCTTCTGGAAGACGGTGTCGTTGCGCACCCGGGAGAACGCGATGAGGGCCAGGTTGTTGTGGCGCATGTAGTGTCGCCCGACCACGCCCGACCCGTTCGCGAGCCCCGCCGGGTGCGCGTCGTTGGCCGAGGCGAGCAGCAGCGCCGCCGACAGGATCGATCCGGCGGACAGCACCACGATGTCGGCGCTGAACGTGGTCTCAACGCCGCCCGCTGAGCGGGTCACGACGCCCGTCACGGTGTGGCCAGCCGTATCCGTCAGAAGCCGGGTGACGGTCGTGTTGGTCAGTAGCCTCAGGTTCGGATGGGCGACGAGCGCCGGTCGGATCGCCACCGACTCCGCATCCGCCTTCGCCTGCACGAGGCACGGGAACCCGTCGACGCGGTCGCAGCGAATGCAGGCCGATCCGTGGGTGGCCTCACCGGCGTCGTTCTGGAGGAGGTTGACCCCGATCGGGAGGTGGAACGGGTGCAGGCCCAGCTGTTCGAGGCCATCCGAGAGTTCCTGGATGCGAGGCTCGTGTTTGACCGGGGGGAATGCGTACTCCCGGCTCGATGCCCCACCGAACGGGTCTTCCCCGTGCTTGCCGTGCACCCAGTACATGTGCTCCGCCTGCACGTAGTACGGCTCGAGATCGTCGTAGCCGATGGGCCATTCCGGTGAGATTCCCCCGGGATGCGCGACCCCGGTGAAGTCGGTCGGGTTCAGCCGAAAGAGCGCCGCCCCGTAGACCTTGGAGTTGCCGCCGACGAAGTAGTGGAGCTCCGGTCGGAACGGTTTGTCGTCCCGGTCGTAGAAGGTCTCCTCGGCGACGTAACGGCCCTCGGCGAAGACCTCCCGGGAGTCCCAGTTCTCGCGCTCGCGCCGCAGGAAGTCCCCGCGTTCGAGCAGCAGCACCCGTTTTCCGGTCTCGGCAAGCTTCGCCGCCGTCGTGCCGCCTCCGGGGCCGCTGCCGATCACTATGACGTCGTATTGGTCGCCCGATGTGGCCTTCGGATCACTCACCGTTTCACCCTTCACTTGTTGTTGCGCAGAATCAGGTGGGCGACGAGGGCCGTCCAGCCGGTCTGGTGGGAGGCGCCGAGGCCCTCACCGGTGTCGCCGTCGAAGTATTCGTAGAACAGCAGGTGGTTCTTCCACCGCGGGTCGGTCGAGAGCAGTGGGTAGCGGGAATCCGAGGGCCGGCGGCCGTCTTTGCCCGCGAGAAAGAGGGAGACCAGGCGATTCGAGAGGGCATCCGCTGCCTCGTCGAGGGTGATCATGGTCCCGGAGCCGAGCGGAAACTCGACCGCGACGTCGCCCGGCGCGTGCGTGTCGTAACCCCGCAGCGCCTCGATGAGCAGCACGTTGAGCGGAAACCAGACAGGTCCGCGCCAGTTCGAGTTGCCGCCGAACAGCGCCGTCGTCGACTCGGCCGGCTCGTAGTCAACGCTCGCGCTGATCCCGTTGACCTCGGCCATGAACGGATGGTCCCGATGGAAGGCGGAGATGCTCCGGATGCCGTGCGGTGACAGAAGCCCCGCTTCGTCGAAGACCTGGCTCAGGATGCGCTGGAGACGGTCGGGGGAGACGAGGGCGAGCAGGTTGGTGCGGTCGCCGTCGCCGCGCACGTGCAGCGATGCGGCGAACTCCGGATTGTTGTCGACGAACCAGTCGAGTCGCTCGAGGAACCCCGGCAGCTTCGCCACGCGCGAATCGCGGTAGACGAGAGAGGCCACCACCGGAACCAGTCCGACCAGGGATCGCACCTTGAGGGGGACATCCCGCCCGTCGGCGAGATGCAGGAGGTCGTAGAAGTAGGCGTCGTCGTCGTCCCACATTCCGGAGGCGTTCACCGATGCCGCAATGCGCAGGAAGTGCTCGGCAAACTTGGTGGCGACGTCTTCGTAGGAGTCGTCCTGGCCCGCGAGCCGCAGTGCGATGTTCAGCAGGTCGAGCGCGTACATCGCCATCCACGCCGTCGAGTCGGCCTGCTCGAGGGTGCCGACCGATTCCGGCAACGTCGACCGGTTCAGCGGCGCGATGTTGTCGAGTCCCATGAAGCCGCCCTCGAAGAGGTTGTTGTCTCCGTGGTCCTTGTTGTTGGTCCACCAGGTGAAGTTCATCAGCAGCTTGTGGAACACCTTCGCGAGGAACGTGAAGTCGGTGCCGCCGTCGATCAGGAACACCTGCAGCGCCGCCCAGGCGTGGGTGGGCGGGTTGACATCGGAGAAGTTCCATTCGTAGGCCGGCAGCTGCCCGCTCGGGTGCATGTACCACTCGCGCAGCATGAGAATCAGCTGGGCCTTGGCGAACGCCGGGTCGACATGCGCCAGCGTCACGCAGTGGAAGGCGAGGTCCCAGGCGGCGAACCACGGGTACTCCCAGGTGTCCGGCATCAGGATCACGTCGTGCGCGTTCAGGTGCCGCCAGCCGCCGTTGCGGATCAGCGCTCGGCCGGCTGGCGGGGGCGGCGACGCGGGGTCCCCGTCGATCCACCGTTTGACGTCGAAGTGGAAGAACTGTTTCGACCAGAGCAGCCCCGCTATCGCCTGCCGAAGCACGTGTGCCTCGTCGGCGTCGGTGCCGAGGGGCGTGACGGAGCGCCAGTAGTCGTCGGCCTCGTCGCGGCGCACGGCGACGATCCGGTCGAAACCGGCGCCGAGGTCCGACCCGGCGGTCTTCGCCGCCGGCGTCGCCCCCGGTGCGGCACCGGTCAGCCGCACCCGGATGACGGACTTCGCCCCCGGGGCAACCGTGAGCGTGTAGTCGAGTGCGGCCTTCGTGCCGGTCTGTTCGGGGTTGACGCTCGCCGAGCCGTTCACCAGAAAATCATTTATGCCGTCCTTGGCATACGCGGGGCCGCCGCGTTGGTCGTAGAGCCGGGAGATGTTGGTCTCGTTGTCACAGAACAGCAGCCTCGGGCTGCCGTCCCCGGCGAGACGCAGCGTCCCAGCCTTCGCCGAGCGCGCCACGATCTGGTCGCCGTCGGAACTGAGCGACGGCTTCGCGATCCCCTCATAGCCCCATGCCCAGGTGTTGCGAAACCAGAGGGTGGGCAGCACGTGCAGTTGCGCGGTCTCGGGGCCCGCATTCTCGACCGTGATCTGCATGAGCAGGTCGTGCGGACCGTCCTTGGCGTAGTCGACGGTGACGACCCAATAGCGGGAGTCGTCGAAGATGCCGGTGTCGAGAAGTTCGTATTCGGGTTCGAGCCTGCTCCGGGCGCCGTTCGTCTCGATGAGGTCCTCGTAGGGGAAACGGCCCTGTGGGTAGTGGTAGCGCCAGGAATTCCACGAATGCGTCGGAGTGCCGTCGGTGTACCACCAGTACTCCTTGACATCCTCGCCGTGGTTCCCCTGTTCCCCGGCGAGGCCGAACATCCGTTCCTTCAGAATCGGATCGACGCCGTTCCAGAGGGCGAGAGACAGGCACCAGTTCTGGTCGAGGTCCGAGAATCCGGCCATGCCGTCTTCGTTCCACCGGTAGGTGCGGCTCCGCGCGTGATCGTGCGGAAACGAGACCCAGGCGTCACCGTCGGCGCTGTAGTCCTCGCGCACCGATCCCCAGGCGCGCTCCGCGAGATACGGGCCCCAGTCGCGCCAGGCGACCGATCCGGTGTCCGCATCGTCGAGCCGCCCGCGCTCCGCCGCACCAGCATCCTGTTCCATGCGCCAATTCTCACCCATCGCCCTGATCGAACCTTGGCAGGGTCTTCCCATCGTCGGTGCATGCGTCCGCAGTAGTCTGCGAAGGCAGGCCCGGTTCCTGGGCCGCGAACGGAAGGGTGACCGCATGCTGCTCGAAGGAAAGACCATCATCGTCACGGGGGGAAACAGCGGAATCGGTGAGGCGATCGTGCTGGCCGCCGCCGCGGAGGGCGCGAACATCATCATCGACTACGTCACCAACGCGGCGGAGACAGACAACATCATCGCGAAGATCGAGGCCGCCGGTGGCCGTGCCGTCGGTGTCGACGCGGACGTCAGCAAGATCGACGACCTGCACACGCTGGTCGCCACCGCCGTCGACACGTTCGGTGGGCTCGACGTCATCGTCAACAACGCCGGAGTCGAAGTGCGCACCTCGATCCTCGACACCACCGAGCAGCAGTACGAGCGCGTGCTCGACATCAACCTGAAGAGCGCGTTCTTCGGCACCCAGCTGGCCGCCAAGCAGTTCATCAAACAGGGGACACCGGGGCTCGTGATCAACATCTCCTCCGTGCACGAGGACTGGCCGATGCCCGGCAACGTGGCCTACTGCATCTCCAAGGGCGGAACCCGGATGCTCACCCGCACGGCCGGCGTCGAGCTCGGGCAGCACGGCATCCGCGTGGTCAACGTCGCTCCCGGCGCCGTCGCTACACCGATCAACACCGCAACCATGAACGACCCGGCGAAGCTCAAGGCGCTCGATGACGCCATCCCGCTCGGCCATCTTGCCGACCCGTCGCAGGTCGCCGACATGGTCGTCTTCCTCGCCTCGGGTAAGTCGGCGTATATGACGGCCACGACGGTGTTCATCGACGGCGGGATCATGCAGGGAAGCGTCGGACTGTAGGCGCCCCGGTCCGGGAGCTCGCGGTGGCGGTGGCTCAGAGCCCGAGTTCGCGCGCGATGAGCATGAGCTGCACCTCGGTTGTGCCTTCGCCGATTTCGAGGATCTTGCTGTCACGGTAGTGCCGGGCGACCGCGTAGTCGTTCATGAATCCGTAGCCGCCGTGGATCTGGGTCGCGTCGCGCGCATTGTCCATCGCGGCCTCGGAGGCCACGAGCTTGGCGATCGAAGCCTGCTTCTTGAATGGCGTGCCAGCGAGCATCAGCATGGCCGCGTCGTAGTACGCCGTTCGAGCCACGTGTGCGCGGGCCTCCATCCGGGCGATCTTGAAGGCGATCCCCTGATTGGCCGCGATGGGGCGGCCGAAGGCCTCGCGCTGCAAGGCATACTTCACGCTCTCGTCGACGCAGCCCTGCGCGGCGCCGACGGCGAGAGCGGCGATCGCGATCCGACCCTCATCGAGAATCTGCAGGAAGTTCGCGTAGCCGCGGCCGCGCTCGCCGAGCAGGTTGTCTTCCGGCACGCGCACGTCGGAGAACGTGAGCGGATGCGTGTCGGACGCGTTCCAGCCGACCTTGTTGTATGCGGGCTCCGCGGTGAAGCCCGGCGTCGAGGTCGGGACCAGGATGGTGGAGATCTCTTTGCGGCCGGAGTCTGCGACCCCGGTCACCGCAGTGACCGTCACGAGTCGCGTGATGGAGGTGCCCGAATTGGTGATGAATTGCTTCTCGCCGTTCACCACCCACTCACCAGCGTCGATGCTCGCCGTGGTGCGTGTGCCACCGGCATCGCTGCCGGCGCCCGCCTCGGTCAGGCCGAACGCGGCCAGGCTCCCGCCGCTCGTGAGCTGCGGCAGCCACTCCTCTTTCTGCGCCTCGGTTCCGAAACGAAAGATGGGCATCGCGCCGAGCGACACTCCCGCCTCGAGCGTGATCGCCACGCTCTGGTCGACCTTTCCCAGTTCCTCCAGGGCGAGGCACAGGGCGAAGTAATCCCCGCCCATCCCCCCGAACTTCTCGGGAAAGGGCAGTCCGAACAGGCCCATCTCGCCCATCCCGGCGACGACCTCGTAGGGGAAGGTGTGGTTCGCGTCGTGCTCGGCGGCGACCGGGGCGACCACGGTGCGGGCGAAGTCGGCGACGACATCGACGAGCTGCTGGTATTCGTCCGGTAGTTGGCCCGTGGAGAGATATTCGGTCATCGTCGACTGTCCTTAGAGACGCACCCTCGTTGGCGCGGCGGAGTGGAGCGCGCAGTTCAGTGAACCACGGCTAACTGAAACCAACCTAGCAAGGATCAATCGATTTGGGTAGGCGTCTTTCGGCCAGAGCCGAAGGCGTGGCGTCAGGCCAGCGGTGCGGTGCGGCTCTTCGGCGGGGTGTTCGCCGTGGCTGGCTCGAGGCGCGGTCGATCGGTGAGGAGCCTCACGGCCGCAATGCCCGCCACCGCGCCGATCAGTTGCGCGCCGATGAAGAGCGGAGCCGACCCGGGCGCAATGCCGGCGAAGGTGTCGCTGAACATGCGCCCGATGGTGATGGCCGGGTTCGCGAAGCTCGTGGAGCTGGTGAAGAAATACGCGGAACCGATGTAGGCCGCCACGGCGGCGGCGGCGAGGTGGGATCGGCCGGTGCGGGACAGGATGAAGATCACGAGGATGAGGCCGGCCGTGGCGACGACCTCGCCGACGAGATGCCCGGGCGAGACCCGCTGGGTCGTGCTCCAGGTGGCCGGGGGCAGGTCGAACATCACATTGGCGAGCATGCTTCCGGCGATGCAGCCGACGATCTGGGCCGCGATGTAGGGGGCGACATCCCGCGGCCCGCGCAGGCCAAACACATAGTCGGCGAGGGAGACGACGGGGTTGAAGTGCGCGCCACTGATCGGGCCGAACACGCTGATGAGCACGAACAGCCCGAATGCCGTCGCGACGGAATTGATGAGCAACTGGATGCCGACGTCGCGCGACAGGGCCGCAGCGGCGATACCCGATCCGACGACCATCGCGGACAGCAGCGCGGAGCCGACCAGTTCGGCGGAGGCTCGGCGGATGACGGCTGCGGGGCTTGTGGTCACCGGCCAAGCATATGCATAGACTGCCATCTATGGGCGCGTCAACCGGATCGGGCAATGAACTCAGGCTTCTCGGGGACCCGACGCGGGCGCGCATCATGGCTCTCATCGCGGGCAGCCCCGACGGCCGGCAACTCGTCGGCCGGCTCGCCACCGAGTTGGGGCTGCGTCAACCCACGGTGAGCCACCACGTGAAGGCGCTGCTCGACGAAGGGCTGCTCGAGCGCGCGCCCGAGGGCCGCCAGGTCTGGTACTCGATCGCCCCTGACCAGGTCGACCGGGTCGCCGAGGTGCTCCAGGACGCCCACGAGACGACGATGACCGAGGGGGTTCTCGACCGGATCTCCGGTGACCTCGCCGCGCGGTTCGCGGGGGTCTTCGCCCAGGAGACCGTCGATCGATACGTGAGAGAGAGCTTCGAACTGCTTGCCGGTCAGGCGCGGATCACCCGCTACCTTCCGTCTCTCACCTCGCGCTTCGCCGCCGACCGGCTGTCCGCCGTGGCGCGGCAGGCGGGGCCGGGGGACCGCGTGCCGGAGGTGCTGTTCGTCTGCGTGCAGAATGCCGGCCGGTCGCAGCTGGCCGCCGGCATCCTGCGTCACCTCGCCGGCGACCGGGTGCGGGTGAGTTCCGCCGGTTCCGCGCCGGCGCCCGCCCTGCGCGCCGTGATCGTGGCCGCCCTCGACGAGATCGGTGTGCCGGTCGGCGGCGAGTACCCCAAGCCGCTCACCGACGAGGTCGTGCGCGCGGCCGACGTCGTGATCACGATGGGATGCGGCGACGCCTGCCCGATCTACCCGGGTCGCCGCTATCTGGACTGGGATCTCGAGGATCCGGTGGGACTCCCACTGGCGCGCGTGCGCGAAATTCGCGATGACATCGAGGTGCGCGTGCGCGAGCTGCTGGCCTCGCTCGGCGTGAACGCTCGATGAACTCCCCGGAAGACACATAGATACCTGTCTATACTTTTGGTAATCGATCGTGAGGAAGCCCATGTCTGACAAGCCCACCGTTCTCTTCGTCTGCATCCACAACGCGGGGCGCTCCCAGATGGCCGCCGGCTTCATGCGCGCCCTCTCCGGCGGTGCCGTCGAGGTGCGTTCCGGCGGCTCCGAGCCCGGCGACCAGATCAACCCGATCGCCATCCAGGCGATGGCCGAGGAGGGCATCGACATCTCCCAGGCCGTGCCGCAGCTGATGACCACCGAACAGGTGCGGGACTCGGATGTCGTGATCACGATGGGCTGCGGAGACGTCTGCCCGATCTTCCCAGGCAAGCGATACGAGGACTGGGAACTCACCGACCCGCGCGGCAAGAGCATCGACGAGGTGCGCCCGATCCGCGACGACATCAGGGCGCGCATCGGGAAGCTGCTCGGCGAACTGCTTCCCGTGAAGGTCTAGGCCGATTGGGTGATGCCGGCGGTCAACCCGGCAAGGCGAGACTCGCCGATCGGCTCGACGGGCAGGAGCGGAATGATGGCGAGGCGATCGGTGAGCACCCGGACCCGGTCGATCTGCTCGATCTCGTTCGCGGCGCGACGGCGCAGGAAGGCCGATGCGGGGTGCGCGGCGGCCACGGAGTTGTTCACAACCCAGGCCCAGGGTCGGATGCCGGCCCGCTCGAGGTCCTGCTGAAGCACCTCTGCCTCCAGCACCGGTGTGGTCTCTGCCAGGGTCACGAGGATCACCTTGGTCTGATCCGGATCCTGCAGGCGCATGAGCGGTGTCGTGAACGACATGCTGTCACCGATCTGCCTGGTGATCTCACGATGGTATGAGCCGGTCGCATCGAGCAGGAGGAGGGTGTGCCCGGTCGGCGCGGTATCGATCACCACGAACTGCCGTCGCGACTCGTGCACGGCCCGGGAGAACTCCTGGAAGACCGCGACTTCCTCGGTGCAGGGTGACATCAGGTCTTCGGCGAGGGCGGCCTTCCCGTCGGCGTCGAGGTTCTTGCCCTTCGTTGACATGACGTGTTCGCGATAGTTCTGGATCGCCACGGCCGGGTCGATGCGCGAGACCACAAGCCCGGGGACGCTGCCGTGCAGGGTCTCGGTGAGGTGGGCCGCGGGATCCGTCGTGGTGAGGTGGACCTCGTGCCCCCGTTCGGCCAGCGCGACGGCGATCGCCGCGGCGACGGTGGTCTTGCCGACGCCGCCCTTGCCCATGCACAGCACGAGCCCGTGATCGTCGCGCTCGAGCTCGTCCACGAGGAGGGCCAGCGGGGCGTCGAGGACTTCCGGGACATCCCTCGGGGCGGTTGCCGGCTCGGCGGTGGCTGCGGAGGAGAAGAGCGTGCTCAGCGCGCCAACGCCGACCATGTTGCCGGCCTTCAGCGCGAGAAGGTCCCGGGGGAGCCGGGCGATCTCGGCTGGCATCGCATCGAGTGCCGCGATTTCCCGATCGCGTACGGCCCTGGCGAGGGGTTCCTCCCCGGCGATCGACGGCAGGATGCCGTTGACGACGACGTACCCGCCCGCGATCCCGATCTCGTTCAGTTCGGCGAAGGTGCGGTCGATCTCGGCGAGCGAGGAGGCTTGCGCCCGGCTGACCAGGACCAGGCGGGTGCGCGCCGGATCGGTGAGGGCGCTCACGGCCCGGGCGTAGACGGTTCTGTGTTTCTCCAGCCCGGACAGCGGGCCGAGGCATGACGGGTCGCCCTTGCCTGCGTCGAGAAACTCGGTCCACGATCCGGGGAGCTGAAGCAACCGGATGGTGTGTCCGGTCGGCGCGGTGTCGAAGACGATGTGGTCGTACCGACCGTAGGTGACCTCGTCGGTGAGGAGGTTGGTGAACTCATCGAACGAGGCGATCTCGGTGGTGCAGGAGCCGGAGAGGCTCTCCGCGATCCCGGCGATCTCGCTGTCCGGCAGGAGGCCCCGCACGGGAGCGATGATTCTCTCGCGGTAGGCCTCGGCCGCCTGCTCCGGGTCGATCTCCAGCGCCCAGAGCCCCGGTACCTGGTCGATCGCCGTGATCGTATTGCCGATCGCGATGTCGAAGACCTGGCCGATATTCGACGCCGGATCGGTGCTCACGAGGAGCACGGAGCGTCCCCGGCCGGAGAGCTCCAGCGCCGTGGCGCAGGCGACGGACGTCTTGCCGACTCCGCCCTTGCCGGTGAAGAACAGGAACCGCGGTGGGTCCTCGAGAAATCTCATGGTCGGGTCAGCAGCATCCGCCGCCGCAGCATCCGCCGGCCTTCTCCGACAGCCCGATCTCGGTGCGGGGCGAGACGGCCTCGGTTGGGGTACCGAGGCCCGCGAGGTCGAGGAGCTGCTCGCGGCTCGGATAGGTGCCCGTAGCCACGGTGACCCCATCAACGACGGTGAGCGGGAGTCCCTTCGAGCCGACGGTGTGCATGAATGCGCGCACCGTCTCGTCGTCGGTGAAGGCGGTGGGATCGGTGGCGAGATTGTGACGCTCGATGTCGGCGCCCAGGCCCTGCAGGCTGCGGACATTCGCGGTGACCTCGACCAGGGACTGGTCGACGTCGGCACCGCAGACTCCGGTATCGCAGCAGAGGGCTGGCTCGTAGATTCGGATGGTTGGCATTGTCTTCTCCTCGGTCAGGTGCGGCAGGTTTGGGGGGTGGTCGACACGACGTCACCCACGTGGATGGCGGTGCCCATGGCGCGGATGGCGTTCGTCTGGACCGTGTAATGCACGTTCATTCCGCGCCGTTCCTTCGAGACCAGGCCGGCCTTCTCGAGCGTCTTCAGGTGATGACTCACCGTTGGCTCGGAGAGGCCGACGACGGGTGCCAGCTCACAGGTGCACGCCTGCTGGCCGGGCCTGCTCAGCATGAAGGCGATCAGCCGGATCCGCGCGGGGTCCGCCAAGGCCTTCAGCCGGATCGCCAGTCGCACCGCGTCGTCGGTCGGGAAATCCGGGGTCGACGCGAGGGGCGCGCAACAGATTGGCGAGATGTCGTCGAGAACCGGGAGCGCCTTGGGCATGGCACCATTCTCGCACCATTTCGACTTATGTCAAAGAGGTCGTCGAATCGCGCCGGCGGCCGCCCGCCCGGCCGGCGTCTACTTCTTCGGTCGGAAGATCTCGGCGGCCTCGCGCACGGCGTAGTAGACGATCACGTAACCGGCGAGCGGATCGGCCCACCACCAGCCGAGCGTCTGGTCGAGAGTGAGCCCCGTGAGCACGGCGGCGGCGAGCAGCCCGTCGATGAAGGTGACGCGGCCCTCGGTGATGAGCACGGGGTTGTCAAGGGCGCGACCCGTTCGGCGCTTGCCCTCGGCCAGCGTGAACATCACGAGGGCCGTCACGGCCGTCCAGAGGATGCCGGCGAGGTTCGGCGAGGCGTGATGCTGGCTGACGAGCGCGGCCGTCGACTGCACCAGGAGGTACACGGCGAGAGCGGCGAAGGCGATACCGATCATCCGAAGCGCGCGTCGCTGGCGGGCCTCGCCGCTGCCGGAGAGCTCCCACAGCACGACCGTGCTCGCGCCGATCTCGATCAGGCTGTCGAGCCCGAAACCGGCCAGCGCGACCGAGGAGGAGATCACCGCGAGCACGGCGAGTACGACGACCCCAACGATGTTCCAGCACAGGGTGAGCCATTCGAGCAGCCGACCCCGTCGCAACAGCGTCGCGGCCGACGCCTCGGCAGTCTCGCCCGGCCCCCGGGCGGAGTCGTTCACGCGATGGGTTCGAGCAACACCAGCGGGATTTCCCGCGCCGTCTTCTGCTGGTAACCGGCGTAGTTGGAGTACTTGCTCGTGATGATCGGCCACAGGCGGGCGCGCTCAACGGGCGTGGCCACGCGGGCGAGCATTGGTGTGCGCGGGCCGCCTTCGATCACGGCCTCCACGTGCGCATTGTCGCGGAGATTCAGGAACCAGGCCGGATGTCGATCGTCGCCGCCGCGGGAGGCGACGACAACATAGGCGTCACCCTGCCGCACGGGCGAGGTGAGCATGGTCGCCCGCGGCTCGCCGCTGCGGCGACCCATCGTCGTCAGTTCGATGACGGGCATGTCGCCGACCCTCCAGCCGACTCTTCCGCGGGTGATCCGCTGAATAAGCCGGTGGGACGACTCCATGACCTTGAGTGCACGTGTGCTTGGCATGGTGGGAGCCTAGTGTCACTTCTCCCGTGGCGGCCGGGTGCTGACTCGGCCGGAGTCGATGTTGAGGTGCGCGCCCCCGTGGTGGCTTAGTGAAGCTGCAGGTCCGACGGCAGATACGCCTCCGGGCCGGCTTCTCCTCCGATGGCCGCCACCAGTCGCTCGCGTGCGCGTGCCAGGTGCTCGTCGAGCAGGTGGGCCGCGGCCGCGCCGTCGCCCTCGGCGATGAGTTCCAGAATCCGTTGGTGCTCCGCCTGAATCAGGCCCGTTTCCAGCAGTTTCAGCGACTGCACCCGGGTCATGCAGAGGCGGACCTCGCTCACCAGCGAGCGGTACATCTTGCTGATTCTCTCGTTTCCGACCGCATCGACGAGGCTCGTGTGAAAGCGCATGTCCGGCTCAACCACGTCCATCGCCGAACCGTCCGCCGCGGCGGCAATGTCGAGATTCGCCTGGACGGCCCCGGCTGGAATCGTGCCGGTCGCGGCCAGCCGGCGCAGGATCTCGCTCTCGAGGTACGCGCGGGCACGGTAGATATCGCGAACGGAGTCAGGGCCGAGCTCGGTCACGCGGGCGGTCTTGTGTGCCCCGCGCGCCAACAGGCCCTCGGCGACCAATTTTTCGATGGCCGCCTTGGCCGTTGGGCGGGCGACCTCGTAGGTTGCGGCGATCTCAATCTCGGTCAACGCCGCACCCGCGGCCAGGTCCCCGCCGAGGATGCGGTCGCGCAGATCGTTGGCGACGGCGTCGACGATCGAGATTGCCTGTGCACGGGGGCCTGCTGCGCCTGGCGCGACGCGTGCGCGGTAATCCTGCCTCTGTGGCGACCATCCGCCACCAGTTCTCGATGAAGAACACCATGGGCTACGGCGTGAACTCTCTCGTGGACTTCGAGCGCCCGGTGGACATGCTCGCCCACCTGATCGTGGGCAGTGAGGGCACACTGGGGTTCGTCGCGGAAGCGGTCTTCCGCACCATCCCGCGGCCGACCCATACCGTCACCGGCCTGCTGGTGTTCCCCAGCCTGGAGGCCGCGAACGCGGCCCTGCCGGCACTGGTGGAGTCCGGGGCGGCCACGCTGGAATTGATGGATGCCCTCTCGCTGCGGGTCGGCCAGGGCCAGGACGACGTTCCGCCGGTGGTTCGCGACCTGAGGGTGCGTGACCACGCCGCTCTGCTGATGGAGTACCAGGCCAACAATCCCGAACGACTCGCCGAATTGCAGCGGTCCGGCCTCCGCATCATGCCGCGGCTCGGACTCAGCGCCCCGGTGGAGTTCAGCGCGGATTCCGTCGGCCGCAACCAGCTGTGGCACTTGCGCAAGGGGCTGTACGCATCGGTGGCCGGAGCTCGACCACAGGGCACAACGGCACTGCTCGAGGATGTGGTGGTGCCGGTTGCCGCGCTCGGGCGCACCTGTGGGGAACTCATCCGGCTGTTCGACAAGCACAGCTATCGAAACAGCGTGATATTCGGCCACGCCAAGGATGGCAACATCCACTTCATGCTCACCGACAATTTCGCCGGCAGGAGCGAGTTGGAGCGCTACCGCGCCTTCACCGAGGACATGGTGGACCTTGTCCTTGGCGAGGGCGGCTCCCTGAAGGCCGAACATGGCACGGGCCGGGTGATGGCGCCATACGTGCAGCGACAGTATGGTGACGAGCTCTACGACGTGATGCGTCAGGTGAAACGCCTGTTCGATCCGCACGGGATACTCAACCCCGGTGTGTTGATGAACGATGACCCGGACGTGCACCTGCGGGACATCAAGGTGGTTCCTCTGGTCGACGACGCCATCGACAGCTGTGTCTCCTGCGGCTACTGCGAGCCGGTCTGCCCCAGCCGCGACGTGACCCTGACCCCGCGCCAACGCATCGTCACGCTGCGCGCGATCGAACAGGCTCGTCGTGACGGAGACCTCCGGCTGGTGGCCGACCTGGAGAAGGACTTCGTCTATGACGGGGTCGAAACCTGCGCCGTGGATGGCATGTGCCAGACCGCGTGCCCCGTGAACATCAATACGGGAACCATGATGAAGCAGCTTCGCCGCGACGAGGCCGGCCCGCTGCTCAACCTGGGCTGGAACGTCGCTGCCGAGAACTGGGGTGCGGTCACCCGCGGCGCCAGCCTCGCGCTCAGCGTCGTGAAGAAGGTGCCCACGCCACTGGTGCTCGCGCCCAACAGGCTCGGCCGCCTCGTGCTCGGTACAGACACGCTGCCTCTTTACTCGAGCGAGCTGCCCGGTGGGGGTGTCTCACGAAAGCGACCGCGGCCGGTGCCGAAGGCGCAGGCGGTCTACTTTCCGGCCTGCGTGCAGACCATGTTCGGTCCGGCCGCCGCGTCGACCCCCGGCGTGCAGATCAGCTTCGAGCAACTCTGCGATCGAGTCGGCATCGTGCTGTTGGTGCCAGAGGGCATCGACGGGCTGTGCTGCGGCACGCCGTGGTCGTCGAAGGGTATGACAACGGGGGAGACCTCGATGCGGGGCAAGACTCTTGCGGCGTTGCGTGCTGCCACCAACGACGGCGAACTGCCCATCGTCTGCGACGCCTCGTCGTGCACGGAAGGGCTACTGCACACCATCGCGTCCGACACGGGCGAGCGCCGCCTCCGAGTGATCGACGCTGTCCAATTCGCTGCCGAGCAGATCCTGCCGCTGCTGCCGGAGTATCGGAAGGCGGAGTCCCTAGCTCTACACCCAACCTGTTCTTCCACCCGGTTGGGAATCAACGACTCGCTGTACGACATCGCCGGCGGTGTCGCGGAGACGGTCGAGGTTGCGGAGAACTGGGGCTGTTGTGGCTT
This sequence comes from Actinomycetales bacterium, assembly GCA_038251725.1. Classification (GTDB taxonomy): domain Bacteria; phylum Actinomycetota; class Actinomycetes; order Actinomycetales; family Microbacteriaceae; genus Lacisediminihabitans. The sequence continues at coordinate 20,659 of JBBSBA010000027.1, forward strand.
CGCCGGGGACCGTGGGATGCTGCACCCCGAGCTGACACGGTCGGCCACCCGTGAGCCGGCCGCGGACGTCGCCGCAACGAATGCCACCGAGTTTGCGTCCTGCAACCGCACCTGCGAACTGGGGTTGACGCGGGCCACCGGCAAGGAGTATCGCCACGTCCTCGAGCTTCTGGAGGAGGTGACGCGACCCCTCAACGCGGTCAGCACGGGACCCGATACGGTTAGCTCTTCGTGGCGCCCCGTCTGACCATGCCGATGATTGCGGTTGCGATAAAGAGGATGATGCCGATTATGGCGAGCCACACCAAGCCCTGAAAAGCGAACCCCACGACGGTGAGAATCAGCCAGATGACCAGAAGTACGATCAGCAGGATTACCATCTAGAACTCCTTCGATGTCTCGAGCAGGGCTCAGTCGCCGCGCAGGTTCTTCTTCGCGTCGTTGCGTGCGGCCACGGAGTCCTTCTCCGCTTGGGCTTGCTTTACCTTGGCGGTGGCCTTCGCCTCGTCGGTCTTGTCCTTGAGGCGGTCGACCGTGTCTTTCGCCAGCCGTTCGACCTTCTCGGCCGCGGCCTCAGCGGTCTCCTTCGCGTCTTCGATGAATCCCATGGCACTCTCCTCACGTGGTTGGCAGCGGCCGCCTTCGATTGCGCCGCTGGGACCGACGCTATGACGAGGGTTCCGAATGCAAACCAGTCGAAGGTCCCGTCTCTCGGATCAGGAGTTCCGGCGTGCGCTCCGGAACCGGCGGCCGGTCACCGCAGTCGGAGTGATCCGCACGTAGTTCCACTTCTCGATGGGGGCGAGGGTGTGCAGCTCGCGTACGCCGGATTCCAGGATCTCGGCATCGGAGTCCAGGCGGCGCGCGGCGCCCTTGACGACGACGCTCCAGCGCCTGCGATCGGCTGTGCCATCCACCTCGAAGGCGACGTGGGATTCTTCCGTGATGTCCATCAGCTTGGAGCCGGCCGCGCTGCTGAAGTAGACACGCCGGTCTTTCGCCACGTAGTTGACCGGGAAGATGTCGACGCCCCCGTCGATGATGACCGCGAGGCGGCCGAGGCCAGCCGAGGACAGCAGCGTCCAGCATTCCTCGTCGCCGAGCTCGGCGATGGCGGGTTCGGTTGACTCCGGCATGTCTTCTCCTCGGGTTTTGCCGGCGCGGGACCAGCGGCTTTGAGACCATCATCCGGCCCCGTGGCCGATCAGTCGAACTCGACGACCGCTAACGCCTCCCCGAGGCCGAATCTCACGCCACCGATGTCGCCGAATGCCTCTACGCTCGAGGGGATGACTACCGCGATCCCCACCCCCTACGAAGACCTGCTGCGCGACACGCTCGCCACCGGCGCGCACAAGTCGGACCGCACCGGCACGGGCACCCGCAGCGTGTTCGGCCGGCAGCTGCGTTTCGACCTCGCCGAGGGTTTCCCTCTCATCACCACCAAGCGGGTGCACTTCCGCTCGATCGCCTACGAGCTGCTGTGGTTCCTGCGCGGCGACGGCAACGTGCGTTGGCTGCAGGACAATAGGGTGACCATCTGGGACGAGTGGGCGGACGCGGCAGGCGCCCTCGGTCCGGTCTATGGCGTGCAGTGGCGGTCCTGGCCCACGCGCGACGGCGGCACGATCGACCAGATCGCCGAGGTGATCGAGACGATCAAGTCGAACCCGGACTCGCGGCGACTGATCGTCTCCGCATGGAATGTGGCCGACATCCCGCACATGGCGCTCGCACCGTGCCACCTGCTGTTCCAGTTCTACGTTGCCGACGGCAGGCTCAGCTGCCAGCTCTACCAGCGCAGCGCTGACCTGTTCCTCGGCGTGCCGTTCAACATCGCCAGCTACGCGCTGCTCACCCACATGATCGCCGCGCAGACCGGCCTCGAGGTGGGCGAATTCGTCTGGACCGGAGGCGACTGCCACATCTACGACAATCACGTGGAGCAGGTGACCGAGCAGCTGGCGCGGCAGCCCTTCCCCGCCCCGACGCTGCGTCTCGCCCCGCGCGACAGCATCGACGACTACGTCTTCGAGGACTTCGAGGTGCTCGGCTACCAGCACCACCCGACGATCAAGGCGCCCATCGCGGTCTGAGCCGGAGTCCTCGGCCGCGAGGGGTGGGGCTCCAATTCGCACCGTCGTCAAGTAGTTTTGGAGTGTGAGCGAAACCACCAAGTCCCTCGAAGAGCAGTACGCCGACCTGCGAGCCAAGAACCTCTCGCTCGACCTCACGCGGGGCAAGCCGTCGCCCGCCCAGCTCGATCTCTCGAACGACCTGCTCTCCCTTCCGGGACCGGGCGACTATCGCGATGCGAAGGGCACCGACCTGCGAAACTACGGCGGGCCGGACGGGCTCCCCGAGCTGCGTGAGATCTTCGGCGAACTGCTCGCGATCCCCGCCGAGCAGCTGCTTGCCAGCGGAAACGCGAGCCTCGCGCTCATGCACGACACCATCGCGACCGCGCTGCTGCACGGGGTGGACGCCGGCTCCGGCCCATGGAGGGACGTGCCGAACCTCACCTTCCTCTGCCCGGTGCCCGGCTACGACCGCCACTTCGCCATCTGCGAGGCCCTCGGCATCCGGATGATCCCGGTTCCCTTCATCCACGGGCACCTCGACCTCGAGACGATCATGCGGCTCGTCGCGGAGGATGACAGCATCCGCGGGATGTGGGCCGTGCCGATGTATGCCAACCCGACCGGCACGACGTTCTCGGAAGAGGAGGTCACCGCACTCGCGGGCATGTCGACGGCCGCGCCCGACTTCCGGCTGTTCTGGGACAACGCCTACGCCGTGCACCACCTCACCGATGACGAGCCGGCCGTGATCGACGTGCTCGGCGCGGCGGCCGACGCCGGCAACCCCGACCGGGTCATCGTCTTCGCCTCCACCTCGAAGATCACCTTCCCGGGCGCCGGCGTCTCGTTCTTCGGATCGTCCCCGAGCAACATCGCCTGGCACCGTCGGCACACCGCGGTCCAGACGATCGGCCCCGACAAGATCAACCAGCTGCGGCACGTGCGCTTCCTGGGGGATGCCGAGGGTGTGCGCCGCATCATGCGCGCGCACCGCGAAATCGTGGCGCCGCGATTCGCCGCGGTGCTGGAGATCCTCGAGCGACGGCTCGGCGGGGTCGCCACCTGGACCCGGCCGACGGGCGGGTACTTCGTGAGCCTCGACGTTCCGAGCGGGGCCGCCTCGGCGGCCGTCGCGCTCGCCGGGGACATCGGTGTGGCTGTCACGCCCGCCGGAGCGAGTTTTCCGTATGGCGACGACCCGCTTGACACGAACATCCGCATCGCACCGACCTTCCCGTCGCAGGCCGACCTCGAGGCCGCGATCGAGGCACTCTGCACGTGCGTGCTGCTCGCGGTGGAGCGACTCCCGGTGGAGTAGCCGCTGCCGGTCGCAGAGCGAGGCACCAGCGAGTGCGTCGAGACCCCGCTCGGATCAGGGTCAGCCCTGGGCGTCGAATCGCGCCAGGGCGTCCGCGTCCCGCGAGTAATTTGCCGAGCTGCGGGCGGTGTCGAGCGCGGCTACCGGGTCGGACTGTGCCTCGGCCACCGTGAGAAGCCGTTGCGCCTCGGCGAGACGGGTGCGCGCCTCGGTGCCGACGTCGCGGCGGCGGCTCTCGATGAAGTCCCGCGTGGCCGCGATCTGGCTTCGCGCGCTCACCAGCACGCCGGCGAGGGCGGCGCTGGCATGCGTGAGCCGCTGGGCCTGGTTGCGCGCGTTCGCGAGCGCGGCGTCGAGGGTCGCGATCGCCGAGTGAAGTCGATCGATGGATGACGCCGGGTCCGTGCCGTCCAGCGAACCGAGCACTCCCTCGAGCGCGGTGATCGCGGAGCCGATGGCCGCGCCGGAGTCCGGGTCCGCGGCGGCATCACGGGCGGCACGGGCCTCCGCGAGGTCAGCCTGGCTGCGGGTCGAGAGTTCGGCGAGCCGGAGGGATTCCTCGTCGAGGGATGCGGAGAGAGCGTCGACCGCGTCGAGCAGGCGCACGGCGGCGTGGCCGGCCTCCCGGGCATCCTGCACCTGCTCCGCGACATCGGTCGCTGAGGGGTCGGCAAGCATCGCGTTGGCCTTCTCCGCGACCTGACCGGCTGTGGTGGTGAGCGCACGTGCCTGCGCGACGTTGCCGCTCACCGGGGCGGTGACGGCGGGGGAGTAACGCGCGGTGAGAGCGGCGAGAGTCGATTCGGCGGCCGGCACGCGCATGGAGACCGACACCACGAGCATCCGCACCGCCTTCAGCTCGGTCGGCGCGTCGGTCTCCCTCCGGCGAAGCGCATCGAATGCGGCCGATTCGGCCGCGAGGCTCCGTTGAGACGTCTCGCACAGGTGCACGATTCGGGCGTTCCATTCGCGTTGCTGGGTTGCGGAGTCCGGGGTGCCGTCGTCGAGTCGCTGTTTGAGGCGGAACGACTCGGTGAGGTTGGTCCTCGCGCCGGCGAGAGCCTCGGCGTAGGCCTGGCTGCGTCCGTCGCCGAACTGGGCGACGGCGAACCCGAGTTCGTCTTCGTTCTTCGCCACCGCGTCATCCAGGCGAACAAGGGCGATGTTGGCCCGCTTGGCGAGTTCTGCAGGATCGGTCTCGCCGTGAATCTGGCCCGGTGGCGCGGTCTCGACGACCATCGCCGTCGGGCTGCGTCGTCTCCGACGCACGAGAAGTGTGACGCCGATCGCGACCACGAGCGCAAAGAGGACGACAATGGTGGCTAACACCGTCGTCGCGCCCTGCACAAGGTCGGTCGAAGCGGTGCGGATTGCCAGGATGAGCATGGCCCGTATCTTACGTTCAGCACGCTGTGCTGTTTCGACGTGTGGCGAAACTCCACCGGATCTCCCGAGTTTGCGGGCGCGCGAGGTTAAGGTGGCCCTGTGTGGCGTGCCAATAGACCCCAAGACGACGACTTCTTCGCGGAGCCGGATGACAGTGATGCCCACGTGGAGCGCCAAGTGACCACTCCCCACGCGCTGACTCTCGGCGATCCCAACTACGCGCTCGCGAACGTCGCCGAGCCGACCTGGCAGGGCTGGAGGTCGGAACTCGCCGGCATCGGTGGTGTCTCGCCGTTGCTGCATTTCGTCGACGGGCCGCGCACCCGCATCGAACTGGGCGCGACCCACCCGGGCGGACTTGCGCAGTTCATCACCGGTAAGTCCACGCTGCTCTCGAACCTCATCCGCGACGACATCGCCCTTCGTGCCGCCAAGCTCGCCGCCGGCGAGATCGCGGAGAAGAGCCTCGAGTTGTCGACCGCGCGCGGAATCGACTCGATCCACCTCGGCATCGGGATCGCGGAGTGGCAGCACGATGGCGTGGAGTATCGCGCTCCCGTGCTTCTTCGCCCTCTCGCCATCCGCCGCTACGGAAGCAATTTCGAGCTGCGGCTCAAGGGCTCGCCGTTCCTCAACCCCGAGCTCTCGCGCATCCTCGAGGAGCAGTTTCAGATCACCCTCGATGCGGAGGCGTTCGTGGCCCTCGCCGAGGAGGACGGCTCGTTCAAACCCAACCCGGTGATCGACCGGTTGCGCGGCCTCACCTCGCACCTCGAGTGGTTCAACGTGCAGCCGCGGCTGGTCGTGTCGTCGTTCGCCGACGTTGCCACCGGGATGCACGCCGATGCCCGCGACCTCGAACACCTGCTGCTCGATGCCCTCGCCGGCAATCCGTCGGCACGCTGGTCGGTCGAGGAGAGCTACGCACCGGTCGAACCGCAGACGCCCGACCTTCGCACCCCGGAGACCGACACCCTGCTGCTCGATGCCGATGCCGAGCAGGAGAACGTGATCGCCCAGATCGCCGCGGGCAACTCCGTGGTGGTCAAGACGCTTCCCGGCACCGGTGCCACCCAGACGATCGTCAACGCCATCGGCTGTCTCGTGAGCCAGAACAAGAGGGTGCTCGTCGTCAGCGCCCGCCGTTCCTCGCTGGCCGGCATCGCGCAGCGTTTCGGAGATGTCGGCCTCGCCGGCCTCGCCGTCTCTCCCGCCACTCTCCGCCGTGACGTCATCCGCTCGATCGGGCGCAACGAGAAGGCCCGCGCACCGCAGATCGGCGAGGTGGATGACGCGCTCGTTCGCCTGCGCAAGGTGCTGCTCGACTACCGCGGCGCGGTCGCCCGCATCGACCCGGCGCTCGGAATCTCGGTGCTCGATTGCCTGACCGAGCTGTCCCGTCTCGCCCTGCTGCCCAATCCGCCGGCCACCACGGCCCGGCTCTCCCGCGAATCCGTCGAGCTCATGGCCGACGACCGCGCCGGAACCGCCCACGCGATGGTCGAGGCCGCCAGTCTCGGCGAATTCCGCTACGGACCGGGCGACTCGCCCTGGTACGGCGCGACGTTCGCGACGAGCGAGGCGGCGACCCGTGCGCACGGGATTGCCAAGCAGATGCACCACACCGAGCTGCCGCGACTGCTCGAGCGCGCGAACGAACTCATCGCCGGAACGCGCATGCGTCCGTTCCAGTCCATCAACGAACTCGGCGTCTACCTTCGCCTGCTCACCGACATCCGCGACACGCTCGACAAATTCCTACCGGTGGTGTTCGACCGGTCGCTCAGTGAGCTGATCGCCGCGACGTCGGCCCGGCGGGACTCGCCGGAGATGTCATCCGGCAATCGTCGTCGGCTCAAGAGGCTCGCCAGGGAGTATGTGCGCCCGGGCGTGCACATCGGCGACATGAATGAGACCCTCACGCGCATCCAGCAGCAGCGCATCCTCTGGCAGCGCTTCGTGGCTGCCGGCGTCACCCCCGAGGTGCCGGTGGGCATCGCCGACGTGCAGGTGGCCTACCAGCAGGTGGCCCAGGATCTCGAGTTCCTCGACGAGCCGCTCGGCGCAGTGACACGCGAGACGCAGCTGCTTCACCTTCCGATCCACATTCTGCGCGAGCGTCTCGCCGCCCTCGCCGCCGACTCGGACGTTCTCAACAATCTGCAGGAGCGCGCGGCCCTGCGCGCCACGCTTCGACACCTGCAGCTCGATCCGCTGCTGAACGACCTCGCCTCGCGCCACGTGCCGGACGAGCAGGTCGCGGCCGAACTGGAGCTGGCCTGGTGGCAGTCAGCGCTCGAGTCCCTGCTCGAGGCAGATCGCGCGCTGCTCAATGCCAACACCTCGGTGCTCGACCGGCTCGAGGCGGACTTTCGCCTTGTTGACGAGGCGCACGCCGCCGGCAGCGCGCAGCTGCTGGCTTGGCAGCTCGCCGAGAACTGGAACATCGGTCTCGTGGACTGGCCGGACGAGGCGGCCGCCCTCAAGCGCGCACTGCGCGGCCACCGCATCGACGCCCGCGACCTGCAGGAAGCCGCACCGCACCTCTCCCGCACCATCGCGCCGGTGTGGCTCGCCTCGCCATACGAGGTCGCCGGCATCACCGACACCCTGCACTTCGACAGCGTGGTCCTCGTCGACGCTGGGGCGACGACCCTTGCCGAGAATCTCGGGGCGATCCGTCGCGGCAAGCAGACCGTGGCGTTCGGCGATCCGGTCACCCAGACGCCGTCGCCGTTCTCGATCGGTCTCGCCGGATCCGACGGGGAGATCGAGCGCGGCTCGGAGGCGCTGGATGAGCTTCACGGCCAGTCCGCTCTCGCCCGCCTCGGGGCGCTGCTGCCGACGCTCTCGCTCACCCGCAGCTACCGCGCGGGCGGCGAGGACCTGGCCGAGCTGGTGAATCGTCGGTTCTACGTGGGAAAGATCGAATCCTTCCCCTGGGCCGGCACGTTCCTTGGGCACAACAGCATCCGTCTCGACTTCGTGACCGACGGATCGGGAATGCCGGACCCGGAATCCGGTGGCGTCGAGAGCGTGGACGCGGAGGTCAACCGCGCCGTCGCCCTCGTCATAGAGCATGCGACCCTACGTCCGAGCGAGTCGCTCATGGTGATCACCGCGAGTGCGCGCCACGCCGTTCGCGTGCAGCAGGCGGTGCTCGCCGCGACCGTCGGGCGTCCGGAGCTCAGCGACTTCGTGCTCGGTGACCGGCCAGAGCCGTTCACCGTCACCACGATCGAGCAGGCCGTTGCGCAGAGTCGCGACCGCGTGATCTTCTCGATCGGGTACGGGCGTACCCCGCACGGCCGCGTGCTCTCCGACTTCGGTGCCCTCGGTCGCCCGGGTGGTGAACGACTGCTCGCGGTCGCGATGACCCGCGCGCGCCGCTCGATGGTGATCGTCACGTGCTTCGAGGCGCAGGACATCGACGAGGAGCGCATGCACTTCGGTGCCATCGCCCTCGCGGAGATCCTCACCGACGTGTCCGCGCGCACCGCGATCACCCCCAACGTTGACGACATCGAGCCGATGCTCGTCGACCTCGCCCGCCGGCTGCAGGTGCGTGGGCTGCGTGTCGCCCTCGGCCACCGCGGCAAGCTCGGGCTCGTGGCATCCCACCAGGGCATGTGCCTGACGATCGAGACGGATTCGGTGCTTCGCGAATCGAGCCTCCGGGAATCGCTGCGGCTCCGCCCGGAGATGCTGCGTCGCCTCGGCTGGCACTATCTTCGCGTGCATGCCTTCGAGCTCTTCAGTGAGCCGGATGCCGTCGCCGACCGAATCGTGGCAATGCTCGGCCTCACCTCGGCGCCGGAGACAGAGCCCATCCCGATCCAGTCGGCACGACAGGGCTGATCCGTGGGGAAGCATGACGCACCGACACCGCGCGACCGACCACGGCGTCGGGTGACGACCGAAGCCATTCCGGGGTCCGACCCGAACCCGCAGAAGGAACCGCCCCGTCACGCCGAGAACGAAAACGACGAGCGGCTGAAGGCCGATAAGCCGCCGCACTGGGGCACCGTCTAGCCGAAGCACGGATCGCCCTCCGCGCGAATGCGCCGGAGCTGAGCCCGCAGGGGCTGGCTACTGCGTGGCGTGCGAACCGGTCGACGTTGTCGTCTTCAGCGCGTGGTCGCCCTCGGCGGAGGGGGTTCCGGCGAGCAGGTCGCGGATTTGGATGAGCAGTTCCGTCTCGGTGGGCGGAAGATCCTCCGGAGTGGCCTCCGCGTCCTGCTTCTTCCTGGCGAAGGCGACCTTGCCGAGGTAGTTGACCGGAAGCACGATGGCGAAGTAGACCACGACCGCGACGATCAGGAACTGGATGATCGCGGCCAGCACCGCCCCGAATGCGATCACTCCCGGCTTGCCGCCGCCGAGCGAGGGGACGGTGACCTGGAACGCCCTCGTCAGGTCCGACGCGTTGAAGAGCACCCCGATGAGCGGGTTGAAGATGTTCGAGACGAGCGCGGTGACGATGCCGGTGAACGCCACGCCGATGATGATGCCGACGGCAAGATCGATGACATTGCCGCGGAGGATGAACTCCTTGAAACCCTTGAGCACGGGGAACTCCTTGATCCTCTTCGAGCGCTACGAACCGGTCGATCCGGTTGAGCTAGTCGACGATACCGTGCCCGATTTCGGAGCGGGGGATTTTGGTGCCTTGGTCTCAGTCTTTGAGCCACTTGCCTCGGATGTGGCCGCGGCGCCGTCAGATTTCGTCGCGGACGAGGACTCTGAGGACGCGGCCGACGAGGAGCCCGCGGCCGAACCCGACGAAGACTTGGAATTCTCGGCGCGGCTGTCATTGCGGTAGAAGCCGGAGCCGGTGAAGCTGACGCCGATCGAATTGAACACCTTGCGCAGCTGAGACTGGCCGCAGTTCGGGCACACGGTGAGGGAATCGTCCGTGAACGCCTGGTACTGGTCGAAGGCGAAATCGCAGTTCGCACAGCGGTAGGAATAGGTTGGCACGGAGGTCCTTTGGAGTGGGTAGAGGCTTTAGAAGCGGGTGATGGCGCTCGGTGTGACGACACCGTCGACGCGCTCGTCGTGCAGCTCGCTCGGCAGCGATTCGACGAGCTCCCGGTCGAAGATCACAGCATAGACCGGCGGGCACTTCTCCATCGAGCCGAGTGTGCGGTCGAAGTAGCCGCGGCCCCAGCCCATGCGCATGCCGGTGCTGTCGACGGACGCCGCGGGAACGATGATGAGGTCGACATCGTTGATCGCGATCGGGCCGAGCAACTCGCCGACCGGCTCCGGCACGCCGAACAGGCCCTCGGTCTCGTTCTGGCCGTCCCCGACGGCCCAGTCGAGCAGGCCGTCCTCGCGGGAGATCGGCAGCAGGATCTGGATGTGCTGCGTGTCAGCCCAACTGAGGAAGGGACGGATGTCCGGCTCATCGGTCCAGGGGAGGTAGGCCGCGATCGACTTCACCTCGAGACTGGTGGCGAGCTCGATGAGGTGTGCACAGAGCGACTCGGTCGCCTGCTCACGGTCCCGGGCGGTCATGATCCGTCGCCGCTCGCGTAACTCTGCCCGTAGTGCTCGCTTTTGGTGGCTCTCGTCGCCGCTCATGCAGGCAAGTCTACGGTTCGCGCGACGTTGGTGCCGTTGCGATGGGCGCCGTATACCCTTGGCAGCATGGCCTTCGTTATCACCAAAGCTGTTATCCCCGCCGCGGGGCTCGGAACGCGGTTCCTCCCCGCGACCAAAGCGATGCCGAAAGAGATGCTGCCGGTCGTCGACAAGCCGGCAATCCAGTACGTCGTCGAGGAGGCCGTCGCGGCCGGGCTGACCGACGTTCTGATGATCACCGGGCGCAACAAGAACGCGCTGGAGAACCACTTCGACCGCGTGGGCGAACTCGAGGCGACGCTGCTGCAAAAAGGCGACATTGAGCGACTGCGAAAGGTGAACCACGCCACCGACCTGGCCGAGGTGCACTACGTGCGTCAGGGTGACCCGAAGGGGCTCGGCCATGCGGTGCTCCGCGCCCGCATGCATGTCGGTAATGAGCCCTTCGCGGTGCTGCTCGGTGACGACATCATCGACTCGCGTGACGTCTTGCTCTCCCGCATGCTTGAGGAGCAGGGCAAGCGCAACGCCACCATCGTCGCACTGCTCGAGGTCGACCCATCGCAGGTGCACATGTACGGGATCGCCACGGTCGAAGCGACCGAAACCGACGACGTGGTGCGCATCACGGGCATGGTGGAGAAGCCGACCAGGGAGAAAGCGCCGTCCAACTATGCGATCATCGGCCGCTACGTGCTCCGGCCGGAGATCTTCGACATTCTCGAGCACACGCCGGCCGGCAAGGGCGGCGAGATCCAGCTGACGGATGCGCTGCAGACCCTCGCCGCGAATCCGAGCATCGCGGGGGGCGTCTACGGCGTCGTCTTCCGCGGGCGTCGATACGACACGGGAGACCGTCTCGACTACATCAAGGCGATCGTGCAACTCGCCGTGGATCGCGAAGACCTCGGCCCGGACCTGCGTCCCTGGCTCAGGGACTTCGTGCAGACCCTGGAATAGGCGCGGCTCTAGAATAGGCATTGTGGCGATCCCGATCCCTACCCTTCGCGAGGGCAAGACGACGATTCGGCCAATCCGCCTGAGGGATGCCCGCGTGCTGGAGCGCGAGCTGCTCGACAACCGCAGCTGGTTGCGCAAGTGGGAGGCGACCAACCCGCACGGCGCGATGAGTTTCGATGTGCGGTCGAGCATCCGGAGCCTCCAGAACAACGCACGGGCCGGCTTCGGCCTGCCGTTCGCGATCGAATACGACGGCGAGTTCGCCGGGCAGCTCAATGTCTCGAGCATCACCTACGGCTCACTGTCGTCGGCGACGATCGGGTACTGGGTTTCGGAGCGCTTCGCCGGGCTCGGAGTCACCCCCACCGCGGTGGCCCTCGCCAGTGACTACGCGTTCTTCCAGGTGGGACTGCACCGCATGGAGATCTGCATCCGCCCCGAGAACGGGCCGTCGCTGCGCGTGGTCGAGAAACTCGGCTTCCGCTACGAAGGGTTTCGGCGGCGCTACATCCACATCAACGGAGACTGGCGCGACCACTTCTGCTTCGCGCTCGTGTCGGAGGAGCTGCCCACCGGGGTCTTGCGCCGCTGGCTCGACCGCCGGGTGCCGGAGGGCGCTGGCGTCGTGCCGCAGGCGGCAAGGGATGCGTCGATGCTGCCGGGGATCTTCCCGCGATGAGGTCTGCTCGCCGCAGATCCCTACTGACACACCCTCGCTAATCGGGGCCTTTTCGGTCGGGCCCTCGTACCTTAGGGCTATGGGTGCAGGAGGATTCGGGTCAGGCGTGGTCATCGTGCTCGCCGCGGTGCTGTGGCTTGCCTATCTCGTGCCCACGTGGCTGCGTCGGCGCGAGTACCTCGCAACCGAGCGCAACGCCCTGCGACTGCAGCAGACGCTGCGCATCATGGCGGAGAGCGCCGAGGTTCCGCAGCAGGTGCGCGTCGAGGCGTCCGCGCGGGATGCGGCCCAGCAGGAACGCGCGCTGCGCAAGCAGGTTCAGCGCACCGCCGCCATCAGCGAGGCACGGGATGCCGCCGTCGCGCGCGCCGCGGCCCGCCGCCTCGCCGAGACCCAGCCGGCCATCGCCGCGGATGTCGCCGTCACGTCGTCAGCATCGCGGCGACTTCGCCGTTCGCGCGCCATCACCGCCGTGATCCTGTTCTCCGGTCTGGCCGGAACGGGCGTCGGCGTCGGCCAGTTGCTCGCCTCCGGTTCCCTCACGCTTCTCGCGGTCGGAGCGGCCGTCTCCTTCGGCAGCATCGCGATGCTCGGACAAATGGCGTCCGTCGGCCGCACGAGGGCCGCACTCGCCCGCGGCCTGCGTTCCCGGCCGTCGGTGGTCGCCGAGGTCTGGCGCCCCGAGGAGGTGCTGCCGGCCGCACCGGTGCAGACCACCTGGACCCCGGTCGCGGTGCCGAAGCCGCTGTACATGTCGCGTCCCGCGCCGGAGCGTTCGCGCGTCGCTGCTCTTGACGCAGCCGCGGAACTCCGTCGGGCCTTAGCGGATGCCGAACGTCGGCTCCGCGAGGCGCACGAGGCCGGCGAGGTCACTCCGATCCGTCCCGCCGCCAGCGCCAGCCGGTTCGCGAGCATGGGCATCGTCGAGCAGCAGCCCGAGACCCACACCGACCTCGACGCGGTGCTGCGCCGGCGCCGCGCGTAACGAACCGTGCGCCGAAAGTGATAACGTAGCAACGCACTACGGGCCCTTGGCGCAGTTGGTAGCGCGCCTCGTTCGCATCGAGGAGGTCAGGAGTTCGAATCTCCTAGGGTCCACAAA
>JBBSBA010000028.1:0-32336 GCA_038251725.1 Actinomycetales bacterium
CCAGGCCCGACCCCGCACCACCCCGGACACCCCGACGACAGATCGGCCGATACCAGCTACCCCAGACCCGACGCTACGAATTCAAGATCAACTACCGGATTCCAAGATCAACTTCCACCGTTGCGGTGGATCGAGGTTCAGGCCGTCAGCTACCCTGCTCGCGTCGGGAATCAGGCCTAACGTTGCAGCGGCGACTGGGTCCCGGTTGGTTCGAAAACGCTAGTGAGGAACTCACCACCGGAGGGGCCGACCGTGTATCGCACTCTTCAAAGGCGATTTTTAGCTGTTTCCATCACCGGCGGAGGTGCTGGGACGGTTATCGAAGGCATGCAAAAGAGCATGCCGAAGACCTGCCACACCGGCTTCCATCAATGTTGCCTCATGTCCGCGAAGCCTTCCCGCGACGTTGGATGCCGTTTGGCTGATGAGCGAGGCACAATATGAGCCGGGCAGAGTCGCGGACTAACCGGGAGGACTGGCTGACGGCCGCGCTCGCAGACCGAGCTCACGTCTTCGTAAGCGGGAGTCCGAGTTTTGCTGACCGTGCTCAGATGAAATGGGTACCGGTGTTGCGAGTGGCCGGTCACTTTCCTCAGGGCATTGTTCCCCCGGAAGGCGAAAATCGACAAAGCTGGTTGCCGCCATACTACAAGATCATGACTCTGTTCATGACCTTGGAAATGCCAACGCAGCAGGATGTAGACGCCTACGCGCCGTCGTCCGCGGATTTGAATATCTTGGAATGGGTGCGTCGAACATTCAATCTGCCTATTGACCTGGTGGCTTACCCAGCGCAGTATAATGAGGCCGGGCTATTCGACCGTATTTGGGTCGATGCAGGAGGTGCCGAAAAGGGTCTCATGTCGCCCCAGCAATATGCCGACCAGTTAAATCAACAGCGAGCTGGGCTGAAAGACGAGGAACCCGCTCGTCAAAAGTTGGTCAACAAGACGGTAAATGACCCATTTCAGCGTTTGACCCGGAGCCTGCTTAGCCGGCAGCTGGCAATTAATGATTTGGATGCACTCGTTGTTCTTGACGGAACGATCGCAGTGATCGAATTAAAGCGAAGCAACATGCGGCCTTGGGCACCATTTTTAGACGATGTTCCCAATTTCATATTAATGCGATCGCTCAGCCGGGCTATTCCCTTGGTTTTCGATGTGCTCGTGCAGTACAGCGAGACGATAACGGTAAGCGCGCATCTGCATCACATTCTCGGAATCGATCGTGAGAGATTAACTGGGTACGGGATCGAGATCAGCGGCACAGATGGTCCAAATGTCGTGGAACACCTCGTGGAACGGCTACAGAATCCGACCCCACGAGCCTATAGTTCCCAAAACCGGATACATCGCTAAAGTGGTCTGTATGCAAAGCACTTCCGAGGAGTTGTCCGGTTCCAGTCAGAAGAGGTTAGAACAAGTCAAACTCTAACAGGATCGTATACCCCGGTCGAGCATTGTTGCGGGACTTTCTAGGTCGTCGAGACCAGGGCGCGGAGCTGAGCATAGTCGGTAACGACGTCGTATGTCACGGTCTTATTATTGGCTTTCTCGTTGACTTGCGCGAAAAACTTGCGCGCGCACTCAATCTTGGACTTCTCCACCCCGCGGAGCTGCATCGACGAAAGCGAACCCTTGGTCTCCGCAACGAAGTAGACGTGCTTAACCAGACCCTCCTGGAACGCGACGGCCCAATCGGGGTTGTAGTCGCCCACGGGAGTCGGGATAAAAAAGCCGCGCGGCAATTTTGCGTAGACCACCACTTCCTCGCTGGTGTCGAGTTCTGACACAAAGCTCCGCTCGGTCTTGGAATCAGTGACGACGTAGTCGTAGATGTGCCGCTTGAGCTTCTCGCTAGCATTGGTGAAGTCTTGCTTGGTTTGGTTGGCGGTGAAGATCGAGTTGTCGTAGCGATCTTCCAGCATGTTGTAGGTCAGGTGCTCGACAATCACGGTGGCTTTCTGCTCGTTGATGAGCCGGGCACATTCTGTGATGAACTGCTCCGGGTTCTGCCGGAACTTCGCAAAAGTCGTCGACTTGAGCTTGGACAGAATATTGGCGACGGTCCGGCGCGTTAGCTGAGTCTTTTCCGTGATCTCACCCAGCAGGTCGTACCTCACTCGTGACGACGCAGTCAGAGTCTCGACCTCAGTGGTCGTGCTTGAAACAACGAAACCGGTACCGGACGATAGATCATCGGCGTCGAGATCATCCTTCAGTTGACCCTTCTGTACGACATATTGCATCGCGCTAACCTTCAGCTGGGAGCCGATTGCAACCACGCATTTGTCGATCAGCTCGTCGGAGTCGAACTCCACCTGGTAAACAGCCTTGTGGTTGATGCGGCTCCACAACTCAATGAACTGTTGCTTTTCAAAGTTGGAGTTCAGCGGGATGACCTTGGGCTTGCGGCCGTTGCCGGGGATTGGCACGTCGAGGTAGAGGGCGTCGATGAGAGGCAACACATGGTCGACGATGGACTCGAATGCCTGATCAGCTGGAACTACTACGGTACTTTCCGCCCTGGCCCTTTTGTACGCCTCTGACAACGTGTCGTCGTCATTGATGTAGTCGTTTTTAAGCAAGTACTTGTAGATCGCTCTCGCAAGACTCGAATCGATGACATATTCGCCTTCCGCGGTCGTAATCGTCTTGCCGATGAAGTAGTTCTGGGTTGCCTTTCGTGGGCGCGCGGACAGCGACTCACTTATCTCTTTTTGGAGACCGGTGACAAAGGCAGTGTAGGATTCGTCCGTCATGACCGTCAGTTCGTTGATGTCGTGGACGGTGGCAGGGTTATCCATACGCTCGCCTTGTTGGTTGACCGCTAGCCTGAGGCCGCGACCGATCTCTTGTCGACGGGAAACTGTGTTGTCGCTCTTCTTGAGCATGCCCATCGTAAAGACGTTGGGGTTGTCCCAACCCTCTCGGAGCGCCGAGTGGGAGAAGATGAACCGGACCGGCTCGTTGAAGGAGAGCAACCGCTCTTTGTCCTTCAGGATCAGGTCATAGGCGCCAACGTCCTTTGACTGGTCCTTCTCGTCACCGGACTTGTGCACATCACCATCGATCAGCCTGTTGCTCTTTTTGTCGATGGAGAAGTATCCCTGATGAGTCTTCTCGACGGGAATTGCCTCCAAGTGGTTGCGGTATTCTTCGGCATCGAAGGGCAAGTGATTGAGGTAGTCAACGACCTGGGCTTGGTACTCCTCTTGGAACCAGCGTGCGTAGTCACCGAGGGTGTCCTGTCGGCGGTAGTCGCGGTACTTGACGACCTCGTCGATGAAGAACAGGGACAGCACCTTAATGCCCTGGCTGAAGAGCTCGTGTTCCTTGTCGAGGTGGGCTCGTATCACCTCGCGAAGCTGAATTCGACGCTTGGCATCCTCGGTGACGTCTTCGGTGATCTGGCCTGCCGAGATGACGTCACCGTTGCTCAGCTCGATTATGTCGTGGTTCGCGTCAACGTCTGTGACGATCAAAGGCTTTCCATCAGGCTTGTAGGCCTCGATACCACCTGCCAGATCATGCAGGTTCGATCCGAGTTCGAGCCTCTTCATTTGTCGTTTGATGCCCGAGGCCGTCTGAACCTCCATCTCGACCCGCGCCTTGGGCTTGGAAGCCTTGATGACCTCGATGGCGTCGAGGTACAAGTACGCCGTGCTGCCGGCAAGGCCCTTCACCGTGATGCCACGGACTGCGATCTTCTTGACCAACTTCTGGTTGTAGGCATCGACAGCGTCGAGCCTATGGACCTTGTTGTGCTCGACTTTGTGAGTAGCGGAGTAGCGGAGTAGGAAAAGAGGTTTGAAGTTGCTCAGCGATTCCTGGGCCTTCGGACTGGCGATCTTCTGGGGCTCATCGATGATGACGATCGGCCGGTTGGCCGCGATGACGTCAATCGGCCTGCGTGACTGGAAGTCATCCAGTTCGTCGTAGATCCGACGGTTGTCCTTGCCTGCGGAGTTGAACGCCTGGATGTTGATGATCATCACCTGTACACCGGTGTCTGAGGAATAGCTCTCCAGTTCGTGCAGCTGGCTGGAGTTGTAGATGAACGAACGCGGCCTGGTGCCGTAAGACTCCTGGAAGTGTTCAGCCGTGATGTCGAAGCTCTTCTTCACGCCCTCGCGGATCGCGATGCTCGGGACGACGACGATGTACTTCGACCAGCCGTAACGCTTGTGCAGCTCCAACATGGTCTTGATGTACACGTAGGTCTTGCCCGTCCCAGTCTCCATCTCGACATCGAGGTTGACCTGGCCAGCCTTGCTCGGCATCAGGGCCGTCGACTGGGGGAGGTTCTGACGTCGCTGCACTGACTGCACGTTTTTCAGCAATCGCGACGTGATCTCAAGTGCCGCGTTCCGAAAGCCTGAGTCATCCCCTAATCGTGGCTGCACACCCCTACCAGGATCCACGCGGTAGCTCACGCCATCAGCAAACGGCTGGCCGGCGAAGCAATCGACCACCGAGTCCACGGCATCTGTTTGGTACTGCTGGGTCTTAAACTGCAGCTTCATTCGTCGGCTCAGATCGTCTTGACGTCGGTAGCCGGCGAGCGCTCGGCGAACACTTGCTCTGCATTGATACGGTCATCGTCGGTCGCAAAGCTTGAATCGCGGAAGACAGCTCGGAGTGGCTGTCGGACTGCGATCGCGTCTACCACTTTCGAACTCACCGTCTCGGAGAAACAAGCAATCAGTGCGTTGTCGTCAACTACGAGGACCTCCCGCCCGTCGACAGTCTCCGACGCGATAGGCATAGTGAGCTCTAGGCCCCAGTCGACGATTACCTGAAACAGGAGATCCTCAGCTGATCGGTCCTGCTTAATACTGTCGGTGTAGAACGCTAGTTCGATCTGTTCAAGTTGGTCGGGCGTCCGTAGCACATCAGTGAGGCTTGAGGTGCCCACCGTCAATGATCGGAACCCAACATCCCCAGTCCACCTGGGGTGGCTGTCTTCCTGAATCAGTCGGGCACCTGCGCGCCGAAGTCGCTCCTTAGTTAATTCGGCGATGGTCGCGGGGCGGCCAAGCGACTCTACGAGCCTGATTGCATTGGCGATCGTGGTCCTCGCCGCACCCGAGGCCGCCCGCAGGTTGTCCTCCAAACTCTCGGGAAGCTGAACGAGAACTACTGGACAGTTCTGCCCTGTCCGCGCGCACAAATCGAAGACCGCCTCTGCCGTAGATCCTGAGCCGGCAAAGAAGTCCATGACGATCCCATCAGACCCATCCAGGACGTACTCGAAGAGCCGGGCAAGTTCGACGTGGTCCTTGGGATTGTTGAATACCTTGGCACCCATCAAGTCGCGCAGGTGGCGCACTGCCACTTGGGATTGCTTGTAGAAGTACGAACCGCGCACTTGAGTGGCCAGGTCTGCTGATTCTTCTTCGTCCTCCTCTGAGTCGGATTCACTCTGAGACTCGCCGGTGATGGGTCGAAGGTGGGCCTTTCTGAATGGAGGCTCTTTGTGATCTTCGCGAAAGACGACAAGTCCGAGATCGATCTGCCGTTGCATCTCAGTTTGAGTGGAGTAGCGCCAACCGGCCTCTGGCACTTTGCAAGGATGCTTTGTAATCGGGTGGACAACCTCGTAGCGCGGCCCATCGCCACCGGGCCACGAAATGTCGCGATCGCGCCATGGACCATTTTCGTCGATGCGTCGATACCGTGCCCACTTCTTGGAAGGATCGGACTTCGGCAATGCCGAGAACCACTGGGTAATGTCCTTCTCGATGGCATAATCCTCGTTTCCATGCTGGGAGCGAAGGCTCAAGTATTTGTCCCAAATTTCACGGGCGCCTGGTTTCTCCTCCCGCCACTTCGTCCCCTGCTCGCGAAGAAGGGGCAGCGACCTTACATATACCAATACGTATTCATGTCCCACTGAAAAGAACTTGGCATCGTTCTTCCGACCCTTTTCCCACACCACCTGAGCAACGAAGTTCCGCGCACCGAAGACTTCATCTGCTACGTGCCGTAGAGATGCCTGTTCTGAGTCGTCTATGCTTATCAAAATCACGCCGTCGTCCGTTAAGAGCCGACGAGCTAGCTTCAGCCGCGGATAGATCATCGTCAGCCAATCAGAATGAAACCTGCCATTGGTGTCTTTGTTCGCGACCAGAGGCACGCCATCCCTGGCTTGGCCCGAGCGTTCAAGAAACTCATTTCGCGAGATCGCGAAGTCGTCTTGGTACAGGAGGTCGCTGCCGGTGTTGTATGGCGGGTCAATGTAAATGAGCTTGACCTTGCCAAGGTAGGACTCCTGTAGAAGCTTGAGGGCCTCGAGGTTGTCGCCCTCAATGACGAGGTTCTTGGTGGTGTTGAAGTCGACGGACTCGTCGCGCCTCGGACGAAGCGCCTTGGCCGTCGGGACGTTGGCTGCGAACAGGGCCTCGCGCTTGCCTGGCCAGTCAAGCTGGTACCGCTCCTGCTGTCCCTCAACGACGTATTGGGAAAGCTCCTGCCGCAGCAGGTCAAAGTCGACACCCTTTTGAATTCGCCTCTGGTCACCTTCACCAACGATGCACTCAGTGACGACAGTCGGAAACAGTTCCGCGATCGTTTCGATATTGCGCTCTGTTAAGTCGGGTGAGTTCAGGTTCAACTTCTCCACAAGGGTTCCTCAGCAGTCGGTTCGACAGTCGCAATACCTTTTGGGCTCGTTATTTCGTCCAACTCGGCCTGCCGAATACGTAATTCTCTACGAAGCTCGACTTTGCGGTTGAATTGGGGTTCTACACGCAATCGGGTTGCAAGGATGGAGATGTCCCGCTCAGTTTTTCGCACACGAGCCACTCTATCGATGACCCCCGACAGACCTTCCCCAGGGCGAATCGATACCGGCATCAGTGCGGTCAGAAGCTGGGAGTACAACCCTGCGAGGTCGAGGGCCGGGGGGAGTGCCGATCGCTCGCAGTTTCCGTCAGCCCATTCACCTCGGAAGTAGGCACTGAGCTTCGGCCCGCGGGAGCCAGGCACTTTGCGTGCGGCCGTAATCTGGACCTCTTCCTGCGCGCCCGAGTAGCGGTGGAGCTCGAAGATGATCGGCGAGGGCACGCTCTTGTCGATCGAAGTCAACACTGACTCACTGACGTTGGTTGCTTTGAGGTCGATCTCGAAAACCTGAATCTCGGCGACGCCGTCATCGTCCCGCAGGCGGATGGACTCCTCGCTAAGTTTATAGGCCCACCGGACGCGTCGGATCTCGTCGATGAACCGCTGCCGGACGGCCTTCGTGACGCCGGCTTCGGAGTAAAGGCGCTCCTTCGGGATTACCCGACCCACTCTGGCGGCCTCGGGCCACCGAAACACGACGGTAGTTTCGACCGGCTTAGCCATCAAGAACCTCTGGCTGAATGACGGCGAGGAACGCTACGAGCTCGAAGTCATCCAGTCCAGCGAACCTCTGCGCCAGGGCGGTGGTCCGCGCGCCGGAGAAGAGGCTGTCGATGTCACGGACTTCGGTCACGTCAATCAGGGACCGGATGGCGGCGTTCACCAAATCGGAATAATGCGCCATGTCGGCACCCTCAGCTGTCGCTTCGTTGAAGACCCGGTAAACCGCACCGATCGGTTCGCTCTGTCCGCGGCAACTACCGCGGACGAGGTCGAGCACGCGTTTGGCCTCGGTATGGTCGGCAACGAGGTTGCCCTGGTCGTCAATGTGGACGAGGTAGTGAGGGTGGAGCCGGTTGTGTCGGTTGGTCTTGACCTCTTCGTCGACGCTGCGGAGCACGAAAATAGCGCCGGGCGGCAGGCCCTTACTGAGGTCAGCGGGAACGACTGCATGAAGCCCCTTGGGTGAAGTCGTCAGGTCGCCATACAGGTTCATGTAGGCAAGCAGGTCCATGCGGAAGTCATTGAGACCGAGATCGGTGATGGAGATACCCGTACGGACGTCTTCGAGTTCGATGACTTCGTCCTGGAGCTTGCGCAATTGTTCCCTGCGGAAGGCGGTGTCGCTGCTTTCTTGCGTGAGGACGTTGTCGTCAGCAGTTGCGGCAAGGTCGGCGATCACCATGCGGTTCTCGACCCGTTCCTTGAGGTTGATGTATTCGTCGAGAGAGATGTCGGGCCAAAAGTTAACGAGTTGGATCGTCGCGTTTGTCGAGCCAATGCGGTCGATGCGCCCGAACCGCTGGATGATCCGGACCGGGTTCCAGTGGATGTCGTAGTTGACGACGTAGTCGCAATCTTGGAGGTTCTGGCCCTCGGAGATGCAGTCTGTGCCGACGAGGACGTCGACCTCGCCGACTACCATGGGCATTACAAGTGCCTTGTCCTTCGATCGTGGCGAGAACAGGGTGAGGATCTCTTGGAACGTGTAGCCCTTGCCAAGGGTCGTGCGAGGGGTGTCCTTCCCTGTAACAATGCCGGCGGCCAAACCCGCCTCGGCCAGAGTCGACGCGAGTTCACGGTAGAGATACGCGGCGGTGTCAGCGAAGGCGGAGAAGACCAATACCTTTCGGTTACCTGGATTTATCGGGTTGTCGACCTTGTCCAGGATCTGGCGCTTCAAGGTTTGGAGCTTGCGGTCATGCTTGGGCGTGATCAACTCCATGACATAAATGAGCTCCCGGAGCGTCTCGCGGTCGTTCCATAGATCACGGCGCCACGAAACAGTGTCCATGTCCGCCAGCTCGATCTGGAACCGTTTACCGACTGTGCCACTCTCTGCGACCTCGAAGTCATCGTCGTCCGCGTCGATGTCCGCGAATGCCGCGCCGACATCGCTCAGCGAGCCGTCGTGGTTGTCGAGCGCTGTAAGGGCCTGTTCGACAGCCGCTTCGACCTTCTTCAGCGTGATGCGGAACGCCTCGACCGAGCTCTCCAACCGCTTGAGCAGGTTGACCGTCATGAGCTTCTGGATGCCTCGCTCGCGGCCGGAGTGGTCGAGGTTGCCTCGGGCCGTACCGCCCTCGACGTTGTAGAGGTCGAGGTACTTCTGCATCTTGCTGGCGAAGACGTAGGAGAGCGGTGCGTACACCGCGAGCGTGAGTGCTTGGAGCTGCTCGAAGATCTCATTGAAGCTCGGGGCGGTTGGGAGATCCGTCAGCCTCTCGCGGATGGAGACCGGTGGCCGTCGCTCGGGGAACGCCCCGATGTCGGTGGTGTCGTAGAACGCCTGGATGTGCTTGCGCGAGCGGGCGATTGTGACGGCGTCGAGCAGCTCGAAGAAGTCGAAGTCAAGCAGGGCGAGGATCGATTCCGCCGTGCGGTCTTCGGGCGGGAGTTCCGACCATTTCTTGAAGGCGACCTGGGCTTGCCGGAAGACCTGCTCGACGGTGGTGGAGATGTTGAGCTTGGCGGAGAGGTTCTCCGAGTCGCCTTCGTAGGCGAGTGCGAGTTGGTTCTTGAGGTCAAGGAAACGGTTGTTGACAGGGGTCGCCGAGAGCATCAGTACCTTGGTCTTCACTCCGTGCCGCATCACCTGGTTCATCAGGCGCTGGTAACGACTCTCGCTATCTTCGGCGTAGTCGGCGTTGCGGAAGTTGTGCGACTCGTCGATAACGACCAGGTCGTAGTTACCCCAGTTAATCCGATCCAACGGGATTGCTCCGGAGTAGCCCGACGTTCTCGAAAGGTCGGTGTGGGCAAGGACGTCGTAGTTGAAGCGGTCGTTGGCGAGGATATTGGTGGTCAGGTTCGCGTTGTAAGTTGTCCAGTTGTCGGCCAGTTTCTTCGGGGCCATGACAAGGACCGACTTGTTGCGAAGCTCGTAATATTTGACCACCGCCAGCGCGGTAAACGTTTTACCTAGTCCGACGCTGTCGGCCAGGATGCAGCCGTTGTATGTCTCCAACTTGTTGATGATTCCAGTTGCAGCGTCCCTCTGGAAGTTGTAGAGCCGGTTCCAGATCTCCGTGTCCTTGTAGCCGGTTAGGTCGTTGGGCAGGACGTCCTCACTGATGTCGTCGAGGAATTCGGCGAACAAGTTGTAGAGAATTAAAAAGTAGATCCGCTCGGGGCTGTTCTCGGCGTAGACCGAAGCGATGTGGTCCTGGACCAGTCGGGTGACGTCCACAACCTGCTTGGGGCTGTTCCAGATCTGGTCGAAGATCTGTAAATAGGCCGAAGCAAGAGGTGTCTCGTCGATCTTGTTGACGAAGTTGGAGACTGCGTCGCCCCGCTCATAGCCAAGGTCAGCCGACGTGAATCCCTGGAGCGGCGTGTAGGCAGCATGGCCGTCCACCACTGCGAACTGCTGCATAGGAGCGCCTGTTTTGTTCGACCTGAAGGTAACCTTGGCCCGAATCCACTCAGCGCACTCACGGGCGATAGCTCGCTGCGTCAGCTTGTTTCGCAGGCGGATCTCAAACCCGGAACCGTAAAGGCTCGACTCCCGCTTGGCCTGGGGGATAAAGAACTCGCGCCGCTCCTTGCGAAAACGGTCCGTTGCCTGGTCTGCCACGAATGTCGGTGAGGTGAAGATGAACTCCAGCGAGTCCAGCTTCTCCAATTCGTCGCGCAGCGCCTCGAACGCGTAAATCGAGAACGTGGACGCTGCCATCCTGAGCTTTGACCCGCGTGAGATCGTCGCCTTGAGGTCGTCGCCCAGCAGCCTGTCGACGTTGTCGATGATCTTCAATTCTCAGCCGACCCTTTGGGGCCGGATACCTCGTCCGCTCCGGTGCCGCGGACCCAGGCGTCGACGTCGCCCACGTTGAACTTCCAGAGTCGACCGACCCGGTGTGCGGGCATCCCTCGCTTCGCTATCCAGGTGTAGACGCTGTCCTTAGTCACACCGAGATGCGTGGCGATCGCGTCAGCGGACACCCAGGGTTCGGACACAGAGTCAACCTAGCCTAGACAAGGCCGATCTTTGCTGGTCTCACCCGTTTGGGAAGGACTAAGCCCACTCGCCTGAAACGGGAACGGCCTCAGCGCCGCGAGTGACGAGGGCTGGGTTTCACTTCGTGGTCGAGCCTCGCCCAAGGACCCACCTTCGTCCTGAACCCTGAGGTCTTCACTCACCAGATGCCTGCCTCAACAGTGACTCTTGCCAAACCACCGCCGGCCGTGTGACGAGGAGTCCCTCGATGCGGTGGCCCAGGGGAAAGCCTCCGTCGTGCGTCATGAGGAAGTCAGCCCCGAGACGGAGCGCAGCGGCTAGATGCAACGCGTCGGCCGCGCTCATCCGCTTGCCTTCTTCGCCTTTCCCCTGCCACACAGCGGTCAGCCGTACGGCCTCACGAGCTAGGTAGCGGTCGATCTCTACCCACTCCGTTGACCGGGCGGTGAACCACCCGCTGAGGAGTGCCCTGATCCGATTCGAGTCCTTCCGGCTCTCTCCGTTGCAGCAAACTTCGGCCTCGACGAGTGGGGAGGAAGCCAAGCGAATGTCCTCCTCGTTCACTGCATCAAAGACAGTCTGTGCGGCCTTCCAACGTTCCTCTCCGGTCCCGGCGTGCTGCTGGTTGTTCCTCGTCACGACGTCGAGGTATATGCACGAATCGACATAGACGAGCGGCGTGACTGCCCTTGCCCTAGGCACGCCGCCTCGCTCGGTCCATGAAGGCGTCTACGCTTAGCCCACCGGTCCAATTCGGGTCAGCGCCGAGGAGGGCCGAGGTCGCGGGCCGTCCGGAGTCGTCGCCGGGCAGGAGCTCCAGGTCGGTAATAGCTATGCGGATCGCTTGCCCGCGGGCGTTCCGTGTGATGCGTCCGCGCACTGTCACTCGATGCCCCCAGGAGTCCCTGAGATTGTCGCTCAGTGTGCCGGAGGCGGTGCCCGTTACAGCGCGGCGGTAGACCGGGTCAAAGACACTGACGCGAACCCCATGCTTAGCCCGCGTGCTTATCACGTCCAACGTCCCAGTGATGGACCCGATGGATATGTCAGCCTCGCGGATGGCGGATCGCGCGTGTGCAATTAGGGCGTCGTTCAGCCCAATTCGGACGCCGACTTCCCCGTTGACAGTCGCGAGCGAAACCTCCACGATGCCGTCCTTCGGCTCCGCGACCTTCAAGAGCCGAGACACCGTGGCTTCGCTATAGAACGGCGGCAACTCAGGCTCGACCTGGAGGTCCCTTGCTCCGTCCACAAGAGCCTCGACAGGTCGCAAGAGCGACTCTGAATCCCGTCGGCGGCCGGGTCCCGCGGAGAGCCGGACGGTGTAGAACAAACCCTCGTGCCTGAGATCGTCTACTACCCACTTCGGTCGCTCGACTCGTTCAATGACTGCGGCTCTGTCGATCTCCCGGAGTGCGCTCGACAACTGTCCGAGCGTGCTCGTGAACTGCGCTAGAGCAGGGCGGTGCTCGCCCTGCATCATTCGCACTTCGAGCGCGGTCACCGTGGACATATGCGAACGCTACCGCCCATGTGGCCCAACGTTGGGTTGCTTGATTTTCATGGGCGACCGACGGGCTACGGTTCATGCTGGCTTCGGCTGTGCTGGGTTCCTTCGGGTGCGAGTGCCGGCTGTTTGTCGGGCTGCGTAGTAGACCGGGGAGGGCTGCGTGGTGAGACGAGATGCCCCCGGCCCGGCGGTCGCACGCCCGAGCGAGCGGCTCGGTTCCTGGGTGAGAGGTAGGTCGAGCCGGCGGTGCTGCTGGCGGTGGCTGTGGGCCCGACTGTTGGGATCTTCATGTGATTGGTAGATCTTGTCGACGGAACCTGTTGTTTTCGGATAGGGGACTACTTTTCGAGCCGAGCCTGGCTCTGGGCTGACGACGCAGTGGGGTCTCTGGAAGTTGTGGTGGTCAAGAACGTGCCCCCGAACCCCCGCCTGGCGCCGCGGACCCCCCCATTCAGGGATCAGAGCCTTCTGGCGTTGTTGGAGGTGGCGGTCTCCAGTAGGGCCTTGGCTCTCCCTGCGTGCCAGACGCCAACCCCTGACTTCGTGTGGAAGCCGGACTCGGTGAGCCGGTCCGCAATTCTGTGGTCGGAGATTTCGGGCTTTTCCGCCCTGAGCCGGGCAGCGAAGGTTGCAGCCTGTTGTTGGTCGCAGGGTGGTGGATGCGCTTCGGTGCCAGGAACGCACCAGTGATCACATCGAGCACAAACCGGGTGGTAGTCCGCGAGCTGCAGGTCCAGGGCGGCGGAGAGCACTGAGGGTCCGGTGAGTGAGCCCGTCATGTAGTCGATCACAGTGGCAAGTACAAGTACTGGTCATGGGTCAGTGCATCCTGCGTATCGGTCGGCACTGTGACATCTAGGTGCACGATCTGGCGAAGCCAGCGATCGCCGAGATCAACTGGTCCCACGTTGAAAGATTGGAAGTCGAAAGCTGTACGGATTCGGTGAGCCGTCGCGTTAGGCGCTTCGGGTCCGCGCGATTGGCAGAGTCCGCGATGGAGTGCCGGGTGTAGCCGTTTTGTCCCTTGCTCTGTTTGCGCCATCGCGGTACTGCGTTCAGCAGGGCGGCGGCTCGTGGTCCTGAAAGTTCGAGGCCTCGGATCAACGCATGGGCCAGGTTTGGTATGGCCAGTGTTGATCCGTATGCGTCGGTGTCGTCGTCGGTCGCAAGAGAAGCTGTTCTTCAAGAGCGACGGGTGCAAGAAGTTCCACCAGCGCCTCTGGTGAGGAAGCAGATGTGTAGTGCCCAAATTCCCCAAGGCTGAGTGTCGAGCCGGTTGCTCCGTGGTTGTGATTAGGATGCGCGGTCTAAGTCCGTTCAGCGAATCCAAGGTGCGCGGTTCATTCTTCGTCGTTGCAGTTTACGAGAATGTCCGTGCTCACGACGTACCGACTGTTCTTCAGGAACAACAACTTCCCTGATGCACTTCGGAGCGCGTATCGAGTCGATACATTCATTATTGTAAAGATTTACTTCCTAGAGTTCAGTAAGTCAATACCCACGTATTGCGTCGTGGACCATACCGAGAATTCGACCTACGCTTCATGTCGTGAGCATTCATTTGAACGAAAATGTTGGCCGCCGGGTACCGGTGGTTGTTAGCTCCGGCATCGGAGGAACCGGCTCCTCGGCTGTTCTGTACGAGGCGGAACTCGACGGGATTCTCTATGTGATCTGGGAGCTCGCCGATGGCCGGATCGGATACGCGCCGGCGTTTTGCCCGCATCGGCCGAGGGGGGGTCCGGTCCTTGTCCGCCTCGGCATGGTCGACGGCACCGCCCTCGTATGCACTCGCCATGGCAACCGATACGACAAGGTCACCGGCACCTGCTCCGCCGTACATGGCTCGGGAGAACCCGGCCGGCTGCGCATCCGCTTCGGTTGGCGTGACGGCGCCGACTTCGTCCTCGCTGAGGACGGCTCCGAGACAGCCTCCAAGCAGATTGCGATCTTCGGGAGCCTCCGATGAGCAGCAACGCCGTGGCATGGAGGCTGCCGGTGCTGACGCTGGACGCCGAGGCGAACCTGCCCAGACATGTCGAAGCTCAGCCGGACGAGATGGGCGCCACCTACTTGGCGGGCACGCACCTCCTCGACCGGCTGACGTCCTCGCTCGTGCCGAATGCGGAGCTGTCCGAGATCCTGAGAGAGCTGGGCGCGAAAGCGGCTGCGGAAAGCACCGCCTGGGAAGGCGCGGACCCGTCGCGGGCGGAGTCGGCGAGAGCGACGAGGTCCGGGTCTCCGGGTCTCCGTGCGTCGGAGATCGATGAGCGCATCCGCTACGACGCCTTCTTCGGCATCCGAAGGGTTGCGTCGATCTCGCCGGAGTCGCTCGCGCACTCCGTTCTGATGACCGTTTCGATGTCGCTCCTTGACCTCGCCGACGCCCAGGTCGGGCACGCGGAGGTCGTGGCGATCCTGCGCGGCGTGGTGGTCGCCACGGCTTGGATTCCCTATCGCCGGTCGAACGCCGTACCGGTTCCGCTCGGGGCTATGGACTGCCAGTTCAGGTTCCGGGTGGGGCATCTCCTGTTCGCTGTGATGGCCAACTTCGGCGCCCACCACCTCCGGCTGGCGATCGACGAGGTCGCGGGGACCATCGATGCGAGCCGCCTGCTCACTGCGGCAACGTTCGTCCGAGCGTCGACCGCCGCGATGTGGTTTTCGACCGCGTTCTCCTCGAGCTCGTACTCGTTGACGGTCCGGCCGCCGATGGACGCAGCTTCGACCCGCGACCACGGTTTCTCGGGCTTGGACAACTACGACTTCCGGGTCATGCGCGAGGCCTGGGAACGGGTGGCCGACGTCGCGCAGACCCTCGATCTGGATGAAGAAGATCGAGAGGCACTGAGCGTTCTATTCGAGACTGTGATCGAGGACAACGAGCACCACGCGCTGATCGCTTCGGCAATGGTTGGACTTCAGCCGTCGCTCAAGCATGAGCGGGTGATGGCCAACCTGCCCGGCGCCGTCAAGTTCGCCGCGGTTGCGGCACTCCGGCTAAACACCGACGAGCGCCGAGAGCTGTTCGTTCGCTTCGTGACCAACTGAGGAGAAGACCGTGCCCTCGAACCGACTCGACGCCCTTCCGGCGCACCTGTTCAACGAGCTCGAGTGGCAGGCAACTGCCCTCAGCGCCAGCGGTACGGACGTCATATTTCTGGCGTTCGGTAACCCCGACCAGCCGACCTACACGCCGATCGTAGAAGCGGGGCAGCGCGCACTGGCGCGCGCGCAGAACCACGGTTACTCGAGCAATCTTGGTAGCGGCGTCTTTCGGGACGCGGTGGCCGAGTACTACTGGCGCCGCTTCGGAGTGGTGGTCGATCCCCTGTCGATGGTCGTGCCAGCGTTGGGCGCCAAAGAGTGCATCTTTAACTTAAACTTGTCGTTGCTTGACGCGGGCGACGTAGCGCTCGCCCCGGACCCGGGCTACCAGATCTACACCGCAGGACCACTTCTGGTCGGCGCCCATCCGGTGGCCCTCCCGCTCGTGCCGGAACTCGGGCACGTCCCCGACTTCAGTCGAGTGCCGAGCGACGTGCTCGATCGAGCACGCGTGCTCTACCTGAACTATCCGAACACGCCGACCGGAGCAGTCGTCCCGGGCGGTTTCTTCGAGCACGTGATCGCGCTCGCGGAGCGCCACGACTTCGTGGTAATCCACGACAACGTCTACGCCGACATCACATTCGACGGGTACGTCGCTCCCTCTATCTTGGCGACGCCAGGCGCTCTCGAGGTGTGCGTCGAGGTCATGTCGCTTTCGAAGACGCACAACATGGCGGGCTGGCGGTGCGCAGCCTTGGTCGGCAACCCGAACGTCCTCGCTCGGTACCGTCGTCTCAAGTCTTTCGTCGACTCCGGCATGTTCGGAGCCGTTCAGGCTGCCGGTGCGGCTGCGCTGTCGCCCAGCCTCGACCGGTTTGTCGCCGAAGCCAACGAGACGTACCGGAAGCGCAGGGACGCGGTGTGCGAGGCCCTACTCGCAATTGGTTTCGACCTCACTCCGCCGAAGGGGACGCTGTACGTGTGGGCTCGGATCCCGACGGGACTCGGGACCGCGCAGGAGTTCTGCTTCCGCGCCCTGCACGAGGCGTCGGTCGCCCTTTCGCCGGGCTCAGCCTATGGCGCTGGCGGGGAGGGCTTCGTGCGCCTCAGCCTGACGGCCACCGAGACCCGGCTCGTCGAGGCGGTCAATAGGATCTCGAAGATCGTCCCAATAACGTGAGGAGCGCCGTGGGTTACGACGTGACAATCGATGGCATCGTCCTCGTCGCCTCGAATTTCGCCGAACAGGTGTCGTTCTATCGGGACGAAGTTGGGCTCGCCCTTGTCGATGACTGGGGCGATGCAGTGCGATTCCAGGCCTCCAACGGCGTCAGCCTCACGCTGTTCGCGCGGGGACACGACGTCCGATCCAACCAGCGTCTGGACCCGGCTGCGCACGGATTGTCACACCTCGAGTTCGGCGCATCCCGACAGCGACGGGCCGGGCTGGAGGCGAGATTGCTCAACGCAGGGCGGCAGTCCCACCGGGACAACTTCATTGATGCAGACGGCCAGCTGTTGCACTTCGTCACGCTGTTACCCGAGGATGGAAAACCCTCCACCAGATCATCTGCGACGGACCACTACTAGGTGGAACCTGACGGCTCCTGGTCAAAGTCGGCGAGAGCCGTGCGGAGCCCCGCACCGACGTCGCGGCGATTGGAAATGCGCGCCGGGAACCACGAATCCAGCCGCTTGATGTCGAGACCGGCGATGGCGGGTCCGGTGCGCGGGTGCAACCGCAGCTCCACGTCCCTTCCGAGCGCGGCAGCAACCTCATCGCGCATCTCAGCCGGTGAGAGGACGATACCCGGCCCGACGTTGATGACATCGAACGGGGGCCAGGCATCGATGGCTCGAACTACCACTGCCCCGAGCTCGCGGACGTACAGGTACTGGTCCGGTGCATCCTCGAGATCGAGGACGACCGACTCGGCAAAGCGGTGATGGCGGAGCACCCGATCGACGGCGCCGGCCGACCGGTTCGTAGGAACAGGCGCAGGCAACCGGCCGAATAGACCACTCGAACGGAGTACCAGGGAGGCCAGTCCGTGCTCGCGGGCTGTGTTGAGCACAACCACCTCCTCGGCGTGCTTCGCGTGCCCGTACGACGAGCGTGCGGAGGCGCCGAGCCGCAACTCCTGGACTTCCGACGTCGGGCCGGTTCCGTAAACGGCCAAGCTGCTGATCAAGATGACCCGACCCACGCCAGCTCGAGCTGCGGCCCGAACCAACACTTCGAGCAGCTCTACGCTCGAGGTGTCTGCGGGCGTGCGCATCGCGAGCACCAGCACGTCGGCCGGCCGGCGGGACAGGAATGCTTCCACGTCGAGCCCCCGAGCGAGGTTGAATTCCTCGACACCATCCACCGCATTCGGTTCGAGAACGGCAAAGAGCTCGTTCGGGGCGATATCTAAGCCAGTCGCGTCGTGACCCGCGCGCCAGAGCTGGGCCAAGACGTAACTGCCGACGAATCCGACGCCGGCTACGACGATTCTGCGCGTGTGCGTTTGCCGCATACCATCTGCTCCACGCTTCAGGAGGCGGCCTCGGTCAGCCGGGCCAGCATCTGCTCGATGGCGGCTGGGTGCCGCAGCGGACGCAGGAGCAGGGAAAAGGCCATCAGCTCGGTAACAAATCGTTGCACACGATCGAGGATCTCTGAGTTGGTCAGCACCAGGTCGGGGTGAGTCTCGTCGAAGTCGCTGCGTTGGGTGCAGACCTGGGTCGGGATCGCGACGGCGTTCAGGCCACGCGTCACGATGCGCAGTTGGTCCACCGCTTGCGAGCTGCGGCCGCCACCGTGACTGACCAGGCCGACCGGCTTTGATCGGAAGTGTGGCTCGACATTAAGCAGGTCCAGGGTGTTCTTGAGGACGCCCGAGAACGAGTTGTGGTAAATCGGCGTGGCGAATACGAACCCGTCCGCTGCACGCGCTTCGTCGTCGAGACGAACGACGTAGTCGTGCGGGTATTCACGGGCGGCTCTGTGGTACGCCGGGTCGGCGATCGGCAGATTCTGGCTCGCCTCCCAGTGAATCGGCACAGCACCCGCCGCATCTAGTGCACGGATGACCTCCATGCAAAGCGCCCGCGTGAACGATGGGCGGCGGATGCTCCCCGAGATAACCAAAATTCTGGGTGCGGCCAATTTCGAAGACATTTAAGTCACCCTTCTTAGCAGTACACATTAACGAGAGAATTCAATACGTAAAGAGATATAGCCTCACTAAAGGGCAGGCCTGATCCACCTCCGCCGGAGGCATCTAGCACCTTCACCTCGTCACCCCTCATCTCTGCGACGGCTGGGACGGGGAAACTTTCTTCACGGCGAGTGCCCCAAGAATCGGGTTATCGTGAGGGTCCCCAGATAATCGTTGCTGAACACTGCGCGATGCCAAGCGATCAACGACCGCCAGGAGAATGCGAACACCGGCTTCGAGCTCCGCGGCCGGGACCGCTAAGGAGATACGTACGGCAGGTGGATCCGTCGCGCCGAACGCGGCACCATCGGCGACGAGTACCCCGGCGCGCGCACACACATCGACAACCAGCTTGGAGGAGATGCCTAGGCCGGGTATCTCGAGCCACCCGAAGATCCCTCCGGCGGGGGGACGGAACGTGAGGCGGTTAGAACTGCTCACTAGGTCGGT
Source organism: Actinomycetales bacterium (assembly GCA_038251725.1). Lineage (GTDB taxonomy): Bacteria > Actinomycetota > Actinomycetes > Actinomycetales > Microbacteriaceae > Lacisediminihabitans. Next base: position 19,021 of record JBBSBA010000028.1, read on the forward strand.
CACAAGGTCCCGCCGCTCGTGCAGAACTAGCAGCATTTCAGCATCGTCGTCCGCGGAGTTCACCATCGCCGCAAGGGCAAGCTTCTGGGACGCAGCTGGCGGGGACATCGCGAGGGCCCAATGGGCGCGGACCGCCTGCTCAACACGCTTGGGGTCCGCCACCAGGTATCCAACACGTTCTCCGGCCAGTTCGCGGGACTTCGAGAAGCTGAAGACCCGTACCTCACCCGGGCCGGGGAGTCCGGCCACGTGCTCGTAGTCGGTGAAGACCAGGTGGTCGTACACGCAGTCCAGGATCAGCTCGGTCCCCGTCTCCACGGCCGCGCGTAGCACCCTCGACCTAGTGTGCGCATCGTCCAGCACGCCGGTGGGATTGTGAGGGAAGTTCCAGACCAGGGTGTTTCCGGGCCACTCGCGCATAGCGCATATTGCACTGGCCGCGTCCGCTGCTCCGGTCGGAGTTGCTGCCGTGTAATGGACCGTGTCGAACCCCAGGAGACGCGGCACCGCCGTGTACGCCGGGAAGTATGGGACCGGGATGAGCAGTTTGTCGGGCCTTCGGCTCACGAGCAGCGATACGAACGCCATCGAGGAGCCCGTCGTGACTGCGACACACTCCACAGGTACCCCGTGGTGAACCGCAATGGCGGCTCGCAGGTCCGTCCGGCCGGACGGGTCGCCGTACCCACCCTGGGGGACGACACCGACCGACGGTCTGGCAACGCGGGCGCGCATGTGGCCCAGGGAGAGGTCGATCACGAGGAAATCACCCGGGCCAGGGTTAGCCCGCACTCGTCGACCGGCAGAATCCAGGGCCCGGCCAGACGATGGTCCTCGGCGATAAAGGAGTGAAACTCGTCGAAGTCGACCGCAAACCGCGGCACACAAGGGTCGTGGGCCGCGACGACGGTGTCGGAAGAACTCGTCGCCAGGAGGCGCGCAAGCGATTCGACGTAGAGCCGCTTACCCGAGTCAGGGTGGTCGAGATCGAGGAAAACCAGGTCAGGAACTTTGATGACTTGGTCCAAGTCATCGGGTGCGTTCCCATCGATGATGGTCACCTCCGCCAACTGAGGCAGGGAAGAGAAATTTTTTCTCGCCAACTCGTTTGCGATCGTGTCGGGATCCAGCGCCGTTACGCTCTCGAGTCGCCCGCGGGCTGCGGCGCCCGCGGCTAGGAACGCAGAGGCGTAACCGACGTAGCTTCCCACCGCGAGGATATGGCGAGCCCCGCTTACGAATCCCACTCCGAAGAGCAGCCGGCGCATGATCGGCGTAAGCGTGGTGGTCGGCACTGTGAACGCTCCATGGATGGTCCGCGACAACTCGCCGAACATCGCCCACGAAATCGATTCGGGGGTAGCGAACGCTCCCTTGGCCGCCGCAGCGCGAAGGAGGCGATCGATCAGCTCTTCGCTAGTCATCGCGGCCTCCGGCGAGCACGGCTTTGGCCAGCTCGGCGACGAGCAGCGTCAACTCCCGCTGCACGCCGCTTGCTGGTAGCTCCCTACGAGGGTTTCCGATCACCACGGCTCGATCCAGGACACGCGCTCCTGTGCTTTTCAGGATCCTTCTTGCGTCGACATGCCCCTGTTGAGCGCTCGCATCGTCCGCGCCCACGACAACGATCCCGACAACCTTGCCGGACAAAGGCGTTGTAGCCTCCGCGAGGTCATATGCGGGCCCACATAGGACGTCCAGGAGGTTTTTGAAGACGCCGGAGACACTGTTCCAATAGCAGGGAACAGCGAACAGCACGCCGGATGCGCCTTCGAATGCGGCAGCTACCGGATGGTCGGCCAGTTGCTGACCCCGGAACAACGGCACTTCCTGGGTTGCCAGGTCGATCGTGACAACCGCGGGGTACGTCGATCCGAGTGTCCGGGCGCCTTCGTAGAGGAGAGACCGTGAGGCCGAGCTGGTGGTCTTCATGCTCGTAGACACAGCCAGGATGGCCGGAAGGGTTCGGAGCCTTCTGGCGGTCATCGGGCTGCCAACCGCGAGTTCGTGTCGAAGAGCGGCACGTCCTCAAGGTCGATCTCCGGAATGTAGGCGGGCAGCTTCGGCCGGAGGCCGGTGGCGCTCACCAACTCCTCAGGCGAGATGCCCTCCGTCTCGAGCATCTCAGCAATGCCGGCTGCGAGCGCAGTTCTCCCGGTGGAGTGCAGTATCGACCTGAGCTGCACGCCATGCGCGATCACGCAGTCCCGGGCGCGCACGCGCAGGCCTAGCTCTAGGCCCTGTCGAGCAAGTGTCTCCGCCTCGTTGAGCTGCGCGGTCGCCATGGTGATCCGGGTCCGGGCCCGCAGAACATGCTCGACCAGGGGCCACTCTTCGCTCGGGAGCCCCTCTACCGCATTGCGTAGAAGCTCGTCCGCACGCGCGTATTCCTTGGCGCGAAAGTGCAGAACTGCGAGCCGGTACCGAAGGGTCGCCTGAGCGACTGGGTCGGTGCTGACGCGCCGGGCGAATACCTGTTCGAACACTCGGATCGCGACATCCGGGCGGCCGGCCATGTCCCACAGGAAGGCGGTGTTTGCCAACACGTTCATCCGCAAGTAACTCCGCTCGTCGGAGCTACCTGTTGCCACCAGCCGCGAAGCCTCGACCTCCAGGGCGTGCGCACGGCGGAAAAGTTCGACCCCACCGGACCTCCGGTACTCCAGTGCGGTATTGAGCGCTCGGGCGTTGAGAAGCCATGCACGTTCCAGGTCCACGTCACCCTCATGTCCGCCGCTCAGAATGGCGAGCTCTTCCAACCCCGCATCGATGTAGTCCTCGCTGGCGGCGAGATCATGGCGGCGCTTCGTCGTTACCAGGGCTAGCAGGCATCGAAGGTGCGCTCGGAAGCAGACGTCGCCGGACAGTTCCAATGCTTGGCTCAAGAGCAGCATCGAGTCGTCCAACCGACCCAGGTTGACTGCAGCCAAAGCAGACAGCCTCAGGGCCTCGGGGGCGTCGTCACCGACCTCAATCGAGCGACTGCATCTGAGCAGCGCCGACTCGTAGTTGTGCGCCATCAGCTCAGCCTCGGCCATGCGCGTGTCTGCTGTGGCGCGGCGCCGGGAGCGGAGCGCTGGAGGATTGGCTACCGAGAGGTCAAACTCGCCGTAGCGGACCACGTTCCGCAGGAGGAGGACACGGGACGACTCGGCCAGGTCGTTTACGACTGGGACGGCACGGGGGTCCGAGTCGGAGGAGAACACTAGCTCGACCCGGTGAGCGTCCGTGAGGAGCACGACTGCCCGAGCTAGCAATCGCAGGGACAGCGAGTCAAGCTCGTCGACGTGCGGGATATGGATTCTGCTGCCATGGAAGGACTCCGCGAGCCCCTCGATGAGGAGCTGGCTCCCAAGCTCGACGGCCCGTGTCGCCGGACCACTTTCCCGGCTGATCCGACGGCTCAAAGCGAGGGTCAAACCGGCCGAACTGGAACCTTTGGCAGTGCGGCTGGACTCCACATACTTGCGGAATCGCTGGAGGTCCGACGTCCGACGAGCTAGGAAGGAGTCGGCGAGGACGCGCCAGACGTCCTCAAGAGAAGCGAACGTCTGTGTGGACCGAGCCACGGGGAGCACGATGTCACCGTGGCGGGTCGGCGCCCCCTCAGGCGTTACGACCCACCGTCGGCGCGAGCGCGCCGACTTGGGCGACAGAACGAGTGGGCCCGGCAGAATGGCCGGGCCCACTCCTGGCGATGACAAGGCTGACTCCTACCAGCTGATGGAGCGGATAGCGAGGGCGGCGTCGCCTTCATCCTCCGCCGCGACAGCGCTGGCGATCAGCTCGTCGAGGTTCGACAGCATTGCATCGAGATCAAAGCACTCGGAAACGATTTCGGCGGGAGAGGTCATTGCCGTGCTCCTTCGGTTGGGGTGAACGGAACTAATTACAGAATAAAAACCGTGAGACAGGTACTTCAATCAAAGAATACGAATGAAGTGGCTCACCACCTGTTCTGAAGTGAGTCTCATGTAACTCATCCGCCTGAGTTCAACAAACTGATGAAGTTGCGCAGGGTGGGGTTGGACGTGTCGTGTCGCCACAACAACCAAAGCTCCTTGATCAGCTTCTCGCCCCCGGAGTCAATCAGAGACGGGTAGGACTCCTCTGGATCAAGAGCATCATCCGGCACGATCGGGACCCCCACGCCGCTGCGCCCCATCGCCAGTAAAGCCACCCAGGCCCCGCTCTCCGCGGCAATGTTCGGCGAAAAACCAGCACCATTGAAGACGCGGTTAACCTGAATCCGGGTGAAGTAGCCAGAAGGAGGAAGTACCAAAGCCAAGTCGCGCAACGACTCTGCCGATATCGTCGCGCTGTTTCGCTCCGGATGGTCGTCCGGCAGCACGACGACGAGACTGACCGTGTAGACCAATCGTCCGTCAAGGCCCTCGCGGTCAGGGGGAGGATCGCTAGGGCGGCGTTGGCCCACCGCGAAGTCGACCTCATGGGCCCTGAGCTTGTCGATGAGTTCTTGGCCGGCTGTTCCATCCTGGCTATATGGGGCCAGCTCGATCTTCGTTAAAGGGTACTTGCGCTTGAACGCTGAGCTGATGCCCGCGATGAAGCGCCTCACGTGCGCCGGGTAGCAAGCGATCCGTACCGTGCCGCTGATTCCGTGGTCTAAGTCGGTAGCCAGGCGGAGAAGATCAGCTTCATCATTAATCATTCGGCGCGCGAGCGGAAGCAGCTCGGCTCCGCTCGGGGTGAGCAGAACGGTACCCTTCTCAAATAAGTTCAGCCCCACATCCTTTCTGAGTTGATCGACCTGCCGCCAGACTGTGGGCTGAGGAACCTGCAATTTCTCCGCTGCGTCGTCGTATGACGCGCTCTCAGCCACGGTGACGAATGCCTTTAACCTTTCGGTGCGCACATTGACCATGCGAGATCTCACCCCTTCAAAGCGCAAGAACGGGGATTACTGCACATCGCGTAGCGACGGGCCCAGTGTGGCGGCGATGTTGTGCGCGCAACTAAGGTCGGAACGCCGTCATCGAGGTCACCGGAAGTTGAACGTGATGCCTTCGGACTGCGCGTCGCGTCGCGTCGCCTCGCATCTCGTCCGCGCAACCCTCTTCTACGGTGTGTCGGACCTGGGGGTGCTCTCGAATAACTCATAACACGGAGGGTCCGGAGCTAGTTACCATCAGAGACTCCTAGCAGTGAGCGGTGCGCCAGTCGTCTCAGTGTGACATGTATGGCGTACGTCGCGCAAGTGTGGGACACGCTGCGCATACCTGCAAACGCGCTCCAGCCACACGTAGGCATGCTCACATCACAGTGAGCGTCGGGGAACATGGAAAGTGCTGTCCATGACGTCGCAGGTTTGAGATCACCATTAGGTACGCCAAGGCGTTCAAGCGTTCAAGCAGAGCGGACAAGCGGACGCAGGGTCGAATCCCTGGACGAGGTGGTGTCGGTGACCGGTCGAGGGACAATGGGCTGCCCGCCAGGGGGCGGTCAGCCTGCGCGGATCTTAGGGTCAGTTCGGGCTGGGAGCGGCCAACGCTGCCCAACCGCCGGTGCCCCGGCCAGGGATTGGGTCTCGTCGGCCCGCCGCGCCGGCGCCGTGGTGGGGTTGCTGGTCAGGATCGAGGCCAGGTCGTGCTCGCCGAGCTGATGGACCGCAGCGTGCCCCAGCGCCCAGTCGACCCGAGCCGGGCTGGTCAGCTTGGCCATCAACACGGCGTGCACCATCTTCACCCGAATCCGTGTGGCGGTCCTGCGCGGCCGCCTCTTTCAACCACATCACGGCACCCTTCGCTCAGGGCGAGGAACTGTCGGCCATGCCGGCCTGGGGTTCCCGGTGCAACGGCCCGAGCGGGGCCGGCGGGTGCTCGTCGTCGATCCGAGGGCCGCTCGGGCCGTTGCTCGTAACTGACCATCGGGGTATTGGTCGCGACCTGCCGGGTCACCCCGAACGCGGCCGTGTACGGCTGCGCCGGGATCGGGTGCAGCGGGGCCCCGACCGTCCCACTCGAGAAGAGATCGCGGTTAGTCCGTGGACGTGGTCTTGATCGAGGTCGCGAGCTCTTTCGCGGCGGCCAGCATGGCATGCCTCTGCGTGTGCAACTCGTCGAAGCGTTGTTCGATCTCGGTCCAGTCGCGAGACCTGAGAAAGTCTTCGACCATGCCGCGGATGACTTCGGCGAGCTTGACGCCCGTCAACTGCGCATAGGCCTCGAGGGCTTGGTAGTGCTCGTCGGGGATCCTGCCGGTCAGAGTTGCCATTCTGTCCTTCTTATACGGGTAGCGATGTGACCCGGCGTATTAATTCAGCGAAGCTTGGACCAGTCTTGCACTCTTATATCAGCTGTGACAAGTCCCTTGGATTCGAGATTTGCGAATCATTTACAGTATGCAACGATGACTTGAGACAGTCTGCAGCATCCGGCCGAAGGAAGAGGTGAGCAAGTTGGCTGGACTTGGCGACCTGCTCAAACAGACATGGGCCGAGGTCACCGAGACCCTCCCTCGCCTCACCCAGAGGCAGGTGAGCGACCGGTCAGCGCTGTTCGCGCGGTTGGTGCCCGGCTTTGAGGAAGCTCAGCGACGCGGGCGCCGTCACACTTCCAAGGGCGGGTTTCCCGTCATCAGCACCGGCTACCTGTCGACGATGTTCAAGCGTCCCTCTACCGGGCGGACGGTTCACCGCCCGGCCGACGCCATGGTGCAGGTGGCGGCCCTGTCGATCGCCTCCTTGTTCGAGGAGCTGGTCGGCTTGGCTCCGGTCGAGGGCAACCGACGCGAGCGGATCGCGGCGACGCGAGCGCGAATCGACGAGTTGCTGCGTGAGGCGAACGTCTCCGATCCCGGCCGCCCGTTGTCCGGCTCGCCACTGAAGCCCTTCTCGCCCAACCGTATGACGAGTCAGGTGGCCGAGAGGGTCATCGGCTCTGAGGTCGGTGCGCGCAATGCCAGCTTCTCCATCGTCGGCCCGATTATGAGCGGGAAGAGCACCCTGCTCAATGTGGTCGCGCTCGAGGCGGAGCGCCGGGGCGCCGAAGTTCACCTCTGGGACCTCGAGAAGATCAGCGGCGTCACGTCGCAGGTCGAGCTAATCAGCAGCTTCGGGCGCCTCTTTCAGGCTGATCGAGCGCCCGCCAACCTGTTCGAGCTTGAGGCTGTGATAGAGGATTGGCTCAAGGATCGTGGTCCGAATGTGTTCGCACTCTTCGACGGAGCGAACTCAATCCTGGATGCCGATCCCGACAGCGAGCTGCTGCACAGGCTCTTCCGTACCTGGGCTAGTCGGGCACGGACGGCGCTGTGGAACGATCCCTGGAGCAAGCTGTCGATCGTCACGGCGACGACGTACCGGCCCGGGCCCCAGCATGCTGCAGCCAACGCGAGTGTAGCCGCTGCCGGTATCACCGTCCGGAACGAGGGGTTCGCCCTACAGGACGTGGAATCCTGCTTGCTCGCATGGCTCATGCTCCAGGGTGAAGGAGCGGTGACAGCCCCAGAGCAAGTGATCCTCGATCAGCGGCCCGCGCTCGAACAGCTCATGGTCAAGGCGAACGGCCACCCACACTTGCTCAACCACACGTGCCAGGTGATCGCCCAACGCCTAGTCCGTGGCGAGGGCGCGCCCATGGAGGTGAGCGAGATTGCTGACGCGGCCACTTGGCGCGGCGGCCGGGCGCGCCTGCTGGTGGTAAAGGACCAGATCGTCAGCGAGTCCGGTCCGTTCGAGAGCTTCACCGGGCGGGCCGTGTGGGACGCCCCATAGGCCAGGATTCGTATCAGGCGATTTGGGGGTTGTGTATGAAGAGAATTTGCGTCGGCGGAGCCGTTGACCCTGAGACAGATGTTTACATCACAAGGTCGTTCGTCGATCCTGCGTCGAACGTCGAGACGAGCTTGGAGTCCGAGCTGTGCCGACGGCTCAAGGCTGGTGTGGACACAGTAATCACCGGCCCACGTCAGTCGGGAAAAACCAGCCTAGCCAAGTACGCGACCCGCACACTCGGCCTAGGCAACACCATCGACACGGTGTGGGTCGATCTGAACGGACTTACCGGCGAGCTAGAGACATCGTTCCGACAGAGACTCCTGTCCCAGGCATTGCTCCTGGGGCGCGTCGAGGCCGAATCGGCGGCGAGTCCCCCCAGCTGGGCGGACTTCTTCGAGCTTGTCCTCGGTGACACAGACCGCCCGTTGGTCGTCATGGTCGATGAGTTGGACAAGGTAGCCACCCTCGGCGACGAGGGTGCCAGGTTCGTCTTGGGGTTACGGTCAGTCCAGCAGGACGCAAAGCTAGGCCGCCGCCTGACGTTTTGCTTCATGTCCGTGCGGGCCACGGCCCTCCTCTTCCGGGACGTGCCGAAGACCCAGCTGATGGAGTCGGCCCTCGAGCTCTACGTCGAACCTCTCCCGGTAGGCACCTTCGCGCCGACAGACGAGTGCCGGCGCCAGCTCGAGGGGTGCTTCACCGAGTACGACCCACGCGGCGCGGGAAACCTCGCCCGGCTGGTCCTGGAGTTGTCGGGCGGCTGGCCACAACTGTGCCTGGCCCTGGCGCATCGACTGTGGGCGACCCGCACGCCCTACGCCGACAAGGCCACGATGGACGCCTGGTTCGGAGGCGAGCTACACCGGTTCCGCATGGAGTCCGAGCTCGACGACAAGGCTCACTTCATGAGCACCCCGGGTGCCTTTCTCGCGGGGCTGCGCTTCGAGACACAAATCTCGGCGCTCACGACATACAAGACGCTCCTGACGGATAGCAGACAACTCGGTGCCGCGTGGGAACCGTCGGATGCCGGTCAGTACGCCTTAGTTCTATGTGGGCTCGCCATCCGCCGAGATGATCGCGTCCGCACGCTGGGTGGTCTGATGGACCGGTTCTACGACCAGGACTGGGCCGACCGCTCGCTCGTCCGCGCCCAGCAGCGGACTTTGGGTGAACTCCGCGGTATCGGAAAGCGTGCCCGTATATGCATCATCCTAACCGGGGGCACCATCGGCATGGTGGAGCGGAATAATCGCGTCGACACACCCGAGGTCATCGACCAGCTCGAGCGAGATTTCAACATCGTCTCGGCCGACTTCGACGTCCAGTGGCTACCGCTGACCAGCCTGGACAGCGTGGACGTGGGCCCTCGTCAGTGGACTCAGATCTCGGAGTTCATTCACCGGCAACTCCAACTGGATGTCGATGGCATCGTCGTAGCACATGGCACGGACACCCTCGCCTACACGGCGTCGGCAGTCGCGTACGCGCTCGGGCGAGACCTCTCGCGACCTGTCGTCTTCACTGGGTCTCAAACCACGATCGACCAACCGCATGGCGATGCCCGGTCCAACCTCTACCGCGCCTGCCTTGTCGCTGCTGTCGGCCGGCGCCTGCCTGAGGTGGTCATTTCCTTCGACGAGACGATCTTCCGGGCGGTGCGCGCTATGAAGCGTGACGATCGGCGTTTCGACGCCTTCGAGTCATTCCTCTACCCACCCCTAGGCACAATCAGTGAGGAGGTCGAGCTTCAGGACCGGCTGATCCGCCATAGCCCCATAGACCCGTTGCCGCGGATCGAGGCCACGTTCTCGAAGAACATCCTGGTCATCGCCCAACACCCGGCCCAGTCGGCAGCGCCCTTTGAGGCCGCCTTGAAGAACCCGGATCTCGCTCCGGACGGCGTGATCATCCAGACGCTTGGCGCCGGCAATATCCCGACCGCCGCACCCTACGACCTGGGCGGCGTGATTGGTGCCGCCCGCGATCGGAAGATCCCCGTCCTCCTCACCTCCCAGCACCCGGTCCACGTCAAGAACTTCGGTCGGTATGGCCCGTCGGCACGAGCCATCGCGGCTGGTGCGATCCCAATCCCCAACATGACGGCCGCGGCCACGATCACCAAATTCAGTTGGGTACTGGGGCGCACCGCCGGACAGCCCATCGAGGAACGTGTGTTGCGTGGACTAATGCTCAAGGACCGCATCGGTGAGATCGACGCTCCTTGGGAGTAGTCTGTGTGCGCAAGGGCACGACACTGCACCGTATATTTGCGACGAGGAGTTCTCATGCATGACCCGATCCTGGTTATATATACCGGCGGCACCATCGGGTCGAAGCCGAAGGACGCCGACGACCCTGACAGTCCCCAGATCGTCGTGCCCTGGAACGAGTTCCGTCAGAGCATGCCGGCCCTCGACCACCTTGGGTTCGACGTCGACGAGGTGTCGCTCACGCCGCCGCTCGACTCGTGCAACGTTGGGCCGAACGAGTGGCGCTTCATGGTTGAAGCCATCGAAGCGGGCTACGAAAAGTACGCCGGATTCGTGATCCTGCACGGCACCGACACAATGGTCTACACCGCCAGCGCTCTCTCCCAGATGCTTCGAAACCTCGGCAAGCCCGTCGTCCTCACCGGCGCACAGCGGTCCGCGATGGTCGATCCTGTGCGCAACGACGCCACCCAGAACTTCATGACCGCGTGTCTGATCGCCAACCCCAAGGCGGCGTCGATCCCGGTGATTCCCGAGGTGGTCATCTACTTCGGAGGCGTCATCCTACGAGGCAATCGCACGGTCAAGCAGGACACCGCTGGCTACACGGCATACACGACTCCCAATCTGCCCCCGCTCGGTGAGGCAGGTGAGTCGATCACAGTCAACACCGATCTCATCCGCCCGATCCCGAGCGGTCGGTTCAACGTCCGGAAGCGGCTGGACACTGGCGTATTGCCGATTCTCATGTACCCGGGCATCCAGGACACCCATCTGGTCGAGCGCCAGATGGACGACCCGAACGTCAAGGCCGCTGTCGTGATGTCCTATGGGTCTGGCAACATTCCGACCAAGCCGGAGTTCCTCGCCGCGTTTAACGCGGCGATCGAGCGTGGGGTCGTGGTGGCAAACGTGAGCCAGTGCGACCGGGGCCCGGTTGAACTTGGCATCTACGAGACCAGCGCAGCTCTGCTTGAGGCCGGGTTCGTCTCTGGGGTAGACATGACGCTTGAGGCCGCGCAGACCAAGCTGATGGCACTCCTCGGAGACGCCGATGCGCAGCAGATGGATGTCGATGAGCGCCAAGAGTTCGTGCAGCGGGCGTTCGAGATCGACGCGGCCGGGGAGATGACCACCTCCACCTATCTCACCGACTTCGGTGACCGGTCGGCGGGTGACCTCGACACGACGTCCGGAAGCACGCCCGTCCGCCAGGCGATCCGCGGCGCCTCGGTCGACGGCCAGTTCACCAACGACAAGGTCACTCGGGCGCTGGTGCGACTTCGAGGCGTCGAACTAACCAAGTTTGACTCGGCAACCTTCACCGTCCGGATTTTCCTCAACCTGGATCCCGACGCGACTCCGGACGAGCGGGCCCCTGGCTTTGCCGGGCGCTTCCGGAAGTCGTCCGCGGACGTGACCCAGTTGATGGTATTTGACATCACCCGGGCTTTCCAGGCCACTGTCCGCTCCGGCGACAGGTTAGCGGTGACTTTGGTTCTCGACAGCAAAAACGCTCACCTGCGCTGGAGGCGCGCTGAGCTGGCGGTCTTCAGCGAAGCCGCATAGGGGTTTGGAGCCTGGTGGTGGGGAATGACGCGACCCGACACATTGGAGTCCGCTCCGCCTGCCGTACGCCTGGCTCAGCGTCGGCTACAGGCTGCCGGCATCTGGCACCAAATCGGGACGAACTCGCCAGCCACCAGCTGCCGCGATGCAGCCGCCCGCCGAGTCAGGCTGGGTCACCAGGGTATCCCGCTCTGGGATGAGCTGCGCTCCCTAGCTTTGGTCACCGACGACGAGCGCCTGGTCTTTGTGCACTGTCGTGGAGACCAACACGTGGATCTGGACCTCGTCACGGTGGCCATCGGAGCGCGCAAGGTCGTTAAGGCTCCCGCCGAACGCCTGGTCCCGATCGGACTGGGCTACGGATTGATCAACCCGTTCGATTCCTATGTGCGCAACGACCTTTGGCCGGAGGTGCACCACGTCTTCGACACCGGGCTGCAGTTGCGGCTCGGCCGACCGGGCACCATGATGACCAACGCGGGAGACCTGAGGTGGTCGGTTGAGTTCTACCCAGACCAGCTCATCACTTTGCACCCGGACGCGACGGTCGCGCCCGTCGCAACGGGCGGTCGGCGTCCCTCCTGGCTTACCCGGGACCCAATGATTGGGATCCTAACGGGGAATGCACCGGAATCGGGCACCGCCCTCATGCACGCAGTGTTGAGAACCGTCCGCAGCGAACTCGGACCGCTCAACCAGGGCGACATCTCAATGCCAAGGATGCGGCTGGCATCGATCCCGGAGCTGGGCTACTCGATGGAGCTGAGTGCTCGTACGCCGGAGGTTTGGCAAGCGCTTAACATCAACGCGCAGGACCTTCTATCCCAGGGTGCTGAGATCATCGGCCTTGCGTGCAACACCACGCACCACTTCCAGAACCAGTTGCGGTCCATCTGCGAGAGCGGTGGGGCCGAGTTCGTGTCGATGCCCGACGCTGTCGGGGACTGGTTGCGAGAGCGAGCCGTCGCGCGGGTCGGGCTTGTCGGCATCGAGCCGGTTTCCAGCCTCGGGAGGTGGAGCGCCTACGCCGCCCCGCTCGATACGTTCGCGGTGGACGTCCCGAGTCCAAGCGGGATGCGTCGCATTGAGGAGATCGCCTACCAGATCAAGTTGGACGGGGCGAACCCGAAGGCTCTGGGCAAACTTCGCAATATCCTGCGTGACGTTCTCGACAACGAGTTCGGAAGCGAGTTCGTCATCTTGGCGCTCACCGAGCTATCCGTGCTGACGCAGGGTGTGCCTCGAAGCGGCCCGTCTTCGACGTGGCTGGACCCTCTCGAGATCTACGGGCAGGAAATCGCCCATCGATACCTCGGAACATCGGCGTAGCGTCGGCGTCGTGATCGGCATCCTGGGGGGTATGGGTCCCGAGGCCGGAGCCCGACTGGTCCTGAGGGTCGCTCAGGTTTGCTGCGCGGACGCCGACCAGGTGTAGAGCGCCACGCAGTATGCGCATGACGGCGTCAGTGACCATGCGGATATGGCGTTCCATTTCATGCGCGTTGTGGCGTCCTGATCCGCGCGATGGCGCCGAGCCCGCGAGAGCCGTCTGACGCCGACTGGACATTTGCCCGCAGAGACGGGCTGCCGCGCCGCTTCCGCTCCTCGACGCTTCGCGCCTGCGGTGCGGGTCGGCTTGCCATCGAGCAGATCCCTCAGCGAGGACTTCAATGGGCCCTTGGGCGAACCCCCGAACGTGTGCACGCGGATGTCGTCGCGGCTCCAGAAGTTATCCACAGTTCCGCTGCATGAACCTGACGCTGTCATGGGCACAGACCTCGGCGGTCAACAGCGGA
>JBBSBA010000029.1:0-30875 GCA_038251725.1 Actinomycetales bacterium
ACCAGCGATGCTGGTCTCCCCGACCTGGGTGTCTCGACAGGCTGAATACCGGCGACGGCGCCGGATAGATTGGGACCCATGAAGCTCGAACTCCGCGGGATCACCAAGAGGTTTGGTGCCCTGGTTGCGAATGATCACATCGACCTCGTGGTCCAACCCGGTGAGATCCACTGCCTTCTCGGTGAGAACGGTGCGGGAAAGTCCACCCTCATGAACGTGCTCTACGGCCTCTACCGGGCCGAAGAGGGAGAGATCCTCCTCGACGACGTCGTGCAGCACTTCGCCGGCCCCGGGGACGCCATGGCCGCGGGAATCGGCATGGTGCACCAGCACTTCATGCTCATCCCGGTCTTCACCGTCGCCGAGAACGTGATGCTCGGTCACGAGCAGACCATCTTCGGCGGGCGGCTGAATCTCGGCGCCGCGCGCGAACAGGTGCGCACGATCTCCAGTCGCTTCGGCTTCGACATCGATCCGGACGCGCTCGTGGAGGACCTCCCCGTCGGAGTTCAGCAGCGCGTCGAGATCATCAAGGCGCTCTCCCGGGACGCGAAGGTGCTCGTCTTCGACGAGCCGACCGCCGTGCTCACGCCGCAGGAGACCGACGAGCTGATGTCGATCATGCGGCAGCTCAAGGACGCCGGCACATCGATCGTGTTCATCACCCACAAGCTGCGCGAGGTGCGCGAGGTCGCCGATCGCATCACGGTCATCCGGCTCGGCACGGTGGTCGGTGAGGCCAGCCCGACAGCGACCAACGCCGAACTCGCCTCCCTCATGGTCGGTCGCCCGGTCGAACTGACCGTCCATAAGGGCCCGGAGAAGCCGGGGGAGGCCGCTCTCGTCATCCGCAACCTCTCGGTGACGGACCACCACGGGCAGCTCGTCGTCGACAACGTGAGTTTCGAGGTGAAGGCCGGGGAGATCCTGGCCATCGCGGGAGTGCAGGGCAACGGCCAGACGGAACTCACCGAGGCCATCATGGGGCTGCAGCCGCGCGTGACCGGATCCATCCGGCTCAACGGGAACGAGCTTCGACGGGAGACCACCCGCAAGGTCCTCGATTCGGGGGTCGGCTTCGTGCCAGAAGACCGCAGCGAAGATGGACTCATCGCCGAGTTCACGATCGCCGAGAACCTCATGCTCGACCGCTCTGACGGGGCGCCGTTCGTGAGGGCGGGAACCCTGCAGCTCGACACCCTCGCCGCGTTCGCCGCGGAGAAGGTGGTCGAGTTCGATATCCGCACCCAGGGCATCGGCGCGCACGCCGGCCAGCTTTCCGGCGGCAACCAGCAGAAAGTGGTGCTCGCGCGCGAGCTGAGTCGCGAGCTGAGTCTCTTCGTCGCCGCGCAACCGACCCGCGGCCTCGACGTCGGGTCCATCGAATTCGTGCACAACCGCATCGTCGCGACACGCGACAGCGGGGTCCCGGTGATCGTCGTGTCGACCGAGCTCGACGAGGTCGTGGCGCTCGCCGACCGCATCGCGGTGATGTATCGCGGCGGGATCGTGGGCATCGTCCCCGCAACGACGCCCCGGGCAGTCCTCGGGCTGATGATGGCCGGGGAGCGCCCGGCCGAAGCGGAGGTGGCCGCGTGAGCCAGCAGCCGACCGCGGGGGAGCCCCCGGCCGTCTCGCCATCGCCGACGTCGAGCGCGCCGCCGGATGACGAGACCGAATCGTCGCGTTTCTCCGGGGTGCTTCGCGAGATCGCGACCGGTAACGCCGTCATCTCGGTGCTTGCCGTCGTGCTCGCCCTCATCGTCGGCGCCTTCCTCATCGCCTTCACCGACCCGAACGTCACCACGGCATCCGGATATTTCTTCTCCCGTCCAGCCGACACATTCCAGGCCATCTGGAACTCGGTCTCCGGCGCCTACGTCGCTCTCTTCCAGGGCTCGATCTACAACTTCGCCCGCCCGGGATTCGCCACCGGCATCAAGCCGTTCACCGAGACGCTCGCCTTCGCCACCCCACTCATCGCGGCCGGTCTCGGGGTGGCACTCGCCTTCCGGGTCGGACTGTTCAACATCGGCGGGCGAGGGCAGATGCTGATCGCCGCGGCCGCCGCCGGATGGGTCGGGTTCTCCTTCGACCTCCCGTTCCCGCTGCACCTCATCGTGGCGCTCGCCGCGGGAATCGCCGGCGGCGCGATCTGGGGCGGCATCGTCGGGGTGCTCAAGGCGCGCACCGGCGCGCATGAGGTGATCGTGACGATCATGCTCAACTACGTGGCGTACTACCTGATCGCCTACCTGCTGCGCACGCCCGGCCTGCTCCAGGCACCCGGATCGAGCAATCCCAAGTCACCGGCGATGAAGCCGTCGGCCATCTTCCCTGATCTGTTCGGGCCGAACTACAACACCACGGTCGGCTTCATCTTCGTCATCATCGCCACGGTGTTCGTCTGGTGGCTGCTCAACCGGTCGAGCCTTGGCTTCAAGTTCCGGGCGATCGGGGCTAATCCGCACGCGGCCCGCGTCGCCGGGATCAACGTGAAGAACATGTACGTCTACGCGATGCTCCTCTCCGCCGGGCTGATCGGCCTTGCCGGTGCCAACCAGGTGCAGGCGTCGATCACCACCGGATTCGGCTCCGGTATCGACGCCGGCATCGGGTTCGATGCCATCACCGTCGCCCTCCTCGGCCGTTCGCGGCCGTGGGGGGTGTTCATCGCCGGCATCCTGTTCGGCGCATTCAAGGCCGGCGGGTTCACGATGCAGGCCTCGCAGGGCATCCCGATCGAGGTCGTGACCGTCGTGCAGTCCCTCATCGTGCTGTTCATCGCCGCGCCGCCGCTGGTGCGGGCCGTCTTCCGGCTGCCGAAGCCGTCAATCCTCCCGCGACTCGCTCCGGCCCGGACGTCCGGCAAGAAGGCAGTGGTGACCAAGTGAGCGCACTCAGCGGCGACTCGATCATCCCGGGCCTCGCGCCGGCTCGGTCGCAGGGGGCCGCCCCGAAGAGTTGGAAGGCGCCCATCGCGCTCGGGTTCTTCGCGCTCGCGTCGCTCGTGCTCTTCGGCCTCTACGGGCGGGCCGGAACCAGCAGCTTCCGCCTGTCCACCGACAGCGACTTCTTCCAACTTCCGGTGATCGCGGCGCCGACGAAGCTCACCGCGCTCGTGGTGTCGATCCTGCTCATGCTCATCGCCGCCTACGTCACGTGGCGGGTGGTCCGCTCGCTGAAGCCGCAACTCTGGCTGATCTCGGTCTTCGCGCTGCTGTTCCTCGTCGCCTTCCTCACCTGGGCGTCGGCCGGCCACACCATTCCGGTTCCCGGGCTGCTCGTCGGCGCGGTCGGTCTCAGCGTGCCGCTCATCTTCGGTTCCCTCGGCGGCGTGATCTCCGAGCGGGTCGGTGTCGTGAACGTGGCCATCGAGGGTCAGCTGCTCGCCGGCGCATTCGTCTCGGCGCTGGTCGCCTCCGTCACCCATGTGCCCATGCTCGGCCTCCTTGCCGCAATGGTCGCCGGCATGCTGGTGTCGTTCGTGCTGGCGGCCTTCTCGATCAAGTACCTGGTCGACCAGGTGATCATCGGCGTGGTGCTCAACGTGCTCGTCACCGGGCTCACGAGCTTCCTCTACTCCACGCTGCTGAGCCCGAACCTCGCGGAGTTCAACTCGCCGCAGAGGTTCCAGCGGGTCAACATCCCGCTGCTGAGCGAGATACCGATCATCGGACCGGTACTGTTCCGCCAGACGATCATCGTCTACATCATGTATGTGGCCGTGTTCGCGGTCTGGTACGGCCTGTTCCACACGCGCTGGGGCCTCCGCCTCCGTTCCGCGGGGGAGCATCCGCAGGCGGCCGACACCGTCGGCATCAACGTGAACCGTACCCGCTTCTGGAACGTCTCCCTCGCGGGCGCGATCGCCGGATTCGGTGGCGCGTATTTCACCCTCGGCTCGGTCGGCGGGTTCACCAAGGAGATGACGGCGGGCGCCGGATTCATCGCGCTCGCCGCGGTGATCTTCGGGCGCTGGGACCCGCTGCGCGCCACCATGGCGGCGCTGTTGTTCGGTTTCGCGAGCAACCTGCAGAGCGTGCTCGGCGTCATCGGCTCGCCCGTGCCGAGTGAGTTCATGCTCATGTTGCCCTACCTGGTGACCATCTTCGCTGTCGCGGGCCTCGTCGGCTCGGTGCGCGGGCCGGCCGCGTCCGGCAAACCGTATGTGAAGGGCTGAACGATGACGGAAATCGACTGGGATGCGCTGCGACTCGTCGCCACGCAGGCGAACGGCCATGCCTACGCGCCGTATTCGAAGTTCCCAGTGGGAGCGGCCGCGCTCGTCGACGATGGTCGAATCATCTCCGGGGCGAACGTGGAGAACGCGTCTTACGGTCTCACCCTCTGCGCGGAGTGCGCCCTCGTCTCGATCCTGCACATGACCGGCGGCGGGCGCCTCGTGGCCTTCACCTGCGTCGACGGCCGCGGCAACATCCTCATGCCCTGCGGGCGGTGCCGGCAGTTGCTCTACGAACATTCCGCAACCGGCATGCTCCTCGAGACGGTCTCCGGGGTGAAGACCATCGACGAGGTGATTCCGGACGCGTTCGGCCCCCGCCAGCTCGCAGACTACGAGAGCTCGGGAGACTGACAATGGCCATCGAGGCGTTCGACGCCGTCGACCTCATCCGCGCCAAACGCGACCGCGGCATCCTCACGACCGAGCAGATCGACTGGCTCATCGACGCCTACACGCGCGGCTACGTCGCCGACGAGCAGATGTCGGCAATGGCGATGGCGATCTTCCTGAACGGCATGGAACGCCGGGAGATCCGCGACCTCACCCTCGCGATGATCGCCTCCGGCGAGAGGATGGACTTCTCAACGCTGTCCAAGAAGACCACGGACAAGCACTCCACCGGCGGCGTTGGCGACAAGATCACCCTCCCGCTCGCCCCGCTCGTGGCGTCCTTCGGCGTCGCCGTGCCGCAGCTCTCCGGCCGGGGCCTCGGACACACCGGAGGCACGCTCGACAAGCTGGAGTCCATCCCCGGCTGGCAGGCGAACATCCCGAACGACCGCATGCGGGCCATCCTCGAAGATGTCGGCGCTGTCGTCTGCGCGGCGGGCTCCGGCCTCGCCCCGGCCGACGGAAAGCTGTACGCCCTGCGCGACATCACCGGCACCGTCGAGGCCATCCCGCTCATCGCCTCGTCGATCATGAGCAAGAAGATCGCCGAGGGCACGTCGGCCCTCGTGCTCGACGTGAAGTTCGGTTCCGGCGCCTTCCTCAAGGACATCGCGCAGTCCCGGGAGCTCGCGCAGACCATGGTGGCGCTCGGCGAGGATGCGGGCGTGAAGACCTCCGCGCTGCTCACAAACATGAACGTGCCGCTCGGCCTCGCCATCGGCAACGCCAACGAGGTGCGCGAGGCGGTGGAGGTTCTGGCCGGCGGGGGGCCGTCCGATGTCGTCGCGCTGACCGTCGCCCTCGCGCGGGAGATGCTCGCCCATGTCGGACGGCCGGATGCCGACGTCGAAGAGGCGCTCGCCGACGGTCGCGCGCTGGACACCTGGAATCGAATGATCCGTGCGCAGGGCGGCGATCCGACCGCTCCGTTGCCGGTCGCCCGCGAGACCCACGTGGTCACGGCGCAGCGCACCGGCGTGCTCGTGGAGCAGCAGGCGCTGCCGTTCGGCATCGCCGCCTGGCGGCTCGGCGCCGGTCGCGCGCGCAAGCAGGACCCGGTGCAGCACGCCGCCGGCATCGACCTGCACGCCAAGCCCGGCGACACCGTCACCGAAGGGCAGCCACTCTTCACCCTCAGCGCCGATGAACCCGAACGGTTCGCCCGGGCGCTCGAGGCGCTGGAGGGGGCCTACCGGATCGGTGACGCCGGCGACGAGATCTGCACCGGCGGCCCGCTGATCGTCGAACGGATCGGAGCCTGATGTCACGCGGCACGGACGCATTCAACTGGCTGCTCCGCAGCCGGGAAACCGGCCGGATCACCGTCGGGCAGCCGCCCAATCTCGAGCAGAAGATCTTCTCGACGACTGTGCTCGCGGGAACCATGCTGCCCCCGTCGAGGCTGCGCACCGGTCTCGGCGTCGTCTCCGTGCTCACGCTTACGGTGTGGGCGATCGACGAGCTCGCCCGGGGCGTCAATCCCTTCCGCCGCCTCCTCGGCGTCGGCACGCTCGGCGGCCTCGCGTACCTCGCGTTCCGGCGCCGCTAGACGACTCCACAGGCCTCGCCCGTCATCTTTCCCGTCGGGTCGCCGGGCGTCGGATTGGCCTACTCCGCCATTGCGTCAGGTTAGAGCCGGGTGTCAACCGATAGGTTTGGGAGCATGACCACACCCCCCACTGATTTCTTCCTGCCCGGCGGCGGAGCGAGCATCACCGAGCTCCCGAAGGTGTCGCTGCACGATCACCTCGACGGGGGCCTCCGCCCGCAGACGATCATCGAACTCGGCGACGCGAACGGCCTGGATCTTCCCGAGACGGATGCCGCGGCGCTCGCCGACTGGTTCGCCGAGAAGTCGGACTCCGGCTCCCTCGTCGAGTACCTGAAGACCTTCGACATCACCACGGCGGTGATGCAGGATCGCGAGGGACTCACGCGCGTGGCGCGCGAGTTCGTCGAGGACCTCGGGGCCGACGGCGTCGTCTACGGCGAGATCCGGTGGGCCCCCGAGCAGCACCTCTCCAAGGGGCTGAGCCTCGACGAGACGGTCGAGGCCGTGCAGGACGGCATCGAGGAGGGCATCGCTTCGGTGAAGCGGTCGGGCCACCGCATCCGGATCGGCCAGCTGGTGAGTGCGATGCGGCACGCCGACCGCGGCCTTGAGATCGCCGAACTCGCCGTTCGCCACCGCAACAACGGCGTCGTCGGCTTCGACATCGCGGGAGCCGAGGCCGGATTCCCGGCAGGCAACCTGCGCGATGCGTTCGATTACCTCGCCCGCCACTACCTCCCCGCCACGGTGCACGCCGGGGAGGCCGACGGACTCGAGAGCATCCGCGGGGCCCTCTTCGATGGCCGCGCGCTGCGTCTCGGCCACGGTGTGCGTCTCGCCGAAGACATCACGGTTGACCGTTCGGACGACGAGAACATCTACGTCGAGCTCGGTCGACTCTCCCAGTGGGTGAAGGATCGGGAGATCGCGCTCGAGCTGAGCCCGTCGTCGAACCTGCAGACCGGGGCGATCGCCCAGTGGGGCGACGACCTGATCGACCACCCGTTCGACCTGTTCTACCAGCTCGGCTTCCGGGTGACGGTGAACACCGACAACCGCCTGATGAGCCGCACATCGCTGAGCCGCGAACTCGCCCTGCTCGCGGAGACCTTCGACTACGACATCACCGACCTCGAGGTGTTCCAGCTGAACGCGGCCGCCGCGGCATTCCTGCCGATCGAGGACCGCGAAGAGCTCGCCGACCAGATCAGCTCCGGTTTCGAGAAGGCCTGATGCCGCTTCCCATCCTCGCCGAATCGGCGATCATCGTCGGCGCCGACGCCGCGGACTGGCGAGATGCCGTGCGGCTCGCCGGTCGCGCCCTCGCCGCATCGGGGGCGACCCTACCCGGCTACGCGGACGAGATGATTCGCATGATCGACGAACACGGCCCCTATGTCGTCATCGCCCCGGGGCTGGCCCTCGCCCACGCGCGCCCGGGATCCGAGGTGCTGGCCGACGGCCTGGCGGTCGTGACCCTCGCGACGCCCGTCTTCTTCGGGCATCCGCACAACGACCCGGTGAGCGTCGTTCTCGGCCTCGCCGTGAAGTCGGCGGACGCGCACATCGAGTCCGTCGCCGAGCTCGCGAATGTGTTCAACGACTCGAGCGCGATCATGGACCTCGCCGCGGCGCCGGATGTCGCGGCGGTCCTGGCCATCATGAAGGGCACGACATGAAGATCGTCGCGATCTGTGGGGCGGGGATCGGCAGCTCCGGCATCCTGAAGGTCAATGCGGAGCGCGTCCTCAAGCGGCTCGACCTCGAGGCCGATGTCACGGCCGCGCACCTCTCGAGTCTTACAAGCGACGCCGCCGATGCGCAGGTCATCCTCACCTCCGCCGAGTTCGTCGACGCCATCGGAGCGACGAACGCCGACGTGATCGTGATCGAGAACTACTTCGACACCGAGGAGCTCGCGCGCAAGCTCGAGGCCGCGCTCGGCTGACCCCGCCGGTGGGCCGGCGCCGGTCGGGAGGTCAGGCGAGCAGCGGACGAATGCCCGCTTCGAGCGAATCCACTCGAGCCTGGGCGAGGGACTGCCGCCGCGCCGCCGTGCCGTCGGTGCTCGACGCGTCGATGTAGACCTTGATCTTGGGCTCCGTGCCGCTCGGACGAATGATCACGCGCGACCCGTCCGCCATCCAGAGGCGCAGGATGTCGCTGGCCGGCAGGCCCCCGAACCCGTCGGAGAAGTCGTCGACCTGTCGCACCGCAGTGGCGCCGACGGCCGCGGGCGGTGACTGCCTCAGCCGCCCCATCAGGCGGGGGATCTCGGAAAGGTCGGTGACGCGCAGGGAGACTTGTGCGGAGGCGAACGCGCCGAACCGGTCGGCGAAGTCGGCGAGGTGGTCGAAGACCGTCTTGCCCTCGGCCTTGAGGTCGGAGACCAGCCCGAGGAAGTCCACGGCGGCGGAGATGCCGTCCTTGTCGCGCACCTTGTCGGGGTCAACGAGGTAGCCGAGCGCCTCCTCATAGCCGTACGACAGCCCGGGCACGCGGGAGACCCACTTGAACCCGGTGAGGGTGTCGACGTAGTCGAGCCCGTAGGCGCGGGCGATCGCGGCGAGGGCGGGCGAGGAGACGATGGAGGCGGCGAGGGTGCCCTCCGGGCCGATCGCGGCGAGGCGATCCGCGGCACGCCAGCCGAGCAGCGCGCCCACCTGGTTTCCGCTGAGGCGGTGCCACTGGCCATCGACATCCGGGATGCCGATGGCGAGCCGGTCAGCGTCGGGATCGTTCGCGATCACCAGTTCAGCGTCGGATCCGATGGCGGTGTCGAAGGCGAGGTCCATGGCCCCTGGCTCCTCCGGGTTCGGGAAGGCGACCGTGGGGAAGGCGGCATCGGGGGCGATCTGGCGGGCGACGACCGCGGGCTCGCCGAAGCCGGCGGCGACGAAGACGCGGTGCGCGGTCTCCCAGCCCACGCCGTGCATCGCCGTATATACGTAACGGAGCATGGACTTCGGGCTGCCGGCGATGGCGGCCGTGCGGCGCACGTACTCGTCGAGCACGTCTTCACCGGCAGTCTCGTAGTCGGTCGACCGGGGGAGCTCGAGCACGCTCCGGTCGGCGGCGACCCGCAGGATCTCGGCGGCAATCTGGCTGTCCACCGGTGGCACGATCTGGGAGCCGTGGTCCTCATCACCCAGGTAGACCTTGTAGCCGTTGTCTTCCGCCGGATTGTGGCTCGCTGTCACCATCACGCCCGCGCTCGCGTCGAGGTGGCGCACAGCGAAGGCGAGGACCGGTGTCGGCAGGAGACGGGGGAGGATGATGGCGCGCACGCCCGCGCCGGCCATCACCTCGGCGGTGTCGGTCGCGAAGATCCGCGAGTTCTTGCGGCCGTCGTAGCCGATGACGACGCTCGGGGAGGTGGCCCACGAGTCTTCCCGGTCGTCGCCGCGGTGGAGCAGGAAGGCCGCGAATCCGGCGGCGGCCTGCGCCACGAGCACGCGGTTCATGCGGTTTGAGCCGGCCTCGGTGCGGCCGCGGAGCCCGGCAGTGCCGAACTCCAGCCGGGTGTCGAAGCGGTCGTGCAGCTCTGCCGTCGCGGCCTCTGCGCCGGCCGCGGCGTCCGTGATCAGGCGATCGAGCTCCGCGCGAGTCTCCTCGTCGGGGTCCTGGTCGCGCCAGGCGCGGGCGACCTCGATGATGCTCATCACAGCTCCTCCACAATGCGGGCGAGCAGCGCGGAGATCACCGGTCCGGCGTTCCGGCCAGCCTCGAGCACCTCTGTGTGGCTCAATGGGGACTTCTGGATGCCCGCGGCGAGGTTGGTGATCAATGACAGTCCGAGGATCTCCAATCCGGACTGTCGAGCGGCGATCGCTTCGAGCGCCGTCGACATGCCGACGATGTGGCCCCCGATGGTCTTCGCCATCTGAACCTCCGCCGGTGTCTCGAAGTGCGGACCACGGAATTGCGTGTACACGCCCTCGTCGAGCGTGGGGTCGACGCCCCGGGCGATCGCCCGCAGGCGTGCGCTGTAGAGATCCGTGAGGTCGACGAAGGTCGCCCCTTCGAGCGGGGAGTCCATGGTGAGGTTGATGTGATCGCTGATGAGCACCGGCGTTCCGGGCGCCCAGGTCTCGCGGATGCCGCCGGCACCGTTCGTGAGGATCATGATCTTCGCGCCGGTTGCGGCCGCGGTGCGCACGCTGTGCACCACGCGGCGAACACCGTGATTCTCGTAGTAGTGCGTGCGGGCGCCGATCACGAGGGCGTGCCTGCCGTCTGCCAGCCGGATCGAGCGCAGGCTGCCGATGTGCCCCTCGAGCGCGGGTGCGCTGAAGCCGGTGATCTCCGTGGCGGTGATCGTGGCCACCGTCTGCCCGATCAGGTCGGCGGCGGCGCCCCAGCCGCTGCCGAGAGTCAGCGCGATGTCGTGGTGGGCGACGCCCGTGCGTTCGGCGATCTCGGCGGCCGCGATCGCGGCGATTTCGAAGGGATCGGCGGTGGGGTCGTCGAGAGGGTTCGGCATCCAGCCAGCCTATTGGAGAAGCACTCTCGGCACCCGTGGCGCCGGGTCCGATGGCCGCACGGTTTCTCGGGTCCGCGTCTCTGCGGGAGAATGGGCCCATGGCCTATAAATTCGAGCGCAAGCAACGTATCGCCGTCGTCGGCGGTGGCCCCGGCGGCTACGAAGCGGCGCTCACCGGCGCCCAGATGGGCGCCGAGGTGACGGTCGTGGAGCGGGTCGGCGTCGGTGGCTCGGCCGTGCTCACCGATGTGGTGCCATCCAAGACGCTCATCGCCACCGCGGAGGCCGCCAACGCCATCGGCGATGCCGCGGACCTCGGGGTGCAGTTCTTCGTGCGCGGCGAGTCGGGCGGACCCGTTCGCCCGGAGGTCACGGTCAACCTCACGGCGGTGAACCAGCGCCTGCTGCGGCTGGCCCGCCAGCAGTCCGAAGACATGAAGTCACAGCTCATCAAGGCCGGCGTCACCGTGATCCAGGGCGAAGGCCGCCTCGACGGACCCAACCGCGTGATCGTCTCGACCGGTAAGGGTAAGACCAGTACCGACTTCGACGAGATCAACGCCGACACCATCGTCGTGTCGGTCGGTGCGAGCCCGCGCATCCTCGCCTCGGCCAAGCCCGACGGCGAACGCATCTTCACCTGGACCCAGCTCTACACGCTCAAGGAGACCCCCGAGCACCTGATCGTGGTGGGATCCGGCGTCACCGGTGCGGAGTTCGCCTCCGCCTTCACCGCTCTCGGTTCCAAGGTCACCCTCATCTCGTCGCGCGACCAGGTGCTTCCGGGGGAGGACGCGGACGCCGCCGGCGTGATCGAGGACGTCTTCAAGCGCAACGGCATGACGGTTCTCTCCAAGTCGCGCGCCGACTCGATCGTTCGAACGGCCGACGGCGTGCTGGCCACCCTGGCCGACGGACGCACCGTCGAGGGCAGCCACGCCCTCATTGCGGTCGGCTCGGTTCCGAACACCGACGGTATCGGGCTGGAGGAGGCCGGCGTGCAGCTCACCGAATCCGGGCACATCCGGGTGAACCGGGTGGCGCGCACCTCCATGCCGTCCATCTACGCGGCCGGCGACTGCTCGGACTTCCTGCCCTTGGCGTCCGTCGCCTCGATGCAGGGGCGCACCGCGGTGTTCCACGCGATGGGTGACGAGGTGAATCCCACCGAGCTGCGCAATGTGACCTCGAACATCTTCACTCAGCCGGAGATCGCCACCGTTGGCTGGTCGCAGAAGCAGATCGAGGAGGGCCTGGTGCGGGGCGTGATCCACAAGCTCCCGCTCGCCTCGAACCCACGCGCCAAGATGATGGGCATCAAGCACGGTTTCGTGAAGCTGTTCGCCACCACCCATTCCGGCACTGTGATCGGTGGCGTGGTCGTCGCGCCCCGCGCGTCAGAGCTCATCCTGCCGATAGCGATCGCGGTCGAACACCGGCTCACCGTCGACCAGGTCGCCCGTGCCTTCGCCGTCTACCCGTCGCTGTCCGGCAGCATCACGGATGCCGCGCGCGCGATGCACATCGTCAACTGACCGGCTTTCCTCGTTCAGCAGACCCTGCGGTCGGGGCGCAGTGCCCAAACTCGACCCGGAACGCTCCCGTGTGGGTGCTCAGCTCACGATGTCGAGGAGCAGGAATCCGGACGACACCGTCTCGCCGACGGCCGCGTTGATGCTGCCGACGGTGCCGTCCTTGTGGGCGGTGATCGGCTGTTCCATCTTCATCGCCTCGAGCACGAGGATGAGGTCGCCCTTGACGACGACGTCTCCTGCCGCGATGGCGAGCTTCACGATGGTGGCCTGCATGGGAGCCTTCACGGAATCCCCGGTCGCGGTGACGACGGTTCCGACACCGCCACGACGCTTCGGGGGAGCCCCGAGGCTCGCCGAGGCCGCTCCGGATGCCGCGATCAGCTTCGCGGGGAGCGACACTCCGATGCGCTTTCCGTCCACCTCCACGATGATGGTCTGGCGGGGCGGCGCCGCCGCGGCGTCGACGAGCGAGCCGCTCCACGGCTCGATATCGTTGACGAAGTCGGTCTCGATCCAGCGGGTGTAGATGGAGAACGGCGATGAGGTGAACGCCGGATCCCGCACGATCTTGCGGTGGAACGGAAGCACGGTCGGCAGCCCGGCGATCTCGAATTCGTCGAGCGCGCGACGGGAGCGCTCCAGCGCGTCCTCGCGGGAGGATCCGGTGACGATGAGCTTGGCGAGCAGCGAATCGAACGCTCCGCTGATCACGTCGCCGGTGGTCACGCCGCTGTCGACGCGCACGCCGGGGCCGCCGGGGAAGCGCAGCGCGTGAACGGGGCCGGGCGCCGGGAAGAAGTTGCGTCCCGGGTCCTCGCCGTTGATGCGGAATTCGAAGGAGTGCCCCTCGGCCACCGGGTCGTCGTAGTCGAGCGCGCCGCCCTCGGCGAGGCGGAACTGCTCGCGCACGAGGTCAATGCCGGTCACCTCTTCTGACACGGGATGCTCCACCTGGAGTCGCGTGTTCACCTCGAGGAACGAGATGGTGCCGTCCTGCGCGACGAGGAACTCACAGGTACCGGCGCCGAGGTAGCCGACCTCCCGGAGGATGGCCTTCGACGCCGAGTAGAGAAGGGCATTCTGCTCGTCGCTGAGGAACGGCGCCGGCGCCTCCTCCACGAGCTTCTGGTGGCGGCGCTGCAGCGAACAGTCGCGGGTGGAGACCACGACGACCTTGCCGAATGCGTCGGCGAGGCACTGGGTCTCGACGTGGCGCGGCTGGTCGAGATACTTCTCGACGAAACACTCGCCGCGGCCGAAGGCGGCGATCGCCTCGCGGGTGGCCGATTCGAACAGCTCGGGGATCTCTTCGCGCGTGCGGGCGACCTTGAGGCCGCGGCCGCCTCCACCGAAGGCCGCCTTGATGGCGACCGGCAGGCCGTGGATGTCGACGAAATCGAGCACCTCCTGCGCGCCGGAGACCGGGTTGAGGGTGCCGGGAGCGAGGGGGGCGCCGACCTTCTCGGCGATGTGGCGGGCGGAGACCTTGTCGCCGAGCTTCTCGATGGCGTCGGGCGACGGTCCGATCCAGATCAGGCCAGCGTCGATGATCGCCCGGGCGAACTCCGCGTTCTCGGCGAGGAAGCCGTATCCGGGGTGCACGGCATCCGCGCCGGATCGACGGGCGATCGACAGCACCTTGTCGATGCGCAGGTAGCTCTCGGCGCTCGTGGCTCCGTCGAGGGCGTAGGCCTCATCCGCGAGCTTCACGTGCCGGGAATCCCGGTCCTGGTCCGCGTAGACCGCGACGGAGGTGATGCCGGCGTCCTTCGCGGCCCGGATGACTCGAACGGCGATTTCGCCGCGATTAGCGACCAGGACCTTCGTGATGCGGGGCATAGTTCTTTAGCCTAGGGCGCACAGACGGGTCCTCTTTGGTGGTGGCCCACAAAAAACACCGATTCGATGCTCATGTATTCCACAACGTCAGCGGTTCCACAGGGATGGCCAGGCCACGTCGAAACGCAGCAGCAGCGATCGCAGGGTTGACAGCGAGAGGCCGACGACCGCGTGCGGGTCGCCGTCGACGGCGGTGATGAACGGCGCGCCGAGGCTGTCGATGGTGAAGGCTCCGGCCACCGTGAGCGGCTCACCGGTGGCGATGTAGGCGTCGATCTCGGGCTCCGAGATGTCCGAGGCGAACGTCACCCCGGCCGTTGCGACCTCGCCGCCCGCGTCGTTCACGCCGCCGCCGCGGTGGTCGATGAGCCAATGGCCCGAGTGCAGGTGGCCGGTGCGCCCGCGCTGCAGGAGCCAGCGTTCACGGGCCACGGAGGCCAGGTGCGGTTTTCCGTACACGATGCCGTCGAGCTCGAAGGCGGAGTCGCCACCGAGGATGAAGCCGTCGAGTGCGGGGTCGATGACGGCCTGCGCCTTGAGCCGGGCGAGCAGGAGCACCATCTCGATCGGGGTGAGCGGCCCCGCGGCATCGACAGCGGCATCCTCGTCGACGAACGACGGCAGAACCACCGGTTCGATGCCGGCCGCACGAAGGGTGGCGAGCCGGGCGGGAGAGGTCGAGGCGAGGTACAGCCGCACGGGCGAGCCTGGCACTGCTGGACCGGACACTGTGCCTCCTGTGGCAAGCTCGGGGGATGGGTGAATTGCAGGGCACAGAGGTCGAAATCGACGTTACCAACGTAGCTCACGGGGGTGTGGCAGTCGCCCGTCACGACGGCCGCGTGATCTTCGTGAGTGACGCGATCCCGGGTGAGCGGGTGCGGGCACGCATCACGGACGACTCGAAGAGGTCGTTCTGGCGGGCCGAGACGCTCTCCGTGGTCACCGCCTCCGAGCACCGACAGGCGCACGTCTGGTCCGCCGCGGGCATCGACCGTGCACCGGAGGACCGGGCCGGAGGCGCGGAGTTCGGGCATATCGAGATCGGCCACCAGCGCGAGCTCAAGCGGCAGGTGCTCGCCGATTCGCTCAAGCGCATGGCCGGCATCGAGAGCGACGTGACCGTCGAGGCGGTGCCCGGTAACGCCGACGGCACCGGTTGGCGCACCCGCTTGCGCCTGCACGTCGCGGAAGACGGCACGCCGGGGCCCTACGCCGCGCGGTCGCACCGCGTGATCGTGACGACCGACCTGCCGCTGGCCACTCCGGAGGCCGCCGCCATCGCGCCGCTCACCGAGAAGTTCCCCGGCGTGGACCACGTCGACGTGGTCGTGCCGAGCGTCGGCAACGCCTTCGTGCTCACCGGCGATGCGCCCAAGCCCAGCCGGGGGCGGGCCAAGGGCGAGAAGGCCGAACGACCGAAGGCGCAGCGCATCGTCGAGCGCGTGGGCGACCGCGAATTCCGCCTCGACGTGCACGGCTTCTGGCAGGTGCACCAACACGCGGCCGAGACCCTGACGGCCGCCGTGCAGGACGCCGTCGACGAGGCGCTGTTCGATCCGCGCGCCGCGAACCTGGACCTCTATGGCGGTGTCGGGCTCCTCGCCGCCGCCGTCGGGGATCGCTTCGGCAACCACGTGCGCATCACCACGGTGGAGAGCGACCCGCTCGCGACGGACCATGCCGCACAGAACCTCTCCGAGTGGGTGGGCGCCGCGGCGGTCACCGGCCGGGTCGACAACTTCCTCCGGCAGCTCCGATCCACGGCGAGTGCCCATGAGCGGGCACGGCTCGGCAAGGCGACCGTCGTGCTCGATCCGCCGCGCTCGGGAGCCGGCGCGGCCGTGGTGAGCGAGCTGCTCGGGTTCGCGCCGGCGCAGGTCGTCTACGTCGCCTGCGATCCGGTGGCTCTGGCGAGGGATGTCGCGCTGTTCGCCGCCGGCGGCTACGAGCTCACCAGACTGCGGGCCTTCGACCTCTTTCCCAACACCCACCATGTGGAGGCCGTTGCGACCCTGGTGAGGACCGGCTGAGGACTCGCCGACGAGCCTGGGCACGATTCCGACACAGGCGCACCTCAGCTCCACCCTCGCGTTTGGGGGCACTGCGCCCGGTACCATGGTCTGCGGGGCCGAGATAGTTTTGTGCACCACGGGGGCAGACGGGATCAGCGATGGCGCAAGACACAGAAGAGCAGGAAACGCCGGTAATGCAGCAGAGCGCGGTACGGGTCTCGGTCGTGGACGACCATGAGTCGGTGCGGCTCGGACTCAGGGCGGCCTGCATCGAGTCCGGCTTCGACTTCATCCACGCCGCGGCCTCGGTCCAGGAGTTCGTCGACCACCTCGACGGCCGCGAGAACGACGTCGTTGTGCTCGATCTGTCGCTCGGCGACGGATCGACCGTGACCGATAATGTCAAGCGCGTGCAGGCCACCGGCTCTGCGGTGCTCATCCATTCCATCGCGGACCGGGTCGCCTCGGTGCGCGAGGCGCTCGCCGCCGGCGCGGCCGGGGTCATCCCGAAGTCGTCGGCGACGAAGACGGTGATGTCCGCCGTCGAGACCGTCGCCCGCGGCGAGGTGCTCAACAACCTCGAATGGGCCACAGCGATTGATGCGGACCGCGACTTCGCGAAGGCCCAGCTCGGCCGCCGGGAGCGCGAGATCCTGCACCTCTACGCCTCCGGACTTCCGCTCAAGCTCGCGGCTCAGCAGCTGGGCATCGGCTATTCCACCGCGCGAGAGTACCTCGACCGTATTCGCGTGAAGTACGTCGAGGTCGGGCGCCCGGCGCCCACCAAGGTCGACCTCCTGCGGCGCGCGGTCGAGGACGGCATCCTTCCCGGTCTTGACCCGGATGGTGGTGATGGCCGCTAGGGAGGGTACGGCGCCGCTCGCATCGCTTGCCCGGCAACCGCACAACCCGATCAGTCGACCGCAGATCGAGACGATCATTTCTCGCTTCGTCGGGACCTTCGGCATTGTCTTCGGCGCGCAGGCCCTCCCCGTGGTGCTCTCCCAGGTTTCGCAGGCCGGCACCGTCTGGACGATGGTCTATGTCGTCGGGATTTATGGCGGCATCGTCGCAAACCTCGTCGCAGCCCTCGCGAAGCGCCATGTGCGTGTGGTCAACGCCTACGTGGCGTTCGCCTACCTGCTCGCGCTCGCCGCGTGGCCGTTCGTGGTGTCCGATCCCGCCGCGGTCTCCAGCAACCGACCCTGGCTGTGGCTGCTCTGCACGGTGGCGACCGCGGCCGCGGCGGTCGCCTTTCTCCCCTGGCAGGCCTTGGCCTACCTGATCGTCGCCCCGCTCGTCTACGGCTTCGTTCGCATGACCCCGTCCGGGGGCGCGAAGGACTGGGGCTCCGCCTCACTCGACGTCGCCTATGCGGTCATCCTCGGCGGTGCGGTGCTGATCCTCATCACGCTGCTGCGGCAGGCCGCCGCCTCGGTCGACCTGGCGCAGGGCAACGCGCTCGACCGCTACGCGTATGCCGTTCGGCAACACGCCATGGAGGTGGAGCGCGTGCAGGTGGACTCGATCGTGCACGACAGCGTTCTGACGACGCTGCTCTCCGCCGCGCGCGCCTACTCGCCGCAGGCCAAGGAACTCGCGACTCAAATGGCGCGCAACGCGATGGGTCACCTCAAGGATGCCGCCGCGGCCTCTCCCGACGACGACGCCACCGTCACGCTCACCCAGCTCGCCGCCCGGGTGGGGGAGACCACCGCGACCCTCGCATCACCCTTCGAGCTCCGCGCCCACGGGGTCGAAGCCGGCACCATCCCCGTCCAGTCCGCCGAGGCGGTCTATTCGGCCGCGATGCAGGCCATGGTCAACAGCCTCCAGCACGCGGGTTCGGGTGACGAGGTGCGGCGCTGGCTCGTTGTCGACGGCGGGCCGGGGGTTGGCATCCGTATCGGCGTCGGCGACGACGGCGCGGGCTTCGATCTGGAGAACGCCAATAGCGAGCGGCTCGGGCTTCGCGTCTCGATCCTCGAGCGCGTCGCCAATGCCGGTGGCTCGGTCGAGATCGAGACCGGCATCGGCGCCGGTACCGTCGTCTGGATCCACTGGCCGCGGCTGGAGAGTCCGGTCACGCCCGAAACGGTCCAAATCTCAGAGGGGCTGGCGCTGTGATCGTCTCGGTGCCGCGCTCGCTCATCATCGGTCTGGCGGCGATCTTCTCCACCTATCACCTCCTTCTCGCGACGGTCTCGATCGATGTGCCCCGCAACAAGGGCCCGTATATCGCGGCGATGGTTCTCTACGCGGTCGCGACCGCGCTGAGCCTCTGGCTGACTCGCACCCCGCGGATGCCCGCCTGGCTCGGTGCGTTCAACGTGGTGGTCGCGGTGACGGTTCCGATCCTCGTCACCAGCCAGCTCGTCGGCTCGGTCCAGGGCACCTACGCCGCGTGGCACACGGCGGCCATCGGAACGCTCATGGTGATCACGTCCACCCGCCGGCGTCACACCTTCGCCTGGATCGGCACGGCGGCCCTCATCGTGCAGACCGTGGCCTGGGCCGGCCCCGGCGGCCTGGTCGCCTACGGCGTGATCGGCAGCACGGCCTGGGTCGCCGTCTCCCATGCCCTCTCCCTCTCCCTCGCCAAGGCCGGCCGGGATACGAGGCAGTACGCCATGGCCGAGCGTGAGGCGGTCGAGTGGCGGGCGGCGCAGGAGGCGCACGTCTCAGAGCGCCAGTTCCGCCTCGGCCAGACCAGCCGGATGTCCCTGCCGATGCTCCGTCAGATCGTCGCCGTCGGCGGCGAGCTCACCGAGGAGCAGCGGCTCGAGTGCCTCTACCTTGAGGGTGCGATCCGCGACGAGATCCGCGGCCGCAAGCTGCTGAACAACCGGGTGCGCAAACAGATCATGGTGGCCCGCCGCAAGGGGACCACGGTCACACTGCTCGATGAGGGCGGCATCGACGACCTCAACGAAGAGGATCTCGATCGCGTGCTCAACCGCCTGGCCGAGGCGATCCGAGATACCCAGACCGGCAAGCTCATCGCGCGCACGGTGCCGGGCGACTCGGACATCGCCGTCACCGTCGTGGGCCTCTCCTCCCTCGACGACGGCCACTCAAGCGCTCTCGGCAGCCAGGGGATCGACGACGAAGAAGACCGGGTCGACCTGTGGCTCGAGATCCCGCGCACGGCGCGCCCTGCGGCCCTCTGAGCCGTTCGCGCAAGCCCGAACATGGAAAACGGGACCGGCCCCCGAAGGCCGATCCCGTTTAAAGCTCCGGGTCAGGGCAATAACCCGAATACTGCCCTGACCCGCCCCCAAGCCATGAACCCGCTTACCCTAGTCGGTTCATGGTTGGTGGTGTAACCCGAAGGTGTACACCTAGCAAGATCAATCATGCGTCGGATCGGTGCCCGCGCAAAGTCGTCACTTTGGGGGACTTGTGGGGGACAGTCTTGTGCCCCGGTTTCGAAGAGTGCCCCGGGTTCACCGATATATTGAACGCCCCGGGTGCAGATCTCGGGGTACATTCCGGCGTCCGGGACGGGTGTCAGGTGCCGGAGAACGACCGCCAGGCGCCCGGCCCCGGCGTGAGCGGACGACGGATGCTGCGCTGGCTGCGCTGCCAGGCACTCACCCTCGGGAGCACCGCACGATCCTCGTCAGCGTGCTCGGCGAGCATCCCCGTGATCACCGCGGTGATCGCGGCCAGTTCTGCCGGCGTCGGGCTCCCGGCAACGATCGTGAGGTCGGGCGCAGCGAGCTCGCCGGGCACGGCGCCTTCCTGCGGCGGCTGGAGCGTCACAGCGGGATGTTCCCGTGCTTCTTGGGCGGGAGTGTCGCCCGCTTGGTCCTGAGCGCCCTGAGGGCCTTGACCACGACGACGCGGGTGGTGGCTGGCTCGATCACACCGTCCAGTTCGCCACGCTCTGCCGCGAGGAACGGGGATGCGACGTTGTAGGTGTACTCATTCGCGAGCTTCGTACGCACCGCCGCGACATCCTCCCCCGCCGCCTCCGCGGCCCTGATCTCGCTGCGGTAGAGAATCTGTACGGCACCCTGTCCGCCCATCACCGCGATCTCCGCGGTCGGCCAGGCATAGTTGAGATCCGCGCCGAGCTGCTTGGACCCCATGACGATGTACGCCCCGCCATACGCCTTGCGGGTGATGACCGTCACGAGCGGCACCGTCGCCTCGGCGTAGGCGTAGAGCAGCTTCGCACCGCGGCGGATCACGCCGGTCCACTCCTGGTCGGTGCCGGGCAGGTAGCCGGGGGTGTCGACGAGGGTGAGGATGGGGATGGAGAACGCGTCGCACAGACGCACAAAGCGCGCGGCCTTCTCGCCGGCATCGATGTTGAGCGTTCCGGCCATCGTGGAGGGCTGGTTGGCGATGATCCCCACCGCCCGGCCCTCGACCCGGCCGAACCCGATCACGATGTTCGGGGCGAACAGCGGCTGCACCTCGAGAAAATCACCGTGGTCGACGATGTGCTCGATGACCGTCTTCATGTCGTACGGCTGGTTGGGGCTGTCCGGGATCACCGTGTTGAGCCTGCGATCGGCATCCGTCGTCTCGAGCTCGACGTCGCTCTCGTAGACGGGGTGCTCGGCGAGATTGTTATCGGGAAGGAAGCTCAGCAGGGTGCGCGCGTAGTCGAGTGCGTCATCCTCGTCCGCGGCGAGCCAGTGGGCCACACCGGAGACCTTGTTGTGGGTGAGCGCCCCGCCGAGCTCCTCCATGCCCACGTCTTCACCGGTGACGGTCTTGATCACGTCGGGGCCGGTCACGAACATCTGGCTGGTCTTATCGACCATGATCACGAAGTCGGTGAGCGCGGGGGAGTAGACGGCGCCGCCCGCGGCCGGACCCATGATGATCGAGATCTGCGGGATGACGCCGGAGGCCGCGGCGTTTCGGCGGAAGATCTCGCCGTACTTGCCGAGCGCGACCACGCCCTCCTGGATGCGCGCGCCGCCAGAGTCGAGCATGCCGATGATCGGAACGCCGGTCTTCAGGGCGAGATCCATGACCTTGATGATCTTCTCGCCGGCGACCTCGCCGAGCGAACCGCCGAAGATGGTGAAGTCCTGGCTGTAGACGGCCACCTGGCGGCCGTGGATGGTGCCCGTTCCGGTGACGACCGCGTCGCCGTATGGCCGCTTCTTCTCCATGCCGAAGGCGTGGGTGCGGTGCCGCACGAATTCGTCGAGTTCCACGAACGAACCGTGGTCGAGCAACTGGTCGATGCGTTCGCGGGCCGTTTTCTTGCCCTTGGAGTGCTGCTTCTCGATGGCGGCCTCGCCGCTCGCCGTCACAGCCTCGTGGTAGCGAACCTTCAGGTCGGCGAGCTTGCCCGCGGTGGTGTACAGATCGTTTACGGGCACCGTCTTATCGTCAGTCACGCGTTCACTTTACCGTCGACGTAACCGCCCACCGGGTGGTGGGTGTCTACAAACCTCACAGCCCGTACCCTTGGGGAATGCAGCTTCCACTGAGCGCCGCGGCGGCCAGCCGGCTCGAGGTCCTTCCCGAGTGCGGCTCGACCAACACCGAGCTGGTGAGCCGGGCATCGGGGGGCGACGGCGAGTTGTGGCCCGATTTTTCGGTGGTCGTCACGGACAACCAGACGGATGGGCGCGGTCGGCTCGGCCGCGTCTGGGTCGCTCCGCCCGGCCAGGCGCTCGCCATCTCGGTGCTGCTTCGCCCCCGGCTCCCGACCGGCGAACCGCTGGAGATCGCCCACTTCGGCTGGCTTCCGCTCATCGCCGGGCTCGCCATGACGACGGCGCTCGCGCCTCTCCTCCCACATCACTCGGTGCGGCTCAAGTGGCCCAACGACGTGCAGGTCGACGGTCGCAAGGTGTCGGGACTGCTCGCCGAGCTCCTCCCGGCGGGACGAGCCGGCCGCGATCACGCCGTCGTCATGGGGGCCGGGCTCAACCTCACGATCACGTCGGCCGATCTTCCGACCCCGACCTCGACGTCCCTCGCCCTGAACGATCCGGTGGTCGAGGATGCCGATCTCGCCGACCGCGCGCTCGCCGGCTACCTCGTCGAGCTCGGCCGGCTGTACGGGGACTTCCTTCGCTTCGGCGCCGACCCGGAATCGAGCGGAATCGCCGAACTGCTGCGCGAGCTCTGCGGCACCCTCGGCCAGCAGGTGCGGGTGCTGCTGCCGGGCGGCGACGAACTGATCGGCACGGCGATCGGCATTGACGGCACCGGGCGCCTCTCGGTGAAGAAGTCCTCCGATGGCCGGGTTGTGGCTGTCGCCGCCGGGGACGTCACGCATCTGAGGTATGAATAGCTCATGAGTGATGCGCAGGAGACGGAACGGGTGGTGGCACGGCTGCGGCCGCATGGCCGCGCGCTGTTCTGGCCGTCGGTGCTGCTCATCGCGGTGGCGGCGGCGATCGGGTATTTCCAGGGCAGGTTCGCGGCACCGTGGCAGAACGTGGCGGTGCTCGTGGGCGGAGCTCTCGTGATCGTGCTGTTCTGGCTGCTTCCGCTCATGGCGTGGCTGGGCAAGCGCTACGTGATCACCACGCGCCGCATCATCCTGCGCACCGGGTTCTTCGTGCGCATCCGCCAGGAACTGCTGCACAGCCGCGGATACGACGTGACCGTTCGTCAGAACGGGCTGCAGCGCCTGTTCCGCAGCGGGAACATCCTGATCAACACCGGGCTCGACCGGCCGGTGGTGCTGCGCGACGTGCCGAGTGCCGACCTCGTGCAGGCCGCGCTCCACGACCTCATGGAGCGGAGCCTCAACCCCATCGCGGCCCGCCGCCAGGCCGAGGCGTCGCGTTCGTCGTCGCCGCGCCAACAGGACGAGACCACCGCCTGGGGCCAGCGCTAACGACTCCACCACCCCTGTCGGCCAACTATCCTGAGGAATC
Organism: Actinomycetales bacterium; assembly: GCA_038251725.1. Taxonomy (GTDB): domain Bacteria; phylum Actinomycetota; class Actinomycetes; order Actinomycetales; family Microbacteriaceae; genus Lacisediminihabitans. The sequence continues at coordinate 22,924 of JBBSBA010000029.1, forward strand.
CATGAAGATATCTGTGATCGGCTGTGGCTACCTGGGCGCCGTCCACGCCGCCTGCATGACCGAACTCGGCCATGAGGTGGTCGGCATCGACGTGGACCCGGAGAAGATCGCCCTGCTCTCCGCTGGCACGCCGCCATTCTTCGAGCCGGGCCTCCCGCAGCTGCTCTCGAGCGCCCTCGCCACGGGCCGGTTGACCTTCAGCGCCGACATCTCCGCCGCGGCCGGGTCGAGTGTGCACTTCGTCGCGGTGGGGACTCCCCAACTTGCCGGCAGCGACGCCGCGGACCTCCGCTTCGTGAACGCGGCCGTTGCCGCGTTGCTTCCGCACCTGCGCTCCGGCGACCTGGTGGTCGGAAAGTCCACAGTGCCGGTCGGGACCGCCCACGACCTGGCCGGGGTCATCGCCGGGCACGGTTCGGGGGCGACCCTCGCCTGGAATCCCGAGTTTCTGCGCGAGGGCTTCGCAGTCAAGGACACCCTCGCACCCGATCGGCTGGTGTATGGCCTCGCCGGGGACGATCGCACCGGGGAGGCGATACTCGACGAGGTCTACGCCAAGGCCCTGTCGATCGGAACCCCGAAGGTCGTCACGGACTATGCGACGGCAGAGCTTGTGAAGGTGGCCGCCAACGCGTTCCTCGCCACCAAGATCTCCTTCATCAATGCGATGGCCGAGGTCGCGGAGGCGACCGGTGCCGACGTGACCCAGCTGGCCGATGCGATCGGCCATGACGTCCGGATCGGCCGCCGGTTCCTCAACGCGGGCCTGGGGTTCGGCGGTGGCTGCCTGCCGAAGGACATCCGGGGATTCATGGCTCGGGCGAAGGAACTCGGCGTCGACCAGGCGCTCACCTTCCTCGGCGAGGTCGACCAGATCAACAATCGTCGCCGTGAGCGCATGGTCGACCTGGCGCGCCAGGTCGTGAGTGGCTCGCTCGAGGGCAAGCGGATAGCCGTGCTCGGCCTCGCGTTCAAGCCCGACTCCGACGATGTGCGGGAGTCACCGGCTCTGGATGTCGCACTGCGTCTGGTCGACGCCGGGGCTATAGTCCGCGCCACCGACCCGCAGGCGGTCGCGACGGCGCGCCGTCGCTTTCCCCAGATCGCCTACGTTGCAAGCGCCGAGGAGGCCGCGCGGGATGCCGACGCGGTGCTGCTTCTCACCGAATGGCGCGATTATCGCGACCTCGATCCGGTCGCCTTCGGCTCCGTCGTGGCCACCCGGGCCATTCTCGACGGACGGAACTGTCTCGACCCGGTCGCCTGGCGCGCCGCAGGCTGGAGCTATCGGGCGCTCGGACGCCCCTAGACAGTTCAGTCTTCTACAGCGCAGCGGCTTCGCTCGCCGACCGCTCGTCTTCGAAGATCGCTGATCGGGCGGCTTCGGCCTTGTGTTTGATCGCGGTGAGGCCGTCGGCCCTGTGGCGCCCATAGACCCAGAACCGGTACAGCAGGAAGCGGAATGCCGTGCCGAGGGACAGGCCGACGATATTCGACGAGATGTTGTCGGCGAGCAGCGATGTGTAGCCGAGCAGGTAGTGCGACACCCACAGGCAGCCGAGGCCGATGAGAATGCCACCCACCGACACCGCGCTGAACTCGGCCAGCTCCAGCAGGTAGTTCGTGCGCCGGTGTTCGCGGAAGGTCCAGTAGCGGTTGCCGAACCAGGTGACCACTGTCGCGATGCCGGCGGACACGATCTTCGCGCCGATCGGGCCCTGGAAGAAATGGCCAGAACCGAAGGCGCCGAGCCGCAGGCTGTTGAACAGGCCGACATCCACGAAATAGCCGGTGAGACCCACGACACCGAACTTGAGGGCGTAGCGCAGGAGCATCTCGTAGAGGGTCAGGGCGAGCGGGCTGAGACGGGAGAACATGGCATCCCCTCTGGGCTGGCTGACGGATGGGAGCGAGCATGGCAACCGAATGCACTGTGGCTCGTTACGGAAAGTAGTCTTACATGGTGACTCTTCGGGTAGGTGTGGTCGGTGGTGGACAGCTCGCGCGCATGATGATTCCCGCGGCGGTGAACCTCGGCATCGACCTGTGTGTCCTCGCCGAGGCGGAGGGGGATTCCGCGGCGCTCGCCGTCACGATGCTCGGTGACTACCGGGATGCCGCCGACGTGCTGCGCTTCGCCGCCGACGTTGACGTGATCACCTTCGACCATGAACACGTTCCGCAGGCGGTGCTCGCGATGCTCGTCGACGCCGGAGTCGCCGTCCGCCCGGGACCGGATGCCCTCCTCTACGCCCAGGACAAGCTCCTCATGCGCGAGCGGCTCGCCGGACTCGGCCTCCCGGTGCCCGACTGGGCGCGCATCGAGACCGCCGCGCAACTCGACGCCTTCCTCGCCGACCATGGCAATGTCGCCGTGCTCAAGACCGCCACCGGCGGTTACGACGGCAAGGGGGTTCGGGTGGTGCGCAGCTCGGCCGAGGCGGAAGACTGGATCGCTCGCGGGCATCCGCTTCTGGTGGAGGAACTCGTCGACTTCCGCCGTGAACTCGCGCAGTCGGTCGCCCGTCGCCCGTCGGGCGAGATCGCATCGTGGCCAGTGGTGCAGAGCATCCAGACGGATGGGGTCTGCGCCGAGGTCATCGCGCCGGCGCCGTCATCAGCCGGTCGGATCGCGGATGTCGCGGAGGAGATCGCGCGCACCATCGCCGCCAGCCTCGACGTGACCGGTGTGCTCGCGGTGGAGCTGTTCGAGACCACCGACGAGCGACTACTCATCAACGAACTCGCGATGCGTCCGCACAACACCGGCCATTGGACCATCGACGGCTCGACCACGAGCCAGTTCGAACAGCACCTGCGTGCCGTGCTCGACCTGCCGCTCGGTGCCACCGGGTGTCGCGACCGCTGGTCGGTGATGGTCAACATCCTCGGTGGGCCGGAGTCTGGTGGCCTCGACGACCGCTATGGCATCGCGTTCGCCGACGAACCGGCGGTGAAGGTGCACAACTACGGCAAGACCCCGCGACCGGGCCGCAAGGTCGGTCACGTGACGGCGGTCGGCGACGATCTCGACCAGGTGGCCTTCCAGGCGCGTGCCGCTGCGGAGCATTTTCACCCCTGACCTTTAGGCTGGGCGCATGTCTGAGCCCGGTATGGTCGCGCCCGAATCCGCACCCGTTGTCGCGGTCGTGATGGGTTCTGACTCCGACTGGCCCGTGATGACGAACGCGTCGGCCGCACTCACCGAATTCGGCATCGCCCACGAGGTCGAGGTCGTCTCGGCGCACCGCACACCCGAGAAGATGATCGAGTTCGGCAAGAACGCCTCCGACCGCGGCATCCGCGTGATCATCGCCGGTGCCGGCGGGGCGGCGCACCTGCCCGGCATGCTCGCCGCGGTCACGACGCTCCCGGTGATCGGTGTCCCGGTTCCGCTCGCCACCCTCGATGGTCTCGACTCGCTGCTGTCCATCGTCCAGATGCCCGCGGGAGTTCCGGTCGCCACGGTCTCGATCGGCGGGGCGCGCAACGCGGGCCTGCTCGCGGTGCGAATCCTCGCGACCACCGACCAGGCGCTCTCGCGGGCGCTCGCCGGGTTCGCGCGCCAGCTTGAGGTGACCGTCGCCGAGAAGAATGCCGCCCTGCAGGCCGCCATCGGCTCCACCGTTTCGATCGCCCCCCAGCCGGGGCAGTCGGCGTTGTGAGCGCGACCGGCTCGATCCGCACCCCGGATCAGCGTTCGGCCCCCACGATGACGAAGCGGGCCTGGTGGCTGGTCGGACTCAACCTGCTGATCCCCGGATCGGCCCAGCTGCTCGCGGGCGATCGCCGGCTCGGTCGCTTCGGGGTCGGCGCGACCTTCCTGCTCTGGTCTCTCGTGCTGGCGGGGATCGTCGTCTGGCTGGTCGCCCATTCGGCGATCATCTCGCTCGTGACCAATCCGGTCGGCCTGACCGTCGTCCAGGTGCTCCTCGCCGGGTATGCGGTGCTCTGGATCGTGCTGACCCTCGACACCCTGCGTCTCACCCGTCTCGTGAACACCCTGCCTTCGGTTCGTCCAGCGATCGCGGGACTGGCCATCCTCTCGCTGGTGGTGACGGCCGGAGCCGCCGGCTACGGCGCAGCGAGCGCGGGAAGCGCGCGCTCGGCCGTGACAACGATCTTTGCCGGAACCGACATGGCGCCGCCGGTGAACGGGCGGTACAACATCCTGCTACTCGGTGGCGACGCCGGCCCGGATCGCACGGGACTCCGCCCCGACAGCACCTCGGTCGCCAGCATCGACGCGGCCACCGGTGCCACGACGATCATTGGAATCCCGCGAAACACGGAGCAGGTGCAGTTCGCGAAGGGATCGCCGCTCTATGGGCCGTTTCCCCAGGGCTACAACTGCGGCGACCTCTGCCTCATCGACTACCTGTACACCTACGCGGAGGAGCACCCGTCGCTCTACCCCAGCGCCGCTGCCGCGGGCAGTTCGCCGGGTATCGAGGCGATGAAGGATGCCTCGGAGGGTGTCACCGGGCTCACGATCCAGTACTACGCCCTCATCGATATGCAGGGATTCGCGGACCTGGTCGATGCGCTGGGGGGAGTGACGATCGACGTGCCGGCGGCGCTTCCCTACGGCCCGGTCACCGCGACGAAGCCGTACGGCACCTTCCCGGCGGGCAGCCAGCACATGAACGGCGCCCTTGCCCTCTGGTACGGCCGCTCGCGGTACATGGGCAACGACTATGAGCGGATGGCCCGCCAGCGCCAGGTGCAGCAGGCGATCGTCAAGCAGTTCCAGCCGGCCATCATCCTCACCAAATTCCAGGACATCGCCAAGGCCGGCTCCCAGGTGGTGAAGACCGACGTGCCCTCGGGCGCCCTGCCCGGTTTCGTCGACCTGGCCGACAAGGCGCGCAAGCTCCCCGTGACCCACCTCGAACTCGTGCCGCCGACGTTCAATCCGGCCAAACCCGACTACGCGAAGCTGCATGCGGCCGTCACGGCGGCGATCGCGGCGACGGCGGCGTCGGCGAAGCCGTAGCCGCCGAACGGCTGGCCACCGGGCGGCCCGCTCGACCCGCGTGGGCTCCTACAGGTCGGCGTGCAGCTGCCAGACCCGCTCGGCGGAGTCCGTCCAGCTGAAGGTGCGTGCGCGGTCCCGCCCCTGGATGCCCATGCGTTCCGCGAGCGCCGGATCACCCAGCACGGAGGAGATGGCGTCGGCCAGCCTCTCCGGGTAGGTCTCCGGGGCATCCCGCGCCACCGCGAGGCCGGCGCCCGCCGACACCTCGAGCACCGCGGGGTCGTCCGAGTGCACCACGGGGGTTCCGAAGCTGAAAGCCTCGATCACCGGGAGGCCGAAGCCCTCGGCCAGACTCGGGAAGACGAAGACCGAGGCGCGATCGAGGGTGACGGCGAGGTCGGCGTCGGCCAGGTGCCCGAGGATACGCACCCGCCCCTCCGCGAGGCCCGCGTCGGCGGCCATGCCGGCCACGTCGAGACCCTGTGTGCCCTCCGGCCCGGCGATCAGGAGGGTGTACTCGTCGAGTTCGGGACGCGCGAGGGCCCTGATGAGCGGTGCGATGCCCTTGTGCGCCTGCAGGGTGCCGACGCTGAGGAGGTACCTCTCGGGAAGTTCGAGGCGTTCGGCCCGGGAATCCGGATCGATGGGCAGCGCGAGCTTGGAGCTCACGGCACCGCCGATCACCCGCACCCGGTCGCCGAAGTCGAAGAACTCGCCCAACTGGGACGCGACCGCGTGGGTGGGAACCACCACCGCATCCGCGTACCTGAGCGCCCGCTTCGCCATCGCCTTGTACCAGCCGAGCCGCCGGGCGGACAGCGCCTCGGGTGTGGTCCACGGGATGGCGTCATGGATCGTGACGGCGATCTGCTCACCGACATTGTTGATTCGATCGTGTTTGGAGAGGGGGGCGAACAGTCCGGTGGCGTGCATCATGCCGCCTCCGGCCAGACGGGTGAATCCGTGCTGCCAGGCGAGTTCCAGTTCGCGACGGGCGAGTGCGCTCTTGTAGAGGCCGTCGAGTCCGGGCAGCAGCGTCTCGATCAGCTGGTAGTCGGCCTCGGGCGACGAGGACACGATCCCGGTCACGTGGCAGCCCGTCGGTGCCGTGTGGATCAGTTCACGGGTGAGTTCTTCGGTGTAGCGACCGATTCCGCCCGGTATCGGGGCCACGATCTGGTCCACGATCACGCGAAGGGTCGTCATGTCGCTCCAATGAAGTTGTCGGGCTGGCTGACCCGCGTTCGACTTTACCAGCGCTCTCCGACCCTCACGCCTCGTCAGCGCCGTGTCATCATGGGGAGAGGCCAACAAGGACCCTCCCTCTCAATCGGAGACCCATAGTGTCGGATAATGACGGAACGACTGGTAACTCCGACTATGTGGAGTGGAAGGGGTGGGTCGACCAGACGCCGTTCGGACTGCTCGAGCCAGGCGAATCCGTCTATCTCGACAGCGAGCTGCGCGATGTGCTCGCGCGTTCCCACGGCATCGCGGACGTGCTCGAGGTGGGCTACGGCAACGGCGCTTTTCTTTCGTACTGCCGCACTCGTGGCTGGAACGTGACCGGCACAGAACTCGACCCGGGCCTGATCGAAGCGGCAGCGGCCTCGGGCTTTCGGGTGTTCCCGGCCGATCAGCTCGATCGCATCGCGGATGGCTCGTTCGACCTGATCGCGGTCTTCGACGTGCTCGAGCACATCCCGCAGGAGGCCGTGCCCGGATTTCTCTCCGCGCTTTCCGGCAAGCTGCGCGCCGGTGGCCAAATCCTGTTTCGTTTTCCCAATGCCGACAGCTGGCTCGGCAATCCGTTGCAAAACGGGGACCCGACCCACGTGACCGCCATCGGGTACCTCAAGATGACCTATTTCGCGCTGCAGACCGACCTCGAGGTGGTGACCTTCCGGGGGGCGAAACGTCACGGCTTCGCGACCTCGTTCATCAACGGCATGTATGCGCTGTTGGCGGGGCCGATCATCTGGGTGATCTCGAACCTCGCGCGCGCTCTCTACTTCCCGGGGCTACCGGTCGTGCTCTCGACGTCCAACGTGATCTGCGTCGTTCGCCCGCGACGATCGACGGCCGCCGACTCCTGAGTCGGGCGCCGGTCGCCGTCAGGCTGCCGGAGGGGTGGTGAGCACTCCCGCCGAGTGCGCGGCGGACAGCGCCGCCTTCCAGTTGCGCATCGGCGAGAGGCCGACGCGCGCCCAGGCGTCGTGGCCGAGAACGGAGTAGTCGGGCCGCGGCGCGGGGCGTACATACTCGGCGCTTGTCGTCGGCATCACCCGGTCCGGGTCGAGGCCGACCACCTGGAAGATCTCCCGTGCGAACTCGAACCAGGTCGCCTGCCCCGAATTCGTGGCGTGGTAGATGCCGGGTGCGGCATCCGCGTCGAGGAGTTCGACGATCTGCCGGGCGAGGTCACCGGTCCAGGTCGGTTGTCCGAGTTGGTCGTTCACGACGGCGAGGGTCTCGTGGCTCGACGCCAGCCGCAGCATGGTCTTGGCGAAGTTGGGACCGCCGGCTCCGTACAGCCAGGCGGTGCGCACGATCACGGTGCCGTTCGGATTCGCGGCCTGGGCCAATCGCTCGCCCTCCGCCTTGGTGCGTCCGTAGGCGGAGATCGGATTGAGCGGTGTCGCCTCGTCGTAGGGCGTGTTCGCCGATCCGTCGAAGACGTAGTCGGTCGACACCTGCACCAGTCGCGCATGGTTCTCGGATGCCGCGATGGCGAGATTCTCGGCACCGGTCGCGTTCACGGCGAAGGCGTCAGCCTCGTTCGTCTCCGCGTCGTCCACCTTGGTATAGGCGGAGGCGTTGATCACCACGTCGTGCCCGGCCACGGCGGCACGAACGGCGGCGAGGTCGGTCACGTCGAGATCGGCACGGCCAAGGGCGGTGACCTCTCGACCGGCGAGGGCCCGCTGGAGGTCCTGGCCGAGCATGCCGGCCGCGCCGGCGATCAGGTATTTCG
>JBBSBA010000030.1:0-30481 GCA_038251725.1 Actinomycetales bacterium
CTCGCCATCACCGTGGCGATCATGTGGTCGAAGAGCGATGAGAGGGACGCCAAACGCCTCGACCGCAAGGCGGCTCGCGACGGCGACGCCGATCTCGTCGAATACAACCGGATGCTGGCCGACCGGGCCGACCGGCCCTAGATCCCCGCCCCGCGTCGCTCAGTATCGCGCGGTGATCACCGGGCTGCCGTCCGCGCCGAAGGTGATCAGGTAGCTCACGGTGAAGGGCACGTCCTGGTCGAAGGTGGAGAGGCTGCCGTCGAAGATCGATTTCACCTTCACCGTGAGATGGGCGAGCGCCCCGGTCTCGGGTACCTGCCAGCTGCCCGGTTCGTTGCCCGGCACGATTTGCACGATCGGGTAGCTGACGATCGACCAGGTCGGGGAATCCTGGATGCGGTCGCCGATCTGCTTGCCCATCGGGCATCCGGTGGGCAGCAGGACCTTCTGCGTCACACAGTCGGCCAGGAACAGGTTGAGTTGCTTCTGCACCGCTCGCACGAATGTGGCGTTTGCCTGCATGGTGACGGTGGCGCCAACATCGCTTCCCGGCACAGCGACCAGCGCCGTCGTCTTCGCCGCCGTGAGGTAGGTGGACGCGTAGCTCAACACGACCAGTGACGGCGCGAGCACCCGGTACTGCTGCGTGGTGCCGGGCGGCACGTTCGAGACGAGGGCGATTCCGTTCGCGTCGAAACGGTCACCATGCTCCGGGGTGATGCTGAGAATGCTCCGCGGGCTGATCGCGAACCGCCAGTCGGAGAACAGCCCGAGCCGCGCGCCGGTGTGGTCAACGGTGAATGACGACGTGCCAGGCGTGCCCCCGATCGTGTACCCGTAGGTGACGGTGTGCTCTCCGCCGCCGTCGTCCACGTCGCCGACCAGGTGGATGTCGTTGAGTGAGCTCAGGGCGGTCGGCGCCATCAGCGCCTCCGAACCGCCGCCGCCGCCGGTGCCGACTCCGGGAAACGCCAGCGCTCCCTCCACGTCGTGCCTGGAGAGGGCGTGCAGGTACGACGACACGAAACCGGAGGCGCTGTAGAGCGTGAGGTTGAGGGTCACAACCGTTCCGAGGAACGCGGCGAGCAGCAGCCCCGCCAGCACGATCCAGCGGGCGAGGATTCGGGGCTGCATGTCCACATCCTAAGTGTCGCCGCCGGGCGGTCCCCGTCTACAGGCCGCGGCCGCAACGACGGGGTTGAACTCCGGCGGCGGTAGATTGGACTGTCGTCGGATGGACTGCAGTGAGGAGCGTCGTGAGTGATTTTGCGCTCTCCGCCGAGCAGGCCGCCGTCTTCGAACTGATCGAAAACACCCGTGAGAACATCTTCGTCACGGGTCGCGCCGGCACCGGTAAGTCCACCCTGCTCAACCACCTGTCGTGGAACACCGACAAACAGGTGGTGATCGCCGCGCCCACCGGAGTCGCCGCTCTCAACGTGGGCGGGCAGACCATCCACTCGCTGTTCCGGCTGCCGATCGGGGTGATCGCCGACCACGCGATCGACCAGGTACCCGAACTGCGCAAGCTGCTCAACACGATCGACACCCTCGTGATCGATGAGGTGTCAATGGTCAATGCCGACCTCGTTGATGCCATCGACCGCAGCCTTCGCCAGGCGCGGCAGAAGCCCTTCACCGCCTTCGGAGGGGTGCAGGTGGTGTTGTTCGGGGATCCGTACCAGCTCGCCCCGGTGCCGGGCGATGCGGACGAGCGCGCCTACTTCGCCGACATCTACCGGTCCATGTGGTTCTTCGACGCGAAGGTGTGGCAGGAGACGCAGCTTCGCATCTTCGAGCTCACCACCATCCATCGCCAGCACGAGGCCGAGTTCAAGTTCATGCTGAACGCCGTGCGGCACGGCATGGTGACGGCGGAGATCGCCGGGCGCCTGAACGAGACCGGTGCCCGTCCGGCGCCGACGGATGGCACGATCACGCTGGCCACCCGCAATGACACGGTCAATCGCATCAACGCGGCCGCGCTGGCACGGCTGCCCGGAGCCGTCAAGACCGCGAAGGCCGACGTCACGGGTGAGTTCGGCGGCCGATCCTTCCCCGCGGACGAGTCCCTGCAGCTCAAGGTGGGTGCGCGGGTGATGTTCCTGCGCAATGACTCCGCCGGTGAGGGCGGCCAGCGCTGGGTCAACGGCACCGTCGGCACGGTCACGAAGATCGCCTCGACCGTTTTCGTGGATGTTGACGGGGAGGTGCATGAGGTGCAGCCGGCCATCTGGGAGAAGTTCAAGTACACCTACTCGGCGTCGACGAAGACACTGAGGAAGGACATCGTGGCCGAGTTCACGCAGTTCCCGCTGCGGCTGGCCTGGGCGGTCACCATCCACAAGTCCCAGGGCAAGACGTACGACCGCGCCATCGTCGACCTCGGCTCGGGTACCTTCAGCGCGGGCCAGACCTACGTTGCGCTCAGCCGCCTCACCGAGCTGGATGGGTTGTACCTCTCCCGTCCGCTTCGGCCGAGCGACATCCGGGTGGATGTGGACGTGCAGCGATTCATGAGCGGCGCGACGGCCCTCCCCGGAATCGAGGCATCCTAAGTCGCCCACGTGCGCGGCCGGTGCCCCACGGGCAATGGATCGTCACCGGGACGATTGGGCCCTCGCGCCGGGCCACAGTTGTCTCGAAAGCCAACAATCGGGGGTGCCAGAGCGGATTATGCGCGAGCCGCGCGACGCGCCCTGTCGGCACCGAGCCCGACCCCGAGCAGGATGACGCCGCTGCCGAGGTGGAGCGCGTTGTCCGCGCCGTTCATGGCGAGGATGTTGGCCGAGGAATTGAGGATGAAGGGCCCGATGATGCCGAGCAGCAGGTAGGCCGCCCCGATGACCGTGTTGACGGTCTGGGCGGCGCGCGCGTTCGACTGGCCGGCGATGAGCAGTGCCGCGCCGATCAGGAGGTGAGCGACGTTGTGGAACACGTTGACCTCGAAGATGCCGAACACCAGACCGCCCGTGGTGTCGAAGAATCCGACGCCGGAGGTCGCCGTGAAGCCGATGACGCCAACGAAGAGGTAGCCGGCGCCGAAGACACGTGCCAGCAGGCGGTTGGGGGACTTGGACATGATTCTCCTCCTCGACTGCTCGGCGGGCGCCGCGCAGGATTCCTCTTCGTGCCGCACACATCCGAACTCAGCACGGGATCTACGGTAGCCGGCAGGTGTTGTTCAGCATGATCCGGCCCACCACCGGTGGGCTGTCAGCGGGCAGCAGTTCACTCGAGGCTAGGCGAGCAGGTGGTCCTCGAGAAACGATGACGTGCGGGCGAAGGCGAGCGCGGCGGCGTTCACGTCCACCCGGTCGGTGATGGAGGCGTTGGCGAAGGAGTGCACTGTTCCGGGATAGGTCCATTCGGTGACCGGGGTGCCGTGGTCCTTCAGCCGGTCGATGAACGACTCGGGGTCTTCGTCCTCGTCCCATTCGTCGATCTCCGCCAGGTGCAGCTGCACCGGGCAGGGGATCACGCCGTGCTGGTCGGGGCCGAGCGTCGCGTAGTAGGCGACCGCGGCATCCGCGGCACCGCCTTGGGCGTGCAGCAGGGTGAGCCAGCCGCCGAGGGAGAAGCCGACGACGCCGATTCGCGGGGATCCCTCGAGCCGGGCCGCCGCGATGATGTCATCGAGTTCGGCGAGCGACCGCGCAACGTCGAGCTCCCCCATCAGGGCCTCGGCGGTCGCTGCGTCGACCGTGGCGACCCCCGCATAGAGATCGGGCACCGCCACTCGGTAACCCTGCGAGGCGAGGGCCGCGGCGTAGCTCTCCAGCCAGGGCAGCCTGCCGTACCAGTCGTGCACGATGATCGCGAGCGGATTGCCGCGCTGGCCGAAGAACAGCGGAATTCCGGGGGAAGGGAGGGGAACTAGCTCTGACATACCGGCCTTTTCGACAACGACGGGATGGCTCGTGCCCGTAACTGTAGTCGAGGCGTGCCCACCCGGCGATCAGGTCAGCACCATCGTGGCGTCCAGGAATACAGGTCTATCGTGAAGCGCACGGCCGTCCGCCCGTCGGGATGTACCCGTTCAGCAGATCGGGGTACAGATAACGTCCCCCCTACTGGGGACTATGACATCCTCGCGGGATAGACCATCTTGTATACGTGGGGATATCGCTTACCCGGGCGATCCCCCTGACCGTGTTCGAAAGAAGGAAATCCCGATGAGCCCCGACGCGAACGTCCACTATCTTTCCCGAACGACCTTCGACCCCGACGATTCGACCGTTCAGGCCCAGGCCATCATCGATGCCGAGATGAGCAAGCGCATGGACGTGGTGCATCAGCTCGCTGTGCGCCTGAGCGCCCTGGAGGCCACCATCGCAGCGGTGGATGCCGCCCGTCACGCGGCTCTCAAGGCCGGCTGGACCGAGGCCCAGCTGCTCGATCTCGGCCTGGGTGGCGTGGAGAGCTCGAAGCAGTCCGCCGGCCGCCGCGTCGCGCGCGTCGAAGCAGAAGCCACCGTCGAGCCCTCTCTCGAGGCTCCAGCCGAGGCCGAACTCGCAAGCTAGGCTGTCCAGGACACCGGGGCGGTGACACCCGGCCGATGGGCGGGTCATGATGGACATCACGGTCTGGGTGAAGCCCGGCAGCCGGAAGGGACCCTTGGTCGAGGCGGACGCCCAGGCCGGTGATCGCCTCATCGTCTTCCTTCGCGAGCGGGCCGTCGACGGGCGGGCCAACGACGCGCTGATCGGGGTGCTTTCCCGTCACTTCGGCGTGCCGAAGAGCGCCGTGCGCATCCTGCATGGCCATGCGTCCCGGGCCAAGCGGCTTCGTATCGACGGTGTGGCTCCCTGAGCCCGGCCGGAAGCGCTCAGCTCGTCCACTGGTCGCCGCCGCGGCGCCACCAGTCGTCGAACATGCTCACCGGGGCCTCGCGTTTGTGGCGCGTGGCGAGGAAGCGGGCCTCGAGGGCGTCGGCGACGGCGTTCGCCACGGGCTTGCCCTCCAGGTAGTCGTCGATGTCGGAGTAGCTGAGACCGAGGTTGTCTTCGTCGGTCTGGCCGGGAGTGTCGTCGAGCAGGTCGGCGGTGGGTCGCTTCTCGTAGAGCCGGGCCGGCGCCTCGAGGTGCGTGAGCATGGCTCGGCCCTGCCGCTTGGTGAGCCCGCTGAGGGGGAGGATGTCCGCGCCGCCGTCTCCGAACTTGGTGAAGAACCCGGTGACGGCCTCGGCCGCGTGGTCGGTGCCGACGACGAGCAACCGATGCTGGCCGGCGAGGGCGTATTGCGCGATCATCCTCGACCGCGCCTTGACGTTGCCCTTGTTGAAGTCGGTGATCGGTTCGCCGTCCGTGTGCAGGTACTCGTCCTGGAATCCATCCACGGCCCTTTTCACGTTGAACGTGACCACGCGGGACGGTCGGATGAAGCCGAGCGCGAGCTGCGCGTCGTCCTCATCGGCCTGCACTCCGTAGGGCAGGCGCACCGCAACCAGCTCGGTTCCTGAGCGCTCGACGGCGAGCTGGCAGATCCGCCCGGCTAGCGACGAATCCTGCCCGCCGCTGATGCCAAGCACGAATCCCGCCGCACCCGTCGCCTCAAGGTACTCCACGAGAAACCGCACTCGTGACTCGATCTCCCCTGCGGGATCGATGGTCGGCTTCACGTTGAGGACGCTCGCGATGTGCGCCTGGAGAGCGGATGTCATTGCTCAATTGTGGCGCACCCCGGGTAGCACGGGGCTCGTTCTTCGCCGGCGGAATACCCCTTCGTCCGGCAAGACCAATATTCTGATCATGTACACATCGTGTGCGTAGTTTTTTGCAGCCCGCGCCGACGTGGCTCGAACCCCGAACGAAGGAAGCGCCTCGTGACGCCGACAGTGAAACGCGCTCGACAGGTGACCCGTGGCGACGTCGCCCGCCACGCCGGTGTGAGTACGGCGGTTGTGAGCTACGTGGTGAATTCGGGGCCGCGAAACGTCGCACCGGCGACCCGAGCGCGCGTGCTGGAGGCAATCCGCGTTCTGGGCTACCGGCCGAACGCGGCCGCTCGTGCCCTCAAGCTCGGGGTCAGCGAGATTATCGGTCTGGTCGTCTCCGATAACACGAATCCATTCTTCGCCGAGTATGCACGCGCCGTGGAGAGAGCGGCGGCGGGATTGGGCCTGTCGGTGATCCTCACCAATTCCGCCCTGTCCAAGAGCCAGGAACATGAGCTGGTGCAGAAGCTGGTCTCGCGCCAGGTCGACGGCCTCCTCCTGTCCCCCACGGATGACGACCCCGACCTCGAAATCGCCAGGGTCGCGAACGTCTCGGTGGTGCTCATCGACTGCGCGGGCCCGATGGAGGGGTTTGCGAGCGTCGGCGTGAACTTCCGCGAGGCCTCGCGCACGGCCGTCGCGCATCTCATCGGACACGGGAACAGGACCATTGCACTCATCTCCGGACTCACCGGGGGTGCGACCACACGGGACCGCGAGCTCGGCTGGTCGGACGCGCTCGCCGAGGCTGGTCTGCCGGAGGGCCCGATCGTTCGAGTCGACTTCGGTCGCCACGGCGGCTACCTGGCCGGAAGGCAACTGCTGGCTCTTCCGGAGCGTCCCGAAGCGATCTATGCCATCTCCGACATGCAAGCGATCGGACTGCTTCGAGCACTTCACGAGGAGGGCGTCCGGGTTCCTGAGGATGTGGCGGTGATCGCCTTCGACGGCTCTGAGGAGACCGCGTACAGCTGGCCCCCGCTCACGTCCATGAGGCAGCCGGTGGTGCAAATGGCAACCGCGGCGCTCGATGCTCTCGGCAGCGGGAGGGCCGGTGTCACCAACCACCAGTCATTCGACGCCGAGCTGGTCATTCGCCGGTCGTGCGGGTGCGACGTCCCTGACGTCCCTGCCGTCCCGACGCCCCGCTAACGGTACATCCCGTCGTCCTCCGGGTCGGCGACCGGCGAGGTGGGCGATGCCTCGACCGACGCCGGTTGCGTGCCGACTTCGGGACGATCGTCGCTCAGCAGGGCCTCGCGAATGATCGATCGAGGGTCGTATTGTCGCGGGTCGAGGTGCTTCCAGTCCACCTCGTCGAACTCGGGGCCGATCTCTTCGCGAAGACGCTCCTTGGCTGAGTCGAGCATCAGGCGCAGCCCCCGCACCGTCTTTGCCAGGGCCGCGGCGTAACGAGGCAGGCTTTCGGGCCCGATCAGGATCACCGCGATGATTCCGATCAGCAGGAGCTTGTCAAATGTGAGACCGAACATGTCTTTTCTCCGGACGCGCTGGTGGCGTGGGTCCCGCTCCATGACGACGGACCCGACGGTGTCGAAATGGCGAGTAACGACACCATATGACGAATCTGGATCAAAATCTACAGGAGTATATTCAAACCCCGCGAGCTCGTGTACGGTGCTGTTGAGGTCGGCACTGCTCGTCTCACCCGTGAGCAAATCGGTGCCAGTTTCATTGCATCCAAGAGCGGCCAGATGTGTGGTTCGCACGTCGCAGAAACTGAATTACAAAGGAGTAGTAACAGTGACGATCGAAAGAATCAGCGCCTTTGGCGCCATCGCGAAATCCCAGGTCAACCGTCGAACGGTCCTCACCGGTGCCGTGGGCGCCGCGGCGATCACCGCCCTGGCTGCCTGCACGCCCGGCGGTGGCGGAACCACGGCGACCGCGTCGAAGACCATCACCTTCGGCTCGGGTGCATCGGATGATGTGCCGAAGCGCGCCTATGCGGCAGTCGTGGCGGCATTTGAGAAATCCTCTGGCGACAAGGTCTCCACCAACACGGTCGCCCACAACGACTTCCAGAACAACATCAACACCTATCTCCAGGGTGCTCCGGACGATTCGTTCACCTGGTTCGCCGGCTACCGCATGCGTTACTACGCTGGCAAGGACCTCGTGGCCCCGATCGACGACGTGTGGGCCAAGATCGGAAAGAACTTCAGCAGCGGTCTCGCCAAGGCATCCACCGGCGACGACGGCAAGAAGTACTTCGTTCCGAACTACAACTACCCGTGGGGCTTCTTCTACCGCAAGAGCGTCTGGGCGGCGAAGAGCTACACCGTCCCAACGAAGTTCGATGAACTTCTGACCCTCGCCAAGCAGATGCAGGCGGATGGCCTCACCCCGATCGCCTTCGCGGACAAGGACGGCTGGCCGGCCATGGGCACGTTCGACTACATCAACATGCGCACCAACGGGTACCAGTTCCACATGGATCTCACGGCGCACAAGGTGTCCTGGGACCAGAAGAAGGTGCGGGACGTGTTCGACAACTGGAAGCAGTTGCTTCCATACCAGTCGTCCAACGCCCTCGGTCTCACCTGGCAGGAAGGCGCCCAGCTGCTCGGCGATGGCAAGGCGGGGATGTACCTGCTCGGTTCGTTCGTGACGCAGCAGTTCACCGACCCGGCAGTGCTCGCGGACATCGACTTCTTCCCGTTCCCCGAGATCGCCGTGGAGGGACGGGATGCGGTCGAGGCACCGATCGACGGACTCATGCTCTCGAAGAAGGGTGGGACCAACCAGGCCGCGCACGACTTCCTCGCGTTCATGGGAACTGCGGCCGGCCAGGAGGCGTACTTCTCCGTCGACAAGTCGAACCTCATGACGGCGAAGGACGCCAACACCTCCGGCTACAGCGACTTCAACAAGAAGCTCGCCGGGGTGATCGCCGATGCGAAGTCGATCAGCCAGTTCTTCGACCGGGACGCGCTGCCCGCGATGGCGAACAACGTGATGATTCCCGCCCTTCAGGGCTTCCTGAAGGACGGAACGATCGACACCGCCAATCTGGAAGCGCAGGCGAAGGCGCTCTACGCGGCCCAGTAACAGAATTCTCGAGTCACAACAGCAGAGAAGATCATGACCGAATCCACACTCGGCGTGACGACTCCGGCCAGGGGCATCGAGTTCCCTGGCCGGCGCCGCCGGCGCTACAGCCTCCTGTCCGCGCGTGACAAGCTCGTCCTCGGGGCAATGGTCCTGATCCCCACCCTGATCCAGCTCGTCCTCATTTGGATACCGACCGTGATCTCTGTGTTCCTCTCGTTCGTCCGGTGGAACGGGCTCGCATTCTCCGACATCCGTCCGGCGGTGCTCGCTAATTACACCTACGTGTTCAAGAACTATCCGCCGTTCTGGCCGGCACTCCAGCACAACATCCTCTGGCTGCTCTTTCTCGGGCTGATCGCCACTCCGCTCGGACTGTTGCTGGCGATCCTGCTCGACCAGAACATCCGGGGATCCCGCATCTACCAGAGCATCTTCTTCGCGCCGGTGATGCTCTCACTCGTGCTGATCGGCGTGATCTGGCAGCTGTTCTACTCCCAGAACAACGGCCTGCTCAACTTCCTGCTTGGCACGACCGGCACGCCTCGGGCGGTCGACTGGTTTGGTAATCCGGACGTCAATATCTGGGCGGCGCTGGTCGCCGCGACCTGGAGACACGCGGGCTACGTGATGATCCTCTATCTGGCGGGGCTGAAGGGCGTCGACCCGTCGCTGCGCGAGGCCGCGTCGCTCGATGGCGCCAACGCGGTGCAGACCTTCTTCCGGGTGGTCTTTCCCGTGATGCGCCCGATCAACATCGTCATCGTGGTCATCACGATCATCGAGTCGTTGCGGGCCTTCGACATCGTCTACATCATCAACCGTGGAACGAACGGGTTGGAGCTGATCAGTGCCCTGGTGATTCAGAACCTGGTGGGCGAAGGACAGGTGATCGGGATCGGCTCGGCTCTCGCCGCCATCCTGCTCGTCGTCTCGCTCGTGCCCATCATCATGTACCTGGTTCGCACCTTCAAGAAGGAGGCCTGAATGTCCTCGCTCAGAACACCCGCCCGGCCCTCCGGCGCTCGCACCGCCGGCCGCGGGGGGAAGGTCGGCTCGATACGGCGACCGCGCTACGGTATCCATCTCTTCCTCATCGTGATGTCGATCGTGTGGTTGATCCCGCTGGGCTGGGCGCTCTTCACCGCGCTCCGGTCGAAGTCCGACACCGACAAGTACGGTTACTTCAGTTTTGGTGGCGCGTTCAACCTCGACAACTTCGTGACCGCCTGGAACCAGGGCGGCTTCGCGACCCTGTTCACCAACTCGGCCATCATCGTCGTGCCGAGCGTGATCCTCACCCTGCTGTTCGCCTCGATGATGGCGTTCGCGGTGAGCCGGTTCACCTGGAAGTTCAACATCACCCTGCTGATCATGTTCACCGCGGGAAACCTGCTCCCCCCGCAGGTGCTGGCCGCGCCGCTGTTCGAGATGTTCAAGCACTTCAGCCTGCCGTACAGCATCAGCGGCTCCGGAAACCTCCTGAACACCTACTTCGCCGTTATCGCGGTGGACACGGCATTCCAGGTCGGGTTCTGCACGTTTGTGCTCTCCAACTACATGAAGGCGCTGCCGCAGGACATGACCGAGGCCGCGTTTGTGGATGGCGCCGGCGTGTGGAGGCAGTACCGGTCGATCATCATGCCCCTCACCCGGCCGGCGCTGGCCGCGCTCGGAACGCTGGAGATCATCTGGATCTACAACGACTTCTTCTGGCCCCTTCTCTTCATCCAGAGCGGCAAACTGCTTCCGGTGACAACCGGACTCAACAACCTGCAGGGGCAATTCCTGTCGAACTACAACCTGCTCGCGGCCGGGGCGATCATCACCGTGATCCCGACCCTGATCATCTACCTGGCCCTTCAGCGCCAATTCGTCGCCGGGCTCACCCTCGGTGCGAGCAAGGGATGAAGCGATGAACCACATTGTGAACCTGCGCGGCGGCGGAACGGCCTTCGTCATCGACCTGTCAGGGCCGACTCCGGTCGTGGTGCACTGGGGTGCCGACCTCGGCGATTCCGTTCGCTGGGGAATCTCGGGCAACCCGGTTCCCCACGCCTGCCTGTCCGCGGGAGCGAAGCAGGAGCTGCTGCCGCAGGCCTCGAGCGGTTTTCGCGGTCGACCGGCACTCGAGGGCCACCGCGCAGGAGGCCAGATGTTTTCACCCGCTCTCGTGACCACCGGATCGACGGCAGCAGGCGACGGTGGCCTGGAGATCACGATGGCGGATTCGGTGGCGTCCCTTGCCCTCGTCATGGAGATCCACCTCTCCGACGAGGGGATGCTGCGAGTGCGCAGCACGCTGGAAAATACCGGAGATTCCGACTACTCCCTGTTGTCGCTCACCACGCCGCTCCCGACCGGACTCGGGGCCGCGGAGGTGCTCGACCTCACCGGTCGATGGTGCCGGGAACAGCATCCCCAACGCCAGCCGCTGCGGCAGGGCACCTGGCTGCGCGAGTTTCGTCACGGGCGCACGGGGCACGACTCGTCCCTGTTCACCGCGGTCGGGGTGACGGGCTTCAGCAACCGCGCGGGAGCGGTCTGGGCCACGCACTTCGGCTTCAGTGGAAACCACGCAACCTACGTCGAAAAGACTCCTTCGGGTTCGGCAACGATCGGCAATGCCGAACTCCTCTCGCCCGGCGAGATCGTGCTGGCACCAGGGGCCGTCTATACCACGCCATGGACCTACGCCGCGTACTCGGCCAGGGGCCTGGACGGTGTGACGGAGACCTTCCACCGGTGGCTCCGATCGCGTTCGTCTCATCCGCGTACCCCGCGCCCGGTCGTGCTCAATACCTGGGAAGCGGTGTATTTCCACCACGACCTCGGCAGCCTGATCGAACTCGCCGCGAGCGCGGCGAGGCTCGGCGTCGAACGCTTCGTGCTCGACGATGGCTGGTTCAGGCACCGCCGGGATGACACCGCCGGCCTCGGCGACTGGTATGTCGACGAGGACATCTGGCCGGATGGCCTCACCGGGCTCATCGACGATGTTCGCGCAAGAGGCATGGACTTCGGGCTGTGGGTGGAGCCCGAAATGGTCAACGAAGACTCGGATGTCATCCGCGCCCATCCCGACTGGATCAGCGGACCCGGGCACGGCCGCACACCGCCGGAGGGGAGGCACCAGCAGGTGATCGACCTGGTGAATCCCGACGCGTGGGACTACGTGTTCGCCCGACTCGACGCGCTGCTGTCCGAAAACAGGATCTCCTACCTCAAATGGGACCAGAATCGGGACCTGGTGGAGATGGGCCATGCCGGCGCGGCCGCCACCCACCGCCAGACTCTCGCGGCCTACCGTCTCATCGATGCGTTGAGGCAGGCGCACCCGAACGTCGAGATCGAGAGTTGCTCCTCGGGTGGGGCCAGGGTCGACCTGGGAATACTCGAGCGGACCGACCGCGTCTGGGCATCGGACTGCAACGACGCCCTGGAGCGCCACACCATCCAGCGCTGGACCGAGGCGATCCTCCCGCCGGAACTGGTGGGGACACACGTCGGACCGTCGACCGCCCACACGACAGACCGCACTCATGCACTGTCGTTCCGGGCCATCGTCGCACTCTTCGGGCACTTCGGGATCGAGTGGGACGTCCGGAATCTCGGAGACGAGGGATTCGCGGAGCTGGCTCAGGCCGTCTCCCTCTACAAGACCCATCGCGCGCTCATCCATTCCGGCACGACCGTGAACGCCGACCTCCCGGACCCCGCCTTCGCACTCAGCGGCACAATCGCCCAGGACCGTTCCGAGGCACTCTTCTCCTTTGTGAGCGTCGGCACGTCCTTCGACGAAATCCCGGGCCGAGTCGGATTCCCCGGGTTGGATCCGCATGCGGACTACGAGGTCGCGGTCGTCTTCCCGACCCTGACCTCGCCCTACCGGCACCTGGGAAACGTGGGCTGGATTCCCGACGGGATCGTCGCCTCCGGGCTCTTTCTCGCCGAAGTCGGACTGCCAATGCCCATCCTCAACCCCGAGCACGGCGTACTCATCCATCTCACCCGACAGGCAGCAGAGCCGGCACCGGTGGCCTGATCGCCCCGCCGCACATCACCAGGGAATATGCTGGCCGTGTGGCACGGGCCCGGTGGAGGGGCGACGCGAACAAATTCGCCGTCATCCGCGATTCCGCTCGCGAAACGGGTGCTCTGCACCTCGGCCACTCGAACGGCAAGGACGGATCACTCGTGTCGATTCCGGCCAGCATGGAGGGGATGCCGTCTGGCGCGATCCCCGGTTCGGCCACCGATCCTTTCGTCGCCGACTGGTCGAGCCGATGATTCTCGGTTTTGGCATCGTGCTGCTCGCCGCGATCTTGATCTCGGGGATTGCGCACCGAACCGTACTCTCCACGGCCGTGCTCTTCCTCGGTGCCGGATTCCTGCTCGGACAGGGGATGGCCGGTGTCCTTGTGCTCCGGGCTGGAGACGCCCGGGTCAGCGAGATCGCACAGATCGCGCTCTTCGTCGTGCTCTTCACCGACGGTCAGCGGCTCGCCGTGCGCGATCTGGCGAGGGCCTGGCTCCTGCCCGGCCGGGCGCTGCTGCTCGGCATGCCTCTGACCTTCATCATCACGGCCCTTCTCGGTGTATGGCTCGTCGGACTGCCCTGGTCGGAAGCGCTGCTTGTCGCAGCGGTGCTCGCCCCTACCGATCCGGTTTTCGCCTCGGCGATCGTCGGCCGGCACGAGATCCCGGCGCGGATTCGGGGGCTGCTCAACGTGGAGTCCGGACTCAATGACGGCCTCGCTCTCCCGGTGGTCCTGATCCTCGTTGCGGCAATCGGCGGCCCCAAGGTCGACTACTTCGTGCTCGCCCTCGAGCTCGTCGGCGGAATCCTGCTCGGAGTCGGCGTGCCGCTTCTGGTCGCGTTCCTGCTTCGCGTCCGGTTCCTCGCGGCGACTCCGCTGTATGCCTCGCTCGGTCCTGCGGCGATTGCGATCATCATCTACGGCGTCGCCGCCGCAACCGGCGCGAACCTCTACCTGGCCGCATTCTCGGCCGGCGTCACCCTGGCGAGCGCCGCACCAGAGCTGCGCGACGCCTTCACCAAGTACGGCGAATACATCGCCGAGATCGTCAAGCTGCTCGCCATCTTCGTCTTCGGCGCTCTCATCGCACCGAGTCTCCTCGGGGACGTGTCAGCGTTCGGCTACCTCTTCGCCGTCCTGATCCTGGTGATCGCGAGGCCGATCGCCGTCGAGGTCTCGCTCATCGGAAGCAAATTGCCGTGGGAGGAACGTGCCACCGCGGCCTGGTTCGGGCCCAAAGGGTTCGCCTCCGTGCTCTATGGCCTGCTGGTGCTCGAGAGCGGCAATCCCGATTCCGATCATCTGTTCCACCTCATCGTCGTCGCGATCTCGCTTTCGATCATCGCCCACTCCTCAACCGACGTTCCCATCGCCGACTATTTCGCCCGGCTCGAAAAGCGGGATCGGGCCCGAGCGGAGGCGTGACAGGCATCTGCCGGTCTCCGCCTCCCCCGCTGGGGAAGCGGCCTCGCTCTGGGCTCGAGCCCGGATTCCCTCAGCCGCCGAAGGCGGACAGGTGGCGCTGTGACCCGGTCAGCAGGCGGTCGTAAACGGCACGCACATCCGGTGCGGTGAGCCCGTCCGTAGCGGCGGTGAGGTCGGCGATGTCGGTCTCCTCGACGAGGCGGGCCGCCGCGTAGGCGGCATCGCGATCGGTCGATCCCTGCGCCAGTAGCGAGTCGTAGAGCTGCTGCATACTCTCCGATGAGAACTGCCCGGCGGCCTCTCCCGCGGTGGGGTCGGGCAGCTGGTAGCGCTCGAGCAGGGTCTGCACGGCGCCGAGATGGTGTGTCTCAGCGTTCGCGATCCGGTCGAACACGGTGTCACCGTAGAGATCACCGAACGCGATGTAGAGGTCGTGTGCCACCTTCTCCTCCTCTGCCATCGACGCCAGGGCGGCACGTTGCTCGCTCGTGAGGGTCCCGCTCGAGATGGAGGAGAGTCCAGCGGCCATTTCGGCGGACGGCCCCCGGCCGTCGTGCATTGACTGGCCGTTGTGCATGGCCTGGCCGGCAGAACGGCCTCCGCCGTGATCCTGTCCGCGCGATTCATTGATCCCGGTGGCAAGGGCAAACCCGGCCGACGCGATGAGCGCGGTCGCTGCCAATCCGCCGACGATCGACGCGGCGATTACTGTTGTTTTACGCATGTTGCGCTCCCGTTCCGTTCCATTGGTGTTGGTGTGGAACACACTCTGGGCTCCCGATGTGCAGGAGCTCTGGCGACCGTGTGCAGATTGTGTGGAGATCGCGCGGCGACGGCATCACGGGGCGCTGCATGGTTACGGTTGACTATGCCCACCGTGCTGGTCGTTGAGGATGAACGCGACATCCGCGAGCTGCTCCGCCGCTACCTGGAGCGGGCCGGGCTCTCGGTGCTGACCACCTCGTCGGGTGCGGAGGCGCTTCGGTTGCTTTCCTCCGCGAACCTGGTCCTCCTCGACCTCGGGCTTCCGGACATCGAGGGAACCGATCTTCTGCGGGAAATCCACGCGGTCGGCCTTCCGGTGATCGTCCTCACCGCGCGCAGCACCACCGAGGATCGAATCCGCGGTCTCGAATTGGGGGCGGATGACTACGTCACCAAGCCCTTCAGCCCGCACGAGGTCGTGCTTCGGGTGCGGGCAGTCCTGCACCGGCTCGGTGGACCGATCGCGGAAAGCGGTTCGATCAGTTTTGGCGACAACCTGCTCCGGATCGACGAGAACTCCCACCGAGCCTGGCTCGACGACCGGCCGCTCGACTTGACTCCCACGGAGTGGGGACTCCTCGCGGCCATCGCCGGAGCGCCCGGGCGCGTGTTTTCACGCTACGAACTGGTGAACCGGGTGCGCGGATTCGAATACGAGGGCTACGAGCGCACGATCGACTCCCACATCAAGAATCTCCGACGAAAGCTCGGGGCGCCGGGCGCCGACGTCGTGGAGACCGTGCTCGGCGTTGGATATCGACTCGGTCTGAGCCAGGACGGAGCGAAGTGAGGAGCCGCCGCGCGAAGGAAATGTTGGGACTGGGGTCGCTCGGAAAGCGATTGTTCCTTGCGTTCGCCTTGGTCTCCGTGACGTCCGTGCTCGTGCTCACGGGCGCGGCTCTCGTCGGCGTCGACCGCGGAGTGCAAGTCACCCAGGACGCCGACCACCAGCAGGTCACGGTCGCGGTGGCCGAGGCCGCGGCCGCGGCCTACCGCGAGGCCGGGGGCTGGGCGAGCGCGGACCTGACCCCGGCGATCTCTCTCGGCGATGCCGCGTCGGCGCGGGTCGTCGTTCGTGATGCCACCGGCACGGTGCTCCGGTCCAGTGCCGGAGCGGGCGCAACCTCCGGCGGACCCGGTGCGGGGTCCGGGGCGGTGACCCAGTCGGTTGTCGTCGACGGGGCCATCGTCGGCCAGGTGCAGGCGGTATTTCGGCCGGGTGCAGCATCCCGGGTGCTTGACGTCGCATGGTCGTGGATTCTCGTCGCCGCCGTTGTGGCACTCGTCGTCGCTTTCGCGGCAAGCTGGCTCGTCACGCGACTTCTTGTCGGACCTCTTCGCGCGATGACGGATGCCGCGCGCTCGTTCACGGCCGGTAACCGGCAGTCGCGGGCGGGTGGCCGCGCCCCCGGGGAGATCGGGGAGCTGGCCACCGCGTTCAACGGGATGGCCGACGAGGTCGTGCGCTCCGATCGGGATCGGCGCAACCTCACCGCCGATGTCGCCCATGAGCTACGCACGCCGCTCGCCGCTCTTCAGGCCGGACTGGAAGAGCTCCGCGACGGATTCGTGCCGCCGACGCCGGAACGGCTCGCGGCGTTGCACGACCAGTCGCTCAGGCTCGGGCGGGTGGTAGCGGACCTCGCCGAACTCGCCGCGGTCGAGACTGCCGGGCCGACGTTTCGGGAGGAACTCGTCGACCTCGCGCAGGTCGCGCAGGACGAGCTGTCGCTGCATGAATCACAGCTCCGTGCGGCCGGTCTTCGCATCATCGATTCCCTCTCCGGGCCGCTGCTCGTGCGCGCCGACTCCGACCGATTGCACCAGGCAGTCGGCAATCTCCTGGCCAATGCGGCGCGTTACTGCGGAGCGGGCGACAGTGTGACGGTCGCGCTGACCGCAGAGCATGGCCGCGCGGTGCTTACCGTCTCCGATACCGGCCCGGGGATCCCGGAAGAGGAACTCCCCTTTGTCTTCGATCGACTCTGGCGCGGCCGGGCGGCACGACAGATTCCCGGCTCCGGGATCGGCCTCGCCCTCGTGCGCGAAATCGTCGCCAACAACGGTGGCACCGTCGACGCGACCTCGTCCGCCGGCGAGGGCACCCGGGTGACCATCCGGCTCCCGATGGTCACGACCACGGCGGCAGCGCCGGGCTGACCGATCGGGTGAGTGCGTGTCGTCGCCTATCCCCCCGCCGGGATCGCGGAGCCCGGAACGGCGAGGCTGCTGTCGTGGAAGAGGCTGGGGTCCGGCGGCGGGAACGCCGTCCCACGGTAGGCGGGGTCCGAATCGAGCGATTTTATGATCGTCTTGAAGATGTCGAATTTGGTGTTGTAGCCGTTGGTGCCGGCGATGGTGATTCGGCGCAGGTCCTGGTGCCCCTGGATATTGCCCACCCAGACGGCCAGGGCGACCTTTGTCGTGGTGCCGATGAGCCAGTTCTGGTCGGCCACGTCTGTGGTGCCCGTCTTCCCGACGATCGGCACGCCATCGCGTGGATTGCCGGCGGCACCGGTGCCGCTCCTCATCACCGTCGCCAGCGCGTAGGCGACGGTGTTCGCGATGGAGGGGGCGAGGGCCCGAGTGCAGGCTTTCGCTTGCCCGGGCAGTGGCGATCCGTCGGGTCCGGTGATCCGGTCGACAATCGTCGGGGCACAGTACATTCCTCCCGCCCCGATGGTGGCGATCGCGCCGGCCATGGTGAGCGGTGCGATTTGATTGATGCCGAGCACGGATGCCGGGAGCACCGAGAGGGGGCCGCCATCCGCCCGGTGCACCCCCATCGATTGCGCGACGTCGCGGATGGCGCACAGGTCAAGTCGCTGGGCCATCGTGATGAACGCCACATTCACCGAGTTCTGGGTGGCGTTCAGCACGCTCATCGGACCTCCCTCGCCGGGGGAGGAGTTCTTCGGGCCGTAGGTGCCGACGAACGGTGCGGAGCAGGAGGCCCGAAAACTGGAGGCCTGGAAGGTGCGGACGCTCCCGTTGACGACGTCGTAAAGACCGTGGCCGGTCTTCAGCCAATCGGCAAGGGTGAAGATCTTGTAGGTCGAACCGGTGGCGAAGCCCGACGAGTCGCCGTAGTTCTTGTCGGTGTTGTAATTGATCGCGGTCGTCGTCGGCCCACCGCCGGGGCCGGAGTTGTCGAAGCTCTTGTTTTGCGCCATCACGAGAATGCGACCGGTTCCCGGCTGGACCGATACCGCCGCGGCGCCGAGCGCGAAACGCGTTTCGGTCGCTGGAGCATCCGCCCGCACGACGGCCGTCGCGGCGTCTTGCTTGGTGAGGTCGATGCTGGTGTAGAGCGTGTAGCCGCCCCGCTGCCACCTCCTGGTTCTAGCCGCTGGGGTGGTTCCGAGGGCGGCGAGCGTCGGAACCAGCCGTTGCACGTAGTCGCAGGCGAACTTCGCATCGGCGGCATACAGGCAGCCGCTGCTGATGGGGCTTGGCTTGACCTCGGCCGCAATGGGAGTCGCCATCGCGGTGGTGAACTGCGCCTTCGAAATGTACTTCTGCTGGTACATGTCAGTGAGAATCTGGTCGCGTCTGATCTTGTTGGCCGGGTATTCCGAGGGTCTGGCCAGGCCCTGGTAGGACGGCTGCTGCACGATCGCAATGAGGCTCGCTGCCTGCGCGAGCGTCACCGCGCTCGCGTCGACGCTGAAATATTCGCGGGCCGCGGCCTGGACGCCGTAAGTGTTGCCGCCGAAACCAGTGATGTTGAGATAGCCGAGCAGAATCTGTTGCTTCGAATACGACTTGTCCAGACCGACCGCCAGCTTCATCTCCCGGAGTTTTCGGGAGAACGTGTCGGTGATGGCTGCCTCATACGCCTTCTTCCGGGCCACTGGATTCGAAACCCGAAGCGCCTGCTGCACGAGAATGTTCTTCACCAACTGCATGTCGAGGGTCGAGGCGCCGCTCGTGATGCCATGGGCCACGAGGTTGCCGATCGCGGCGCGCGCGATCGATGGCACATCCACTCCGCCGTGCTGGTAGAAACGGCGGTCCTCGCCGGCCACGGCGGCGTCCTTTAAGTACGGAGAGACGGCCTTCCAGGAGACGTCCTGTCGATCCTGGTTGTAGATTGTCGCGATCTGAACGGGGGCCCCATTTCGGGTCGCGTAGATCAGATTTTGCTGCGACAGCTTGCCGAGGGTGATGTAGTCGGGCAGATTGTCGAAGATTCCAATGGACGCCTGCCCCACGTTGCCGGTTACCGCCAGCACCGGAGCGACCATCGCGGTGACCAGAACACCCGATAGCATGCTGAAACCGACGAGACCAGCGAAACCAGAAATGACTCGCCAGGTTCCCTGGCGGTCTTGTGCAGGCTTCGTCGCTTCCATCTCTTCAGGCTGTGTCAGTTCGCCTGAGTGTTATTCGGGAAATCACACAGAGTGGGCCGGATTACCTGAGAGTTTCGCAATGTTGCGCGTCGATGGCAACCATAAGCGTGCCTTACCAATACAGGTAAGGAACCATCTCTTTACCTAATCCACTCGCCACCGACAGAATGGGCAGGCTGCACGGCAGGTTGGCATTGGTGAGCACGGTGATGGATTCGTCCAACCAGGTGGCTGTCACCGTTATGACCATCGAGTTGGCGCACGATGCCATTTCGACTGTGCGGCATTAGTTGACCGACGCGAATCATGTCTGGTCAGCGTAAACAACGAATTGGCGCCGGTTTGGCGCTGGTTTGGCGCTGGTCATGTGCTGGCGCGGCCAACAGTCATATGTCACACTTTATAATTCGGGCGATTTGCACCAGAATCGCGTCGGCCAGTGTGAACGACCCAGTGTCACCATCAATGGAGAGGCAGACAGTGAAGAAAAACACTCAGCGAGCAGCATTTATGGCCCTTGTTACGGCCACAGTGCTCATGACGTCGGCGTGTAGCGGAATCCTTAGCGGCGGATCCAGCACCCCTGCCGCCACCGGGCCGATCAAAATTGCCATGGTTGTTCCGCTCTCGGGGAGCAGCGCCCCATCCGGGCTCACCATGAAGAATGGTGCCCAGATGGCAGTCGATGAGATCAACGCCAAGGGCGGGATTCTCGGTGGCCGCAAGCTCGAGATGGACGTCCAAGACTCTGCCTGCGATCCGGGGCAGGCTGTCTCGGCGGCGAACAAGGCGGTCAGCAACGGGGACGTAATCTCCGTTGGCGGGTATTGTTCCAGCGCGACCTTGCCGACTCTGTCGATCTTCAACAGCAAGAACATTCCGATGATCATCCCGGCGGCAGACTCGCAGGACCTGCCGAACGCGAAATTGCCGAATGCGTTCCTCATCAACGGAACCGGTGTTCAGCAGTCGGCAGCCGCGGTTGCCTTCATGAAGAAGGAGGGCATGAAGAGCGTTGCCCTCGTCGATGACAACACCAGCTACTCGAAGGACATCACCACCGAGACGAACAAGGAGCTGAACGCAGACGGATCGATCAAGGTTCTGGTCAACACTTCGGTCACCGCGGGAGAGCAGGACTACTCCTCAGTCGTCAACACGATCAAGACCGCGAATCCCGACATGGTGTACTGGACGGCCTACTACCAAGAGGGCGGGTTGATCATCAACCAGCTCAGGACGGCAGGCTACACGGGCAAGATCATGGTGGCCGATGGCAGCGTCGATGCCTCGCTCATCAAGATCGCCGGAAGCGCCGATGCTGAGGGTGTCTTCGCCACCAGCCCGCCCACCCCCGCGACCCTGCCGGGCGCGAAGGACTGGGTTGCCAACTACACGAAGAAGTTCAATGCCGCACCGGGACCGTATTCCACGCAGTCGTATGACGCCGTGCGGCTTGCGGCACAGGCCATCACGAATGCCAAGACGACCGACGGCGTCAAGGTGATCAACGCGCTGAAGACCATCAAGGGCTTCAAGCTGTTCACTGGTGTGCTCCAGTTCAATTCGGAGCAGACGCTCAAGAGCGGTGGCTTCGTAGTACTCGTAGTGAAGAACGGGAAATTTGTTCTGAAGGACTCCCTGCAGTAGTCCTCATCCGGAGGGGTGGTTCCACAGTAAAGACGGTGGAACCACCCCGAACTCTTTCGAAGGCAGAACTCTCCTATGGTTCAACTTCTGTGGAATGGCCTCTTTGTCGGGTCCTTCTATGCCCTGGTTGCCCTCGGCTACACCATGGTCTACGGCATCATCAAGTTGCTGAACTTTGCCCACGGTGACGTCTACATGCTCGGGGCCTTCATCGGCTTCGTTGCGCTGAGCGGGCTGGGGGCCATTCCCGGTTCTCTGTCGCTGGTAGCACTCGCCATCGTCATGCTCATCAGCATGACGCTCACCGGGTTTGCGGGGGTGCTGATCGAACGCGTTGCGTACAGGCCACTTCGCGGGTCTCCGCGCCTGGCCGTGTTGATCACCGCGGTCGGCGTGTCATTCGCCCTCGAGTACGGTGTGAGTGCCATTTTCGGCCCGAATCCGCGGGTGTTTCCTGTACGGCTCTCCAACGAGGGCGCCACAATGTTCGGTGCTCGCTTCTCCTTCGCGCAGATCGCCCTCATGGTGATCGCGCTCCTGCTCATGTTCGGCCTTGACACCTATGTGCGCAGGACATCGACCGGGCGGGCGATGCGGGCGATCGCGTTGGACCCGAAGGCATCCCTGCTCATGGGAATCAACGTCAACTCGGTCATCACTCGAACGTTCTTCATCGGCTCGGCGCTGGCCGGTGCGGCAGGAGTCATGGCGGGGGCGTACTACGGGAATATCAACTTCCTGATGGGGTTCATCATCGGCCTCAAGGCATTCACCGCCGCCGTGATCGGTGGCATCGGCAATATTCGGGGGGCCATGCTCGGCGGGCTCCTGCTTGGGCTGCTTGAGGCGTTCGGTTCCCAATGGTTCGGCGGTCAATGGCGGGACGTGTTCTCCTTTGCCGTCCTCATCCTCATACTCACCTTGCGACCGACCGGGATCCTCGGCGGTCGAGTGACGGAGCGTGTCTGATGGCAAAGAGTAAGAGTAAGAGCGAGAGAGTGAACGACAACGCCGAGCTGAGCGACAACGTCGATGCCAGCATGGCGCCCCGATTGATCGGGAAGCCTCAGAGCAGACTCTCCGCGTTGTTCGAGAGCAAGCGGCTCGGTTGGGCCGCGCTCGCGATCGCACTCATCCTGCCGTTCATCATCGCCACCCCGTACACGCTCAATGTGATGACGAATGCAGCGATCTTCGTATTGCTTGCCGCTGGCCTGAACATCGTGGTCGGCTACTGTGGGCTGCTCGATCTGGGCTATGTGGCCTTCATGGCGGTGGGCGCCTATACGGCGGGAATCATCGCCAAGAGTTTTGAACTGCCGCTGTTCTTCACCATCCCCGCCGTCCTGATCATGACGGTGCTGGCCGGCCTGATCATCGGAACCCCAACCCTGCGGTTGCGAAGTGATTACCTCGCCATCGTGACGCTGGGATTTGGGGAGATGATCCGCCTCACCGCCAACAACCTGGCTATTACCGGTGGCACCGGGGGAATCTACGGAATTCCCGGGCTTCAGGTGTTCGGAATAGAACTCCAGGATCCGGTGAGGTTCTACTACGTATGCGTTGCCATTGTGTCTGTCTTCGTGTTGGCAGCGGCCCGGCTCGGCAAGTCTCGCCTGGGGCGAGCGTGGCGTTTCGTCCGTGAGGACGAGGACGCGGCCGAGGCGATGGGCATTCACACCTACAAGGTGAAGCTGATGGCCTACATTTTTGGTGCGTTTTGGGGCGGCATGGGTGGGGTGCTCTTCGCGGCTCACCTTTCGGCGGTCTCACCGCACAGCTTCGTCTTCCTCCAATCCGCGCTCGTGCTGATGGCGGTTGTTCTTGGTGGCATGGGGAACATGCGAGGTGTTGTGCTTGGTGCCATTGCGATCACCCTGCTACCGGAGATGCTGCGCAATTTCTCCGACTACCGGTATCTGGTATTCGGAATCCTGCTGGTCGTGGTCATGGTATTCCGGCCCCAGGGGCTCTGGCCCTCCCGGGCGTATGAGCCGGAGCGTGGGTTTGAAGGAACCAAGCGCAGCAGAGCACGCGCGGCGGCGAAAGGGCAAACTTCGTGACTACGATCCTCGATGTGCAAGACCTGTACATCTCGTTCGGCGGGATCAAGGCCGTAGATGGCTTGTCGTTCAGTGCCAATGAGAACGAGATCATCTCCGTTATCGGCCCCAATGGTGCGGGGAAGACCTCGGCGTTCAACTGCGTCACCGGCTTCTACAAGCCCACCTCAGGCAAGATCTTCCTGCAGGGCAAGGACATCACCGGCCTGCGACCGGCATCCATCGCGGCGGCGGGGGTCACGCGCACATTCCAAAACCTGCGCCTGTTCCCCGACCTCACCGTTCTGGACAACGTTCGCGCGGGTATGCACCTGTACGGTGGGCAAAATTTCCTCGATGCGATTTTTCACACGCCACGCTTCAAACACAGCGAAAGCTTCATGACCGCCGAGGCACACCGATGGCTTGACTTCGTCGGCTTTGCCGGGGCTAGGGGGATTCCGGTCCGGAACCTTGCCTACGGCCAGCAACGGCAGGTGGAGATCGCACGCGCGCTCGCCCGAAAGACGAAGCTAGTGCTGTTGGACGAGCCGGGAGCGGGGCTCAACCATTCCGAAAAGCAGGAGTTGTTGCAGCTGTGCCGCAAGATTCGTGACTTGGGGACGGCAGTGGTGCTCATCGAACATGACATGGGTCTGGTCATGGAAGTCTCGGAACGGATCATCGTGATGAACTTCGGCAAGGAGATAGCCGACGGCACTCCGGCCGAGATCAAAGTGAATCCTGACGTAATCGAGGCCTACCTCGGCAAAGAAGACGATCCCGACCCGGCCGAACCAAGCGCCGGTGTGCACGACTCGAAGGAAAGTGGGCTCTGATGGCGATGGTCGAGTTCCAGGACGTGGAGGTCTTCTACGGCAAGGTCCAGGCGCTTCGCGGGATCAACCTCACCGTCGAGGAAGGCGAGATCGTTTCCCTCCTCGGCAACAACGGTGCGGGCAAGACGACTACCCTCTCTACCGCCTCGGCGATCGTCCGGGCCCACTCCGGACGGGTGAGCTACCTTGGCAAAGACATAACCAAGGCCAACCCGTGGGACGTGGTCAAGGCCGGTCTCACCCACGTGCCAGAGGGCCGGCGCATCTTCAGCACACTCAGCGTGCTGGAGAACCTGCAACTCGGTGGCTATCTCGTGAAGGATCACCGGACAGTGGCGAAGCGGATCGCGCGTGTCTACGAATTGCTGCCGCTGCTCGCCCAACGTCGCGCTCAACAGGGCGGAACTCTCTCCGGCGGCGAACAACAGATGTTGGCCATCGGCCGGGCGCTCATCGCGGCTCCGAAGATGTTGATGCTCGATGAACCATCCATGGGACTCGCGCCACTGATCGTGGCCCAGGTGATGGAGGTCGTCAAGGAGGTCAACGAGCAGGGAACGAGCGTGCTGTTGGTCGAACAGAACGCGCGCGCGGCTCTGCGGATAACTCATCGCGGCTATGTTCTGGAAAACGGAATGACGACCATCACCGGCACCGGGAAGGAACTCTCTGCGGACTCTCGGATCGTTGACGCCTATATGGGCGCCTAGGGGTTAACCGTTCAGCGGGGTCACTGTGCGTCGGGCGTGCCCGACCACCACGCAAGAATGTGACCCAGGTGCACGATGATGAGTCGCTCCAAGGCCTCACCATCCCCTTGCTCGAGAAGGTCCAGCATCTGGTGGTGTTCGTGGGCGGAGTCGTGCAGTTTGTTGCTCTTGCGCATCCGCACCAGATTGACCATGCGCGTCTGTTGACGCAGCTCCCGCACCGCCTCGACAAGTCGTTTGTTTCCATAGAGTCCGAGGAGCCCGAGGTGGAAGTCTCGGTCGCGCTCGATGAATCCGTGGAGATTCGAGCTGTCGGCATACTCGGTGATCTCGTCTGCCATTGCGCGCCAGGTGGGCAGGGTCTCCACCGGGAAGTTGGCCGCGAGGGCCCGCATCGCGGGGACTTCGAGGAGTTGGCGCAGTTCGATGACGTCCCTCAGGTCCTGTTCGCTGACGTCGGTGACCCGAAAACCCTTGTTGCGTACGGACACCACGAAGCCGCGCTGCTCGAGATCGAGCATCGCCTCGCGGACGGGCGTGGCGGAAACCTCGAACTGGGCGGCGAGGGTGGGCACGGACACGAGGGTGCCCGGCGCGAGTTCGCCGGAGATGATTGCGGCCGACAGCGTTTCGCCGATGCGACCACGGAGGCTCGCCACCGGCTCAACCCTCTGGATTGAGGAGACGGTCATGGTGCACTCACTCTCATCGTGGACGACCCTGACCCAGGGGATGGCGCCGATCCGGTCGGAGCGGCTCGCGCTCTCGCGCACGGTCGTTACCATCATGGTATGTGCCATATTACGCAACCAGTGCGGACCATTGACTATCACACCGCCGGTGAACCATTCCGAATAGTGGTGGAGGGAATGCCCGAAACCCGTGGGGAGACGGTTGCCGACCGGCGGGTGTTCGCACAGAACTCGGCAGAGATCGAGGCGCTCAGGCGATTCCTCTGCCGTGAGCCGAGGGGGCACGCCGATATGTATGGCGGATTCATCGTTCCACCCGACGATGACGGCGCCGACTTCGGTGTGCTGTTCTGGCACGGTGACGGATTCTCGACCGCCTGCGGGCACGGCACCATCGCACTCGGGGTCTGGGCAGTTGAGACCGGCCGGGTCGCCGCCGCGGCCGACGGCGTCACCCCGGTCACGATCGACGTGCCCTCGGGCCGAGTCGTCGCTCACGTTCACCGGACCGCCGGAGCGGTCACCGGCGTGGCGTTCGAAAACGTACCGTCGTATCCGGTCGCCCGCGACCTCGAAGTGGAGACCTCTCGCGGGCCGGTACTGGTGGACCTCGGCTTCGGAGGGGCGCTCTATGCCTGCGTCGAGGCTGCGGCGCTGGGGCTCTCCGTCGTACCAGAGCACTACGACGCGCTGCTCAGCCTCGGCCGCGAGATCAAGTGGTCAGTGAACGACAGCGACCTGGCACGGCACCCGGATGACGACCGCCTGAGCGGGGTCTACGGCACCATCATCTTCGATGATCTCGGCGACACAGCGGATGGCCCGCACCAGCGGAACGTAACGGTGTTCGCCGACGGTCGGGTAGATCGGTCCCCCTGCGGATCCGGCACCGCCGTGCGGCTCGCGCTGCTCGCCGACTCCGGTCGGCTGGGCACCGGGCAGACGCTGACCCACGACTCGATCATCGGCACCCGATTCCTCGCCCGGGTGCGTGCGGGGATCCCCGCCGGGCCTCACGTGCGCGCAATCATCCCGGAAGTAGAAGGCATGGCGTACAAGACCGGTGAACACGCCTTCACCATGGACCCTGCCGACCCCCTCGCAACAGGGTTCGTGCTGCGATGAGCGGCGGCGCGCTTCCCTGGATCTCGGCCGATGAGGTCTTCGCCCGGGTCAGTTTCGGTGCTGCCGTTCGCGCGGTGCAACGCGACATTCGGGCCGGACTCGACCCGGCCGATGACTTCGACCGCAGCATTCTCGATCTCACCAACGGGCAACTGCTGCTCATGCCCACCGAGTCTCGGGAGTTCGTCGGCGTCAAGGTCGCCAGCGTGGCACCCGGAAACCCTTCGCTCGGCAAGGAGCGCATCCAGGGTGTGTACCTTCTGATGGATGCCGCCACCCTCAGCCCGCTCGCGCTGCTCGACGGCACTGCCCTGACGACGCTTCGCACCCCCGCGATCTCCGCCGCCGCCGCGGACCTCCTCGCCCCCGAGCTGGTGGAGCACCTCGTGATCTTCGGGTCCGGGCCACAGGCCCGGGGCCACCTCGAGGCGCTGCGGGCAATCCGGACGATCGGTCGGGTCACGATCGTCGCCCGCAACGTGGAGCGCGCCGGTCTTTTCGCCGACCGGGTGGAGGCGAGTGGCCTTCCGGCGCGCGTCGGCACCGCCGACGTCGTGCGCGATGCCCAGCTGATCGTGTGCGCAACGACAGCAAGGGAACCCCTGTTCGATGGGGCGCTGGTGGGGGATGACTCGTGCACGATCGCCGTTGGTTCGCACGAACCCGCTGCCCGCGAGCTGCCGTCCGCGCTCGTCGCGCGCGCGCAGATCGTGGTCGAGGACGCCACGGTCGCCCTGCGCGAGGCGGGCGACGTGATCATCCCGATCGGCGAAGGCGTGGTCGATGCCGGGTCGCTCGTGCCCCTGCGGCAGATCATCATCGGGGCGACACCCGTCGACCCCGCCCGACCCCGCATCTTCAAGAGCTCCGGAATGTCGTGGGAGGACCTGGTCGTCGCCGCCGAGGTCTATCGAGCCGCCAATCCTCGGCTGCCGAACTGTAGTGTGTAACATATTAGAGGTTGGCCGGGTGGGACCCGACACGGGAACGGGAAGGGTCGAATGGCGAGGGACCTGATCATCATCGGGGCAGGCATCATCGGTGCCGCCTGCGCGCGATCGCTCGCCTCCGCCGGCTGGGACGTCACCGTCGTCGACCGTGGAACCACCGCGGGCGGCACGTCATCCGCGTGCGAGGGAAATCTCCTCGTGTCCGATAAGGGCCCCGGCCATGAACTCGTTCTCGCCCAGTACGCCTCCACGCTCTGGAAGGCCGCCAGCGCTGACCTCGCCGAGCAGCTCGGCCCGCGGTTCCCCTCGATTGAATATGACCCGAAGGGCGGCCTGGTCGTCGCAACAACGGACTCCGGAGCCCGTGCACTGCTCGACTTCGCCTCCTCGCAGCGCGCCGCCGGGGTCGACGCCCGAGCACTGGACACCGGCCAGGCCCACGAGCTCGAACCGGACCTCACGCCGGGGATTACGGCCGCGGTGCACTACCCGGAGGATGCCCAGGTGCAGCCGAGCATCGCCACGGAGGCGTTGATGGCCTCGGCCAGGCGGTTCGGAGCCCGGCTCCTCGAGAACACCCCGGTGACCGGCCCCGTCCTCGACTCCGCCGGTGCCCTGATCGGTGTGACGACACCGGCCGGCGAACTCCGTGCCAGCCGCGTGCTCATCGCCGCCGGCCCGTGGTCGGGCCACGTGGCGGCGCTCCTCGGCGTCGCCCTGCCGGTGCGCCCGCGCCGCGGCGAGTTGCTGGTCACCAGCAGGATGCGGCACCGAATTTTCCACAAGGTCTACGACGCGGACTACGTTGGCGCCGTGGGCTCGGACGACAGCGCCCTGCAGACCTCCAGCGTGATTGAATCCACCGCGGGCGGCACCGTGCTGATCGGCTCCTCGCGTCAGCAGGTAGGTTTCGACGGGAGCCTCCGGGTCGACGCGCTCAGCGAAATCGCGGCGAAGGCCATCCGTCTGTTCCCGTTCCTCGCCGAGACAGCGGTGATTCGCAGCTATGGCGGGTTCCGCCCGTTCGTGCCCGACCACCTGCCCGTGATCGGCGAGGACCCTCGGATGCCGGGCCTCTGGCACGCAGCCGGCCACGAGGGTGCAGGCATCGGCCTCAGCCTCGCGACCGCCGAACTCCTTGCCGCACTCATGCTCGAGCGCCCCACGCCGCTTGATGCCGCACCGTTCTCCCTCGCTCGGGCTTCGCTCGCCCCACACCTTGAGGCGGCCTGAGATGTCACCACGGCTGCTCCCTTTCCGGGATGACCCGATCCGCCCCGCCCAGCCGACCCCGGTGACGATCACCGTTGACGGCGAACCGATCACGGGCATCCTCGGGCAGAGCCTCGCCGGCGTCATCCTCGGCAGCGGCACGCTCGCCCTCCGCCGCACCAGCGTCGCGGGTCGTCCCCGGGGTGTGTTCTGCGGGATCGGCGTCTGCTACGACTGTGTGGTTCACGTCAATGAGGAGCGTGACGTGCGCGCATGCCAGCGGCGCGCGGCCGAGGGCGACGTCGTCGAATCCCAGCACGACCTGCTTCCGGGGGGGCCGGGCGAGCCCGCGTCGGCCAAGGATGGGGATGCCTCGTGACCCAGGTCCTCGTCATCGGGGCGGGCCCGGCGGGGCTCGCGGCCGCCCGCGCCGCTCGCGCGCGGGGCGCCTCCGTCACCCTGCTCGACTCCTCCGACCAGCTCGGCGGCCAGTTCTGGCGCCATCTGCCCGAGGCACGGCCCGCCGCCCGGGAACGCATCCTGCACCACGGGTGGGACACCTTCCAGTCCCTGAGCGCGGCTCTCACTGCAGACGAAGGATGCCGCATCCTGCGTTCCGCGAACGTCTTCGCCCTGGAGACCGAGGCGTCGGGCCCCGGCATCGTGCACGTCATCGTCGGCCCGCCCGATGGGGTCGGCCGAGAGAGACTGAGCTTCTCGCCCGATGCGATCGTGCTCGCCACCGGCGCGCACGACCGTACCCTTCCGTTCCCCGGCTGGGACCTGCCGGGCGTCTTCACCGGCGGTGCCGCGCAGGCACTTGCCAAGGGGGAACGTCTCGCCGTCGGTCGCCGGGTCGTCGTCTCCGGCGCCGGCCCGTTCCTGCTGCCCGTCGCCGCGTCGCTGGCCGCCGCCGGGTCGCACGTGCTTGGCGTGTATGAAGCCAACCGGCTCCCGGCGATTGTGCGCGGTTGGTTGCCAAGGCCGTGGCAGTTGCTCGGAGCCTGGAAGAAGGGTGCGGAACTGGGTGGTTACGCACGCGGGCACCTCGCCCATCGCATCCCGTACCGGCTCGGACGTGCGGTTGTCGCCGCGCACGGCACCGACCGGGTGGAATCGGTGACCGTTGTCAAGGTCACCGCCGCCTGGACGCCGATCCCTGGTACTGAGCGGCGCATCGCGGCCGATGCGGTCTGCGTGAGCCACGGTTTCACCCCCCGGCTTGAACTGCCCATCGCGGCCGGGTGCGCACTCACGCCCGCACGGTTCGTGCGGGTCGACGACCGTCAGGAGAGCAGCGTCGCCGGCGTCTTCGCTGCCGGGGAGATTACCGGAATCGGCGGCGTCGATCTGGCCCTGGCAGAAGGGGCCATCGCCGGCCACACGGCGGCGGGAGGATCCGCCGGCGACGCTGAACTGCGCGCGAGCGTGCGGAAGCGCCGAACGTTCCGTGGATTCGCCGCTCGCATCGAGGCCGCCCACGGCATTCGCCCCGGCTGGCCCGAGATGCTCACGCCGGAGACGATCGTCTGCCGCTGCGAAGAAGTGAACTACGGGCACCTGTGCGAGGCCATGGAGAGCACCGCTTCGCAGTCGCTGCGCTCACTCAAGCTGAGCACCCGCGTAGCCCTCGGCCTCTGCCAGGGTCGCATCTGTGGGCGAAGCGTCGAGGAGCTCCTCGCCCGTCACCCGGGTGCAGCCGCGGGCGACGCCGTGAGCACCGACCGACGTCCGATCGTGGGAATGATCAGGCTCGGCGAGCTCGCCGCCGCGACCACCCCCACCGAATCTTCCCCTCCGATCAGCACTTCTGAACCCGTGAAAGGGCCAAAATGACCAACCAGCAGTTCGACCTCGGCGGCGTCATCGTCGCAACCACGCTCCC
>JBBSBA010000031.1:0-30262 GCA_038251725.1 Actinomycetales bacterium
CCGAGAAACAGGTCGCCGCGGGCGGAGATGGGGCCGCCGCGTTCACGTCCGGCGAGGGGATGCGACCCGATGTAGCGGTCGATATCGCCTCCTGCCGCGCGCACGCCGGCGAGGATCGCGACCTTCACGCTCGCGACATCGGTCACGAGCGCATCGGGAAAGGCAGCCAGCTCGTCCGCGACGACGCGAGCCGTCACATCCGGCGGAACGGCCACGACGATCAGCCGCGGATTGTCGGTGTCACGCGCGGCGCGGCCGGCACCGTAGTCGATCGCGAGGCTGAGGTTGGAGGGCGACGAGTCGTGCACGATCACGTCGACGCCGAGGGCGCGCAGCCCGAGGCCGACGCTCGCGCCGAGCAGGCCGGTGCCGACGATTCGCACGTCGCCGATCATGCGGCTTCCATTCATGGGGGTGTCTGCTTACTGAGAGGGCCCGGTGGGCGGGTCTTATTGGGCGAGGTCGAGCCGCAGCGCGACGGCGCCGCGCAAGTAGGTGTGCACGATGTACTTGCGCGGGGTATTGGACTCGACGAGCGCCATCAGCCGGATGACGCGGGGCATCGAACCGGCGACGTTCATCTCCACCGCGCACATGAGGGGCACGTCACCGAGACCGAGCTCGCGCGCGGCCAGCGCGGGAAACTCACTCGTGATGTCCGGAGTCGCCGTGAACATGACCGAGATGAGGGCGTCGGTGTCGATCTCGTTCGCGTGCAGAGTCTTCGAGAGCAGCTCGGCGGTGGAGCGCAACACCTCGGCGCGGTCGTCGAGGTCGATCTGGATGGCGCCGCGGATCGCGCGCACCGCCATTAGTCCGCCGTCCCCTCGGCCTCGGCGTCCCCGGCGGAGGCGGTGGCGTCGCGCGAGATCGTGAGCAGGGCTCCGAGTTCCGCCTTCGTGAGGTCGCGGATCTCTCCCGCGGCGAGGGATCCGAGGTGCAGCGGGCCGAACTGGCGGCGCACCAGGTCGATCACCGGATGGCCGACCTCCTCGAGCATCCGGCGCACGATGCGGTTGCGCCCGGAGTGCAGAGTGATTTCCACCATGGTCTCGGTCGCGCCGGCCTGGCCAACGATGCGGGCCTTATCGGCCGCGATCGGGCCGTCTTCCAGGTCGATTCCCTTGGTGAGCTTCGCTATGGTCTGCGGCGACACCCGGCCCTCGACCTTGGCGATGTAGGTCTTCAGCACACCGAACGACGGGTGCGCGAGCACGTGGGCGAGTTCGCCGTCGTTGGTGAGGATGAGCAGCCCGGAGGTCTGGGCGTCGAGACGGCCCACATTGAACAGTCGCTCGTGGAACCGGGAGACGAACCGTTGCAGGTCGGGGCGCCCGCGGTCGTCCTGAAGAGACGAGACGATGCCCACCGGCTTGTTGAGCATGAGGTAGCGACGCGAGGTGTCGAGCTGGATGGCGACCCCGTCCACCGAGACCAGATCCGTTTCCTGCACGCGGCGGCCGAGCTCGGTGACGACCTCGCCGTTCACCGCCACGCGCCCGGCCT
Source organism: Actinomycetales bacterium (assembly GCA_038251725.1). Taxonomy (GTDB): domain Bacteria; phylum Actinomycetota; class Actinomycetes; order Actinomycetales; family Microbacteriaceae; genus Lacisediminihabitans. Next base: position 1,507 of record JBBSBA010000031.1, read on the forward strand.
CGATGAGGTTTTCGGAGACACGCCGCGAGGCGACGCCGGCGGCGGCCATGAGTTTCTGCAGACGGACGCCGTCATCCGACGCGGTGGGGGGGCCAGAGGGTGAGTCAGAGGACATCGGCGAAGCCGTCCGATCCGTCGGTGAGCAGCGGCGAGATGGCCGGAAGCTCCTCGATCGAGTTGATACCGAGTTGGGCGAGCATGAGGTCGGTGGTGGCGTAGTGGATTGCTCCGGTCTCGACGTCGGTGAAGGCCTCGGTGATGAGACCACGACCGAGAAGTGTGCGCACCACCGAATCCACGTTGACGGCACGGATCGACGCGATGGAGCCGCGGCTGATCGGTTGCTTGTAGGCGATCACCGAGAGGGTCTCGAGTGCGGCCTGCGAGAGCCGGGTGGGATTCTGGGTGAGCACGAATTCCCGAACGACATCGTCGTATTCGCCACGCACGTAGATGCGCCAGCCGCCGCCCACCTCGCGCAGTTCGAAGCCGCGACGGATGCCGCCGTCCACCCCGTCGAAGTCGGCCACGATTCGCGCGAGAGCCGTGCGCACGGTGGCCACGGGCGCCCCGAGCGAGGTCGCAAGGCTCACCACGGACTGCGGCTCGTCGGCGATCATGAGCACCGCCTCCAGGCTGCGGTGCAGATCGAGGGCGGTCGCCGAAGCGCCCGCGACCTCGGCCTCCCGCTGGACGATTTCAATTGCCATAGTCGGCCCCCAGGCTCGCGAGATTCTCTTCTGACCAGTGTTCGGCGGTCCAGCGCACGATGAGTTCACCAAGCGGTTCGAGCTGTTCGAAGGCGAGGGCTGCCCCGCGGTAGAGCTCGAGGATTGCCAGGAAACGCGCCACGATCACACCCTTCAGTTCGACGCCGGCGATCAGCTGGCGGAACGTCATCGGCTCGCCGCGACGCAGCAGGGCGACGACATGGGCCGCCTGCTCCCGGATGCTGACGAGCGGCGCGTGCAGGTGGTCGAGTCCCACGGTCGGCAGCTCCCGCGGCGCGAACGCGAGGGCGGCGAGGGCGGCGAAGTCGTCGAGGCTGAGCGTCCAGACCAGTTCCGGCGTCTGTCGGCGGTACTTCTCCTCGAGCCGCACGCTGCGCACGTGCCGGGTGGTCTCCGCGTCGAGCTGCCCGGAAAACCAGGCGGTGACCTCCTTGAAGGCCCGGTACTGCAGCAGGCGCGCGAACAGCAGGTCCCGAGCCTCGAGCAGCGCCGCGTCCTCGGCATCCACGAGCTCGCCCTGCGGCAGGAGGCCCGCCACCTTGAGATCGAGCAGCGTCGCGGCGACCACCAGGAACTCGCTCGCCTGGTCCAGTTCCTCCACGGAATCGAGCTGCTTCAGGTAGGCGATGAACTCACCCGTGACGATGCTGAGACTGATCTCGGTGATGTCGAGCTCGTGCTTGCCGATGAGCGAGAGCAGCAGGTCGAACGGGCCGTTGAAGTTGCTGAGACTGATCGAGAAACCGGGGGTCGCGGCCGCCGCGACGGCGGTCTCACGCGATGGCGCCACGCGCGATCAACTCTCTGGCGAGCTGCCGGTACGCCCCGGCGGCCTGGTGATCGGGCGCGAACTGGGTGATCGGCGTACCCGAGACGCTCGCATCCGGGAATTTGACGGTGCGCCCGATGACCGTCTCGAACACCTTGTCGCCGAAGGTCTCCACCACCCGCTCGAGCACCTCGCGCGAATGCAGCGTGCGCGAGTCGTACATGGTGGCGAGGATGCCGTCAAGTTCGAGCGCCGGGTTGAGGCGATCCTTCACCTTGTCGATGGTCTCCACAAGCAGTGCGACGCCGCGCAGGGCGAAGAATTCGCACTCGAGCGGGATGAGCACCCCGTGCGCGGCGGTGAGCGCGTTGACGGTGAGCAGGCCGAGGGACGGCTGGCAGTCGATGAGGATCACGTCGTATTCGCCGCTCACCTGACGGAGCACCCGGGCGAGGATCTGCTCACGGGCGACCTCGTTCACGAGGTGCACCTCCGCGGCGGAGAGGTCGATGTTGGCCGGGATGATGTCAAGGCCGGGCGTTGACGTGGGACGAATCGCCTCGTGGGCGTCCTTCACGGTGCCGAGCATGAGGTCGTAGATGTTCGACCCCTCGTGCGAGGCCACGCCGAGCCCGGCGGACAGTGCCCCCTGCGGGTCGAAGTCCACCGCGAGCACGCGGCGGCCGTAGCCGGCGAGGGATGCGCCGAGGCTGATGGCGGTCGTGGTCTTGCCCACCCCGCCCTTCTGGTTGCACAGGGCGATGATGCGGGCGGGACCGTTGCTCTTGAGCGAATTCGGATCCGGGAACGTGGTGAGCGGACGACCGGTGGGGCCGGTGGGGACCCCTTCTAAACCGGGCAGTTGGTCTGCCGATGTGTCCCTCTTCGCTGTCATCCCGACATTCCTCACCCTTGGTCGCCGGCCGCTCGCCGATAGTGACGATTCTACCAATCGGAGTCATCGCGGCCGCTCCGACCCGCCTCCCCCACCCAAAACGCAGGAGAAACGCCCCGACGAGCACCGTCCCGCGGCACAACGACTCCCGTCGTGGCGTTTCTCCTGCGTTTTCGGGCTGGCGGCTGGCGGCTGGCGGCTGGCGGCGGGCTGGCGGCGGGCGGGCTGGCGGGGGTGCGGGTGCGGGTGGGAGGGGCGCTCAGCGGGCGCGCGGATGCGCCGTCGTGTACATGTCGCGCAGGGTGTCGGCGGTCACCAGGGTGTAGATCTGGGTGGTCGCGACGGAGGAGTGGCCGAGCAGCTCCTGCACCACGCGCACATCCGCTCCCCCCGCGAGCAGATGGGTGGCGAAGGAGTGGCGGAAGGTGTGCGGCGAGATCTCGAACCCCAGCTTCGCTTGCTCCGCCCGGGCGCGGATGATGAGCCAGGCGTTCTGCCGCGACACGCGCTGGCCGCGGATGCCGAGGAACAGCGCCGGGGTCGACCTGCCGCGAGCGGAGAGCGCCGGTCGCGCCCGCACGAGATAGGCGTCGATTGCCGTCTGCGCGAAGGAACCCAGCGGCACGATGCGCTGCTTGCCGCCCTTGCCGAACAGGCGCACGACATCCACGCTCTCGCCCTCGCTGCCGATCACGTCGTCGACGTTCAGGTCGACGGCCTCGGAGATGCGCGCGCCGGTGGCGTAGAGCAGCTCGAGCAGCGCGCGGTCGCGAAGCGACTGCAGGTCGTCTCCGCTCGCGGCGTCGAGGACCGCGGCCATCTGTTCGATGGTGATCGCCTTCGGCAGCCGGCTCGCGAGCTTCGGCGGGGTGACGTCGGCCGCGACATCCTCCGCGACGAGGCCCTCCTCGAGCAGGAAGCGGTGCAGGTTGCGCACCGAAGACAGCATCCTCGCCATGGAGGATGCCATCAGCGGCCTCTCGGGCCGCGCACGCAGGTCGTGGACGAACGCCGAGACGTCCGCGAGGGAGATGCCCTCCGGGGTCGTCACGCCGCGCACGCTGAGCAGTTCGCGGTATGCCGCGAGGTCACGGCGGTAGGCCGCGACCGTGTTCGCGGAGAGCCCGCGCTCGATGGAGACGTGGCGGAGGTAGCGGTCGATAGCCCGCTCGAGCGGCGTCACCGGGGCCGGTGGCGCGGCGTCGACGGCGTCGGCGGGGACTGGATCAGTCACGGCCGCGGTGCTTCGGATGACGCGGCCAGGACCCCTCAGCCGGAGCGAGGCTGGCCCAACCGCCCGCGCGCGACGCATGCGCGGTCAGCAGCGCGACGGTGGCGATCGCGTTGCCGATCGCGCGCTGGAGAACGGCGGCGACCGCCTCATCGAGCGGCACCCAGCGCTTCTCGATGTCGAGTTCCTCCTCGGTGCGGTCGAATTCCTCGGTGGTGGCGCTCAGTCCGCGGGCGAGGTAGATGCGGATCACCTCGTTGCTGCCCCCCGGCGACGTGTAGAAGTCGCTCAGCAGGCTCCACTCCGCGGCCACGAGATCCGCCTCCTCGGCGAGTTCGCGCTGCGCTCCGATCACCGGCGATTCGCCGTCGATGTCGAGCAGCCCGGCTGGGATCTCCCAGTCGCGGGTGCCGATCGGGTGCCGGTACTGCTTGATCAGCAGCACCCGGTCCTCCTCGTCGAGAGCGAGGATTGCGACGGCCCCGGTATGGTCCATGAATTCACGGGTGATCGACTCGGTGCCGTACTCGAACACGTCGCGCCGGATGTCCCAGACCTTGCCCTGGAACGCGATCTCGCTCGAGACCACGTTCACCGGAAAGTCGTCGTCGTGCAGGTCGCCCACTGTCATGCGTCCTGCACGGTGAACAGGCTCGCGGCCTCCTGGCGCTCCAGGGCCGCCGCCACGAGGCCCTGGAAGAGCGGATGCGCGCGGTTCGGCCGCGAACGGAGCTCCGGATGCGCCTGGGTACCCACGTAGTACGGGTGCACGTCGCGCGGAAGCTCGACGAATTCGACGAGGTGGCGGTCGGGCGAGACGCCAGAGAACGACAGGCCCGCCGCGGCGATCTGTTCGCGGTAGGCGTTGTTCACCTCGTAGCGGTGCCGGTGGCGCTCCTCGACCCGCGTGGAACCGTAGACGCCCGCGACGATGGATCCGTCAGCGAGATCCGCCGGGTACAGACCGAGGCGCATGGTCCCTCCGAGGTCTCCCCCGGCGATGATGTCCACCTGCTCGACCATGGTCGCGATCACCGGAAACTCGGTCTCCGGGTCGAATTCAGACGAGGATGCCCCGGTGAGGCCCACGACGTTGCGGGCGTATTCGATGACCATGCACTGCAGTCCGAGGCAGAGTCCGAGCACCGGGATGCCGTTTTCACGGGCGAACTTGAGGGCGCCGAGCTTGCCCTCGATGCCGCGCACCCCGAAGCCGCCGGGAACACAGATGCCGTCGACATCCGACAGGAGCCGCGCGGAGCCCTCCGGTGTCTCGCACTCGTCGGACGGGATCCAGCGGATGAGCACCTTTGTCTGCTGCGCGAAGCCGCCGGCGCGCAGGGCCTCGGTGACCGAGAGATAGGCATCAGGCAGGTCGATGTATTTGCCGACCAGGCCGATGGTGACCTCGTGCTTGGGCTGGTGCACGGCGGTGAGCAGGTCTCTCCACCCCGACCAGTCCACGTCGTTCGCCTCGAGGCCGAAGTGCTCGATGATGTAGGCGTCGAGCCCCTGGTCGTGCAGCATGGTCGGGATGTCGTAGATCGACGGCACGTCGATCGCGTTGACGACGGCCTCCGGGTCGACGTCGCACATGAGGGCGATCTTGCGGTTCATATTCTCGGGGACCGGGCGGTCGGAACGCAGTACGATGGCATCCGGCTGGATGCCGATCGAGCGCAGCGCGGCGACGGAGTGCTGGGTCGGCTTGGTCTTCTGCTCGCCGGAGGCCTGCAGATAGGGCACCAGCGACACGTGAACGAAGAAGCAGTTGGAGCGGCCGATCTCGTGGCGCACCTGGCGGGCGGCCTCAAGGAACGGCTGGGACTCGATGTCGCCGACGGTGCCGCCGACCTCGGTGATGATGACGTCGGGCTTGCTCTCGTCCGAGGCCTGCAGCCGCATCCGGCGCTTGATCTCGTCGGTGATGTGCGGGATGACCTGCACCGTGTCGCCCAGGTACTCGCCCCGGCGCTCCTTGGCGATCACGGTCGAGTAGATCTGGCCCGTGGTGACGTTTGCGGCCTGATTGAGGTTGATGTCGAGGAATCGCTCGTAGTGACCGATGTCGAGGTCGGTCTCCGCTCCGTCGTCAGTGACGAAGACCTCCCCGTGCTGGAACGGGTTCATGGTGCCCGGATCCACGTTCAGATATGGATCGAGCTTCTGCATGACGACGCGGAGTCCGCGTGCCGTGAGGAGGTTCCCGAGACTGGCCGCCGTGAGTCCCTTACCGAGACTCGAAACGACTCCGCCAGTGACGAAAATATGTTTGGTTGTGTCCGCGCTTTGTTTGTTCACCACGGGGTTACAGCTTATCAGCGGGATGAGGTCGAATGCCGACCACGGCTCGCCCCAGTTCCCATCGGTGTCACGCCCCTGCGGTCGCGAGCTGCACGCGCATCGAGTCCACCCGGGTCGCGATCGGCCCGCTCTCCGCCCAGCGGCGCTGCAACCGCTCGAGCAGCCCATCCAGTTCGTCGCGGCCGAGGCCGGGCGCGAGGCCGAGATGCACCACGAGTTCGGGGCCGGCGAGCCGGGCATCCGGATCTCCGGGTGCCAGCAGCAACGAGGCCACGGCCGGCTCCGACGCTGCCGCGGCGAGGAACTCGGCACGAAGCTCGTCGTCGAGATAGCTCGGCAGCCAGGGCTGGGACTGCGCGATCGCCCACAGGGCGGGGCGCCGGATGACGAACTCGGTCGGCGAGGTGGGATCGAGCACCACGAGTTCCGTCGCCTCGCTCGCGGCGGCCAGTGCCACCCGGACGGCGTCGGCCGGCACCGGGCGGGCCACCGGATTCCAGCGTCCCATCGCCTCGACCGAGCTGAAGGCCGGCAGCACATTGCGCCCGTCGGGCCCGGACACCGTCACGATCGACAGCTCGGCGCTCTTGTCGACGGTGTGGCCGTGGTCGCCGATGCCGGACTCACCGAGCCGCGCCACGAGCGGCACCAGCAGCCGGGATTCGCGCAGAACCGCGACCACGCCGGCCTCGCCGAGTTCCCGCGCCCGGAAGCGGCGCAGGGCCTCGATGAGCGCCTCGGGGGCTGAACCGTCGTCATCCGAGGGCGCGCCATGGTCGAACTGGCGCCCGGCCCAGGGCACACCGGCCGAATCGGTCACGAGTCGGCCGTTCTCAGTCGGACGCGACCGTGAGCGCTTCGGTGAGGGTGAACGCCTTGGCGTACAGCGCCTTGCCCACGATCGCCCCCTCGACGCCGAAGGGCACGAGGTCGCGCAGCGCCGCGATGTCGGCGAGGTTCGAGATCCCGCCGGAGGCCACGACGGGCTTGTCCGTGCGCTCGGCGACCGAGCGAAGCAGGTCGAGGTTCGGGCCCTGCAATGTGCCGTCCTTCGTGACGTCGGTGACGACGTAGCGCGAGCATCCGGCCGCCTCAAGGCGGTCGAGCACCTCGAACAGGTCTCCGCCGTCCTTGGTCCAGCCGCGGGCGGCGAGGGTCTTTCCGCGCACGTCGAGTCCCACCGCGATGAGCTCGCCGTACTTGGCGATCACCTGGGCGGCCCACTCCGGGTTCTCGAGCGCCGCGGTGCCGAGGTTGATGCGCTTGGCGCCGGTGGCGAGCGCCGCCTCGAGACTCGCATCGTCGCGGATGCCGCCGGACAGCTCGACGAGGGAATCCGCGCCGACCTGGTTGATGACCCTCCGGATCACGTCGTGGTTGTTTCCCCGACCGAAGGCGGCGTCGAGGTCGACGAGGTGGATCCACTCGGCGCCCTGCGATGTCCAGTCGGCCGCGGCGTCCACCGGGTCGCCGTAGCTCGTCTCGCTGCCCGCCTCTCCCTGCGTGAGCCGTACCGCGGCGCCGTCGGCGACGTCGATCGCGGGGAGCAGGATGAGTCGTGGGCGAGCGGAGAGCGGCGTCATGGGTTCTTTTCGTTTCGTGCGGCGGGGGCGACTACAGGGAGCCGAGCCAGTTCGAGAGCAGCCGGATGCCCGGTTCCCCCGACTTCTCGGGGTGGAACTGGGTCGCCGCCAGTGGACCGTTCTCCACCGCGGCGAGGAATCGCTCCCCGTGCTCTGCCCAGGTGAGCCTCGGCTGGGGAAACGGCGGCTGCACGTCGAGCGTCCATTCGGTGGCGGCGTAGGAATGCACGAAGTAGAAGCGTTCGGCGGCAATGCCAGCGAACAGAGCCGAGTCGGCCGGTGCTTCGACCGTGTTCCAGCCCATGTGCGGCAGGATCGGCGCGTCGAGTTCGGTCACCGCTCCGGGCCACTCGTCGAGGCCCGCGGTTTCGACGCCGCGTTCGACGCCGCGGCTGAAGAGCACCTGCATGCCGACGCAGATACCGAGCACCGGCCTTCCCCCGGCCAGCCGGTGGTCGATGAGATCGCCGCCGCGCACGGAATCGAGGGCGCCCATCACCGCGGAGAAGGCTCCGACGCCGGGCACGAGCAGTCCGTCGGCGGCGAGCACCTTCGAGCGGTCGGCGGTGAGCTCGACATCCGCACCGGCCGCCTCGAGAGCCTTGACCGCCGAGTGCACGTTGCCGCTGCCGTAGTCGAGCACGACGACGGAGGGGCGGCTCATGGTCAGAGCGCACCCTTGGTCGACGGGATTCCGGACACGCGGGCATCCGGGGCGATCGCCTGCCGCAGGGCGCGCGCGAAGGCCTTGAACTCGGCCTCGGCGATGTGATGCGGGTCGCGGCCGCCCATCACCGTGATGTGCACGGTGAGGCCGGCGTTGAAGGTGATCGCCTCGAAGACGTGGCGCACCATCGACCCGGTGAAGTGTCCACCGATGAGATGGAACTCGAAGCCGGCCGGCTCGCCGGAATGCACCAGGTATGGGCGTCCGGAGATGTCGACGACGGCCTGCACGAGTGCCTCGTCGAGCGGAACGAGCGCGTCGCCGAAGCGGGCGATGCCGGACTTGTCCCCGAGCGCATCCCGGATCGCCTTGCCGAGCACGATTCCGATGTCTTCGACCGTGTGGTGAACGTCGATCTCGGTGTCTCCGCTCGCCCGCACCGTGAGGTCGATCAGGGAGTGCTTGGAGAAGGCGGTCAACAGGTGGTCGAAGAAGGGCACGGAGGTCTGGATGTCCGACGTTCCGGTGCCGTCGAGATCGAGCGAGAGATCGATGCTCGACTCGCTCGTCTCGCGCTGAAGGTGCGCGACGCGCTGGGGGCTCATGAGGCAATCCTACCGAGCGCGCCGAGGCCGGCCAGGGCCGCAAGGAACGCCGTCGTCTCCGCCTGCGTGCCCGCGGTCACCCGCAGGTGGTTCGGAATGCCGATGTCCCGGATGATGATGTCCTGCGCCAGCAGGGCTTCGAACACCGCGTGCGGATCGGCGACGCCGCCGAACAACACGAAGTTGGACCAGCTTCGCCACACCGGATAGCCGAGCTTCGGCAACTCCTCGAGCAGACGATCGCGCTGGGACTTGATGTCGTCGACCATCGCGAGCATCTCGGAGCTGTGGGCGAGGGCCGCGACCGCCGCCGCCTGGGTGAGTGCGGAGAGGTGGTACGGCAGGCGCACGAGGCGGAGCGCGTCGGCGATGGCGGGGTCCGCGGCGAGGTAGCCGAGCCGAGCCCCCGCGAAGGCGAAGGCCTTGCTCATGGTGCGCGAGACGATGAGCCGCGGGCGACCCTCGAGCAGGCTCAGCGCGGTCGGCAGCTCCGACGGGGCGAATTCGGCATAGGCCTCGTCCACGACCACGATGCCGTCTGTCGCGTCGTACGCGGCCACGATGGTCTCGAGCGCCAGCGGGGTGCCGGTCGGGTTGTTCGGCGAGCAGAAGAACACCAGGTCGGGATCGGTCCTCCCGATCCACTCGACCGCCGTGTGCGGGGAGATCTCGTAGGCCTCGTCACGCTGCCCCTCGACCCATTTCGTTCCGGTGCCGGACGCGATGATCGAGTGCATCGAGTAGGTGGGAGGGAATCCGAGCACGCTCCGGCCCGGCCCGCCGAAGGCCTGCAGAATCTGCTGGAGCACCTCATTTGAACCGTTGGCGGCCCAGATGTTCTCACTGGTCAGGCCGTTGCCGAGGTAGCCGGCAAGACTCTCCCGAAGTTCGGTGAATTCCCGGTCGGGGTAGCGATTCACCCCGAGCACGGCAGCGGCGAGGGCGGTCACGATGTCGGTCGCGACGGCCTCGGGAATCGGATGCGTGTTCTCGTTGACATTCAGGCGGATGCGGACATGTTCCTGCGGCGCGCCATAGGGGGTGAGCCCCCGGAGGTCGTCGCGGATGGGCAAATCATCGAGGGAAACCACTCGTCAATGCTAGAGGTTCGGTGCTTGAGGTTCGGTGCTAGAGGTTCGGCGCCAGAGGTTCGGGCGCCGGGTGCGTGGCACTCCCGCTCCTGGCGCGGTCGGCGCGGCTAGCGCGAATACTTCAGCGGGATGGCGAGGCTCTGGCCGGGATGGACGACCCCGCTGCCGAGCTGGTTCAGATCCACGATGTCCGAGATCACCTCGCGCGGGTCGGCCGACGGCGCGATCTCCCCGGCCAGCTGCCAGAGGCTGTCGCCCGCCTGAACGGTCACGTGGGTGAAGGAGACCGAGGCGGCGCTGTCGCTCGCGGCCGCTCGCCCGCCGTTGAGGGCGAGTCCGAGGGCTCCGGCGACGAGCGGGAGTGCGACGAGCACGGCAAGCAGTGCATACCCGCGGCGGGTGATGCGCAGGCGTGGGCTGCGCGGGCGGGGCGTGCGGGCGGGGAAGCCCGCGCCGTCATAGCCGGTGCCAGGTGCTGACATGCCCAGTCGTGATGTGCCCAGTCCTGATGTGCCCAGTCCTGATGTGCCCAGTCCTGATGTGCCCAGTGCTGCTGTGCTCATTGCCGTGCCTTTCGTGCCTCGGGGTTTTCGTATCCGACACTCGGCCGGGAGTGCCGGATACGAAGCTTTGTTCCGAACATACATTCGAATGCAGGCAAACTCAAGCGTTGTATTCGATTTTTCCCAAATAACGGGTGCAACACACTCGAACAGGTGTTTGTTTCGGGTGCGAAACGCGGATACAGTTTCGATTGTCTGGAGATCAGGCAATCACCACCCACTGACATTGCATCCGCAGCACCGAATCACCAGGCCGAGTCAACAGGAGAGACATGACCGAGACAGACGAAAGCGGCACCTCCCACACGGGCGTGCCGCGCAATGCGAGTCCGTCGCAGGAGAAGCCGGGCACCCGGCGCCGGAAGAGCCTCAGCGACAAGCAGCTCGCGATCCTCGACTTCATCCAGCGCGCTGTCGCCGGCCGCGGCTACCCGCCGAGCATGCGTGAGATCGGTGATGCCGTCGGCCTCTCCTCGCTCTCCAGCGTCACCCACCAGCTCAATCAGCTCGAGTTGAGCGGCTATCTCCGCCGCGACCCGAACCGTCCCCGCGCACTCGAGGTGCTCATCGATATCCAGCATGATGAGAGTGCCGTCGTCTCCGACAATCCGACGCCGATCGGAGACGCGGCGATGGTGCCTCTCGTCGGGCGGATCGCCGCCGGCATCCCGATCACGGCCCAGGAGATGGTGGACGAGGTCTTCCCTCTCCCCCGACAGCTGGTCGGCAAGGGTGAGCTGTTCATGCTCAAGGTCGTCGGCGAGTCGATGATCGATGCCGCGATCTGCGATGGTGACTGGATCGTGGTGCGCCAGCAGAAGACCGCGGAAAACGGCGACATCGTCGCGGCGATGCTCGACGACGAGGCGACGGTGAAGGTGTTCCAGCAGCGCGACGGCCACACCTGGCTCCTGCCGCGCAATAGCGCGTTCGCGCCGATCCTCGGGGACTACGCCGAGCTGCTCGGCAAGGTCGTGGCGGTGCTTCGCTCGGTCTGAGCCACACCCCGCCACACCCCGGGTCCGGCGCTCACCGTGCCGAAGGCGGGCCCCCGAAAGCGAGGCCCGCCCTCAGTCCTGGCTAGTGCGCGTGCACCCGCTCACGCACGGCGCGCGTGGCCGCGACCACGTTCTTGAGCGATGCCACGGTCTCGTCGTAGCCACGGGTCTTGAGGCCGCAGTCCGGGTTCACCCAGACCTGACGTTCGGGGATCGAGCCGAGCGCGAGCTCGATCAGGTCGGTCACCTCATCCACCGACGGCACGCGCGGCGAATGGATGTCGTAGACGCCCGGGCCGATGCCGCGGCCGAAGCCGCTGCGCTGGATGTCGGGGACGACCTCCATCTTCGACCGGGCAGCCTCGATGGAGGTGACATCCGCATCGAGCTTGTCGATCGCATCGATCACGACGCCGAACTCCGAATAACACAGGTGGGTGTGGATCTGTGTCTTCGCCTCGACGCCGGAGGTCGCGAGTCGGAAGGAACGCACCGACCAGTCGAGGTAGCCCGGCTGGTCTGCCTTCTTCAGCGGCAGGAGCTCGCGCAGCGCCGGCTCATCCACCTGGATGATGCCGATGCCCGCCGCCTCGAGGTCCTCGATCTCGTCGCGGAGCGCGAGCGCCACCTGGTTCGCCGTCTCGCCGAGCGGCTGGTCGTCGCGCACGAAACTCCAGGCCAGGATGGTCACCGGTCCCGTGAGCATGCCCTTCACCGGCTTCTCGGTGAGGCTCTGCGTGTAGGTCGACCACTCCACGGTGATCGGCGCCTCGCGGGCCACATCGCCCCACAGGATCGACGGGCGGGTGCAGCGGCTCCCGTAGGACTGAACCCAGCCGTTCTGGGTCACCGCGAAGCCGTCGAGATGTTCGGCGAAGTACTGGACCATATCGTTGCGCTCGGGCTCGCCATGGACGATCACGTCGATGCCGATCTCTTCCTGCAGGTCGACGACGCTCTTGATTTCGTCCTTCAGGAAATCGATGTACTCGTTCTCGCTGATCTCGCCCTTCGCATTGGCCGCACGGGCCTTGCGAATGTTGCCGGTCTGCGGAAACGACCCGATCGTCGTCGTGGGCAGGAACGGCAGGTGCAGCGCGACGTCCTGGGCGGCGGCGCGCTCGGAATAGTCGCCACGGGTGAAGTCGGCCTCGGTGAGTGCGGCGGCGCGCGCCCGCACGTCGCCGTCACGCACACCCGGTGCGACGCGACGGTCGGCGAGGGCGTTGGATGCCGCATCCAGCTCCGGGCGGATGGCCTCGACCCCGTCGAGGAGACCGGTCGCGAGCGTCGCGATCTGGGCCACCTTCTGGTCGGCGAACGCGAGCCAGCTCTTCAGGCGGTCGTCGAGCAACGGCTCGTCGTCGACGTCGTGCGGCGTGTGGAACAGGCTCGTGGATGACGTGACCGCGATGCTGGGGCTGAGTTCGCGCAGCGCCTCGAGAGTGCCGAACGCGGCGGCGAGATCCCCGCGCCAGATGTTGTGGCCGTCGATGACACCGCCGACGATCGTCTTCTCGGTCGTGAATCCGCTCGGAATCGAGCCCTTGACGAGGTCGAGGCCGATCGCCTCGATCGGGGTGGAGTCGAGCGCCGGGAGGGCATCGTCGAGGCTGCCGTAGGGCGCAGAAACGAAGATCTGCGGGCGCACCGGCACGGCGCTGAGGGCGTCATAGGCGCGCCTGGCCGCGGCGAGCACCTGGTCGCGCGGCACCTCGATGCTCTCGCTCACGAGCGCGGGCTCGTCGAGCTGAACCCACTCGGCGCCCACGGCGGCGAGGGCGGCGAGCAGCTCCGCGTAGACCGGCAGCAGGTCGTCGAGGCGGTCGAGCGGCTCGTAGCCCTCTGGCGCACCCTCGCTCGGCTTGCTCAGCAGGAGGAAGGTCACCGGGCCGACGATGACCGGACGCGTGCGGAACCCGCTCACGGTCGCCTCGGCGACCTCACGCACCAGTCGGTCGGAGGCGAGGTGAAAGTCGGTCTCGGGGCCGATCTCCGGCACGAGGTAGTGGTAGTTCGTGTCGAACCACTTGGTCATCTCGGCGGGCGTGTTGTTCCCCTCGCCGCGCGCGATGGTGAAGTAGCCGGCGAGGTCGACGGTGCCGTCCGCGGCGATGAGAGACGAGAAACGCGTGGGGACGGCGCCGACCGCGACCGCGGCATCCAGCATCTGGTCGTAGAAGGAGAACGCCTCCGGAATGGAGGAGTCGGTCTTGCCGAGCCCGAGCGACACCAGGCGCTCGCGGGTGACGCGACGCAATTCGGCGGCGGCGGCCTCGAGCTCTTCGGCCGTGATGCGACCGGCCCAGAACGACTCGACCGCCTTCTTGAGTTCGCGACGCCGACCGATCCGGGGGTAGCCCAGGATGCTGCCGGTGGGGAATGTGGGTGTGGTCATAGGGATTCCTTGCGGTTGGGTGTTTCTGCTGAAACCAGCGCTGCGGTGAGCCCGACTCCGTCGAGAACGGATAGTACGGCCCGATGCTGGTTGAAGGTGTAAAGGTGGAGGCCGGATGCTCCCCCGGCGAGAACGTCCTCCGCGAGGGCGATGGCGTGGTCGACGCCCGCGGCGAACTGCTCCTCGACGGAGTCGGTGGCGTGCAACCGGCGGGACAGCTCCTCGGGGCGGCGTTCGCCCGTGAGGTCGAGGATGCGTTCGAGCCGCGCCGGCGTCGTGGCGGGCATGAGCCCGGGCAGGATCGGTATCGTGACGCCCGACGTCCGCGCCTCCGCCACGAACCCGAGGTAGTCCTCCGCGTGGAAGAACAGCTGGGTGATCGCCATGGTGGCACCGGAGACCTGCTTCGCGAGCAGGGTGTCGATGTCCTGGTTCGAGCGCTTCGAGCGCGGATGCCCGTTGGGGAACGCCGCGACGGCGACCCGCACCTTCTGCTGCGACGATGGAATGTGCCCGACCCCGGTGGTGCTGCGCGAGGAGAGCGTCGCGTACTGCGCGCGCTCGGTCTGAACGCGGTGGATGAGCTGCACGAGCTCGGAGGCGCTGCCGAGGTCGCCGAGGAACTCGTCGCCCTCGGCCGCCCCGCGCGGCGGGTCACCGCGCAGCGCGAGAAAGCTCGTGATGCCGGCGTCGAGGAATTCGCGCACGAGCCGATTGGCCTCGTAGTGCGAGGAGCCGACGCAGGTGAGGTGGGCGAGCGGGTGCACATCCGTGTTGTCGAGGATGTATCGCAACACCTGGAGCGAGCTCTGCCGGGATGAGCCGTTGGCCCCGTAGGTGACGGAGATGAACTCGGGTCCGACCGCGGCAAGCTGCTGGATGGTCTCCCAGAGGGTGTGGGCTGCGGCGTCCGAGCGTGGCGGAAATAGCTCGAACGAGAAGGGCGTGCGCGGGGCATCCCTCGACTCGTCGTATGGCACGGTGGCCCCTGTCGAACGGACGGTGATGCCTCGGCGGCCCGATCGATCCCGGGCCCACCCTGCATCGCCGGCTGGCGGATGCGGAGCCGATCGACTCCTGGTGGGCGGATGCCGGGCTCGGCTGTCGCTCCATCGACGGCGACTTCTCGCCCGCGACGTGATCTCAGGATAGCAATCCCGGTGGAGTGCGGTGCGAGTGTTACGTTCCCTTACCGCCGGGTGCCGAACGACATCAGGAAACGGCCGCGGCGGTGGTCACCGCGAATGGACGCAGGGCCGCTGCATGCTCCTCGGTGACGAGCACCGAGATGCGGGTGCCGGCCTCCTCGTAGTCGGTGGAGACGATCCGCGCATGGTCGTGCAGCGACGAGATGACGTCGCCGCGGTCGTAGGGCACGAGCAGGTCGAGTTCGATCGACGGCGCCGGAAGCGTGCGTCCGATGGCGGCGAGGATCTCTTCGACGCCCTCCCCGGTGCGGGCCGAGGCGAAGATCGCGTTCGGTTCGAGTCCGCGCAGCACGAGCCGCTGGCCGTCATCGATGAGGTCGCTCTTGTTGAAGACCACGATCTCGGGGATGTGCCGGGCCTCGACCTCGCCGATCACGTCGCGCACGGTCGAGAGCTGGCTGCCGGGATCGGGGTGCGATCCGTCGACGACGTGCAGGATGACATCCGAGTCCGCGATCTCCTCGAAGGTGGAGCGGAACGCCTCCACCAACTGGTGCGGAAGGTTGCGCACGAAGCCCACCGTGTCGGTGAGCGTGTAGGCCTGGCCTTCGGCGGTCTCGTTCTTGCGCACGGCGGTGTCGAGCGTGGCGAACAGGGCGTTCTCCACGAGGGCACCGGCGCTCGTGATGCGATTGAGCAGCGACGACTTGCCGGCGTTGGTGTACCCGGCGATCGCCACGGACGGCACCGAGTTGCGGTTGCGGTTCGCCCGCTTGGCCTCACGTGCGGGTTTGAACCCCAGAATCTGCTTCTTCAGCCGTGACATGCGGGTGTGGATGCGGCGACGGTCGAGTTCGATCTTGGTCTCACCGGGTCCGCGGCTTCCCATGCCGTTTCCGGCCCCAACCTGGCCACCGGCCTGGCGGGACATCGACTCGCCCCAGCCGCGGAGCCGCGGCAGCAGGTATTCGAGTTGGGCCAGTTCCACCTGGGCCTTGCCCTCACGACTCTTGGCGTGCTGGCTGAAGATATCGAGGATGACGGCGGTGCGGTCGATCACCTTGACCCGCACCACGTCTTCGAGCGCGCGCCGCTGGCTGGGGGCGAGCTCACTGTCGACGATCACGGTGTCCGCACCGACGCTCGCGACGACATCCCGCAGCTCAAGCGCCTTGCCCTTGCCGAAGTAGGTGCTCGGGTCGGGGGTCGCGCGGCGCTGCAGCAGACCGTCGAGCACCGTGGCGCCCGCGGTCTCCGCGAGGGCGAAGAGCTCCCTCATGGAGTTCTCCGCCTCCTGGTCGTTGCCCTGCGAGTAGATGCCGATGAGCACCACACGCTCGATGCGCAACTGGCGGTACTCGACCTCGGTGACGTCTTCGAGTTCGGTGGAGAGACCCGCCACACGGCGCAGCGCCTGGCGGTCTTCGCGGTCGAACTGGTCGCCGTCGCTGTCGGATTCCACGGACCGAGTCTGCAGGGCTTGTGCCCCGACGCCGCCGGTCGCGGAACGGCCGAACAGCGTGTAACCGGCCGACTTCGTCGCCGCCCTGGCCAGAACTCGGCTGACGGCGTCGTCATCCTCGTGTTCGACTTGTTCAGGTTCAATCATCTGGTTAACCTTAGCTCCCTGTATTTCGATAGGTTTCTCTTCATGGCTACTGAGCATTACTTCTCCGAACTGCCCGAGAGTGAGCTCAAGTTCCGTCAGATCCGGGTGACCCTTGCCGGCCGGGAGTTCGAACTGACGACCTCCAACGGAATCTTCAGCCCGGAGCGGATCGACGCCGGCACGCAGGTACTGCTCGCCAACACTCCCCCGGCTCCTCCGGGCGGCAACGTGCTCGACCTCGGGTGCGGCTGGGGGCCGATCGCGCTCACGCTCGCGCTCGAATCCCCGCACGCCACCGTCTGGGCCGCCGACGTCAACGAGCGGGCGCTCGAACTGGTGCGTCGCAATGCTGCGGCCATGGGCATCACCAACATCAACGCGGTGAAGCCCCAGGATGTTCCCGCGGACATCGCCTTCACAAGCATCCGGTCCAATCCCCCGATCCGGGTGGGCAAGGGCGAACTGCACGCGATGCTCACGCGGTGGCTTCCCCGTCTGGACCAGGAGACCGACGCCTGGCTCGTGGTGCAGCGCAACCTGGGCTCTGACTCGCTGCAGCGCTGGCTCGAGGGCTGGCTTCCCACGGAGTTCACCGTGTCCCGCGCCGCAACCAACAAGGGCTACCGCGTACTCAGGGTGCGTCGCCGCTAGCCTGGCGGTCGGTCTGCTCGACCGCCTTCGCTCAGTAGGTGAGGTCGCCCTCGAAGACGAGTTCGGCCGGACCGCTCAGCGAAACGTGCTCGCCGTCCTCGGCCGCCCACATGCGCACCCCGAGGGTGCCGCCCGGCACCTCGACGCGCCACTGGTTGGGCGCACCGTGGCCGGCCCAGTGCCGCGTGGCGAGGGCCGCCGCGGCCGCTCCCGTGCCGCAGGAGAGCGTCTCTCCACTGCCACGCTCGTGCACGCGCATGCGGATGCGGCCGACACCATCCTTCACGAGCGGGTCCATCGGCACGACGAACTCGACGTTCGCTCCGTTGGGCTCCTCCGGATCCAGAACCGGGATGAACGAGAGATCGGCGCTGTCGAGCTCCTCATCGCTCGAGAGGGCCACGACAACGTGTGGGTTGCCGACGTTGATGCCGAGTCCCGGACGCGCGATGGCGAGATTCTTCGCGCGGACGAGCGGCTCTCCGCCCTCGAGCGACCAGCGGCCGAGGTCAACCTGGAAGCCGGAGGAGTTGCGCTGCAGGTCGCGAACGCCGCTGCGAGTGCCGATCGGCAGGGTCTCGCCCGGTCCGAGCGCGACGAAGCCGTTCTCGATCAGGAACTTGGCGTAGACGCGGATGCCGTTTCCGCACATCTCCGACAGCGAGCCGTCGGCGTTGTGGTAGTCCATGAACCACTCGGCGGCGTCATCTTCGGCCAGCGCCGCTGTTCCCGCTGGCAGGTTCTTCGACCGCACCGCGCGGATCACGCCGTCGCCACCCACACCGAAGTGACGGTCCGCGATGGCCGCGATCTGGGCCGGGGTGAGGTCGATCTCACCATCGGGGTCGGCGAAGAACACGAAGTCGTTCCCGGTTCCGTGGCCCTTGGTGAAGTGGAGGTCAGGCATGGCCCAAGACTATCTGGCCCGCGGCGGCGGCCCGGTGCGGGTCATCGGAGTCGAGCCAGGCTGTCTGCGGGTAGCGCGTGAACCAGCCGACCTGCCGCCTGGCGTACTTGCGGGTGAGCGCGCGGGTCTGTTCGATCGCCTCCGCCTGGGTCATCTCCCCGCGCAGCTCGGCGATCGCCTGCGCATAGCCGATCGCGCGCGCCGCGGTGACCCCGAGGCCGGCCTCCGCGAGCGTGCGGGCCTCGGCGACCAGTCCGTCGGCCCACATGCCCGACACCCGCTCGTCGAGCCGCGCGACGAGCCGCTCCCGGGGGGTGGCGAGACCGATGGTGACGGCCGGCATCCACGATGCGGACTCGTCGGGCAGCCCGGAGCCGAATGGCTCACCGGTGAGCTCCACGACCTCGAGGGCGCGAACGATGCGTCGACCGTTGTACGGGCCGATCGCCTCCGCTGCTCTCGGGTCGACATCCCGAAGGCGCCGGTGCAGCAGCCCGGGGCCACGATCGCGGAGCTCTGCTTCCAGTCGCGCGCGGATAACCGGGTCGGTTCCCGGGAAGGAGAAGTCGTAGACGACCGACGAGACGTAGAGCCCCGACCCCCCGACAAGGATGGGGACGGCCCCACGCGCGATGATGGCCTCGATGGCGGCGCGGGCATCCACCTGGTAGGCGGCGACGCTCGCCTCCTCGGTCGGATCGAGCACGTCGAGCATGTGGTGTGGGATGCCGCGTCGCGCCGCGACCGGGAGCTTTGCGGTTCCGATGTCCATGCCGCGATAAAGCTGCATGGCATCGGCATTCACGATCTCCGCGGGTCGGCCATCGTCCGCGAGCCGCTCCGCGATGTCGAGCGAGAGGGTGGACTTGCCGGTGCCGGTCGCCCCGACGATGACAACGAGCATTGCCGCTAGCGCTGCCCGTCGTCGAGGTCGTAGATCGGGGTGGTCGCGATCCGCAGGGTCGGCAGGCCGAGCGAGACGCGGCCGGGGGTCGCGGTCTCGGTTCCGGCCGGTGCCGGTACCGGAACGCCGCAGGACTCGGCCTCCGCACGATCCCAGGCGTCCCCCGCGGTGGTGCGGCGGATGGTCAGCGGAGCGCCGTCAGCGGAGTCGGCGAGCAGGTAGAACGGCTTCGCCTCTGACACGACGACGGAGACCACGTCTCCCGGACGCGGGACGGCGCTGTGCGGCGTGACCTCGAAGTGCACGAGACGGCTGTCTTCCGCGCGGCCGGACAGGCGATGCGTGTCGGCGTCCTTGGAGCCTTCCGCCCCGACGAGCACCTCGACGGTGCTGCCGACGAGCTTCTGGTTCTCCTCCCAGGCGATGCGGTCCTGCAGCGCGACGAGACGTTCGTAGCGCTCCTGCACGACGACCTTCGGAATCTGGTCATCCATCGTCGCCGCGGGAGTGCCCTCGCGGATCGAATACTGGAAGGTGAATGCCGTGGCGAAGCGCGCGAGCTCGACCACCCGCAGGGTCTCCTGGAAGTCCTCCTCGGTCTCCCCCGGGAAACCGACGATGATGTCGGTGGAGATCGCCGCGTTCGGGATCCTGGCGCGCACCCGGTCGAGAATTCCGAGGAACTTCTCCGACCGGTAGCTGCGGCGCATCGCCTTGAGGATGCGGTCGGAGCCGGACTGCAGCGGCATGTGCAGCTGCGGCATCACGGCGGGCGTCTCGGCCATCGCGTCGATCACGTCGTCAGTGAAGGCCGCCGGATGCGGGCTGGTGAACCGGATGCGCTCGAGCCCGCGGATCTCGCCGGCGGCACGCAGCAGCTTGCCGAACGCCTGGCGATCGCCGAACTCCACGCCGTAGGAGTTGACGTTCTGGCCGAGCAGCGTGACCTCGACCGCACCGTCATCGACGAGCGCCTGGACCTCGGCGAGGATCTCGCCGGGCCGGCGGTCCTTCTCCTTGCCACGAAGCGCCGGCACGATGCAGAACGTGCACGTGTTGTTGCAGCCGACCGAGATCGACACCCAGCCGCTGTAGGTCGATTCGCGTCGGGTGGGAAGGGTGGACGGGAACACCTCCAGCGACTCGAGGATCTCGAGTTGCGCCTCACCGTTGTGCCGCGCCCGTTCCAGCAGCGCGGGCAGGGACCCCATGTTGTGGGTGCCGAACACCACATCCACCCAGGGCGCCTTCTCGAGAATGACGTTCTTGTCCTTCTGGGCGAGGCAGCCGCCGACGGCGATCTGCATGCCCTCGTGCTTCTGCTTCACCGAGGCGAGGTAGCCGAGATTGCCGTAGAGCTTGTTGTCGGCGTTCTCCCGCACCGCGCAGGTGTTGATGACCACAACGTCGGCGATGCCGCTCTCGGCCCGCACGTAGCCCGCCGCTTCGAGGGAGCCACTGAGCCGCTCGGAGTCGTGCACATTCATCTGGCAGCCGAAGGTGCGCACCTCATAGGTGCGCGTCGGGGCCGGAGCGGCGTTCGACTCGGAATCGGCCTCGACCGAGACGGCGAGGGTTTGATCGGCGGTGCCAGGAGCGGTGAGCGTCATGATGCGCCAAGCCTAATCGCCGCGCACGGGAAGGGCAGTTGGCGACGGGGCACACTGCCAGCGGAAACGCACTCCGCTAGCGAAAACGCACCCCGCTAGCGAAAACGCACCCCGCTCGAGCGCGGCGATAACGCCTCGTCGATCGCCGCGCGAACGACGCCCGACGAATAGCCCTTGCGCGAGAGGAAGCCGTGGAGCCGCCGCTTGGCCGTCTCGAGATCGTAGGAGCTCAACTGGCCAGCCCGCTTGATGGCCAGCTCGGTGGCGCGGGTCTGCTCATCGTCGTCGTCCACCTGCTCGAGCGCGGCGTCGATGTGCTCCTGGCCGATGTGACGTCGGCGAAGTTCGGCGGTGATCGCGCCCCGACCGAGGCCCTTGCGCTCGTGCTGGGTGCGCACGAAGGTCTCGGCCAGCGCACCATCGTCGAGCAGCCCGACCCCCTCGAGGCGGTCGAGTTCCGCCGCGACGACGTCCTCGTCGAGCTCCCGGGAGAGTAGCGTCTTCTCCAGCTCCCACCGGGACATGCCGCGACGGGTGAGCGCGTGCATGCTCACGTTCTCGGCCCGCGCCGGCCGACCCCGGCCCCCCGTGGGCTGCTCCGTCGGGTCGTCGCCGCGCTGCGCGCTGCCGGCTGCGGTGCTATCGGCTGAGCCGCCGCTGGCGGCATCGCTGCCTTCCACGTTCCCGCCGAAGAAAGACGAGAAATCAGGAGGCGGAGCAACGGTGGAGAGCTCCGCCTCTGTCGATTCCGGCTCGTCCGACTCGAACCAGCCGGTCTCCGACGCCGGCGGCGGCGTCACACCGGGCAGGTAGGTCACCCGCGCCAGCTTCGCGCCCTCGCTGCCATCGGAGACCATGGCCTACGCTCCGACCGCGGTGCGGGTCTCGGGCTGTGCGGCGGTCGACTTCGCCTCGGCGGCCCGCGCTGCCGCGGTGGCACGCGAGTTCTTCACGGGCGTCGACGCGGCGGACAGGGTGCCGGTGGATTTCGCCGCAGCGAGTTCCGCATTGGCATCGGCCTTCGCCCGCGATATGGCGGCCGCAGCGGCCTTGGCCTCGACGAGGATCCCGAGCTTGGCCTTGATCTTCTGCTCGATCTCGTTGGCGGTCGCCGCGTGCTCGATGAGGTATTTGCGCGAGTTCTCCTTGCCCTGGCCGAGCTGGTCGCCGTCGTAGGTGTACCAGGCCCCGGACTTGCGCACGATCTCGTGCTCGACACCGAAGTCGATGAGGCTGCCCTCACGGGAGATGCCGGTGCCATAGAGGATGTCGAACTCGGCCTGCTTGAACGGCGGCGCCATCTTGTTCTTCACGACCTTCACGCGCGTGCGGTTGCCGACCGCATCCGTTCCCTCCTTGAGGGTCTCGATGCGGCGGATGTCCAGACGCACGGAGGCGTAGAACTTGAGCGCCTTGCCTCCCGCTGTGGTCTCCGGCGAGCCGAAGAACACGCCGATCTTCTCGCGCAGCTGGTTGATGAAGATGATGGTGGTGTTGGTCTGGCTGAGCCCACCGGTGAGCTTGCGAAGCGCCTGCGACATGAGGCGCGCCTGCAGGCCGACGTGCGAGTCGCCCATCTCGCCCTCGATCTCGGCGCGGGGCACCAGCGCGGCCACGGAGTCGATGACCACGAGGTCGATCGAGCCGGAGCGGATGAGCATGTCCGCGATCTCGAGCGCCTGCTCACCGGTGTCGGGCTGTGAGACGAGCAGCGCGTCGATGTCGACGCCGAGTGCCTTGGCATATTCGGGGTCGAGAGCGTGCTCCGCGTCGATGAAGGCGGCGATTCCACCGGCCTTCTGGGCATTGGCGATGGCATGCAGGGTGAGCGTGGTCTTACCCGAGGATTCCGGGCCGTAGATCTCCACGATGCGGCCCCGCGGCAGCCCGCCGATGCCGAGCGCGACATCCAGCGCGATCGAGCCGGTGGGGATCACCGCGACGGGGGCGCGCTCGTCGCTTCCGAGACGCATGACGGACCCCTTGCCGAACTGGCGGTCGATCTGGGCGAGGGCGGTTTCCAGGGACTTTTCGCGATCAGCAACTGATGGCATGTGATGCTCCTTCATTCGTGCAGCGGCCCTCGCAAAGGAGCGGGGCTGGCACTGCGTACTCGGTGCGCCTATAGGCTGCCGTTCCGTCGGAAATTCCGATCCTGCAAGGGATTACCGACCTGCGACAAGGCTGTTGTTGGCGGCTCGCTCCAACGAATTCGACAGTACGCTCGGCCGGCGACATTGCTGCGTCCGACGATCGCACGGTGCACAACTCGTCGTCGTTTGCCGCTGTGAAGGAGACTACGCCAGACCGAAGAAATGTTCGAATGTATTGTTGCGGCGTGTCGCACGGATTCGAATGTTCGCGGGCGGATCGCCGCGTCAGGGCTTCGGCGCGGGAATGCCGACGCCGTGCCAGCGGCTCTGCGGCACGTCGGCCGCCCGGCACAGAGCCAGCCAGATGCCTCGGATGTCGAACCCCTTCACGAGCGCCTGTTCCGCCGTGAGGTCGCCAAGTTCACCGAGCACCAGGTCGTGCACGAGGGTGCGACCGAGCGCCGCACCGAACTCGTCGGTGACGGCTGTCCAGAACTGACTGAGGCGCATCCTTCCAACCTAGCCGGGTCTGGCCAACCAACAGAAAGATGCCCGGCTCCACGGAGCCGGGCATCTCATCCGACCAGCCGGCACACCGTCCGGGATCGGCTAAGTCTGTCTGTTGACGAGCAACGTTTAGCGGATGACGAGATCCGCATCGAAATCCGCGACGAGGTCGTCCGGAACGGTATCGGGGATGATGTTGATTCCCTCGATGACGGCGAGACGGTCTCCCACCTCACGCATGATGACTGAAATCGGTGTTTCGAGCGCATCCGCAACCGAAGCGAGAATCTCGGAGCTGGCCTCTTTCTGGCCTCGCTCCACCTCGCTGAGATAGCCGAGAGCAACACTCGCTTTGCTCGCGACCTGACGAAGAGTACGACCCTTCTGCAGGCGAAAGTCCCGGAGCACGTCTCCGATTTCTTGACGGACTAAAACCATTGGACCCTCCTCCTTGAATACGACTACACGAACGACAACATGGGACACAGCCGGATAATTCCTCTGCGGCGGACCGCTAACACTAATCCACCGATTAGACAAACTCTAGCCAGCAGCATCTGTATGACGCTTGTGAATCACTGTGATGTAACGAGATCGAAACCAGAAAGATTCCGGCCGAAGGGTCAGCGGGAGTCCAGTGCGGTTCTCAGTCGTACCAGTGATTCGGAGACAGCTCGCGTGCGGATCGCCCCGCGGTCTCCCCCCAGTTCGAGCCGCAGCGCACTCACGGTGTCACCGATGGCCAGGCCGATATAGACGGTTCCGGCGGCATGCCCGTCCTGCGGGCCCGGGCCAGCCACTCCCGTGGTCGACAGTCCGATGTCGGCTGGGACCCCCTCAACCGCCAGCGCGATCCGCACTCCCGCCGCCATCTGACGGGCGACCTCGGGATGCACCGGTCCGTGTTCGGCGAGCAGGTCGGCATCGACGCCGAGCACGCTGTGCTTCACCGCGGTGTTGTAGGCGACGACCCCGCCGAGGACCGTCTCCGATGCGCCGGGCACCGAGATGAGCTCGGCCGCCAGGAGCCCGCCGGTGAGGGACTCCGCGACGGCGATGGTGAGCCCACGCTCGATGAGGGTTGCGATGATGGCGGTCGCGACGCTCCCGGCCGCATCGGCCCCGATATCCCTGGAAGCGGAATCCACTGTCCTCAAGAACTCGCGACGCGGTTCTGCTGGCGGTATTTGATGACGAAGTCGATGCCGGACACGACGGTGAGCCCGAGCGCGACGCCCATGAACACCCAGCCGAGCCAGTGCTCCCAGACGCCGAGGACTGTCCAGAACGGGAACAGCAGGAGCGAGATCGCGACGGCCTGGATCACGGTCTTGAGTTTGCCGCTCGCGACGGCCGGAATCACCCGGCGCCTCATCACGGCGAAGCGGAAGATCGTGATGCCGAACTCGCGCACGAGGATCACAATCGTGACCCACCACCACAGTTCGCCCAGGATCGACAGGGCGACGAGTGCGCCGCCGGTGAGCACCTTGTCGGCGATCGGGTCGAGTATCTTGCCGAAGTCGGTCACCAGGTTCTGCCGGCGGGCGAGGATGCCGTCGACCGTATCCGTGACGATCGCCAGCACGAACAGCCCGGCGGCGACGTATCGCAGATAGCCGAGGGCACCGCCGTCGTCCAGCAGCAACCAGATGAATACCGGGGCCATGAAGATGCGCGCGACGGTGATCATGTTGGCCACGTTGCCCGTGCTTGCCGGCGTGTCCCCCGCCCGCGCGACGCGCCCGCGCATCGGGTTCGTGCGCTTGGGCATCGGAGTCGAGGCGGTCGACCCGAGAGGTTCTGGCGCTGCCATGACTCTCACTCCCTGCCGGTCAGTTTCCAGGCGTCCTCGTCGTCGCCCGCGCCGCCGTCAACCTCATCGTAACCGCTCGTCAGATCCCCCACCGGGTCGGCCGAATACCGATCGTCGGTGGCATGGATGGCCGGGCCGTCCTCGCCGCGCAGACGGGCGAGCACTCCGGGCAGCTGTTCCGGCGCCACGAGAACGTCGCGCGCCTTCGAGCCCTCGGACGGGCCGACGATCTCCCGTGATTCCAGCAGGTCCATGAGCCGACCGGCCTTGGCGAATCCGACCCGCAGTTTGCGCTGCAACATCGACGTCGACCCGAACTGAGTGCTGACCACGAGTTCCGCTGCCGAGAGGAGCACCTCGAGGTCATCGCCGATGTCCCCGTCGATCTGCTTCTTCTCCACCGAGACGGCGACATCCTGCCGGTACTCGGGGCGCGCCTGCCGCGTGACGTGCTGCACGACGGCGTTGACCTCGCTCTCGGTGACCCAGGCCCCCTGCACACGGATCGCCTTCGAGGCCCCCATCGGCAGGAACAGGGCGTCCCCCTGGCCGATGAGCTTGTCTGCGCCCGGCTGGTCGAGGATCACCCGGGAGTCGGTCATGCTCGACACCGCGAAGGCGAGCCGGGACGGCACATTGGCCTTGATGAGTCCCGTGACGACGTCGACCGATGGCCGCTGGGTCGCGAGCACGAGATGGATGCCGGATGCCCGCGCGAGCTGGGTGATGCGCACGATCGAGTCCTCGACGTCCCGCGGCGCGACAATCATGAGATCGGCGAGCTCGTCGACCACGACGAGCAGATACGGGTAGGGCTTGAGTGAACGCTCACTGCCGGCCGGAAGAACGATCTCGTCGGCGACGACGGCCGCGTTGAAGTCGTCGATGTGGCGAAAGCCGAAGCTCGCCAGGTCGTCGTAGCGCATGTCCATCTCCTTCACGACCCAGGCCAGCGCTTCCGCGGCCTTCTTCGGGTTCGTGATGATGGGGGTGATGAGGTGCGGGATTCCGGCGTACGGCGCGAGTTCGACGCGCTTCGGGTCGATCAGCACCATGCGCACCTCCGACGGCTTCGCCCGCATCAGGAGGGAGGTGATCATCGAGTTGACGAAGCTCGACTTGCCGGAGCCGGTGGCGCCGGCCACAAGGAGATGGGGCATCTTCGCGAGGTTCGCGACGACGAAGCCGCCCTCGACATCCTTGCCGAGCCCGATCGTCATGGGGTGCTTGCTTGACGTGCTGGCCTTCGAACGCAGCACATCACCGAGCGAGACGGTCTCACGGTCCGCATTGGGGATTTCGACGCCGATGGCGCTCTTGCCAGGGATCGGCGAGAGGATCCGCACCTCGTTGCTCGCGACGGCATAGGACAGGTTCTTGGTGAGAGCGGTTACCCGCTCGACCTTGACTCCCGGGCCGAGCTCGATCTCGTAGCGGGTGACCGTCGGGCCGCGGCTGAAGCCCGTGACCCGCGCATCCACCTGGAACTGGGTGAGTACCTCGGTGATCGACGCGACGATCACGTCGTTGGACTCGGAGCGCGACTTGGGGGGCGTGCCCGGCACGAGAGTGGATGCCGCGGGCAGCCGGTAGGGAGCGGTCGGCTGCGGCGCCTTCGGGGCCTCGAACTCGCCGAGGTCGCCCTTGGCCGAGGCGGTCTCGGCAAAGCCGGGCAGCAGGTCGGCGATGAGCGGACCATCGTCGCGGATGCCCGTCACCGGCGCGATCTCGCCGGTGAAGCGCTTGGCAGCGGCTTCGGCCACGGCGAGGTCCTCGATGAGCTCCGTGCCGAATTCCGTCTCTCTGCGGGTGCGATCGATCACCTCGGTGGCGCTCTTGTCCTTCGCTATCACCGGGCTGTCGAAGGCCGGCTCGTCCTCACGGCTCGTCTTGTTGCGGCGCCACCAGGGCAGCGAGGCCGAGTCATCCTCGGCGACGCCATCGAGGCCGAGGTCGCCGAGGGAACCGAACGAGCCGGTGTCTGCCGTGAAGCCCTTCTGCAGCACCGTGGTCGGGACATCCTGGATCTGGGCGCCGAACAGGTACGAGTAGAGCTCCCGCAGACGACGGGCCGTGTGGTTCGGCGGGGTCTTGGTGATGATGAAGACCGAGAGCAGCAGCAGCAGCGCGACGACGGGTGTGGCCAGCCACGCGCTGCCGACCGCGAGGAGCGGGGCCGCGAGCACCCACCCGACGACACCGCCGGCGCGGGCCATGAGCTCCACTCCGCCGGACGGCTGCGGCGTGCCGCCGAAAATGTGGCAGAGCGCGCTCACCGAGGTGAGGAGCACCGCGAGTCCGATGCCGATGCGACCGTTGTCGTGCACCGACGACGGATGCCGGAACAGCCACACCGCGAACAGCAGCATGATCACCGGCAGCGCATAGGCGACGCGGCCGAAGAGCCCGCCGAACGTATAGGAATCGAGGGCGATGGCGATCGGGTCGGCTGGGTTGAACCACTCGACCACCGCGCCGGTCACGGCGAGCAGGAAGACGAAGAACGGAACACCGTCGCGGCGTTCGTCCTTCGCGAGGGCCTCCCGGCCGAGGACGCGGGCCGCGCCGCCGACCACGTGGGCAAGGCTGTGCCAGACCGAACTGAGCAGGCCGGGCCGGTCGAGCTGCTTCGCCTTCATCGCCGGCAGCTTGCGCGTGCTCCCCTTGCCTGTGCCCGGGCCGCCGGTGCCTGACCTGCCGGAGTTACGGGCCGTGGGGCGCGCCGAACTGCGCGCGCGCGGGGTCGACCTAGTGCTCGTAGCCATGTTTCCAAGGTAACGCCGGGTGCGGCTCACGGCCGGTCCCGACACGCTCGCCGAGCTCGCCAGTCGACCGGCGGAGGAACTCCTACGCCTCGATGACCACCGGAACGATCATCGGGCGACGACGGTGCGAGGTGTTCACCCAGCGTCCCACCGTGCGACGGATGACCTGGCTGTACGAGTGCGTGTCGCGCGTGCCGTTGGCCGACGCCTCAGAGAGCGCCTTGATGATGAGCGGCTTCACCGCGTCGAACACCTTCTCGTCCTCGGCGAAGCCGCGAGCCTGGATCTCGGGGCCGACGATGACCCGTCCGGTCTGGGCGTCGATCGCCACGAAGATCGAGACGAAGCCCTCCTCGGCGAGAATGCGGCGGTCCTTGAGGTCGGCATCGGTGATCGAGCCGACGGTCGCGCCGTCGACGTAGACATAGCCGAGGTCGAGTTGGCCGACGACCTCCGCGACGCCGTCCTTGAGATCGAGAACGATGCCGTCCTCGCCGACGAAGGTGTTCGCCTCCGGGATGCCGGTCATGATCGCGAGCTGCTGGTTGGAAACCAGGTGGCGGTATTCCCCGTGCACCGGAAGCACGTTCTTCGGCTTGAGGATGTTGTAGACGTAGAGCAGTTCGCCCGCGGATGCATGCCCGGAGACGTGCACCTTGGCGTTGCCCTTGTGCACGACGTTCGCGCCGAGCTTGGTCAGCCCGTTGATGACGCGATACACCGCGTTCTCGTTGCCGGGGATGAGGCTCGAGGCGAGGATGACCGTGTCGCCCTTGCCCACCTCGATCTGGTGCTCGAGATTGGCCATGCGCGCGAGCACGGCCATCGGCTCGCCCTGCGAACCGGTGGACATGTACACGATGCGGTTGTCGGGCAGGTCGGCGGCCTTCTTGGCATCGATGAGCACGCCG
>JBBSBA010000032.1:0-29090 GCA_038251725.1 Actinomycetales bacterium
CCGGGACGAATCCTGAGGGCCCTTCTTCTCGTTCCGAGAGTTACGCGGCAGTCTTCCGCGGCGCGGCGGCGTTCTTCTTCGCCTTGTCACCAAGCGCTGCGAGCCTGAACTTTGGCGTTCGTTCCAGCGGCGGTAAGCCGAGCTGCTCGCGGACCTCAGGAATGCGGGGCTCGTATTCGCGAGCGCTGTACTTCCCGCGCGACCGCGAAGGGCGCCTCACCGGTATTGCCGCGGGTGCATCCTCCATGCTTCGCATGAATGACCACACCTTTCGCATGTTGGCGACGACCACGAGAAAGGTGATAAGCAGCTGCTGAGCAGCAAGTCCGCGGAGCCTTCTGCGCCCCGAGGCTCCAAGGGCCTCCTTGCCCTCATCCTTCGCGTGGCCATTGCTGGCCTCGACGATGTTGCGGTCCACGGCATAGGCGCGTCGCCACTCTCTGCTCTTGTACTGGAGCTTGTGGAGCCAGCGGGAGTCGTTGATGAGAGACATGGTCACCACTTCCTGGTTGCACACAGTTGCGGCGCGATGATGTCTGCGATGGTGTTGGCCCACTTTCGGTAGGTTTGGCCGTCGCGCACCCTGAGGGCTTTTTCCGGTTCGACGGCGCCCAAGGGCACGTACGTCGCGCTGAGTGCGGGGTTGCACGCTCGAGCCGTGATGTCGTTCATCTGGCGGGCGTGTGCGGCGACGATCATGCCGATTCGTGTCTTGAACCCAGGCGCTGACTCGACCGGGGGGATGCCGGTCACGAAGGTTCGTAATGGGGGTGATGAGCTTTGGGAGAGGTAGCTAAGTACCTCAGAGAGTCGGTTCTGCCATTTCGCCAGCGAAATCAATCTGACGGCGTCGTTTGCGCCGAGTATGAAAACGATCGCATCGAAACGGGACAGGTCGATCTTGCGCAATATCGGCAGTGCGTTGCTTGCGGTGATCCCCATGTCGGCGACGAGTTCGACAACAGTTCCGCGTCCAGTCCTGCGAGTCAATGCTCGGGCGAGCGAGCCAGGTAGGGCAATTTCGTTTGTGAGCACACCCCAGCCGACTGCTGGACCGGAACCGAATATCAGTACTCGGTGGGGTTCAGGACCGGTCGTTGAGATTATCGTTGCATCGCGCGGTCGCGGGGTCCACTGATTGTTATGTGCCTGCTGACGGGCCAGCCAAACCCGCATGAACAGGCCCAGGAGAAGGCGACGTCGGCCAGGCGCCCTCTTCCCGCTCATGCGACGACTCGAATCTCGGCGACGCCGAGGGGGGCGGGGTGAGTCGAGATCGAGGAGATTCGCTGGGGCCGACGCGCCGCCGATCAATCCGCGCAAGTTCGGCTGCTTGGTGTTCTTGCGGAACGGGCGCGGAGAGGACCTGAGCCGGAGATCAGGGCTCCGACTGTTGAGTGGTCGAAGAATTTCTCGAAGCAGCAAGGTGTGGTCCCCAAAGTGGTAACGGTAAATCGAAGACCCCGGGAACCGAAAAAACGGCATGATCTGGACCACACGATAGCAAGCTTTAACGTTCAGCTTTTGAACCGGTGAAGGCCGATTCGGATTAAATCCGGGTCGGCCTTCGTTGTTTTTGGTCGAGATTGCCTGCGGGAGCGTCGATGAGCTCAGGCGCCGGGCGGAGACCACGTTAAACGACGAAAATCCTGCCCTCAGGGCAGGATGATGTCTTCTCTGTTGCGGTGGGCGGGAATCGTGGACTACTGGTCGGTCAGTCGGGTATCGGCGGTTCGAGTCCACCCACGAGCACCTCGACCGATTCGATGATTTCGAAAATGGGGCCTTCGCTGTTCTTCGGGGTGATTCGGACCGGGCTCGCTAGGTGTAGGGCTAGGCGGAACCATCCTCAGGTCTGGCTTCGTCGGTTGGCCTTCTTCGTTCGTTGACGTACTTGCGTACCCGCCAGACGACGAGGCCGACAATGACCAGCAGTCCGACCAGGGCCGCGAGATCCCGGCCGACGGTCTTGGCGACCACCCGGTAGGAGTTCCCTGCCAGGAACCCGAGGATCACGAAGGCAGCGCCCCAGAGGATTCCTCCGGCAGCGTTGTAGCCGAGGAACCTCGGGTATGGCATGCGGGAGGCGCCGGCGAGAGCCGGCATGACCGCCCGGAAGAACGCCACGAACCGTCCGAGGAACACGGCGCTGCCGCCCCTGCGCCGAAGCAGTTCCTGCGCTTCTTCGAGCTTCGTGCGACGCCTGTTGAGGATTCTGGAACGAAGCAAGCGGGGGCCGAAGTGTTTTCCCACCTCATAGCCGACCGTGTCCCCGGCGATCGCCGAGATGATGACCAGGACGATCATCAGCCAGAGCTGGACGTGGCCGCGGCTGGCGACGACACCACCGAGCACCGCCGCGGTTTCGCCGGGCAGCACGAATCCCACAAACAGGGCGTCTTCGGCAAACACCAACAACGCCACGATCGCGTACGCCAGGATCGCGTTGACGTTCAGGATGGCGTCGACGAACCCGCTCATTCAACCCCCTCAGGAAACGCTCGTCAAGAAATCTTCAGCAGGACAGAAAAGAATGCGTTGGTGCTGATTCTCGTCCAAGTTCCGGTGGAACCGGGGGAATCGGCGGAACACAGGGTGTCCGTGAGGCCGGAATTGACCGGGCCGGGCCGCGTCTTGGAGATTTTTCAGCGACGACAGTGGATGCTTGGCACTATGAATTCTTCGGTGGAGAACACCTCCCCTACCCGGACCCTGCCAGGCATACAGCGCCCGATCGAACGGCTGCAGAGGGCGGTCGTCGTCAGTGGCATCCTGCTGCTGGCGGTGGTGGTGTTCGGACTGTTCCTGTCAAAATCCCAGGCGGTCACCGCGTTCGATCTGGGTGTCGATCGTGCGTTGAGTCAGCAGCATGTGGTCCCGGTCACGGATGTGGCGCTGGCCATCTACAAGCTCTTCTCCCCTGCCGGGGCGATCGCGATCACCGTCGTGGCTGCGCTGATCATCTGGGTGGCATCCCGTAACTGGCGCTCGGCGCTCACCTTCTGCGTCGTCGTCGGGGGGAGTTGGGTGAGCAGCGACATCGTGAAGCTATTGGTGAACCGTCCTCGTCCCTCCGCCGCGGCGCTCGCCCACCCCTACCTTCCGACGCCACCGGACCCCACGTTCCCGAGCGGACACGTCGTGTTCGCCGCGTCGATCGCGATCGGCTTCATCTTCCTGGCACGAAACTCGGCGCGGCTCGCGCTCGTCGTCGCCCTCGGCATAACCGTAACCGTGGTGACGGCCGCCGCGGTCATGTATCTGGGCGTGCACTACCCGACTGACGTCATCGGTTCGCTCGTCTGGGCAGCGGGGGCGTGCACCCTGGTGATCGCCCTGTGGAATCGCATCATTCTGCCGCGGATCAGCCCGAGGGCTCAGTCCGGGCTGCCCGCCTGATCAGTGCCCGTCCTTGACCGGAAGCCGAGCGATCGCTCCGACGGGGCGACGGGCGATCGGGGAAGGCAGAATGGGCGAATGCGAGTCGAAATTTTGAACATCCCCGATTGCCCGAATTCCGCGGAAGCGGGAGCACGGGTTCGTGCCGCGTTGGACGAGGTGGGGCACTCGGACGTAGAGATCGAGTTTCTGCTGCTGACGTCGGGCGAGGAAGCGGCAGCGGTTCCCTTTGCCGGCTCTCCGACGATCCTGTTGGATGGAATCGACGCTTTCCCCGGCGATGGGCGGACGGCCGACCTGGCCTGCCGGATCTATCGAACCGGAACGGGATTCGCCGGGGTTCCCACAGTCGAGGATCTTGTCGCCGTGATCCGTCAGCGACGCGAGATCGATACGTGAATCGCACGCTTCAACCCTCGTTCTCGTGGGCGGCCCGCCTGGCTGTGGTTTCCGCGCTGGTCGGGATCGGGGCCGGCATCAGTGGCCTCGCCGTGAGCCTCGCCCTCGGCGGGATCGAGCACCTGGCCTACAACTATTCGGTCGGCACCTTTCTCGATGGTGTCAGCCAGGCGCCGCCCTGGCAGCGGGTCGAGGTGCTCGCGATTGCCGGAGTGATCGGGGGCGCGGGGTGGTGGGCGCTACGCCGCTGGGCGCCCGCGTCGTGTCGGTCCAACAGGGCGTCGCCGGCACACGGATGCCTCCACTGTCGACCGTCATCAACGCCGGGCTTCAGGTGATCATCGTGGGGCTCGGCGCCTCGATCGGCCGAGAGGTGGCTCCGCGGCAGCTGGGGGCGGCGTTCGCCGGTTGGCTGAGCGAGAAGGCAGGCGTCACATCCCGTGAACGGCGTATCCTGATCGCCTGCGGTGCCGGCGCGGGCCTTGCCGCCGTCTATAGCGTTCCGCTCGGCGGCGCACTCTTTGCCGTGGAGATCCTGCTGGCCGAGATCAGCTTCGCCACGGCGCTTCCCGCCCTGGCCACCGCCGCCATCGCGACGATCGTGGCCCGGATCGCCGTGCCGGCGACACCGCTCTACACGATTCCGCACCTCGACCTCACCCCATCGCTATTCGTCTGGGCCGTACTGGCCGGCCCGGTGCTCGGGTTCGCTTCGATCGGCTTCGTTCGCGCGGTGAGATTCGCCGGAAGGATCCGCCCGCGGTCGTGGTGGATCCTTCTGGTGATGCCGGCGGTGTTCACGGCCGTCGGCCTGATCGCCATCCCATTCCCGGAGGTGCTTGGCAACGGGCGGGCACTGGGACAAACGGCGTTTTCCGGGCTCGTGGGGGTTAGCGTGCTTGCCGTGCTCGCCGTGGTGAAGGTCGTCACCACGACAGCGACGATCGGCAGCGGCGCTGCCGGTGGCACGCTGACGCCGTCGCTGGCGATCGGTGCCTGCCTGGGGGCCGCCCTCGGCGGGCTGTGGGAGGTCGCCTGGCCGGGCGGCCCGGTGGCGGCATTCGCGTTCGTCGCGGCCGCGTCGTTTCTCGCATCAACGATGCGGGCACCGCTCACGGCGATCGTGCTGCTGCTGGAGTTCACGAATCAGGGCCCCGCGCTCCTGGTGCCAACGATGCTGTGCGTTGCCGGGGCCGTGACCGTGAGCTACCTGCTGACGCGCTCGCGCATCACCGGGGTCGCCTGAACCTCAGAGCCGTGGCGTGTGCTCCACTGGTTCCTCGGTCGTGCTCGATTCGTCGGGCTCGGTCGGCGCCGCGTGGGGCTCGGTTGGTGATCCGCCGGGCTGCGACTTGGCGACCCATCCGTCCCGGATGACCGAGAGCTCGGGTTCCGGGTGCCGTCGGCCCTGGACGACGAGGAGGATGATGCCGAGGGCGACCGCGACGAAGGACGCCCACACGTTGTCGGGGATCCGCAGGAAGCCGTCGCTGGTCGGGTCGATGCGGATCGCCTCGAGCCAGCTGCGACCGAGCCCGTACCAGATGAGGTAGACGGCAAATGCCCGACCCCAGCGCAGATTCATCTTGCGCTCCACGAGCAGCACGATGGCGACCCCGATCAGGTTCCAGATGATCTCGTACAGGAAGAGGGGGTGGAACAGGGTTCCGGGGGCGAGCCCGGCTGGGAACTTCGCATTCGTGGATTCGATCTGCAGTCCCCACGGGAGCGTCGTTGGCAGCCCGAACAGTTCGTGATTGAAGTAGTTGCCGAATCGGCCGAGGATCTGGGCGACCAGCATCCCCGGGGCGAGCGCGTCGGCGAAGGACCAGAACCGAATCCCGTGCCGGCGACAACCGATGTAGGCGCCGATGGCCCCGCCGAGCAGAGAGCCGTAGAGGGCGTTGCCGCCATCCCAGATCGCGAAGACGTTCCAGAGGTTCGCGCCGGGGAAGAAGTAGTCCCCGACGTGGGTGAACACATGATAGAAACGTGCCCCGACGATTCCGAGCGGCACGGCCCAGAGGATGATGTCGAGCACGACCCCCGACTCGGCGCCTCGGCGGCCCAGCCGTCGCTGGGTGATGATCACGGCCGCAATGATTCCGGTCAGGATGCAGATCGCGTAGGTGTGAATGGTGAGCGGGCCAATGTGGAACTGAGCCCACGCATAGGGGGGACTGGGGATGCTGGTCACTACCGTCATCGGGAGCCTTTCGAGAAATGCAGGGCTCTGTCTCCCTGACCTACCGACTCCATCATTGCGCATTGTCGCTGGAAGTCGACCTGACGGCGGAGCGGGTGCCGTCGCGGGCGAGTTGCCCGAACGGCGGTTGCCTCAACGACAACGTGGGGTTGGCGGCCGGTCCGGCCGAGCCCGGTCACGCCAGGGTGAGGAAGAGCTTCTCGAGTTCGTCGACGGTGAGGGTGTTGTCCCGGTCGTTCGGGCCGGCGATGCACTGGCGCATCGCCGAGGACACGATGGTGAATCCGGCGCGGTCAAGGGCGCTGGATACCGCCGCAAGCTGGGTGACGACCGTCTTGCAGTCGCTGCCGTTCTCGACGGCCGCGATGACCGCGGTGAGTTGTCCCTGCGCTCGACGGAGGCGATTGAGGATCTTCCTCGTTTCGGCGGTGGAATCCTCTGCTTCGTCTTCGGGCCTGGGGGCACTGCTGTTCATTCGTTGTCTCCTCTGGGGTGGGGAAGCGGCGGCGGGTTCGCGCGGTTGTCGTTCAGGCAAGGATCAGTTCGGGTTCGCGGTGGAGGGTGGACATGCCAGCGACCCAGGTCTTGTATCCGCCGTCAAGATTCTGGACGTCATGCCCGAGCTGGGTGAGCAGCCGCGCCGCGGTGTGCCCTCGCTGACCAGCCTGGCAGCTCACGACGAGCGGACCGCCCGGCAATTCGGTGTGACGCAGGCGCAGATCGTCGAGCGAGATGTTCACCGCTCCCGGGATGAAGCCCGCCGCAAACTCAGCAGAGGTGCGAACGTCCACAAGCGTGGCGCCGCGGTCGAGGACCATGTCAAGCTCGTGCCATTGCACCGCCCTGGTCATCCCGGTCGCGAGATTGTCCGCGACGTAGCCTGCCATGTTCACGGCATCCTTCGCGGATCCGTATTGCGGCGCGTAGGCGAGTTCGAGGTGGGCGAGCGACGATGCGCTGAGCCCGCCAGCCATCGCGGTCGCGATCACATCGATCCGCTTGTCCACTCCGGCGCCGCCAACGATCTGCGCCCCCAGGATCGAGTCGTCGTCGGGGTCGACGAGCAGCTTCAGGGCCATGGGTTCGGCGCCGGGATAGTAGGTGGCGTGCGAGGCGGGGTGCGTGTGGATGACGCGGTGCGCCCGATTCGCGGCGATAAGGCGCTTCTCGCTCCAGCCGACCATCGCGACGGTCAGGTCGAAGACTGAGACGATCGAGGTGCCGAGAGCGGGTCGGGCCGGCTCGGAATGGCCAGCGATCGCGTCGGCGGCGGCCCGCCCGTGACGGTTCGCCAGCCCCGCCATGGTCACGAGGGTCGGGGAGGCATCCACGGCATCGACCTTCTCGACCCCGTCGCCCACGGCGAAGATGGCCGGGTCGCTGGTGCGCTGCTGCCGGTCGACAGCGATGCCGCCGGTCGGTCCGATGGCGAGTCCGGCACTGCGTGCGACGGTGACCTCCGGGCTGACGCCGCTGGCTTCGATCACGAGGTCGGCGCGCACCCGGGTGCCATCGGTCAGGGAGACGAAGCCCTCCGACGCGGATGCGACGGTGGTGCCGGTGCGCACGTCGACCCCGCGTTGGCGCAGTGCCGACAGTACGGGGGCCGCCATTTCGCTGTCGAGCGGAGACAGCACGTGCGGGCCGCGCTGAATGAGGGTGACACCCGCGCCGCGGCCGACCAGATTCTCGACGGCTTCGAGGCCGATGAACCCGCCGCCGATGACCACCGCGTGCGCGAGCCCTGTGATGGACGTGAGCGTTTCGGTGATGTGGTCGACATCATCGACGCTGCGGAGCGTGTAGGTCGGCACGGCAGAGGCCGTCTCCCCGCGGGACGCGGTGGCACCACCGGCAAGGACGACGAAGTCGTACTGCTCCTCGTGGGTCGTGCCGGTTCGCAGATCGGTGACCTGAACGATCTTCCGGAGAGAATCGATCGAAATGACCTCGTGTTCGACCCGGACGTCGATCGCGAAGCGCGAGGCAAGGGACTCCGGCGTTTGCAGGAGCAGGGAATCGCGGTTGTTGATCACGCCGCCGACATAGTAGGGCAGACCGCAGTTGGCGAACGATACGTGGCGGCCGCGCTCGAACACGACGATATCCATCGCCTCGTCCAGCCGGCGCAAGCGTGTTGCCGCAGACATTCCGCCTGCGACTCCGCCGACAATTACTGTTTTCATTCGGGTCTCCGTACCATTAAATATACCCCCGGGGGTATAGTCTATCGAGCAGTGCATCCAAATCGAAAGGGAACACCACAATGTGTAGAGCAGTCACGTGCCGAGTTTGCAGCAAGACAACATGGGCGGGCTGTGGCCAACATGTGGACCAGGTCATGAGGAACGTCCCTCGCGCTCAACAGTGCCCTGGCCACGAAAAGGCGCCATCTAGCGGTGGTTTCTTCGCGCGGCTCCTCGGTCGATAGGCCGAAATCCATGAGGCTAATTATACCCCCTGGGGTATAATTGGCCTGAACTAGTCGAATTGAAGAAGGAGTAATTCATGTGTAGTGCTGTCCGTTGTAATGTATGCGGCAAGATTACCTGGGCTGGATGCGGCGAGCATGTAGACAGCGTCATGGCTGGCGTTCCGCTCGAGCAGCGTTGCACCTGCAAGTAGTCGGGTGCTCACGCGCCGGGAGACTCTGTTTCTCGAATCCTTAGGGGCCCGCGAAAGCGAGGCCTTGGAGCGACTGGCTGCCTCCACCGGCGGCCAGTCGCTTTGTGCCGTGCCCGGGTCGAATGGCCCGGTGTCCGCGGTCAAATACCACGAGGGCACGGCGGCTGCCCTGGCGGAGGCGCGCCGAGCCATCCGTCGCCTGCCCGTGCGTCCGGACGAGGGCGCCCCTCCGGACGGTGACGGCATGAGCCGCCGGGTGGTGGAAGAGATCCGTGCGCGCTGGGAGGCGCAGTCCCTCGTTCCCGGCCGGACGGCACGAAGCTGGGTGGACTACTTCGCCGGCGGCCTTGACGCGCTTGCCCAGTTGCTTGACGAACAGTCGATCTAGTCGGCCACGGCCTTCGAACGGACGACCAGGACCGGGCACCGGGCGTGGTGGACGACCTGGGAGGACACCGATCCGAGCAGGAGGCTGGTGAACCCGCCGTGTCCGCGCGATCCCACGACCACCAGGTCAGCGTCCTTCGCGGCCTCCAGCAGCGCGGTCGCCGGAGAGTTTTCCGCGACCATTCCCGTGACGGGCACTGACTGGCCGGCGACGACCGCGAGTGCCTCCGCCAGGGTCTGCTCGGCGTGATTCTTGAACGTGTCGTCGATGACCCCGTCACTCACCCCAGACGCCAGCGGAGGGTAATACCAGGCCGTGACGATGCGGATCTCTCCGTGGCGGAGCCGAGCTTCCGTGACGGCCCAGTCGAGAGCGGCAAGCGACGGCGTGGATCCGTCCACGCCGACCACAATCATGAATGAATCGATGCCGGCCATCGACCTGCCCTTCCGATCGGCTGTGTGCGTGGTCATCCTGCGGTGAGACCGCCGACGCCTCTCTTAGGAGACGGTCTGCTCGGAGGCGGCCTGTTGGGCGGCGATGCTTGCATGCACCTCGTCCATGTTGAGGCCGCTCACCTCGGAGATGAGCTCGTCCAGCGATGAGGCGTTCAATGCTCCGGGCTGCGAGAAGACAAGGATCTTGTCGCGGAATGCCATCAGGGTCGGGATCGAGCGGATGCCGGCGGCGGCCGCGAGGCCCTGCTCGGCCTCGGTGTCGACCTTGGCGAAGACGATGTCGGGGTGCTTCTCGGAGGCGGCCGAGAATGTCGGCGCAAACATCCGGCATGGGCCGCACCAGGCCGCCCAGAAATCAACAAGCACGATGCTGTTGTCGGTGATGGTTGCGTCGAACGTCTTCTCGGTGATGTCGATAGTAGGCATGGGCCCATGTTATACCCCCGGGGGTATAATTCTCAATACGCACTGAGGGCACAACGAGCGGGGCCGCGGAGGCGTACCCTGGTTAATTAATACCCGGGGGGGTATAGTGTGAGAGCCCTCAGCCCGCCCGAAAAGACCTATGAACCCAACACCTCGGAGGATGCCGACCATGGACGTTATCGTTATCGAAACACCGCAACTGGGGGACCGCAGTTACCTGGTGCACGACGGCACTGTTGCGCTGGTCGTCGACCCACAGCGTGACACCGACCGTGTGGAAACCGCCGCTCGTGATGCCGGAGTGACCATCACGCATGTCGCCGAGACCCACCTGCACAACGACTACGTGACCGGTGGCTTCGAACTGGCTCGGACCCACAATGCCAAGTATCTGGTCAATGCGGCCGACCCCGTGACGTTCGAGCGTGAACCGGTCATCGACGGCCAGGTCATCCGGGTCGGTGACCTCACGGTAACCGTCATCGCCACGCCGGGCCACACGCACACTCACGTTTCCTACATCGTGAGCGATGGCACCACTGAAGCCGTGTTCTCCGGCGGGAGCCTGCTGTTCGGATCCGTTGGACGCACCGACCTGGTCGCCGCGTCCGACACGGTCGGTCTCACCCATGACCAGTACGCGTCCGTGCGCAAGCTCGTGCACGAGGCCGAGCACGAGGCCGCACTCTTCCCCACCCACGGATTCGGCTCCTTCTGCTCGAGCGGCCCCGCAACCGGGGCCGGATCATCAACCATCGGCGAGCAGCTCACGGCCAACCACGCCCTGACCGATCCCGATGAAGAGCACTTCGTCCGCGACCTCATCGCCAACCTCACCGCCTACCCGTCCTACTACGCACACATGGCGCCCGCGAACAACGCCGGCCCCGGCCCGGCGGACCTGCAGGTGCCGGAGTCCGTGGAGGTCGCCGAACTCACCCGGAGGCTCGCCGACGGCGAATGGGTTGTCGACCTGCGCAACCGGGTCGCCTTCTCGAGGGACCACCTGAAGGGCGCCGTGAGCTTCGAATACGGCAACGGCTCCAACTTCACCACCTACCTCGGCTGGGTGCTGCCGTGGAATGAGCCGCTCACCCTCGTTGGCGCCCGCGGCGATGTCGAGGACGCGATTCGGGACCTCTCGCGGATCGGCATCGACTCGCCGGATGCCGCAATCGGCACGGAGCCGCACGCTCTCGCCCCGGACGCCGCAGTCGCATCCTACCCCCGCGTGGGCTGGGATGAAATGCTGCGCGACCGGGCCGCGGACGAACCCATCCTGGATGCGCGGCGCATCGACGAATTCGCCGCCTCCCGGCTCGAAGGCGCGGTGAACGTGCCATTGCATGAGCTCCTCTTCCGGATGGACGAGATTCCCGCGGGCAAGATCTGGGTTCACTGCGGTTCCGGATACCGCGCCGGGGTCGCCGCCAGCCTGCTTCAGCGCGCGGGACGTGACGTCGTGCACGTCGACGCGGCCTTCGACGACGCCGCATCGGCCGGAGTCCCGATGGCGGAACAGACCGTTTGAGGGCCTCCTGTTCTGGGCCATGGCTCCCGCCCGAGCGGCTGTCCAGCCGCCGGCTAATGCGAAAGGCATCACTGTGACGGCGCTTCGAATGGCCATTCACCCGGCCGAGAGGCGAAGCCATCTCGGCATGGGTTCGGTCGTGGTGGCCCTTCACGCGGTCGGCTGGGGGACCCTGTTCCTTTTCGTGCTGCCGGATCTGGCCCGATCGGGTGGCAACGCCGCCGTGCTGCTCGGCCTGGCGGTCAGCGCCTACCTTCTCGGGGTCCGGCATGCCTTCGATGCCGACCACATCGTCGCGATCGACAACACCACCCGACGGCTGATCGGCACCGGGCGTCGCCCGGTGACGGTGGGGTTCTGGTTCGCGTTGGGGCATTCGACCGTCGTGCTGGTGGCGGTGGTGCTGCTGGTCGTCGGTATCACCGCCCTTGCGGGCAGTCTCAGAAACGAGGGCTCGGCACTCAGGCAGATCGCCGACGTGTGGGGAGCGGCCTTCTCCGGCGGTTTCCTCATCCTGATGGGAGTTCTCAACCTGTCGTCGGTGATCGGCTTGCAGAAGGTGCTTCGCGGCATCCGCTCCGGGCGGTTGGATGAAAGCGAGCTGGACGGGCATCTGGAGAAGCGGGGTGTGATCAACCGACTCCTCCGCCCGATGTCACGGCTCGTCGACACGCCCTGGAAGATGTTCCCGATCGGTGTGCTCTTCGGGCTCGGTCTCGATACCGCGGCATCCATCAGCATCTTCGTCTTCTCGGGCGTGTTGACGCCGAACCTTCCCTGGTACGCGGTCCTGGTGCTCCCGGTCGTCTTCATGTCCGGGATGGTGCTGTTCGACAGTGCAGACGGAATCCTGATGAACAGCGTCTACCAATGGGCATCCGTCGATCCGCTGCGCAAGGCGTATTACAGCCTGCTCGTGACCGCGGTGTCCGTTTTCGTCGCATTCCTGGTCGGGGGGATCGGCCTCGTCTCGATGCTCTCGCACCTGGGCGTTGGCGGGGGGAGCCTCGATCTGTTCGCTCACGTTGACTTCAATTCGCTGGGAGTGATCCTGATCGGCGCATTCGCGCTGGCGTGGCTCTCGGCAGTTCTGTGGGGGACACTCCGCTCCTCCGCAACAAAAGAAGGGCACTCATAATGGAACTCACCCCGCAGCAGGTCTTTGCCCGGCTAGCCGAGGCCCAAATCGTGGACGTACGCGAGACGGAGGAGCTCTCCGATGGCATGATCGATGCCGCTGTCCACATCCCGCTGGGATCGCTGCCGGACAGCCACGGAGCAATTGATCTGGCCCGACCGGTCATTCTGGTGTGCCGAAGCGGGCGCCGAAGCGCCAGCGGCGCCGCCGCACTGACCGCAGCCGGGTTCG
The DNA here is from genome assembly GCA_038251725.1 of Actinomycetales bacterium. Taxonomy (GTDB): domain Bacteria; phylum Actinomycetota; class Actinomycetes; order Actinomycetales; family Microbacteriaceae; genus Lacisediminihabitans. Next base: position 12,802 of record JBBSBA010000032.1, read on the forward strand.
ACGCCCACACGATGACGGGCGGAATGCTCGAGTGGACCGCCGAGGGGCTTCCGACGGTAGTGCCCCACAGCTCGTGATCGTCACGGCGCTCCTCCTGGGGCTGATCGTCGGTGCACTGCTCGGCCTGGTCGGCGGGGGTGGGTCGATTCTCGCCGTGCCGGCGTTGGTCTACGGCGTGGGCCTGCCACTGTCGGAGGCCATCCCGAGTTCCCTGATCGTGGTGGGCGCTGCCTCCGCCGTCGCCGTGATCCCGCGGCTCCGTCGCGGCGTGAACTGGCCCCTCGCCGCGATCATCGGCGCGGCCGGAGTGGCCACCGCGTATCTGGGTGCGATGGTCAACCGACTCCTTGACCAGCGGGTGCTGCTCATGGCCTTCGCGGTGATCATGGTCGTTGCGGGTGTGCGCATGTTCCTCACGACCAAGTCCGTCGGCGGCCCCTGTGCGCTGCCAGGCGGAGGCACCAATTGGCGCAGTTGTCTGCCCCGGGCGCTTGCGACCGGCGCGGTCGTGGGCTTCCTCACCGGATTGCTCGGCGTAGGCGGGGGATTCCTCATCGTGCCGGCACTCACGCTGGTTCTCGGACTCCCCATGAGCGTGACGGTCGGCACGTCGCTCGTCGTCATCGTCATCAACTCCATCGCCGGATTCTCGGCGCACCTCGGGGATGTGCAGATCCACTGGGGTGTGACGGGCGCATTCGCCGCCTCCGCGATGGTCGCATCCCTCGTGGCAGGCCGGCTCGGCCGGAGACTCTCTGATGCCATGCTCAAGCGTGGTTTTGCCGTTCTGGTGCTGCTCGTCGCCGTCTACGTCGCGATACGGGCCATCACAGCCTGATCGAGAGACTCAGGCGGCCAGCCGCCGGGCCGAGGCCGTGCGGGCCACGGTCCACAGCACGATGATGCCGGCCAGGATCATGGTCCCGAGCCCGAGCCCGGAGTACCCGACGACGCTGAGCACGAGGCCGGCCGAGGCGCCGCCCAGCGCGCCGGCCGTGTTCATCGACAGGTCGGAGAAGCCCTGGAGCGCGGCGCGGTCGCCGACCCCGACCGCCTCGGCGATCAGGGCGGAGCCGGCGACGACGGATGCCGACCAGCCGAGACCGAGCAGGATCAGCCCGACGGTCATGGCGGTGGTTGATCCCCCGGCCAGCCAGAACAGCGCCAGCGCGGCCAGAAGCAGTGCCTGGCCGACGAGGATGACGGGGGTTCGTCCCAGTCGGTCGGCGAGCCAACCGAAGACGGGCGAGAGGGCGTACATTCCGGCGACGTGCAGGCTGATGGTGAGCCCGACGACGGTGAGGGTTGCGCCGTGTTCGCGCAGGTGGATCGGCGCCATCGCCATGAGCGCCACCATGGTCGCGTGGCTGAAGGCGATCACCGCGACGGCGTAGCGGGCCGAGCGGTTGGTGCGCACGATGGCCAGGCCGCCGCGCGGCCGGGGAGCGGCGGCGTCGACGCCCCGGGAGGCCAGCGCGGTGAGAAGCGGGTCGGGACGCAGTCCGAACGAGTAGACCGTTGCCGCCCCGATCGTGGCGAGCAGGGAGAACGTGAACGCGCCGGTCAGCGGCGGCAGGCCAAGGGCCTTGCCGACGATCTCGCCGGGGCCGAACAGGTTCGGGCCGAGCACGGCCCCGATCGTGGTCGACCAGACGACGATCGACAGGTCGCGGGCCCGGAACCGGGTGCTGGCCAGGTCCGTCGCGGCGAATCTCGCCTGCAGGTTCGTCGCGGATCCCGCGCCGAGCAGCATGAGGGCGAGCAGGAGCAGCGGAAAGTAATCCACGGCGACCGCGGTGATGGCCAATGCCGCGCCGCTTGCGGCAATCAGCGCGCCGGTGGCGAGGGAGAGGCGGCGCCCGCGGCGCTGAGCCAGGCGGGCAAGGGGAACCGCGACGACGGCGGCACCCAGGGTGCTCATGGTGGCGGCCATGCCTGACCAGGCGCTCGAGCCCGAGAGCTGGGCGGCGAGCAGGGCACCGAGCGACAGGGTGGCGCCCATCCCGATGCCACCAAGGATCTGACCCGCGATGAGTACACCGACGACCTTGCGCTGCAGCGGTGCGTGCGCGGGCGGCTCCACCGATGAGCCAGGGAGCGGGATCGTCGGGCCGTTCGGGGTGAGCGCGGCCCGGTCGGGCTGCGGAGACCTGGCGTTCAGAACGAGGCCCTGAACTTTCTTCCCTGGAGCGGCTTGCCGAGGAGCGGGGCCAGAAGGCAGAAATCAAACGCGCCCGCCGCGATGAAGACGGCACCGACGAGCGCCAGCAGCCACCACCAGCCGCCAAGGACGATGGCGAATGCGATGAGGACGAGACCGGCGACGGCGCGGGTCCAGCGGCCCGCGATCGAGCCGAGGAACTGAATAATGAACATCACGAACTCCTATTTCGCTGGAGGGGTGTGGGGCAAGGCCGGGGTGCTGCGTTCAGGCCAGGGTGAGAAAGAGCTTCTCGAGCTCTGCCACATTCAAGGAGCGGGCCCCCTCGTCGGTTTCGACGAGGCATTCCTTCATCGCCGAGGAGATGATGGTGAATCCGGCACGGTCGATGGCGCTCGATACTGCGGCGAGCTGGGTCACTACCGCACGGCAGTCGGCACCCGATTCGACTGCGGCGATGACCGCGGCGAGTTGGCCCTGCGCTCGTCTGAGCCGATTGACGGTCTTGCGCAGGTCGTCGGTCTTGGCTGTCGATGAATCCATGCTCAGGCCACCGTCCCGTCTCGTCCGTTCTTGGCCACGACCCGGCCGCCCGAACGCTGCCAGGCGGCCATGCCGCCCTTGACGCTCGCGACGGTGAGTCCCTGCGCGGCGAGAACCCGTGCGGCCTGTGCGGAGCGCGCGCCGGACCTGCAGATCGTGACGACCGCGGTCCCTGCCGCCAGACTGCCCGCACGGCGATCGAGTGTGTCGAGTGGAATGTGCCTGGCAACGGGGGCGTGCCCCGCATTCCATTCCTGGCTGGTGCGCACATCGACGAGGATCGCCCCGTCGTCGAGCATCTCCTTGGCCTGGAGGGCGCTGACGCTCGCGAAGGGTTTCGCGAAGAGCTTGCTGAAGATTCCCATTCGGTGCTCCTGAGGTGGTGGGATACTGCGTTGGTTTGCCTCTGTCAAGAATACCCCCTACGGTATTAGAAATACCCCACCGGGTATAAAATGCTTGCATGCCCGAACGTCACGAAAAAAGGAAGGTCGGCGGATGGTCAACCCTCGCGGTCTGGTCGCTGAGCTTCGCCGCTGGCCGGCCCGTCGCTGGCTGACCGCTCTGGCAACGGCTGTATTCACCGTGCTGTTCATCGCGATCCCCACCGACCTCATCGACACCCCGTTCTTCGGCCGGCAGGTGCCGCCGACGGCGTGGTCGTGGCCGGTGCTGGTCGTGAGCGCGGTCCTCGCCGGCCTGGTCACGGCGACCTACGTCGCCTACCCGGATGGCGCCGCGCCGCGCCGCGCGGAAGGCCGCCTCGGGCTGGCCGGTTGGATGATCACGTTTTTCGCGGTCGGCTGCCCCGTCTGCAACAAGATCGTGCTCCTCGCGCTCGGCACGACCGGGGCGCTCCAGTTCTTCGAGCCCGTCCAGCCCTACCTGGCCGCGCTATCGATCGTCTTGCTCGGTTGGGCACTGTATGCACGCCTGACCCGTGAGAACTCCTGCCGGATCACCGCCCGCGCCCCGGCTCTCGAACCGGCGACCGATGAGGAGACCCAGCATGTTCACTGATCTGCGAACCTGGCAGGCCAGGCGCTGGGCGATCACCGCGGGTGTCGCGATCGTTGCGATCACCGGGCTGGTGCTCGCGTCCGGTCTCGTCGGCGTCACGGCGGGCGGCGTCGTGTTTTCCGGTGCCTGGTGGTCAATTCCGGCCGTCGCCGTCGGCTCGGTCCTCGTCGGTCTGATCATCGCCAGCTATGTCGGAACGCCGATCGGTGCGGACGCCACCCTGTGTGACACGCGCTGGCCCAGCTTCGGCCTGATCGCGCTCTTCCTCGCCACGGATTCCCGGACCGTCGCACCCATGCTCACCGGGGTCACTCGTCCGGTCGTCGCCGCCGCCGCCATCGTGCTTCTGGTCTGGGCCCTGCGCGAGCGACTGGCGAGCGAGAGCAAGGCAACGGCGCGCCTCAACCGGGCCTCGGCCGGCGAGATCGATGGCGAGGTGTGCGCGACCTGCCGCCCGCTGTTCCCGCGGCCCGCCTCGACGACCCGTCCGTCCCACGATGGCGGTCACACCGATCGCGGGTCCTCTGAGCCCGCTTCTCCCCGAAGAATGGTTGCCCGATGAAGAAACTGCTCGCATCCCTCGCCCTGGTGATCGTCGCCACATTCGGATTGGCCGCGTGCTCCGCCGCGTCACCAGCCCCACAGTCGCTGAAGGCGGGAACCGTCGTTGTCGATGTCCGCACTCCGGGCGAGTACGCCCAGGGCCACCTCACCGGCGCGATCAACGTGGATGTGGAATCTCCCTCATTCGACGGCCAGGTGAAGAAGCTGCCGACCGATGGGACCTATCTGCTCTACTGCCACTCCGGCACCCGTGCCGCAGCGGCGCTGTCCCGGATGTCCGCGATGGGCTTCACCGACCTGACGAACGCGGGCGGCATCTCCGACGCGTCCACCTCGACCGGTCTGGCCATCGTCACGACCCCGTAACCGCCACGCGGCGTACCGTGGCAGTGCGTCCCACTCGCAGATCGCCTTCGAAGGAGAACACCATGACCTACGGAATGAACCTCACCCTCGCCCGCCCGTTTGAGGATGCCGTCGTCGCCGTGCGCGGCGCGCTCGCCGAGCAGGGATTCGGCATCGTCAGCGAGATCGACATGCAGCAGACCCTGCGCACCAAGCTCGGGGTGGAGATCGACCGCAACCTGATCCTCGGTGCGTGCAATCCCGGATTCGCCCACCGGGCGCTGCAGGCCGAGCCGTCCATCGGACTGCTGTTGCCGTGCAACGTCGTCGTTCGCAGCACCGATGGCGGCACCGTCGTGGAGATGATCGACCCGCAGATCATGGTCGACCTCGCCGAGAACCCCGAGATGCGGCAGGTCGCCGGCGAGGTGGCAGAGAAGCTGTCGGCGGCGCTCGAGAGCCTGCGCGAGGAAAGCCCCGCTTCGTCCTCGCCAGAGCCCGGAGCGTAACCGGTTCACCGCGTGACGGGCCGTATCCCGTAGATTTTCCTCAGGCGATCCTGCTTGCGAGCGGGTACGTTGCATAGAGGCAGCGAGCGGATCCTGATCGACCCGAATCTCTTCCACGAAAGCTATTTGAGGAGCACAAATGAGCCACTACGTCGTCATCAACCCAGCTACCGGGGCCCGCGGCCCCGAGTTCCCCCTTGCCACGGATGCCCAGCTCGACGAAGCCGTCGAAGCAGCGGACACGGCGCACAGCGACTGGTCACGCCAGAGCACCCTGGCCGAGCGCGCGGCCCTGGTCCAGCGGGTCGCCGAACTCCACGTCGAACGCCGTGAGGTGCTCGCGGAGATCATCGTTCGCGAGATGGGCAAGCCCCTCGAGCAGGCGTTGGGCGAGGTGGATTTCAGTGCGGACATCTACTCCTACTACGCCACCAACGGCGAGAAGTTCCTCGCCGACGAGCAGATCGAGCTGCTCGGCGGGGAGGGTTCCGCCTTCGTGCGCCGTTCCTCCCTCGGTGTCCTCCTCGGGATCATGCCGTGGAACTTCCCCTACTACCAGGTGGCCCGCTTCGCCGGCCCGAACCTCGTGCTCGGCAACACGATCCTGCTGAAGCACGCGGGCCAGTGCCCCGAGTCCGCGGCGGCGATCGAGCAGATCTTCCGCGACGCCGGGTTCCCCGAGGGTGCCTATGTCAACATCTACGCGTCCAACGAGCAGATCGCGAACATGATCGCCGATCCCCGCATCGTCGGGGTCTCGCTCACCGGTTCCGAGCGTGCCGGGGCGGCGGTGGCGGAGGTCGCCGGCCGAAACCTCAAGAAGGTCGTTCTCGAACTCGGCGGGTCCGACCCGTTCATCCTGCTCAGCACCGATGACATGGACGCCACCGTGGATGCGGCCGTGTCGGCTCGCATCGACAACAACGGGGAGGCCTGCAACGCGGCCAAGCGTTTCGTCGTGTTCGGCGACCTCTACGACGACTTCCTCGAGCGCTTCTCCGCCAAGCTCACCGAATCCGCGCCCTCCGACCCCATGTCGCCCGACACGGTGCTCGGGCCGCTCTCATCTGTGCTGGCCGCGGACCGGCTTGACGAGCAGGTCAAGCGCGCCGTCGCCCAGGGGGCCACGGTCGTCGCCGGCGGCGAGCGGGACGGAACCGCCTTCCCCGCCGTGGTGCTCACCGGCGTCACGGTCGCCAACGACGCTCACCATGAGGAGTTCTTCGGACCCGTCGCGATCGTCTACCGCGTGGAGAACGAGGCCGAGGCTGTCACCCTCGCGAACGACACCCCGTTCGGGCTCGGCTCCTACCTGTTCAGCACCGACCGCGAGCAGGTCCTGCGGGTGGCCGACCAGATCGAGGCCGGCATGGTCTTCGTCAACGGTGTCGGGCTCGACAGCCCAGAGCTGCCGTTCGGCGGAATCAAGCGGTCCGGGTTCGGGCGCGAACTCGGGCGCTTCGGCATCGAGGAGTTCGTCAACCGCAAGATGGTCCGCATCCTCAAGTAGCCCCGTGCTGACGGTGCGCTGCCTCACCGGCAGCGCACCGTCAGCGGAACGTCGAAATCCCGGTGATGTGGTTGCCGAGCAGCGAGTCGACATCGATGAGGTCCGAGCGCTCGGGCATCGGGTTTCCGTCGGTGCAGCTCTAGCCGGGCATGGTCAGGTGACCGTCGAGGCGACGCGGAATGCCCCAGGGATTCTCCGGCCGAAGCATGACGGGAAACTGGGCGGGAGAGGCGTTCTGCAGGCTCACCGGGCGAACGAAGCGGTCGAGCCCGCCGGCGCCGACGCTCGTCGCATCCGGCCGTGAGGTGGCCGGCCACGGACCGCCGTGCTGCTGGGACCAGGTCGTCGCGACCCCGGTTGGCCAGGCGTTGACGGTGACGCGGCCGACGCGCCGGGCCAGTTGGGCGATCGCGACCTCGGCATCCGGATCGTCGTCCCCGCCCGTGAACACCGAGGCGGCGAGGGACGGCTGGAGCCCGGCGAGGGTGGCAATGGCCGAGCCGAGATCGTCGTACTCGGCGACGAGGGCGACCGGACCGAAGCATTCCTCGAGTAACCGGGACCCCGGGGTCAGCCGGTCGAGCGACACCGGGATGGCACGCGCCACCTCGGCGAAACCGAGGAGACCTCCGCCGCCTGGCGGCACCTCGGCGGCGGCGCTGCTCCCCGCGGTCAGCTCGGCGATGCCAGCCTCGTAGGCTGCGGCGATGCCCGCCGTGAGCAGCGGGGCGGCCGGCACGCGCGCGACGGCCTCGGTGATCGCCTCGGCGAAGCCCTGCCAAGCCGGCACGAGGATGAGGCCCGGTTTCGTGCAGAACTGCCCGGCGCCGAGGGTGAAGGAGTCGACGAACCCCTGGGCGATCGAGTCGCGGTAGGCCGTGGCTGCGGGGGTGACGAGCACGGGGTTGACGGTACCCATCTCGGCGAAGACCGGGATTCCGCGGCGGGCGCCGCGTTCGGTGAGCGCCATGCCGGCGCGCTGGCTGCCGGTGAATGCGACAGCGCGCACGACGGGCGAGTCGACGAGTTGGAGACCGGCGTCGAAACCCACCACGACGTCGAAGGCGCCATCGGGGGCGCCGGCGTCACGCAGGGCATGCCGCACCACCTCGCCGAGTCGCACGCTGAGCCGCGGGTGCGCGGGGTGCGCCTTCACGACGACCGGGCAGCCCGCGGCGAGGGCGGAGGCGACATCGTGGCCGAAGATGCCGAAGCCGAACGGGAAGTTGCTCGCGCCGAACACCGCGACCACCCCGACCGGGATGTTCCAGCGCGCGAGGGTCGATCCGCCGCCCAGGTCGTCGCGGCTCACGCCGAGGTAGCTGCCCTCGCGGGCGACGGAGGCGTAGAACCGTGCGCTCGCCGCCATCCGGGCCAGCTCGCCCTGGAGCCGGGCGACGCCGAGGCCGGTCTCGGCGTTGGCGAGGTCCACGAGCTCGTCGGTGGCGGCGATGGCCGCGTCGGCCGCCGCGGTGAGCCAGGCCTCGCGGGTGGCGGGGCTGACCGTCGCGAGCACGGGAGCCGCCCGATCCGCACGCTCCAGCACGCCGGACACCTCGTCCGGGGTGGAGTGCTGCACTTCGCCGGTGCGCGCTCCGGTTGCCGGGTCGAAACTCGGGTCCGCACCCGCCGGGTGGGTCGGCCGGGTCACGCGGTGGCGGCTTCCTGCGGGGTGCGGGATTCCTCGGCCGCCTGCTGGGTGATCGCCGACGTGAGCACGCGGAGGCCGTCCTCCAGCAGCTCGGTGCCGATGACGAGCGGCGGGAGGAGCCGAATGACGTTTCCGTAGGTTCCGCAGACGAGGATGAGCACTCCGGCGGCGTGACAGGCGGCCGCGACGGCCCTGGCGACATCCGCCCGGGGGACGAGGGTGACCGGGTCGGCGAATTCGACCGCGAGCATGGCTCCGCGCCCGCGAACCTCGGCGACGACGGGAACCGAGTCGAGGAGGGGCTCGAGGTGGGCGCGCACGATGCTCTCGATGACGCGCGCTGCCTCGAGCAGGGATCCGTCCGCGAAGGCTTCGAAGACCCCGAGCGCGGCGGCGCAGGCGAGCGGATTGCCCGCGTAGGTGCCGCCGAGGCCACCGGGGTGAACCGCGTTCATCAGCTCGGTGCGGCCGGTGACGGCGGAGAGCGGAAGACCGCCGCCGAGGGCCTTCGCCGTGATGATGAGATCGGCCTCGACGCCCTCGTGCTCGCTCGCGAAGAGGGTGCCGGTGCGGCCCATGCCCGCCTGGATCTCGTCGATGACGAACACGATGCCGTGGGCATCCGCGATCCGCTGCAGTCCGGCCAGGAAGCCCTCGGCCGGCACGATGAAGCCGCCCTCGCCCTGAATCGGCTCGATCACCATGGCCGCGAACGACTCCGGGCCGTTCTCGGCCAGGATCTCCTCGACCTCCGCCAGAGCCTCGGCCGCGGCGTTGGCCGCGCCACCGGGCCAGCGCAGCGGTGCGGCATTCGGCGCCCGGAAGATCTGCTCGGGGAACGGGCCGAAGCCGGCCTTGTACGGGTTCTCCTTCGCCGTCATCGCCATGGTGAGCAGGGAGCGGCCGTGGTAGGCATCGTCGAAGACGAGCACATTCGGCCGGCCGGTGGCGGCACGGGCGATCTTGATGGCGTTCTCGACCGCTTCGGCGCCGGTGGAGAACAGCGCACTGCGCTTGTCGAACGTGCCAGGCGTGTTGGCGTTGAGCCAGCGGCAGACCTCGGTGAAGCCCTCGTATTCGGTGACCATGAAGCAGGTGTGGGTGAAGCGATCGAGCTGGGCGGCGACCCTGGCCTGCACGAGGGCATTGCTCGCGCCGACGCTCGTGACGGCGATGCCAGAGGCGAAGTCGATGATCCGGTTGCCGTCGACATCCTGCAGGATGCCGCCCTCGGCCCGGTCGATGAAGACGGGCAGGGCGACGCCGAATGCGGACGTCACCTGGCCAGCGCGCTCCGCCTGCAGCGCGAGGGAATGCGGCCCGGGGAACGGCTGCGCGACGTGACGGGACTGGGACAGGGGAGGGAGATTCGTGGCCATGAGGCAAATGTAGCGAGGGTGTCGCACGCGGTCATTGGATGTTTGATCTAGAACCAGTGCGCTGAATGGATAGAGTGACCAATACCGACCCCGAGGAGCGCCGATGGTCACCCTTGAGCAGCTGTGCGACCGTCTCGGCGCCGACCTGCGTCCCGCCTCACCCGGCCCGATCGGCCGTCAGCGGCTCACCGGGGTGCACATCTCCGAACTCGCGGATCCGACGCCCTATCTCGAGGGCGGGGAGTTGCTCCTCACCACGGGAATCCCCCTCGCCGGCGGACCGGCCGCGATCGGCGACTACGTTGGCCGGTTGGCGCAGAAGGGCGTCGCGGCGCTCGGGCTTGGCCTCGGCGCGGGAACCGACCGGGTCGATCGGGAACTCGTCTCAGCCTGCAGCGCCGCGGGACTCGACCTGCTGCTCGTTCCCGAGGCTGTGCCGTTCATGCACGTCTCCCGGGGGTTCTGGCAACTCGTCGGCAAGTCGGAACAGGCCGACCTGGCATTACGGCTGAGCCTGCAGACCGCCCTCGCCCGCGCCGCGACCCGCGAGAATGCGACGCAGGCCATCGTCACCTCCCTCGCCAAGGGGCTCGGCGGATGGGCGGCCTACCTTCCCGCGGACGGCAGCGATGAGACGATCTGGCCATCGAGCGCCGCGGACGTCGTGCCTCGGTTACGCGCGGAGTCGGCCAGGCTCAATCTCGTGGGCACCTACTCGGCGGCCACCTTCCCGGTGAACGGGACGGATGTCGTCGAACACTCGATCATGATCGGCCAGCGCACGGTGGGCTTCCTCGTCGTCGGGGCCGGACGGGGCCTGCGCAAGGCCGACCGGCAGCTCATCCTCACGTCGTGCATGCTGTTGTCGCTCTCGGCACAGCGGGCTCAGGAGTCGTCGAACGTGGAGATCGCGCTGGGTGGCACGATCGCCGCCCTCATCCTCGGCGGTCAGGTTGACGCGGCGCGGCTGGCCTCCGAGCACGGCGGGATGCCGTCGATCGGCAGTTTCGCGCGCGTCCTCGCGGTGCGCGGTGAGGGGGTGGCGACGCGCGACGCGCGCGATCTCGCCGCGATCGTCGGAACGCTGCGGAGTGCGGGAGCGCCCTGCGACCTGCCCTCCGCGGTGCTACGCGCACGGGTTGCCGCGTCGATGCTGCGCGGCGCGGTCGGCGGCGTCGCTCTCGTGATCCTTCCGGAACCCGCCGGGGCCGCCGATAACGGGGCGGCTGGCAACGCGACCACCGACGACGGGACCGGCGTGCTCGCCCCGTCAGGCGCGGTGCCGCTGGGGGACGTCGCCGCCGCGCTCAGCCAGCCGCTCCCACTCTCGGCCGTGGCCGTGGCGGTCGGACAGCTCGCCTTCGCCTGCCGCACCGCGCCCCCCGGCACGGTGATGGTCGTCGACGGGTCAGCCGACGCCCGCGGAACAGCCTGGGTAGACGCGTTGGCGCGGCATCCGCGCGGCGACCTCAGCGCCACGGTGCGCAGCTATCTGGCCCATCGGGGGCACTGGGAGAGCGCCGCACGCGCGCTCGGCATCCACCGCAACTCCCTGAGGCACCGGATCGCGGTGGCGACCGAGCTCATCGGCGCAGATCTGGCCGATCCGGACACCGCCGCCACCCTGTGGGTCGCCCTGCGTGGCCGGGTCGCCGCCGACTGAGCGGACCGTCTCACTCCGCCAGCCACTCCCGCACCGCCGCGCCCTGCTCTCCGAGCAGTGGAGGCGCGGAGTTGTGGCGTGCGATCGGCGGCGTCCAGGTGATCGGATGCCGCACCTGCCGTGCGACCGCGGATCCCGACGCGTCGAAGACGTCGATGGTCGGCTCGAGACCGAGGCTCGAGGCGAGCGCGATGCCGTCGGCGATCGTGCCGACGCGACCGGCCGGCACGCTCACCTCGGTGAGGCGCCGCTGCCACTCGGCGGCATCCCGCCGCCGGAGCTGCCGTTCGAGAAGGGGCACGAGGGCCGCGCGGTTGGCCACCCTGAGGGAGTTGTCGCGAAAGCGCGGGTCGCCAGCCAGTTCGGGGGACCCGATGACGGCGGCCAGCCGGCGGAATTGCCCGTCGTTTCCGCACGCGACGGCGATCGGGCCGTCGGCGCACTCGAGCGACTCGTAGGGCGCGATCGAGGGATGCGCGTTCCCCAGGCGCCCGGGCACCACCCCCGCGCCGAGGAAGGCCTGGGCCTGGTTGGCAAGCGCGCCCTGCAGGCTCGACAGCAGATTCAACTCGAGCCGGGCGCCGGTGCCTGAGGTCTGCCGGCGCAGGAGGGCCGCGAGGATCCCGGCGACGGCATCCTTGGCGGTGAGCACGTCGACCAGGGCGACGCCAGCCTTGAGCGGGGGGCCGTCGGCCTCGCCGGTGATGCTCATGAGGCCGCCGAGTGCCTGCACCACGAAGTCGTAGCCGAGGATGTCCCGGCCCGCAGCGCTGCCGAAACCGGAGATCGAGGCGTAGACCACACCAGGGTTCGTCTTCTTCACCTCGTCGTAGCCGAGGCCGAGCCGTTCCATGCCCCCCGGCTTGAAGTTCTCGACGACCACGTCAGCGCGGGCGATGAGCCGCCGGGCCACGTCGAGGTCGCCTGGGTCGGCGAGGTCGAGGCAGACCGACTCCTTGTTGCGGTTGACGCTCTCGAAATAGGTGGATCCCGTGGCAGAGAACGGCGGTCCCCAGGTTCGCGTGTCGTCGCCGGCACCGGGCCGCTCCACCTTGATGACGCGCGCGCCGAGATCGGCGAGGGTCATCGTGGCGAGCGGACCGGCGAGCACGCGGGAGAAGTCGGCGACCACGATCCCGCCGAGCGGACTGTCGGGGGCACCGTGCGGGGGGGTCTGTTGGGATTCCATTCGCCCAGTCTGGCTTTGCCGTCGAGAAAAAATCCACTCTGGTCCGTGAACGGCCGACCGGTTCGGCCGAGCGGCTCAGCTGAGCGGCTCGCCGAGCCCGCTGGGGCGTGCAGCCCGTGCCGCGGAGAGCACCGCGCCGATGCTCGCCGCGATCACGAAGGCGATCGCGACGAACGCCAGCCAGGTGAACCTCTGGCCAAGAATCACCAACCCGGCGGCGGTCGCGATGGCCGGGGTGAGGCTCATCAGGATCGAGAAGGTCGCCGAGGGCAGCCGCCGCAGCGCCACCAGTTCGAGCGCATAGGGGATGGTCGATGACAGCAGGGCGACGGCCGCGCCGAGCAGCAGGATGCCGGGCCGGAAGATCGCCGGCCCCGCGGTCGCGATGCCGAATGGCGCGGTGATCATGGCGCCGATGGCCATCGCGATGGCGAGACCGTCCAGCCGGGGAAACCGCCCGCCGGTGCGTGAGGAGAGCAGGATGTAAGCCGCCCACGTGGCGGCGGCTCCGAACGCGAAGGCGACGCCCACCGGATCCAGTACACCGAAGCTGCCGCGGCCGAGCAGCGCAACCCCGACGAAGGCGAGCACGGCCCAGAACCAGCTCGACGCGTGGCGGCTGATGACCACCGAGAGCACGAGCGGGCCGAGCACCTCGATGGTGATCGTTGCTCCGAGCGGTACCCGCGCGAGCGCCTCATAGAACACCGCGTTCATGAGAGCGAGGACCGCGCCGAAGGCGATGACCGTGAGCCAGTCCTGGCGGGTGTGGCCCAGAAGGCGAGGCCGAGCCACGGCGAGCAGCACGATCGCGGAGAACGCGAGGCGAATCGACACCATGCCGATGGCCCCGATGGCCGGGAAGAGGAGCACAGCGAAGGAGGCGCCGACCTCCTGGCAGACAAGACCGAACGCCACGAGCCCGACCGCCCCGAACGGCCGCGCCGCCCGGGGGGATTCGGCTGCCGTTGTCACAGTCGCAACGCTAGGGGAAAACGGATGCCGCCCGTGCCATCGCGTCCCGAGCGCATGGGTGAAGCGGGGACTAAAGGTGTTAGCGTCGCCGAATGGCCCGAATTCTCGCCGTGTCCACCGCGTTCCCGTCCAATGTCTACGGCCAGGAGGAGATCACCGACACCATCGCGCCGATGGTCACGAGCGATCCGACGAAGCAGGCCGTGCTGCGCCGCCTGCACGCCGGAAGCCGGGTGCGCACCCGCCACCTGGTGATGCCGATCGCACGGTACCGTGACGAGTCGACCTTCACCCAGTCGAACGACATGTTCGTCGAGGTCGCGGCGGACCTCGCCGAGCAGGCGCTGGGCCAAGCCCTCGACGCCGTGGGCCTGGCGCCAGCCGATGTCGACTTCGTGATGTTCACCACGGTCACCGGCATCTCCGCCCCGTCGATCGACGCACTGCTCGTGGCGAGGCTCGGCCTGCGCGCCGACGTCAAGCGCGTGCCGATGTACGGGCTCGGATGCGTGGCCGGGGCCGCCGGCATCGCGCGCGTCAACGACTACCTGGTCGGGCATCCGAACGATGTCGCGGTACTGCTCGCCGTCGAGCTGTGCTCCCTCACCTTCCAGCGGAATGACGACTCCACCGCTAACCTCGTGGCGACCGGGCTGTTCGGGGACGGCGCGGCCGCCGTGGTGATGGTCGGCGACGAGCGTGCGGCGCGGGTGCCCGCGACCGGCCCGGACGTCGTGGACTGCCGCAGTGCGCTCTACCCCGACACCGAATCCGTGATCGGATTCTCCGCGAGCGAGACTGGATTCCGCATCATCCTCACCGCCCAGGTCTCCGAGGTGATCGAGGCGAACTTCGGGCGCGACGTCACGGGCTTCCTGCACGACCACGACCTCGAGATCGCCGACATCGGGACCTGGGTCGCGCACCCGGGCGGACCGCGCGTTCTCGAGTCGTTCCAGTCGAGCCTCGGGCTGCCGGATGGCGCACTCGACAACAGCTGGCGGTCGCTCGCCGCGGTCGGGAACCTCTCGTCGGCATCCGTGCTTCACGTGCTCGCCGGCGAGCTCGCCGAAGACCACACCGCCGGGGAGGATGCGATGCTCTTCGCGCTCGGCCCCGGGGTGAGCGCCGAGCTCGTGCTGCTGCGGTGGCCGGCGTGATCTGGTTCACGATCCTGATCCTCGCCACGGGCGCGGAGCGCATCGTCGAGGTCGTGCTCTCCAACCGTCATGCGGCCTGGGCATTCGCGCGCGGCGGCCTCGAGTTCGGGCGGCGGCATTACCCGTTCATGGTCGTGCTGCACACCGGAATGCTGGTCGCCAGTCTTGCCGAGGTATTCTTCGCCGGCCGGCCATTCCTGCCCTGGCTCGGCTGGCCGATGTTCGCGATCGCCCTCGCCTGTCAGGGCCTGCGCTACTGGTGCATCGGCACGCTCGGCCGGCAGTGGAATGCCCGCGTGATCGTGGTTCCGGGGCTCGGCCGCGTGACCCGCGGGCCGTATCGCTTTCTCAGCCATCCCAACTACATCGTCGTGATCACCGAGGGCATCGCGCTGCCGCTCGTGCACACCGCGTGGGTGACGGCCCTGGTCTTCACGGTGCTCAACGCGATCCTGCTGTTCGCGTTCCGCATTCCCACCGAGGAACGGGCGCTGAAGTCACTGGACGTCGCGGCGTGATCGCCGACCCGCTGGTGGATGTGCTGGTCGCGGGCGGCGGCCCGGTGGGACTAGCGGCGGCGATCGAGGCACGGATGCACGGACTCACGGTCACCGTCGTTGAGCCGCGCGGCGATCCGATCGATAAGGCCTGCGGCGAGGGGCTGATGCCGGGGGCCATTCCGGCGCTCGCCAGGCTCGGAGTCGATCCGCCCGGCTTCGCCTTGCGTGGCGTGAGCTATCGCAACGACACCAAACAGGTCGACCACCTGTTTGTCGCGGGCGACGGCCGGGGCGTGCGGCGCACGGCGCTGCACGACGCGCTGCGCGGGCGGGCCCGGTCGCTCGGGGTGGTCTGGCTGGACGCGAAGGTAGACGCCGTGCGGCAGGATGCGGCGTCGGTGACGGCCGCCGGCATTCGCGCCCGCTACCTCGTGGCCGCGGACGGCCTGCACTCCACCGTGCGACGGCAGCTCGGCCTCGAACGACCGGTCGCCGCGCGCGGGCGCCGATTCGGCGTGCGCCGGCATTTCCACGCTGAGCCGCAGAGTGACCTGATCGAGGTTCACTGGTCGAGGGATGTCGAGGCCTACGTCACCCCGGTCGGCGGCGGTGTCGTTGGCATCGCGATGCTCGGGCGGCAGGGGCTGGACTTCGAGGCGGCGCTCGCCGGCATCCCGGCCCTTGCCCGGCTCGTGGCCGGTGCAGAGCCGGCGAGTGCGCTGCGCGGCGCCGGGCCGTTCCGCCAGCGGACCACCCGTCGCTCGGTCGGACGGGTGCTGCTGGCCGGGGACGCGTCCGGTTACGTCGACGCGATCACGGGCGAGGGCATCCGGGTGGGCCTCGCCCAGGCCCGGAGCGCGATCGACTGCGTGCGTGCCGACGATCCGGGAGCGTACGAGCGCGCGTGGACCCGCGAGACCCGCGACTTCCGGGTGCTCACCGCCGGGCTCGTCGCCGCGGCGAACTCCCCGCTGCGGGGCGCGATCGTGCCGACCGCCGTGGCCCTGCCGTGGGTGTTCGGCGGCGTGGTGGAGCGGCTCGCGCGATAGCCATGGAGCCTCGCCCGCCGGGACCCGACTGTGGGGTGCCGGCCCGGTGAATTGCGGATGCGCCGCGCTAG
>JBBSBA010000033.1:0-27419 GCA_038251725.1 Actinomycetales bacterium
GATGCCAGCCGCTTCCTGGTGGAGTGCTGCGAGACGATCGCCGCCGAGACCGGGCTCCGGGTCGCCGCCGTGCACCGCATCGGCTCGCTCGCTGTCGGGGACGTCGCTCTCGTCGCCGCGGTCGCCGCCGCGCACCGCGGGCAGGCCTTCGCCGCCTGCGAGCGACTGGTCGACCTGATCAAGCTGACCGTGCCGATCTGGAAGCGCCAGCACCTGGCCGACGGCGCCACGGAGTGGGTAGGGCTCTAGGCCGTCGAGCCGCGGGGCGGCGGTCAGCCGCCGGCGAAGGGCGGCAGCACATCCACCCGAAGTCCGAGTGGGCGTGAATCGTCACGGCTGACCACCCCGTCGACGAGGAACGATCCGGATGCCAGCACCCGGGCCATCGCCTCGCCGTAGCGTCCCATGAGCACCGCGCGCAGCTCCCCGACCGTCGGCACCGCGGGCAGCAGCTCCTCTTCCCGGCCGGCCGCTTCCGCCGCCGAGGCGAAGTAGCGCACGAGCACGCTCGGGGCGTCAGCCACCGATGGCGCCCATGCTGCGCTGCGGGCGCACGAAGTCGGCCCGCTCCATTCCATGTCCGGCCTGTTTGCCCCACATGGCCGCGCGCCACCAGTCGGCGATCATCGCGTCATCGGAGCCGTTGCGCAGCAGCGCCCGCAAGTCGGTCTCGTCGTCACCGAACAGGCAGGAACGCACGGTGCCCTCCGCCGTGATCCGCGTGCGGTCGCAGGCCTCGCAGAACGAACGGGTGACCGAGGCGATGATGCCCACGGTCCCCGGGCCGCCGTCGACGAGCCATTCCTCGGCCGGGGCGGACGGGTCCTCGCGGTGCGGCTGGGCCAGGGTGAAGCGGGTGCCGAGCGCGTCGAGCAGTTCCGCGGCATCCACCATGTTGTCCCGAGCCCAGGCCTCGTCCGCATCGAGCGGCATCTGCTCGATGAAGCGCAGTCGCACTCCGTTGGCGAGCGACCACTCCAGCAGGTCGGCGGCCCCGGCGAGGGTGTCGCGCATGAGCACGGCGTTGATCTTGAGCGGCGTGAGTCCGGCCTCCTTGGCCGCCGTGATGCCCGCGAACACGGACGGCAGGCGGTCACGCCGGGTGAGCCGGGCGAAGTGGTCACGGTCAACGGTGTCGAGCGAGATGTTGATGCGGGTGAGGCCGGCGTCCACGAGTTCGCGGATGCGGTGGTCAAGCCCGATGGCATTGGTCGTCATCGAGATCGAGGCGCTCCCGCCACCGGGCAGGGTGGCGACGGCGGACGAGCGGCGGATGATCTCTGCCAGATCCGCCCGCATGAGCGGCTCACCGCCGGTGAAACGGATGTCGTGCACGCCGAGGTCGCGCACGCCGATCTCCACCAGCCGCGCGATTTCGGTCGCGGTGAGCAGGTCGTCCCTGGCGATGGCCGGCAACCCCTGCTCCGGCATGCAGTAGGTGCAGCGCAGGGAACACTTCTCGGTGATCGAGATGCGGAGGTCCCGTGCGGTGCGGCCGAACTGGTCCACGAGACCCGTGACGTCGGGGCGGCCCTCGGTCGGCGGCATCCGGCCGGGGTCGCGCCGGATCCCGGGCATGCCGAGCGCGAGAGAGGTCATGCTTTCAGCCTAAGCGACGACCGCCGGGTGAGCGAGGGTTCCTCGGTCAGCCGACCGTACTGAACCGCTCGAGCAGATCGACGCGGAGGGCGCGGGACGTGGAAGAGTTGACCCCATGCCTGATGAAACGCTCCGCCTGCCGAATTCGATCTTCCAGGCGGTGTTCGACCTCGGAGACAAGCGCGCGGCCGCGATCCCGCTCCCGCCGCCGCTGCGGGAGCCGGATGTCTTCGCCGAGTGGCACGAGGATGACAAGGCGGTCGCCCTCTTCGTCGGGTACGACGACGGCCAGCTCCACCTCGACATCAGCGGCGACCAGGTGGACCACCACTTCCACGGCGCGTTCGGCGAGTTGAGTGAGATCAGTCCGTGGGGCGCCGACGACACCGCGACGCTGCTCGAGTGGGCCACCGCTCTGGCCGGCGACTTCCTCTCCCGCATGCCCGACCTCTTGGAGGACATCGAGGAGGCGGCGGCCTGGCAGGAGGAGGGCTACCCGCTCTATGTCTGCGAGACGGAGCCGGCCAACCTCGACCTCATCGAGGTGGAGATCGAGGGCGAGATCCTCACCCTGCCCTGGCTCGGCTCGGGAACCGTGGGCCAGGACCACCTCGAGGGCGACAACCACCCGATCGCCCTGCTCTGGAATCCCGACGAGGACACCGAGCCGGACCGCAAGATCGCCAGGGCCTGGCTCGACCCGACGACCGGTGACCCGCTGACCGCGGCGGAGGACGACACCGACTGGACGGCCGTCGGGCTGGAGAAGGAGGAGGTGCTCTCCTGGCTCGAGGGCATCTACCTCAACCACCACATCACCCCGGATGCGGAGATCGAACTGATCCACGCCGTGCTGGAGCGCATGGGCGGGCTCGACGCCGAGCTATAGGCCGCCCAGCCCTGGCCGGAATCACTATTCTGGGAAACGACACGGACCGAAGGATCAGCGCTTGGCAGTCATCTCTCGCGGCTTCACGGGGCGCGGCCGCGAACACACGCCCAACCTCCCGCCCGGGCAGTACCTCACTACGGACTTCCCCGTGCTCTCCGCCGGGCCGACCCCCGAGATCGACATCGCGGACTGGCAGTTCAGCATCCGCACGGATGACGCCACCCTCCACACCTGGAGCTGGGAGGAGATCCACTCGCTGCCGATCGAGGACGTGGCCACCGACATCCACTGCGTCACCCGCTGGTCGAAGTTCGGCACGAGCTGGCGCGGCGTCTCGCTCGACACGCTCCTCGCCGGCATCAAGACGAGCGACGAATACGTGATGGCGCACTCCTACGGCGGCTACACGACCAACCTGCCACTGGCCGACCTCACCGACGGCAAAGCCTGGATCGCGTTCGAGTTCGACGGCGAACCCCTCGAGGCGGAACACGGCGGCCCGGCGCGGCTGCTCATTCCGCACCTGTATTTCTGGAAGAGCGCCAAGTGGATCCGCTCGCTCGAGATGCTGCCGGCGGACGAACCCGGGTTCTGGGAGCAGAACGGCTACAACATGTACGGCGACCCCTGGCTCGAGCAGCGCTATTGGTGAGCGGATCGTTGCGGTGAGCGGGCTGAGCGAACGGGAGACCAGGGACGCGCCCCCGCACCGGGTCGGACTCTGGCACGTAGGAGTCGTCGTCTCGACGACGACCGAATCATCCACCGGGCGCAGCATCCTGCTCGACGTGCCCGGCTGGGGCGGCAACATCGCCGGCCAGCATGCGGACATTCGGCTGACCGCCCCCGACGGCTACCAGGCGGTGCGGTCGTACTCGGTGGCGTCCGCGGGCGACGGTGACCGGGTCGAGCTCGCCGTCGACCGGCTGCCGACCGGCGAGGTCTCCCCCTATCTCGTTGACGAACTCCTCCCGGGCGACAGGCTGGAGGTGCGCGGGCCGCTCGGCGGATGGTTCGTCTGGACCCCGGCCGTCACCGACCCGGTGCAACTCATCGGCGGCGGGTCCGGCATCGTTCCGCTGATGGCGATGATCCGCTCGCACGCGGCACGCGGCAGCGACTCCCCGTTCCGCCTCCTCTACTCGGTGCGCTCTCCGGATGACGCGTTCTTCCGTTCCCAGCTCGACGCCCCCACTCCCGGGCTCGACATCAGCTGGCTGTACACCCGACGCCCGCCGGCGGGCTGGCCGCGGCCGGCCGGGCGCATCGGGCTCGCCGACCTGGAGGCATCCGCCTTCCCGGCGTCGATCTCGCCCGCCGTCTTCGTCTGCGGACCGACCGGTTTCGTCGAGACCGTCGCGACCGCTCTCGTCGCCCTCGGCCACGATCCGCAGCGGGTGAAGACGGAACGGTTCGGCGGAGCCTGATGCTGAAGGTTCCGCGCTAGCCTGACGCGTTCGGCCGCCGCAGTCTCGCCCCGAGCACGAAGGCCCAACCGAGGATTCCGGCGAGGCAGATCCGCTCGGCGGCGCCCACCACCCCCGGCAGAACCGCCAGGCTCAGGGCGAGCAGGACGAGACCCACCACGGCGAGAAGGAAGAACACGGTCAGGCCGGTCGAGCGGCCCGCCCACCAGGTGAGCAATGCCATCGCCGCGAGCACTGCCACGAATCCCGTCGTCGCGAACGCGACGTGCACGACACCGGTCGGCGTGCGCGGAGTCATGCCGAATTCGCCGGCCCGGTTCACATCGGTGGGGAAGAAGACGAGCGCGGCGGAGCAGAGCCCGGCGACGGCGAGCAGGAACGAACCGGCCCACCGGCGGCGGGACGGCCCCGCGGTGAGGGCGACGGCGGCCACCAGGCATCCGCTCATCACCGCGCGGGCGGCGAAGTTGATCTGCATGGCCCAGCCGAACGGCCCGACGGCGAGATCGCTCTCCGCGTCCGTCACCGCCGAGTAGTGCGGCGGAAGAGCCTGCAGCACCAGGTCGATGACCGCGTAGGCCACCACGAGCACCATCGCCGCGGTCGCGAAACCCCGGCGCACGCGGGAGGCGTTCGGCGGCATCATCCCCTCAGCCTTGCGCATGACTCCTGGGCAGTCTCCCGGGGCAGAGCGGTCCACCGGCCCGGCCGCACCGACGGGCCGGGCCGCACACGCCGAAACGGCCCCGATTCGACGAGAACCGGGGCCGTTTCGAGGGGTGACTAGCGGGCGGCGGAGCCGTCGGTGTAGTCCTCATCGACCTGCTTCCAGGCGAAGAGAGCGCGCAGCTCCTTGCCGGTGGCCTCGATCGGGTGAGCGGCGCCCTTGGCACGCAGCTCGAGGAACTCGGGTGCTCCGGCATCCTGGTCGGCGATGAAGCGCTCGGCGAACGCGCCGGACTGGATGTCCTTGAGCACGGCCTGCATGTTCTCCTTCACGTGCGGGTCGATGACGCGCGGGCCGGAGACGTAGTCGCCGTACTCGGCGGTGTCGGAGACGCTCCAGCGCTGCTTGGCGATGCCGCCCTCCCACATGAGGTCGACGATGAGCTTGAGCTCGTGGAGCACCTCGAAGTACGCGATCTGCGGCTGGTAGCCGGCCTCGGTGAGGGTCTCGAAGCCGTACTGCACGAGCTGCGAGACGCCACCGCAGAGCACGGCCTGCTCGCCGAACAGGTCGGTCTCGGTCTCTTCGGTGAAGGTCGTCTTGATGCCGCCGGCACGAAGGCCGCCGATCCCCTTCGCGTACGACCAGGCGAGGTCCCAGGCGTGGCCAGAGGCATCCTGCTCAACGGCGACGATCACGGGAACGCCGCGGCCGGCCTCGTACTCGCGGCGAACGGTGTGGCCCGGCCCCTTGGGCGCGACCATGATCACGTCGACGCCCTCCGGCGCCTTGATGTAGCCGAAGCGGATGTTGAAACCATGGCCGAACAGGATCGCCTTGCCGGCCGCGAGGTGCGGCTGGATGTCGTCCGCGTACAGGCCGCGCTGGTGCTGGTCGGGAGCGAGGATCACGATCACGTCGGCCCATTCCGTGGCCTCGGCGGTGCTGAGGACCGTGAATCCGGCCTCCTCGGCCTTCTCCTTCGACTTCGAGTCGGGCTTGAGTGCGACGACGACCTCGACGCCGGAGTCGCGAAGGTTCAGCGCGTGGGCGTGGCCCTGCGAACCGTAGCCGATGACGGCGACCTTCTTGCCCTGGATGAGGGCGAGGTCGGCATCCTTGTCATAGAAGATCTCGGTCACTGGGTATTTCTCCTTGTTTGGGCCCCTGAGATCCCCGGAGGACCTGCAGGTGCTTTCTCTGGTGGGTAATTAGCTCTTGAAGACGCGCTCGGTGATGCTCTTGCTTCCGCGACCGATGGCGATGAGCCCGGACTGCGCGATCTCCTTGATGCCGTAGGGCTCGAGAACCCGCAGCAGCGCCTGCACCTTGGCGGTGTCGCCGGTGACCTCGATCACGAGGGCGTCGGTGGCGACATCCACGATTCGCGCCCGGAACAGCGTCGCGGCCTCGAGAATCTGGCTGCGGGTGCTGTTGTCGACGCGCACCTTGATGAGCATGTGCTCGCGCTCGACGGTCTGCGCCGGGTCGAGCTCCACGATCTTGATCACGTTGATGAGCTTGTTGAGCTGCTTCGTGACCTGCTCGAGCGGCAGCTCCTCGACATCGACGACGACCGTGATGCGGGACAGGCCCGCAATCTCGCTCGGGCCGACCGCGAGGCTCCCGATGTTGAAGCCCCGGCGGGCGAAGAGCCCGGCGACGCGGGTCAGAAGTCCGGGCTTGTCCTCGACAAGCAGGGAGAGAACGTGCGTCATGGCCTTACTCCTCTTCCCACTCGGGAGCATGATCCTTGGCGTACTGCACGTTCGAGTTGCCGACACCCTGCGGCACCATCGGCCACACCA
Source organism: Actinomycetales bacterium (assembly GCA_038251725.1). Taxonomy (GTDB): domain Bacteria; phylum Actinomycetota; class Actinomycetes; order Actinomycetales; family Microbacteriaceae; genus Lacisediminihabitans. The sequence continues at coordinate 6,394 of JBBSBA010000033.1, forward strand.
TCGAGTGCGGGCTCACGATGAAGTCGATCACGACCGGGCGGTCGTTCGTCTCGTTGGCCAGCTTGATGGCCGCGTCGACGTCTTCCTTCTTGCGCACCCGAATCCCGAGGGCGCCGTAGGCGTCCGCCATCTTCACGAAATCCGGGATCATCGCGGTGTCGTGGCCGGTGTTGAGGTCGGTGAACGAGTGGCGTCCGTCGTAGAACAGCGTCTGCCACTGGCGCACCATGCCGAGTGAGGAGTTGTTGATGATCGCGACCTTGATCGGGATCTTGTTGATCGTGCAGGTCGCGAGCTCCTGGTTGGTCATCTGGAAGCATCCGTCGCCGTCGATCGCCCACACGGTGCGATACGGCTCAGCCACCTTCGCGCCCATGGCCGCCGGCAGGCCGTAGCCCATGGTTCCCGCCCCTCCGGAGTTGAGCCAGGCATTGGGTCGCTCGTACTTGATGAACTGGGCGGCCCACATCTGGTGCTGGCCGACTCCGGCGGAGTAGATCGCCTCGGGGCCGGTGAGCTGACCGATCCGTTCGATCACGTACTGCGGGCTCAGCAGGCCGTCATCTGGCTCGTCGTAGCCGAGCGGGAACTGCGCGCGCAGCGCGTTGAGCCGCACCCACCATTCGGTGAGGTCCGGTGCGGCACCGGTCTTCGCCTCGACCTGCGCGCTCGCCTCGCGGTAGGCGATAGTGAGGTCGGCGATGACGTCCTTGGCATCACCGACGATCGGCACATCGGCGAGCCGGATCTTGGAGATCTCGGCCGGGTCGATGTCGACATGGACGACCTTCGCGTTCGGTGCGAACTCGCTCGGCTTTCCGGTCACCCGGTCGTCGAAACGGGCGCCGAGCGAGATGAGGAGGTCGGATTCCTGGATGGCAAGCACTGCGGGCACGGTGCCGTGCATCCCTGGCATACCGAGGTTGAGCGGATTCGAGTCGGGGAACGCGCCGCGCGCCATGAGGGTCGTGACGATGGGTGCGCCGACGAGTTCGGCGAGTTCGGCAAGCTCGGCGGAGGCCTTCGCCCGGATGACTCCCCCACCGACGTAGAACACCGGCCGCTTGGCCTCGGCCAGCAGCTGTGCCGCCGCCTGGATCTGCTTGCCGTGGGCCTTGAGCACCGGACGGTAGCCGGGCAGGTCAACCTTGGGCGGCCAGATGAATGGCGCGCTGTTCTGCTGGCAGTCCTTCGTGACATCCACCAGAACCGGCCCGGGGCGGCCGGTCGTGGCGATGAGGTACGCCGCGGCGATCGTCGCCGGCACGTCTTCCGGGCGGGTGACGAGGAACGAATGCTTGGTGATCGGCATCGTCATTCCCACGATGTCGACCTCCTGGAATGCGTCACTGCCCATGACCGTCGAAAAGACCTGGCCGGTGATCGCGAGCAGCGGCACCGAATCCATGTACGCGTCCGCAATGGCGGTCACGAGGTTGGTCGCTCCGGGGCCGGAGGTCGCGATGGCGACGCCGATCCGTCCCGTCGAGGATGCGTAGCCCTCGGCCGCGTGACCGGCACCCTGCTCGTGGCGCACCAGGATATGCCGGATCGCGGTGGACGACATGAGCTCGTCGTAGAACGGCATGATCGCGCCGCCCGGCAGACCGAACACGTCAGTGACCCCGAGGTTCTCGAGGGACCGCAGGATGGCGCCCGATCCGGTCAGGATCTCGGGCGCGGCGTGCGCCCGTGGCGGTGAGGCTGGCACGGGAATCGGTTCCGTGGACATCTAATATTCCTTGCGAGACATAGAGAGCGAATGGTGAGGGCGAAGTTGCCCGCCCGTGCTAGCCGGTGATGGCGCCCTCCGCTGCGGAGTGCACGAGCTTCGAATACTTTGCGAGAACGCCACGGGTATAGCGCGGGGGAAGCGGAGCCCAGCCAGACTGGCGAGCTGCAAGCTCAACCGGCTCGACAAGTAGATCGAGGGAGCGAGCTGCGATATCGACCCGTATTAGATCACCATCGCGCACGAAGGCAATCGGACCTGCGTCCACTGCTTCGGGTGCTATGTGGCCGATGCACAGTCCGGTTGTGCCGCCTGAGAATCGACCGTCCGTCAAGAGTAGTACATCCTTGCCGAGACCTGCGCCCTTGATGGCGGCGGTGATCGCGAGCATCTCGCGCATGCCCGGTCCGCCCTTGGGACCCTCGTACCGGATGACGACGATGTCGCCCTTGCCTATCTTTCCCTCGGTGAGGGCATCCATGGCGGCGCGTTCGCGTTCGAAGACCCGGGCCGGTCCCTCGAATACCTGGGCGTCGAACCCTGCCGTCTTCACGACCGCGCCATCCGGCGCGAACGATCCGCGCAGGATGGTGAGCCCGCCGGTCGCATGGATCGGGTTGTCGAGGGTGCGCAGCACCATGCCATCGAGTGGCGGGATGTTCATCTCGGCCAGGTTCTCTGCGACGGTCTTGCCGGTGACGGTGAGAGCGTCGCCGTGCAGCAGGCCGGCCTCCAGCAGCGCCTTCATGAGCACGGGGATGCCGCCGCGGCGGTCAAGGTCGTTCATCACGTACTGGCCGAATGGCTTCATGTCGGCGAGGTGCGGCACGGTGTCGCCGATGCGGTTGAAGTCCTCGAGCGAGAGGTCGACGCCGGCCTCGTAGGCGATCGCGAGCAGGTGGAGCACGACGTTGGTGGATCCGCCGAGCGCCATCGCCACGGCGATCGCGTTCTCGAAGGCGTCCTTGGTGAGGATGTCGCGGGTCGTGATGCCGAGACGCAGGAGGTTGACGACGGCCTCGCCGCTGCGATGCGCGAAGTAGTCGCGACGACGGTCGGCCGCCGCGGGGCTCGTGGACCCTGGCAGCGCCATCCCGAGCGCCTCGGCGACGCTCGCCATGGTGTTCGCCGTGTACATGCCGCCACAGGCGCCCTCGCCGGGCGCGATGGCGCACTCGATGGCGTACGCGTCCTCGTCGCTCATCGTGCCGGCCTTCACCCCGCCGACCGCCTCGAAGGAGTCGATGATCGTGACCTCCTTCTCGGTGCCGTCGCTCAGGCGCACCCATCCCGGAGCGATGGATCCCGCGTAGAGGAACACGGACGAGAGGTCGAGTCGAGCGGCTGCCATCAGCATCCCCGGCAGCGACTTGTCACAGCCGGCCAGAAGTACGGAGCCGTCGAGACGCTCGGCCTCCATCACGACCTCGACAGAGTCGGCGATGACCTCGCGACTCACCAGCGAGAAGTGCATGCCCACATGGCCCATCGAGATGCCGTCGGAGACGGAGATGGTGCCGAACTGCAGCGGGTAACCGCCGCCGGAGTGCACGCCCTCCTTCGCCGCCTGGGCGAGACGGTTGAGCGAGAGGTTGCACGGCGTGATCTCGTTCCAGGAACTGGCGATGCCGATCTGCGGCTTGTCCCAATCGGCGTCGCCCATGCCGACCGCGCGCAGCATCCCACGCGATGTCATGGCTTCGATGCCGTCGGTCACGGTTCGCGAGCGGGGCTTCCAGTCAACAGTTTCGGGCATGTAAGAGAGTCTAGATCGAACGAGAGGAGAGGCCGTTGCGGAGGCACAGATGACGCCGTGCCGGGCTACTGCTCGTGCACGTCGCCCTCGCGCAGGTCGGCCAGCAGCATGATCGCCCGGGCGACATCGATGGGGCCGGGCACGCGGAAGTTGGCGAGAGTGGAACCCTCGCCGCTCTTGAGCCCCACGTCGTCCGCGTCGAGCGCGGCGAACGCATCCTCGTCCGTCACATCGTCGCCGGCGTAGAAGACAGCGGTGGAGGCGGTGTAATCCCGCAGGTGTGCCAGCGCCTCGCCCTTGGTGGTGGAGCGCACGGAGAACTCGAGCACGTTCTTGCCGCTGCGAACGGTGAGGTCGTCGAGTTCGGCCGCCGCCTCGCTGCGGGCGACGAGGTGGGCGATACGGCTGTTGCGCTCGGAGGCGAGCCGGGTATGCAGGGCGAAGCCGGCCGGCTTCTCTTCGAGCCACACCTCGTCGAACGACTTGGCGACCTCGCCGAGCACCTCGCCGAGCAGGTCAACGCGCTTGGCCTCCGCCTCGTTGAGCATGTTGCTGTCGCCGGGGTTGTCGAGACGCAGCTCGATGCCATGCGAGCCCACCAGAAGCACGTTGTCGGGCATGTCCGAGACCCGGATCAGGCTGTCAAGAGCGCGACCGGAGACGAGGGCGACGCGCGTATTGGGCATCCCGCTGAGGCGGAGCACGGCCGCGTGCGCCTCGGGCAGCGCGCGGGCGTGCTCCGGGGCATCCACCTCCGGCGCGAGCGTGCCGTCGAAGTCGAGGGCGACGAGCAAGCGGGGCGTGCGGGCCAGCTCGCGAAGCGCGCCGATGAACGGCTCTGGCAGGCGCGAGAAGGTGGGAGGGGTGTCGACGTCGACCATCAGTTGAACTCGTGTCCCTCTGCTCCGTGGTGTGCCCGACTCTCGAGCACGTCGAGGAATTCCTTCGACCACCGCGCCACGTCGTGTTCGAGCACTCTCTTGCGCAACGCGCGCATGCGCGCGACGCGGTCGCGCTTCGGCATGGCGATCGCCCGCAGGATCGCTTCCTTCACCCCGTCGATGTCATGCGGGTTCACCAGCAGTGACCGCTTCAGCTCGTCGGACGCGCCGGCGAACTCGCTCAGGATGAGCACGCCGTCGTCGTCGAACCGGCAGGCAACATACTCCTTGGCCACGAGGTTCATGCCGTCGCGAAGTGCGGTGACAAGCATCACGTCGGCCGCCAGATAGAGCGCCACCATCTCTTCCCGAGGGAAGCCCTGGTGCTGATAGCTGATCGGCACATGGGCGATCGTGCCGTAGTCGCCGTTGATGCGCCCGACGGTCAGTTCGATCTCGTCGCGAAGCGCAATGTAGGCCTGCACGCGCTCGCGGCTCGGGTTCGCGATCTGCACGAGGGTGACGTCTTCCGAATCCAGCCGCCCCTCGGCGAGAAGCTCGCCGTAGGCCTTCAGCCGGTGGGCGATGCCCTTGGTGTAGTCGAGCCGATCGACACCGAGCATCACCGTGCGGGGATTGCCGAGCTCGATGCGGATCTGCTTGGCCCGTTCCTGCACGGACGGGGTGCGGGCGAGCGCCTCGAAACTCGCTGCGTCGATGGAGATCGGGAACGCCCTGGCAACGACGGTGCGGAACGATCCCTGCCTCTTGATCTCGCCGTAGACACGGACGCCCGGCGAGACGTCGACGAGCGGAACCTCCACCTGGTAACCCTTGGTGGAGTAACCCTTCAGCCGGCGAACCGCACGCTGGAAGTTGCTCGCGTCGGCGACCCGCTGGAAGCCGATCACGTCGGCGCCGAGCAGTCCCTCGATGATCTGCGTGCGCCAGGGCAATTGGGAATAGATGCCATAGGGCGGAAATGGAATGTGGTTGAAGAACCCGATGGTCAGGTCCGGGCGCAGCTCCCGAAGCATCTTCGGAACGAGCTGCAACTGGTAGTCCTGCACCCAGACGACCGCGCCGTCCGCGCTGGCCGAGGCCGCGGCGTTGGCGAACCGCTGGTTGACCTCCACATAGCTCTCCCACCACTCGCGGTGGTAGCGGGGGGACGAGATCACGTCGTGGTAGAGCGGCCACAGGGTGTCATTGGAGAAGCCCTCGTAGTAGCGCTCGATCTCCTGGGCGCTCAGCGCGACCGGGATGACGCGGATGCCGGCGCTGTCGAAGGCGTCGAATTCGAGATCGGGCTGGCCACCCCATCCGATCCAGGCGCCCTCGTTCTGCTGCATGACCGGTTCAAGTGCCGTGACGAGCCCACCGGGTGAGCGGCTCCACGCTGCCGATCCGTCGGAGTCCACCACGCGATCCACCGGTAGCCGGTTCGAAACGACGATGAAATCGTAGGTACCGCTGTCGAGCGCACCGCTGCCTGTCGTTCCCTCTGCGTGTTCTGAGCCGTTCATTGGACTGCTTGCCTCGTCTTCATGATGCTGCGCGCCCTCTTCGTAAGCCCGATCTACGTTACCAGCCGGCTCCAACTAGCATGGCCCGATGGTGACTACCCGGCTGTACAACCACGGCATGCTGACCACCGAGGGCTTCCCCCTCGAGGAAATCTCCGACCACATCGCGACCGACAACTGCATGGTCTGGGCCGACTTCCTGTCACCGACCGTCGAAGACCTCGATGCCATCGCCGAGGAGCTCGGCCTGCACCCCCTCGCCGTCGAAGACGCGGTGCAGTCCTCCCAGCGGGCGAAACTCGACCGATACGACACACACCTCTTCCTCGCCGCCTACGCGGTGTCGCTCGACACCGACACCGGCGAGCTGTCTACGCACGAGATCAAGGCCTTCATCACCCCGCGCGCGCTCGTCACGGTGCACACCGAGGACTTCGACATGACGCGGGTGGTCGCGCGTTGGGACGCCGACAAGGACCTTGCGCGTCATGGAGTCGCCTACCTGCTCTGGGGCCTGCTCGATGAGATCGTCGACGGCCATTTCGAGTCAGTGCTCGCGCTCGACGGAGCGTCGGAAGAGCTCGAGGATGCCCTCTTCGACGACCGGCCGCGCGACAAGGAGGTGCAGCGCCGGTCGTTCGAATTCCGAAAGTCGCTCGTCCTGCTGCGCCGCGTGGTGTTGCCGATGCGCGAGGTCATCAACACGGTGCTCCGGCGGGATCTCGAGATATTGGACAAGGAGATGTCGCCCTACTTCCAGGACGTCTACGACCACGTGCTCCGCGCCACGGAGTGGACCGAGTCGCTACGCGACCTCGTCGCCACCATCCTCGACACCAACCTGAGCATCCAGAGCAACCGGATGAACCTCATCATGAAGAAGGTCACAAGCTGGGCCGCGATCATCGCCGTGCCAACGGCGATCACGGGCTTCTTCGGCCAGAACCTCACCTTCGTCGGCTTCGGCACCGCCTGGGGGGCCTGGGCCTCGCTCGGGCTCATCGCCCTGACCTCCGTCGCCCTGTACGTGCAGTTCAAGAAGCGCGACTGGATCTAGTCCGACCTCAGGCCGGCAACGGTTCCGATGCCGCGGCGCCCGCTGGCGAAACGAGTCCAAGCGCCAAGGAGCGGCGGGTCCGGCGGATGACGAGGGTCGAGGCCAGGATGCTCGCGACCCCGAAGACGGCGAGCGCGATCGCGGCGACGACGACCCGTCCCGGGTCGCCTCCCGAGATGATCCCCTGCATGCCGGCGACGCCATAGGTGAGGGGCAGCAGTGGGCTGATCGCCTGGAACGGCGCGGCGAGCAGCTGCAGCGGGTAGAGCCCCCCCGTCGACGTGAGCTGGATCGCGAGCAGCAGCAGTGAGACCACGAGCCCGACGCGACCGAAGGCGACCGTGAGCAGGAAGTGGAACGCCGTGAAGGCGAGTGCCAGAAGCAGGGCGAATCCGAGCGTCGCTGGCAGGGACGCCCACGCCACGCCGAGCGAGAGATGGAGCAGCGCGACCAGGAGCAGCGCCTGCGCCACCGTGATTGCGCTGGCCCGACCGACTGTGGAGAGCGCCAGCCTGGCGTTGCCCGCGGTCGTTGCGAGTGCGCGACCGGTGACCGGGCGCAGCAGGAGGAACACCGCGAGGGCGCCGACCCACAGGCCGAGCGGTACGAAGAAGGTGGCTATCACCTTTCCGATGCCGCCGATCTTGTTGTCCCGCGACACCGTGAGCGCCACCGGGCTCGCCGCGATCTTCGCGGACTTCGCCGCGGCGGTCGAATCAGCGGCCGGAATCTTCGCGGCGCCGGACTGCAGCCCGGTGGCGAGCGTGCTCGCCCCGGTGGCCAGTTGCGCGGCCCCGGAGGCCGTGGACGCCGTGCCGGTAGCCAGCTCGCCGATCCCGCTCGCGAGCGAACTCGATCCCGAACGGAGAGCCGCGGAACCACCGGCCAACGCGGCGGCGCCCGATGCGCTGCGCGAGATGCCGCCCTGGATTCCCGCGACCGCTCCCGAGGCCTGCTGCGACAGCGCCGATCCGCCGGCCGCCGCCTGCGCGAGCCCGTCCTTCACCTGGGCGATCGCGGCGGCCGCGGTCGGGTCGGTGGCGGCCAGGTGGTCGTAGGCCTGGGTGAGCCCATCCGACAGCTGCGAGACGGAACCGGTGTAGGCGGCGACCCCGGAGCTGAGCTGGCCGAGGCTGGCCGCGCCGGAGTCGAGCGAGTGGAGTCCCGCGCTGAGAGAGTCGACGCCCCCGGTATAGCGGGCGATTCCCGTCGCGAGCGAGCGGGCGCCGTCGGCAGACGATGCCACTCCCCCGGAGAGGGTGCCGAGCCCGCCGCTGAGGCCGCTCGCCGCCGTTGCGAGGCCGCTCGCGCCATCCGCCGCGGTCGCCAGCGAGCTGCCGAGGGTGCCGACGCTCGCGTACATTCCCGAGATGTACTGCTCGGTGATCGCCGTGCCGAAGGCGCTGACCATGCCGTCTCCGACCGCCTGCGCCACGGCCCCGGTGAGGTAGCTGTGGGCGTCATCGGTCTTGATGGCGATGGTGGCCCGCTTCGGGGCGGACGACCGCAGCGAGAGGATCGACGAAGAGAAGTCCTTCGGCACCGTGAGGATCGCGTCGACCGTGCCGGCCTTGAGCGCCTTCTCGGCATCGGCACGATTCGTGATCGTCCAGTCGAAGCGGGTCGTCGTTCCGGAACTCCCGCCGGCCGTGAGCTCGGTGACCAGCTGGCGGCCGGCGAAGATCGGCGACTTGGTGCCGTCGGCTGCGGTGGAATAGATCAGCTGGTCGCTGTTGACTATGGCAGCGGGTATCCGGTCACTGGCGCTCGAGGTCTGGGAGAGCGCTCCGGCGAAGAGGCCGGCGAAGGCGAGCGGAACGAGCACCACCGCCGCGATGGCCGCGATTCGGCGCGCGGGGCGGCGGGGTCTCCCGGGGCTGGTCTGGCTCATTTGAGCACTCCTCTGGCGTCGAGCGGTGAGATTTCGAAGATCACGAGCGGGCGGTCCGGGGGTGTTTCGGTGCGGATCGCCGCGGGAGCGAAGAACAGCAGCGTCGTGGACGGCGGGGCGAGCCGGCAGACCGCGGCGAGGAACGTCTCCTCGTCGGCCGACGAGGAGAACGGGTCAAGGAGGTCGAGCACGACCACGGGGGTCCCCTCGGCGAGCGCGACGGTGGCGAGGGCGATAGCCCGCTCGCGCTGCGGCAGCTCGTGAAGCCGGATGTGGGCCGTGACGGTTGCGGCGTTCCCGGGCGCGACCTCGGCGAGCACCGCGTTGATGCGCGCTATCCAGCGCGCGATCCGGTGCCGGCGGGTTCCGATGCGATGCCACGGCTGGGTGAGTCGCACCCGTTCGTCGAGCAGTTCGCCGAGCGTGACCGAGTATTCGGCGCGTTCGATGCCGCCGACATCGGCCATTGCCACCAGGCGAGAGACCCGGCCGGCCTCGGAGGGCAACGGATGGCCCGCGACCTGCGCGCGCCCCGACACCGGAAGCAGCCGACCCGCCAGCGTAGCGGCGACGAGTCGGCGCGTGCGGAGCTCCCCCGCGGCGAGCACGAGGGCACCCTTCGGCACGGAGAACTTGAACGGGCCGACGCTCGACTCGGCCGAACCGACGACGAGGGCCTCGGCGCTGACCGCCGCGCCTCCCTGCTCGCGGGTCCAGAGCGTCGCAGCGAGGTGGTCGCGCAGGTTTTCACCCTCGATGTCCATGTTCGGCAGCGAACGCCGCAGCCAGCGCGGCATCCACCAGGCGGAACGGCCGAGCAGCGTCATGATGGCCGGAACGAGCGTCATGCGAACCAGGAAGGCGTCGAAGGCGATCCCCACGGCGAGCCCGAGGGCGATCGGCTTGATCGTTCCCGACCCCTCCGGCACGAAGGCGAAGAACACGAAGAACATGATGAGCGCCGCGGCGGTGACCACCCGGGCACCGTTGGCGAACCCTCGGCTGACCGCCTGCCTCGCGTCGCCGGAGTGCACGAATTCCTCGCGCATTCCGGAGACGAGGAAGACCTCGTAGTCCATCGCCAGGCCGAACAGCACGGCCATGAGGATGATCGGCATGAAGCTCAGGATCGGACCGGGCTCGACGTTGAGCAGCGTTCCGAGCCAGCCCCACTGGAAGATCGCCACGACCACGCCGAACGATGCCATGACCGAGAGCAGGAACCCGAGTGCGGCCTTGAGCGGGACGAGCACCGAGCGGAACACCATCATGAGCAGCACGATCGACAGGCCGACCACGATCGCGCCGAACGGGATCAGCGCGCTGGTGAGCCGGTTCGAGATGTCGATGCCAACGGCGGTGGTTCCGGTCACCGAGATCGGGGTGTGGTACGTCTTCTGGATGGCGGGGGCGAGGTCGCGGATCGATTGCACGAGCGCCTTGGTCTCGGGAGCATCCGGCGCGCTGGAGGGCACGACCTGGATGATCGCGGTGTCGAGTCCCGTGTCAGGGAAGCCCTGCGCCACGTAGGCGACGTCTTTCAGCGTCTTCAGCTCCGCGCCGATCTTCTGGAGATCGTCCTGGATTGCTGTGGTCTGGGTGATGTCGACGGCGACGATGAGCGGACCGTTGTAGCCGGGCCCGAAGCCCTGCCTGATCAGCTCGTAGGCCTGTCGCTGGGTGGATCCCTTCGGCTGGGTTCCGCCGTCCGGCAGGTTGAGATCGAGGCTGAGGGCGGGGATGGCGAGCACACCCAGCACCGCGATCACACTGATCGTGGCGAGAATGGGGCGCTTCATGACCCCGGTCACCCAGCGCAGCCCCATCGTCGGTCGGCTGCCCTCGCCATGCACCATTGCCCGCTTCCAGGCGCGTGAGCCGGGCTTCGGTGCGAGACGCCCCTTGGCGAGCCCCAGCAGCGCCGGCAGGAGGGTCGTGGCGACGCCGATGGCGATGAGCACCGCGAAGGCTGCACCGACCCCCATGACGCTGAGGAACGGGATGCCGACCACGAGCAGCCCGAGCAGGGCGATGATCACGGTGATGCCGGCGAACACGACGGCGCTGCCGGCGGTGCCGACCGCCGTCGCGGCTGACTCCTCCGGTTCGACGCCGGCCGCCATCTGGTTTCGATGCCGGGACAGGATGAAGAGCGAGTAGTCGATCCCGACGGCGAGACCGATCATGAGGGCCAGCAGCGGGGCGGAACTCGAGACCGTGGTGAAGGCGGAGATCGCGCCGATGCCGCCGACCACGATGGCCACCCCGATGATCGCGCTCAGCAGCGGCATTCCGGCGGCCACGAGCGATCCGAAGGTGATGAGCAGCACCACGGCGGCGAAGAGGAGTCCGAATACCTCGGTGATGGTGATGCCGAAGGTGTTGTCCTGAAAGACCTGGCCACCGAACGCGACGGTGAGGCCGGCATCCCTGCCGATGGAGGCGGTGTCCTTCAGCCGCGTGAGGGTCGCGGGCGTGACCGTGCTCGAGGCTCCCGTGAACTGGATCTGGGTTCGGGCGTAGCGCCCGTCGGTGCTGATGGCGTTGCCAGCGTATTTCGAGAATGGACTCACGACGGAGTCGATTCCGGGGATCTTCGCGATGGCCGCGTCCATCGTATCGATCGCGGTCGTGTACGCGGGGTCGGTGACGGCGGCGCCCGCCGGGGCGACGACGATCGCCTGGGCACTCGCTCCGGCCACTGCGGGGAACACCGCGGCGAGCCGGTCGAGGGCGGTCTGCGACTCGGTGCCGGGAATCGCGAACGACTCCTGGGTCTGCCCGCCGAGCGCGGCGCTGCCGCCGAGCACGCCGATGACGAGCACGAGCCAGACGCCGATGACGATCCAGGCGCGCCGGTAGGAGAACCGGCCGAGACGATAGAGCAGAGTGGCCACGATCAGGTTCCGTTCGCTTGGTCGGCGGAGGTCTCCACCGGCACGAGGAGGTCGGTGAGGATATTCACGAGTGCGCCCCTGGTGACGTCGATGGGCGAGGCCTCGAACCCGAGGGTGTCCAGGGTGCACAGCATGTAGGCGGCCCCGCCAAGGGCGATGCCGAAGCGCATCTTCTCCTCGACGGAACTCGTGTTGGCGTCGAAGTACCCCGCGAGCCTGCGGACGAGATCGTTGGCTCGGTCGATGACCGGCACGTCGACGAGCGACGGACCCTGGTTGATGAACATGTGCGCCTCGCGGCGGTACTGCAGGATGAAGTCGACGAATTCTTCGAGGAATGCGGTGCGGCTCTCCACGTTGAGCGGTCGCGACTCGAGTGCGTCGAGGATCTCCTCCATGCGGTCGATCGACGGGGCGATGGCCGCCTCGAGCAGCGTCTCCTTGGACGAGAAGTGGTATAGCACGCTCGACTTCGACAGTCCGGCGAGATCCGCGATGCGATGCAGCGACGTCCCCGCGTAGCCGGCTGCCGCGAATTCGGTGAGCGCGATCATGCGCAGGTCTTCTGATGAGGTTGACACGATCCGACGCTAACTGACCGATCGGTCAGAGACTGTCCGATCGGTCAGTTCCTCAGCGGCTTGCCAGCTTGGGGCTCCGAGAACGCCCCTCGCCGCCCTTTCGAAACCGCTTATGACGGGCTATGGCTTCCGCCATGGCAGAACGACTCTTCGCCTATCTCAGCTACGTCGATGCGCCTGCGGCGCTGCGGTGGCTGCGCGAATCGGGGTTCGACGCCCTCCGGCGACAGGACCTCGACGGACACACCGTGATTCACGCCGAGGCCAGGCTCGGGGACGCCGTGGTCATGGTGTCGAGCCGCGACGCGGCGCACGAAATATCGCCACTCATCGGCCAGTCCACCGGGCACGGCCTCTACCTTCGGGTGGACGACGTCGACTCGCTCTACAGCCGCGCGGTCACGGCCGGCGCAACCGCGGTCATCCCTCCGGAGGACACCGAATGGGGCACCCGGCGCGCCCGGGTGGTGGACCCCGAAGGCCACGAGTGGAGCTTCGGAACCTACGAGCCCGGGGCGGCCTGGTAAGGGGCCTCTCTAGCCGCGCGCTCGCGCGCCGGCGGCGGCGGCGATGGACTGCCAGAGAACGAAGGTCTCCACGACCAGAGAGAGCAGCCCGAGTGGTTCGAGCCAGTTGCCGATGTCATCCATCGCGCCCGGCATCCCCACTGTCCGATTGATGATGAATCCCGCGAGGACTGCCGCCGAGAGCACCCCGGCGGCCACGGAGTCGCGCTGGCTGCCGGCGACGAACAGGCGCTCCATCACCACGAAGGATGCCGTGATCAGCGCGATGCAGAACACGGCGAGATACGGGGTCTGGGCGAACTTGCCGGGCAGGTCGAGGATGTGGATCGCGGCGATCGCGGCGAGTCCGAGACCGACGCGATGCGGCGTTGTGCGGAGCCTCGGAGGCACCCGCAACGTCACCGAAAGCCGACGGCAACCCGCCGGAAAGCTGCCGGCAACCTCCGCGCAATCACCCGTGCGCGAGCGCGAGCCCGAGTGTCGCGAGCACCACCGTCACGGGCGCGGCGATGAGCCCGAGCAGCATGTACTTGCCCCAGGAGATCTCCACATCGAGCGCCTTCAGCCGCTCGTGCCAGAGCAGCGTGGCCAGCGACGCCCACGGCGTGATCAGCGGTCCGACGTTCACGCCGATGAGCAGCGCAACGAGGCGCACCGGATCCCCGGCGACGGGCTCGAGGGCGAGATACGCGGGCAGGTTGTCGATCGCGTTCGCCCCGAGCGTGCCGACTCCGGCCAGGCGCAGCAGGCTGAGCGGATCGTGACCGGTGCCCGAGATCGCGGCAAGCAGGGTTCCGAGCCCGAGCGAGTGGGCTGCCTCGACCACGAGGAAGAGTCCGGAGGCCAGCAGCACGAGCTGCCACGGCAGCAGACCCAATCGCAGCACCCGGCGTCGCCGCACGGCGAAGAATCCGCCGAGCACCACGGCCGCGACCACCGCGGGGATCCATACCTCGAGCCCCGAGACGAGGGCCGGGATCAGCAGCGCGACGACGACGCCGCTGGCGATGAGCAGCACCCGGTCGTCATCCGAGTCGCTGAGCCTGGCTTCGTAGCGCACGAGCAGATCCCGGCGGTAGACGATGAAGAGGATGACCGCCGGCACGACAACCGAGATCAGCGCGGGCACCGCGGTCAGCGCCGCGAACTGCAGGGGACCGACGCCCTTCAGCTCGTGCTCGGCGAGGAGGTTCGTGAGGTTGGACACCGGGAGCAACAGGGATGCGGTGTTCGCCATCCAGACCGTCGTGAGCGCGAAGGGCAACGGCGACAGCCCTGCCTGCCGGGCCAGGATGACGACCACCGGCGTGAGTAGCACCGCCGTGGTGTCGAGCGAGAGGAAGATCGTGCCGACCACCGCGAGGGCGAGCACGAGCAGCCAGAGCAGCCAGGCGCGACCGCGACCCCAGCGCGCGGTCTGCTCCGCGACCACCCGGAAGAGCCCGGCTTCCGCGGCGAGCTCGGTGACCACCGTGATGGCGACGACGAAGAGCAGGATCGGCCACACCCGCTCACCGATCGCCAGAGCGTCAGAGGCGGGGAGGATGCCGGTCGCGATCGCGAGGAACCCGATCACCAACAGGACGGCACCGAGGATCGCAGTTCGCACCGTGTCCTCTCGGGTGTGCACACGCCGTGCCGGCGATCCACCCTATCCCGGGGTGTGCGCCCCGCGCGTGTCGGAGTAGCGTGGAAACACCGACCCGAAAGGCCCCCGTGCGCAAATTCATCTTCAGCGGCACCCTCATCAGCGCCGTGCTCGGGGGGTGGAGCACCCTTCAGACGACCCGGACCGGTCCCCGGGATTGGCGCCTGGTGCTCATGTGGATCAGCTGGGCCGCTACCGTAGCCATTGCGGTCGGCACAGTGATCGAGCAGTCGCGCAACGCCGAACTAGAGGAGTGACCATGCACAGTCCATTCATCCCAGGCATCTACAACATGGGTGCGGGTGCTCTCGGACTGGTCGGACTGGTGGTGTGGGGCTTCTTCTCGCTGCTCGCGCTCGCGGTGATCATCGGGCTCGTCTTCCTGCTCGTGCGCTTCCTTCTGGTGGCCACACGCGCGGCACAGTTGTACGTGCAGAAGAACGAGCCGCCGAAGTCCGTCGCACCCAAGTCGCCGGCCACCCCACCCACGCCGAGCGCACCCACGCCCACGGCGCCGACCACACGCACTGTTGCGACGGCGCCCACCACCAGCACGGTGCAGGCGACGACGGCAAAGCCACCGGCGGCCACGGCGAAGCTCCCGGCGGCCGACGCAGTGACCGAGAAGCTGCCCGCCACACCGCCGTCCGAGACCGCTTCGGTCCCGAAAGACGCGGCGGCGCGTCCAGCGACGACAAGATCGGCGACCAAACCACGCACCCCGAAGGCACAGCCCGCCCAGTAGACGCCCCGCAGCGTCGGCGACTACTCGAGGAACGCGCGCAGCAGCGCCGCCGACCCCTCGAGGTGCTCCTGCATCGCGGATGCCGCGCGCTCGGCATCCCCGGTGAGAATCGCGATCACGATCTGCTCGTGCTGCTCGTTCGAATGCTCGATGTTCGGCTGCAGCAGGGGGATGTCATCCAACAGCTCGTTCAGCCGCATGCGGTTGTCTGCCAGCATCGGCACAAGCGAGGGCGCTCCGACCAACTCCCCGATGGTGAGGTGCAGGCGCGAATCGAGTCGCCGGTAGTCGTCGACGGATGCCGCCGCGGTCTCCCTCAGCCGGTTCCAGAGCAGCTCCCGATCGACCGCACTGAGGCTGCGGGCGGCCGCCGCGCGCGCCGCCCCCACCTCCAGGATCTCGCGCAGGGCCAGCACGTCCTCGATCCGGCCCGCGTCCGGCGGAACGGATGCCGCGAGGCCGTCGATCCCGGAGCTTGCGACCCGTTTCGGCGGGTCATCGACCACGAAGGTGCCGCCGTAGCGTCCCCGCCGCGAGACGAGGAACCCCGCATCCGACAGCGAACGGATCGCATCCCGCACGGTGTCGCGGCTCACCGAGAAGCGCGCGGCGAGGTCGCGCTCGGGCGGCAGGGCCGCTCCCGGCGGCACGATGCCGAGCCGG
Source organism: Actinomycetales bacterium (assembly GCA_038251725.1). Taxonomy (GTDB): domain Bacteria; phylum Actinomycetota; class Actinomycetes; order Actinomycetales; family Microbacteriaceae; genus Lacisediminihabitans. The sequence goes on from JBBSBA010000033.1 coordinate 22,298, forward strand.
ATCGTCTGCAACAGTCGGCTCACCGTCTCCTCGAACGCGTTGCCGGCGCGCACCGGTCGGAACAGGGCGTCGCCCGCGACATCCGTGCGGAGTCCCATCTCTCCGGCATCGCTCATGGCTACAGCGGTGTCACATAGGCGGCGCTGATGCCGCCGTCGACCAGGAAGGTCGATCCGGTGATGAACGAGGAGTCGTCGCTCGCGAGGAACGCGACGGCGGCGGCGAGTTCCTCCGGCTCGGCGAACCGGCCCTTCGGAATGTGCACGAGCCGACGTTGGGCCCGCTCCTCATCCTTCGCGAAGAGCTCCTGCAGCAGCGGCGTGTTCACCGGGCCGGGGCAGAGCGCGTTCACCCGGATTCCCTGCCGGGCGAACTGCACGCCCAGTTCACGGCTCATCGCGAGCACCCCGCCCTTGGAGGCGGTGTACGAGATCTGACTCGTCGCCGATCCGAGAACGGCAACGAAGGATGCCGTGTTGATGATCGACCCGGACTGCTGGGCGACCATGTATTTGAGCGCCGCGCGGCAGCAGAGGTACACCGACTTGAGGTTGACGTCCTGCACGTTCTGCCAGGCCGGGAGCTCGGTCGTCTCGATCGAGTCGTCGTCGGGCGGGGAGATGCCGGCGTTGTTGAACGCGATGTCGACCGAGCCGTAGGTCTCGTTGGCGGTGGCGAAGAGTGCGTTCACCTGCGCCTCGTCGGTCACGTCGACCTGCACGAAGAGGCCCTCGACCTCGGCGGCCGCGGCGGCGCCCGACACCGGGTTGAAGTCGGCGATCACCACGGTCGCGCCCTCGGCGGCGAACCGACGCGCCGTGGCGAGACCGATTCCGCTCGCTCCCCCGGTGACGACGGCGACCTTGCCCGCGAGCCGCTGGGTGAGGTCGATCTTCGGTACTGCCATCTGGTGCTCCTAACTTGTTACTTGTTGCCGGTCAATCCGTGCTGATGAAGACGTTCTTGGTCTCGGTGAAGGCTGTCGCGGCATCCGGTCCGAGCTCGCGACCGAGGCCACTCTGCTTGAATCCACCGAACGGCGTGGAGTAGCGCACCGACGAGTGCGAGTTCACCGAGAGGTTTCCGCTCTCGATCGCCCGGGACACACGCAGGGCACGGCCGATGTCCCGTGTCCAGATCGAGCCCGACAGTCCGTAGATGCTGTCGTTCGCCAGCGAAATCGCGTCGGCCTCATCGTCGAACGGCAGCACGGTGACGACGGGTCCGAAGATCTCGTCCACCACCGTTCGGTCGGTGCGGGAGCGCGGCAGCAGCACCGTCGGGGCGAACCAGAACCCCGCGCCGTCCGGAGCGCTGCCCCGGAACGCCACCTGAGAGTCGTCGGGAACATAGGATCGCACCTTCGCGAGGTGGGCCGCCGAGACGAGCGGTCCCATCTCGGTGCCGTCGTCCAGCGGCGAACCCACGCGCACGCCCTTCACCGCCGGCTCGAGCAGCTCGAGGAAGTGGTCGTACGCGCTGCGCTCGACCAGGATGCGGCTGCGTGCACAGCAGTCCTGGCCGGCGTTCTCGAACACCGCGTAGGGAGCGGTGGCCGCGGCCCTCTCGAGGTCCGAGTCGGCGAAAACGACGTTTGCGCTCTTGCCCCCGAGTTCGAGAGTCACCGCCTTCACCTGCTCGGCGCACCCGGCCATCACGCGCTTGCCGACCGCGGTCGAGCCGGTGAAGACCACCTTGCGCACCGATGGATGCGTCACGAACCGCTCGCCGACGACCGTGCCCTTGCCTGGCAGCACCTGGAACAGCCCGGGCGGCAGTCCGGCGTCGAGGGCGAGTTCGCCGAGACGGATGGCGGTGAGCGGCGTCCATTCGGCCGGCTTCAGCAGCACGGCGTTGCCGGCGGCGAGCGCCGGCGCGAATCCCCAGGCCGCAATGGTCATCGGGAAGTTCCACGGAACGATCACGCCGACGACACCGAGCGGCTCGAGGAAGGTCACGTCGATTCCGCCGGCGACCGGGATGGTCTTGCCGATCATCCGTTCCGGGGCGGCCGCATAGTAGTTGAGCACGTCACGAACGTGCCCGGCCTCCCACCGCGCCTGCGAGATCGGATGCCCGGAGTTCGCCACCTCGAGCCCGGCAAGGTTGTCGAGATCGGCGTCCACGACCGAGGCGAAGCGGCGGAGCGTTGCGGCACGGTCGGCGGGGGCGAGCGCCGCCCACGCGCGCTGCGCCGACAGCGCGTCGGCGACGGCGTCATCCACCCGTTCGAGGCTCGAATGCTCGATCGTCTGCAGTTCGCGCTCGGTCGCCGGGTTGACCAGGGTGATGCCGCTCATCGCGAATCCTCGGCGCCCGGGTTCTGTCCGCTGGGCGCCGCCGCGAGGGCGGCATGGTCGCGGGCCGCCTCGACGAGGCCGGCGAAGAGCCGAAGGTCTTCTCCGGTCTGCTCCGGATGCCACTGCACGGCCACGCCGAACGGCACTCCGGTCAGTTCCACCGCCTGGATCACCCCGTCGTCGCTGCGCGCGGTCACGCGCAAGCCCTCACCGACCGTGTCGATCGCCTGGTGGTGGTAGACCGCCACCGCGAGCGGTTGAGGACCGACGAGTCGGCCGACCTCACTGTCCGGGTCGACGGTGACGTCGATCTGGCTGAATTTGCCGCCGCCGAGCTGGTACTTCTCGGTGCCGATCACCTCGGGCAGGTGCTGGTGCAGGGTGCCGCCGAGGGTGGTGTTGAGCATCTGCGCGCCGCGGCAGATGCCGAGGAACGGCAGTTCCCGGCGGATCGCTGCGCTGAGCAGTGCGTCTTCCCAGGCATCCCGGTCGGTGCGCGGGGTGTCAGTGGTCGGGTGCGGTTCCTGGCCGTAGCGCGCCGGGTCGACATCCTTGCCTCCGGTGATAATCAGCCCGTCGAGGCCGTCGAGCACTCGCTCGGCGATCTCGGCCGACGCCGGCTGGGGAGGAAGCAGCACCGCTATCCCGCCGACCCGGGTGATCGCCTCGAAGTAGATTTTCGGCAGGAATGCGGCCTGCACGTCCCAGACCCCGGTCTGCGCCTGCTCAAGGTAGGTCGTGAGGCCGATGACGGGCGCCTGCGACCGTCTCGTGGTTCTCGCCGTTCGACCGGAAGTCTCATCAGAATCGCTCAAAGCCTCGCACCCGTTCCCAATCCGTGATCGCCGCATCGTAGGCCTGGACCTCGACGCGTGCGTTGTTCAAGTAATGTGCCACGACATCCTGTCCGAACGCCTCCCGCGCGATCTCGGACTGGCCGAACAGCTCGGCCGCTTCGCGAAGCGTGGTCGGCACCCGTGGCGCATCGCTTCCGTAGGCGTTGCCCTCGAGCATCGGCTCGAGTTCCAACTCGTGCTCGATGCCGTAGAGCCCACCGGCAATGAGCGCCGAGACGGCGAGGTACTGGTTCACGTCGCCGCCGGGAACCCGGTTCTCCACGCGCATGCCGAGCCCGTGCCCGACCACGCGCAGCGAGCAGGTGCGGTTGTCCAGGCCCCAGGCGACCGCGGTCGGGGCGAAGCTTCCCTCGACGTACCGCTTGTACGAGTTGATGTTGGGCGCGAAGAACAGCGTCAGCTCGCGCATCGTCTTCAGCTGGCCGGCGAGGAAGTGGCGGAACATCTTCGACATGCCGTGCTCCTCGTCCGCGTCGGCGAAGACCGCCGAACCGTCGGCGCCACGGAACGAGATGTGGATGTGGCACGAGTTTCCCTCGCGCTCGTTGAACTTGGCCATGAAGGTGAGCGACTTGCCGTGCGCGTCGGCGATCTCCTTCGACCCGTTCTTGTAGATCGAGTGGTTATCGCAGGTGGTGAGCGCGTCCTCGTAGCGGAAGGCGATCTCCTGCTGGCCGAGGTTGCACTCGCCCTTCACTCCCTCGCAGTACATGCCGGCCTTCTCCATGCTCACCCGGATGTCGCGCAGCAATGGCTCCATGCGCGTGGACGCGAGCAGCGCATAGTCGATGTTGTAGTCGCTCGCCGGGGTGAGCCCGACATAGCCCTTCGACCACGCGTCGCGATAGCTGTTCTCGAAGACGATGAACTCCAGCTCGGTTCCCACGAAGGGCACGAGACCCTTCTCGGCGAGCCGGGCGATCTGCTTCTTCAGGATCGCGCGCGGCGCCGGGTCGACCGGCGTTTCGTCGAGCCAGGTGAGATCAGCAATCACCAGCGCGGTGCCGGGCAGCCACGGCACGAGCCGAAGCGTCGACAGGTCGGGGATCATCGCCATGTCCCCGTAACCCTTCTCCCAGGAGGAGATGCGATACCCGTCAACGGTGTTCATCTCGACATCCACCGCGAGGAGGTAGTTGCAGCACTCGGCTCCGTGCCGGCTGATCTCCTCCTTGAACAGGCGAGCGGATGCCCGTTTGCCCACCAGCCGGCCCTGCATGTCGGTGAACGCGACGATCACGGTGTCGATCTCATCCGCGTCGATCAGGGCGTTGAGTTGTTCGGTCGTGAGCATTCCGGTGCGAGCAGCCATGGGGATGTCCTCGTCTCTGGTGTACCTCAGGGGAGATTTGCCGACCATTGGATCACGGCCGCACGGACATGATCCTAGGGGTGTAAGAGGCTATTTGCCTCCAAAGGTAGACATCGAGTACCAATAAACGCCATGCTCTCCGATAAGCACGACGGGCGCGATTGCCCGTGCCAGCTCCTGACCGAAGATCTGGAGCTGGATGGGGCGGCCTGCTCATCGCGACCATCATCATCGTCGTCATGTACTTCGGCATGCTGTTCAGCATCGGCGAGATGTCGGCGGCCATGCCGCACACCGGCGGGGCATACTCCTTCGGACGAGCATCGATGGGACCGTGGGGAGGATTCGTCACCGGGCTTGCGGAAACCCTCGAATACGTGCTGACCACGGCGGCCGTCGTCTACTTCTCCACCGGATACGCCGACTCGATCTTCCACGACCTGTTCGGCCTGAATCTGCCGATTTGGGTGTGGTGGATCATCCTCTACGCGGTGTTCGTGCTGCTCAACGCGGCGGGCTCGGCCATTTCATTCCGGTTCGCCATCGTGGTCGCGATCATTTCGCTCGCCGTCCTCCTGGTCTTTGCCGTGATGGCGGTGTTCTCCGGGGCGATCAACTTCGCGAGCCTCTTCGACATCAAGCCGGATGCGGGA
>JBBSBA010000034.1:0-26711 GCA_038251725.1 Actinomycetales bacterium
CGCAGCGCACAGGAGCTCGTCGAACTCCTGGACCAGGCGCTCACCGTCCGCTAGCACGTTCGAGACGCGCGCCGTCTCGCAGAAGGGCCGTCATCTTCGGGTGGCGGCCTTTCGCGTGCCCCGGGCGGTGCGCGACGGAGTCCCGTTGCCAGCTGTCTTGCGCGCGCCGGATGCCGGCGGCCGATCGCGGCGCCTCTCGAGGCGCCTCCGAGGCTAGTGGTTGGCCTGCAACGTTCGCAGGGTGAGCAGCACCTGGTCGCGTAGGTCGGCCGGTGCCGTCTCTCGGCAGGCGCGCTGCACGGCGATGGTCAACACGGTGCCGACATGGGCCTCACCCGTGCAATCGGCGCAATTGGCGATGTGCTCGGCGATGTCCGCCGCCTCGGCCTTCGCCAGTTCGTTGTGCAGGTACTCCTCGAGTTCGGCTTTCGCCTTGTCGCATCCGCAGTCGGTCATTTCTTGCTTCTCCCGGTAGTGAGGGGCTGAGCAGCGCGCGTACCGGAGGTGTTGATCCCGCGCTCGTTCGCATACTCGGAAAGCAGGTCCCGCAGCATCCGCCTGCCACGATGCAGTCGGCTCATTACGGTACCCACGGGGGTCTTCATGATGTCGGCGATCTCCTGGTAGGAGAATCCCTCCACATCGGCGAAATAGACGGCCATGCGGAAGTCTTCGGGAATCGCCTGCAGCGCATCCTTCACCGCGCTGTCGGGCAGATGGTCGATCGCCTCGGCCTCGGCCGAGCGGGTCGAGCGGCCCTGCGTCATCGACTCGGCGCCGCCAAGCTGCCAGTCCTCGAGATCGTCGATGGTGCCCTGGTAGGGGTCGCGCTGCTTCTTGCGGTAGTTGTTGATGAACGTGTTGGTGAGGATGCGGTACAGCCACGCCTTGAGGTTCGTTCCCTGCTGGAACTGCGCGAAGGCGGCGAACGCCTTGACGAAGGTCTCCTGCACCAGATCCGCGGCATCCGCGGGATTGCGGGTCATGCGCAGACCGGCGGCGTACAGCTGGTCCATGAACGGGATGGCCTGCTCCTCGAACAGCGTGCGCACGTCGACGACGGGCACCTCCGGTTCGGTCGCGGCAGAACCATTCGCCGCGGACTCTGAGACTGAGGCGATCTTGGCATCCTTCGAAGTGGTCATCGCCTCCAATCTTACGTCGCTACGCTGGCACGCCACCCGGCGGGTGGCCGAGCGCCGACCGGGCACGGATCGTCCAAGCAGCAGTGACACGGGACAACCTCTTTCCTCAGGCTCAAGGCCGATACCCTTAGTAACTGATGCACGTATTCAAGTATTCCGGCCCCGAATTCAACCCGTTCGGCGACGATGAGCTCATTGTGGGTGGCGAGCCCGGTCCGTGGCCGGCTCCACGCGCGACCCATCCGCTGGCCGCCAGGCTGTCCCTGCCCGGATCGAAGTCGCTCACCAATCGCGAGTTGGTTCTCTCGGCCATCGCCAGCGGGCCCTCCACCCTGCGCGCGCCGCTGCACTCCCGCGACACCGCCCTCATGATCCAGGCGCTGAAGGCGCTCGGAACCTCGATCGTGGAACTGCCCGGCGACAACGCCTTCGGCCCGGACCTGCTGGTCACCCCGGCGGCGGGGCTCTCCGGCGGCACATCGATCGACTGCGGTCTTGCCGGGACCGTCATGCGTTTCCTTCCGGCGATCGCCGCCCTCGCCCTCGGACCGGTGGCGTTCGACGGCGACGAAGCCGCCAGGAAGCGCCCGATGCGCACCACCATCGACTCGCTTCGCGCGCTCGGAGTGGATGTCAGCGACGACGGCCGCGGACGCCTCCCGTTCAGCCTCTACGGCAGCGGCGAGGTCGCCGGCGGCGAAATCGCGATCGATGCCTCCGCGTCGAGCCAGTTCGTCTCCGGACTGCTGCTGGCCGGCGCACGGTTCACCAACGGTCTTCAGCTGCGTCACACCGGCCACGGGCTGCCGAGCCTCGCCCACATCGACATGACGATCGCGACCCTCGCCCGGCGCGGAGTGATGGTCGAGAACCCCGAGCCCGGAGTCTGGATCGTTCCGCCCGGCCCCATCGCCGGAATCGACATCGCGATCGAGCCCGACCTCTCCAACGCTGGCCCGTTCCTCGGTGCCGCCCTCGTGGCCGGCGGATCGGTCACGATCAGCGGCTGGCCGGCCCAGACGACGCAGGTGGGGGCCGAGATGGCGTCCATCCTCACCGACATGGGCGGCGTCGTGACCTTCACCGAGACCGGTGGCGGCCTCGGTGACCTCACGGCGACCGGCACGGGAACGCTGCACGGCATCCGCCTCGACAACGCGAGCGAACTCGCGCCGACCGTCGCCGCGCTCGCAGCCCTCGCCGACAGCGAGACGGTTCTCACCGGCATCGCGCACCTGCGCGGCCACGAGACCGATCGGCTCGCGGCCCTTGCCACCGAGCTCAACGCCCTCGGCGGTGACGTGACGGAGACCCAGGACGGCCTCATCATTCGCCCGCGACCAATGCACGGCGGCCTCTGGCATAGCCACGAAGACCACCGGATGGCCACGGCCGGAGCGATCATCGGGCTCGCCGTCGACGGCGTCACGATCGACGACATCGCCACGACCGCCAAGACGCTCCCCCAGTTCGCCGAACTCTGGCTTGGGCCGATGCTCGGCCGGCGCACCAAGTCCCCCGACCCGCTAGACCTGTTCTAGCCCATGAGCTGGCTCACCGACTTCGACGATGATGACGACGACGAGAAGTACGCCGACTACGAGGCACGCAACCGACCGAACCCCAAGGGCAATCGCGCGCGCACGAAGATCCGGCCGGAGCACACCGATGCAGTGACCGGCCGGGTTTTCACCGTGGACCGCGGGCGCTATTCGGTGATCATCGGCGAGGGCACCGCCCAGGAGCATGCGGCGCTGGCCTCCCGCGCGAGCGAGCTGCGCAAGCGGCCGATCGTCACCGGCGACTATGTGGATCTGGTCGGCGACACCTCCGGCGACGAGGGAAGCCTCTCCCGCATCGTGCGCATCCAGCCCCGCAGCACGGTGCTCCGGCGCAGCGCGGATGACTCCGACGAGGTCGAACGCATCATCGTCGCCAACGCCGACCAGATGCTCATCGTCGTCGCCGCGGCGAACCCCGAACCCCGGCCGCGGCTGGTGGACCGCTACCTCGTTGCGGCATTCGACGCCGGGCTCGAGCCGATCCTCTGCATCACCAAGACCGACCTGGCCGATCCGTCCGGCTTCCTGGCGAACTTCGCCGGGCTCGGCATCACCGTGGTCACGAGCGGGATCGGCGCGATGCCCACCGACGAGATCACGGCGCTGCTCGACGGCCATACGACGGTCGCGGTCGGACACTCGGGCGTCGGCAAGTCGACACTGGTGAACGCGCTCGTTCCCGATGCGAACCGCGCAATCGGTCGCGTCAACAGCGTCACCGGGCGCGGACGGCACACGTCGTCATCCACCATTTCCTATCGCGTCGGCACCGGCTGGGTCGTCGACACCCCCGGCGTGCGCTCGTTCGGCCTTGGCCACGTGAACACCGAGAACATCCTCACCGCGTTCACCGACCTCGCCACGATCGCCGAGGACTGTCCGCGCGGCTGCACCCACCTGCCGGACGCCCCCGACTGCGCGATGAACGAGCGCATCGGTGCCGGGGAGCTCGGCGATGCCGGCAGGCTCCGCCTCGACTCGTTCCAGCGGCTGCTGGCCTCGCTCGCCTGAGCGCTGCTCTAGCCTTGGACTCGTGACCGAACCAACGCTGCAGTCCGACCTCCGGCTCGCCCGCGAACTCGCCGACATGGCCGACGCGATCTCCATGGACCGCTTCCGCTCCGTCGACCTCGTGGTGACCACGAAACCGGACATGACGCCCGTCTCGGACGCCGACCGGGCCGTGGAGAGGGCCCTCCGCGCCGGAATCGCCGACAGCCGCCCGGGCGACTCGGTGCGCGGCGAGGAGTTCGGCACGAGCGGGGAGTCCCGTCGGCAGTGGATCATCGACCCGATCGACGGGACCAAGAACTTCGTGCGCGGGGTGCCGGTCTGGGCCACTCTCATCGCACTCGCGATCGACGGGGTTCCCGTGGCGGGGGTCGTGAGCGCGCCGGCGCTCGGACAGCGCTGGTGGGCGGCCACCGGCCAGGGCGCCTTCATCAACGAGCGGCTAGGATCGGAGACGACGAACGAGGCCCGCCGCATCCGGGTGTCGCAGGTATCCGAGCTCTCCGATGCCTCAATCAGCCTCAGCGGCCTCACCCGGTGGGAGGGCGCCGGCAGGCTTGCCCAGATGCTGGAACTTTCGCGCGGCGTGTGGCGCACCCGCGACTACGGCGACATGTGGCCGTACATGATGGTCGCCGAGGGCTTGCTCGAGGCCTCGGCCGAGTACGACCTGCAGGTCTACGACATGGCGGCCCTTGTGCCGATCGTGCAGGAGGCCGGTGGCGCCTTCACCTCGGTCGAGGGAGAACCCGGGCCGTGGCACGGGTCCGCCCTCGCAACGAACGGGCTGCTCCACGACCGCATCGTGGCCGCCCTGGCCTGAAGGCCGTCCGCTCTAGGCCCAGTCGACGACCTGGGAGGCGTCGAGGCGCGGCAGGCGGCTGCGGAAGGCGTCTTCGCCGGGGTGGCCGAGGTTCATGACCATGAACGCATGAAGGCGGCCGTCGGGGAAGAAGTCGGCGTCGATCGCGTCGGCGTCGAAGCCGGTCATCGGGCCGGCGGCGAAGCCCTGAGCGCGTACGGCGAGAACAAAATAGCCGGCCTGCAGCGCGGAATTGAGGCGGGCCGAGCTGGTGCGGGCGTCCTCGTTCGACTCGAAGATGTCCTTCAGCTGCGGCATGAACGGCATCACGGTCGGCGCGTGTTCGTGGAAGCGCGAGTCGATGGCGAGCACCGCCACGGCGGGCGCGGAGAGGGTCTTCGCCCTGTTGCCCTCGCTCATGTGGCCGACGAGCCGCTGGCGGCCCTCGGCCGAGTTCACAAAGAGCACGCGAAGCGGCTGCAGGTTGGCGGAGGTCGGCGCCCACTTGGCCAGCTCCCAGATGCCCACGAGCTCCTCGTCGGTCACCGGGATATCGGCGAAGGTGTTGGCCGTGCGAGCCTCGGTAAAGAGCAAGGAGCGGCCCGCGTGATCCAGGGCGTCGAGGGTCGTGGCGGCAGAGGTCGACATGTTCGGTTCCGTTTCGTTGTACTAGTAAAATAGAAGTAACTTGTTTTACAATAGCACGCTACACTGGGATCCATGACTGAGGACATCGCCGTCGCCCGGGAGCCACGCGCCTGCGATTCCGCGCTCGCCCGCGCCTTCGATTTCCTCGGCAAGCGCTGGAACGGCGTGATCATCGGCACCCTGAGCAACGGCCCGTCCGGCTTCGCCGACCTGAAGCGTTCGGTCGCCGGCATCAGCGATTCGATGCTGTCGGAGCGACTGGTCGAACTCGCCGGCGCCGGAATGGTCGAGAGGTCGGTGGAGGCCGGGCCACCGCTTTCCGTCTCCTACCGGCTCACCGCCTCCGGACTGGCCCTGCTGCCGGCGCTCGACGCCCTCTCGGCCTGGGCGAGCCAGAATCTGGCCGCGAAGGATGAGACCGGGCGGTAGCACCGCGCAACCCGCCGCGGTCGTCGCGCGGCTGCCTCAGAGGTCGGCCGTCAACGATAGGATCGTCTGCGGTGGGAGCCATCGCGCCCGCCCGGATTAAGGAGCGACATGCCAGTTTCACGGGAACTCACCAAGCCAATTGCCGGTCTGGTCTTCGTACTCGGCTGGGCCATCGGCATCACCCTCTGGTCGCTCGCCCACCTCGCGGCCGACGCGACCACGGGAGCTTTCATCGTCGACGTCGGCATCCTCGCCGTCAGCGTCGGTTTCGCCGCGCCCTTCCTCAAGACCACGAATGGTCTCGTCGCCGGGGTCATCCTCGCCGTCATCGGCATCGCGCTGTTCGCGTTCGCCGGCTTCCTTCACATCACCGTGATCGTCTACCTGCTGCGCCTGCTCGCCCCGCTTTTCGCGCTGTTGACCCCCGTCTACAAGCTGCTCGACTTCCGGGTCTTCGCCTAGAGCGAGCCCCTGCGACAGAAAGGCGTCGGCGGCTCCGTTCTCACGGGGCCGCCGACGCCTTCGCCGTGTCGCCCTAGGCGCGGGTGGCACCCGCCGGCACGAGCCCGTGCCGCTTGGCATCGGCCAGGTCGACCTCCCGCAGCGACGCGCCCTTCGTCTCGCGCAGCGTCAACACGGTCACCGCCGTGATGCCGCAGGCGATCAGAAGGTAGACCGCCACCGGTAGCCACGACTGGTACTTCTGAAGCAGTGCCGTCGCGATGATCGGTGCGAGGGACCCCGCCAGGATCGAGGTGACCTGATACCCGAGCGAGACGCCCGAGTAGCGCATGCGGGTCGGGAACATCTCGGACATGATGGCCGGCTGGCCCGCGTACATGAACGCGTGGAAGATCAGGCCCATCGTGATCGCAATGCCGATGATCACCGGGTTGAGAGTATCGAACATCGGGAAGGCGAAGAACGCCCAGCTCCCGCCGAGCACCGCACCGATGAGGTACACGGGCTTGCGTCCGATCGCGTCGGAGAGCCGGCCGACCTGGGGGATCACGAAGAAGTGGATGATGTTCGCGATCACGAGGGTGAGCAGCAACTGACTCGTGTTGTACTTGTGCACCGCGACGAGGTACACGATCGAGAAACTGACGATGATGTAGTAGAGGATGTTCTCCGCAAACCGGAGTCCCATGGCCTGCAGCACTCCCTTCGGGTACTTCCTGAGGACCTCCTTGACGCCATAGCTGATGGCCTGCTCGGCCTCCACCTGGGCGCGGGCCTCGAGGAAGATGGGTGCCTCGGTGACGTGCGAACGGATGTAGTAGCCGATGACCACGATGATCGCCGAGAGCCAGAAGGCGACTCTCCAGCCCCACCCGAGAAACTGTTCGCTCGGGAGGATCCACGACATCGTGAGCAGCACGAGCGTCGCGAGCAGGTTGCCAACCGGCACGGCGGCCTGAGGCCAGCTCGACCAGAATCCGCGCGACGAGTTCGGGCTGTGCTCCGCGACGAGCAGCACCGCGCCGCCCCATTCCCCGCCGACGGCGAATCCCTGGATGAAGCGCAGCGCCACGAGCAGCGCAGGCGCCCAGTAGCCGATGGTGTTGTAGCCAGGCAGGCAGCCCATGAGGAAGGTTGCGACACCGACCAGGATGATCGTCACCTGGAGGGTGTGCTTGCGGCCCAGCTTGTCACCGATCTGGCCGAAGACGATGCCGCCAATGGGGCGAGCGATGAAGCCGACGGCGTAGGTGAGGAAGGCGGCGATGATGCCGTCGAGCTGGGTGCCGGCGTTGGGGAAGAAGAAGGTTCCGAAGACCAGGCTCGCCGCGGTGGCGTAGAGGAAGAACTCGTACCACTCCACGATCGTGCCGGCCATGGATGCCGCCACGATCTTGCGCAGGCCCGAGGTACTGGTGACGGCTCCCCCCGGTCCCTCGCTGCCCGACTCGGTGATTTCGACGCTTCTGCTCGTGCTCATGTGGCTCTCCTCCAGTGTCGTCACTGACACCTATCGTGGGACCGACCGTTCTCGAACCTGAGACGCCGGGGCACCACTGAGTATTACCGCAGAGTTTCTGGCCATCAATGGCCACTTCCGCACATTTTGTCTGCATACTTGCAGATGTGTTGGACTCCCCGGCCGCCGCGCCCTCCCCCAATCCGCACGACCTGCTCGTGCTGCTCGCCGTCTCGCGTTCGGGCCGGTTCACCACCGCCGCCGAGAGCCTCGACCTCAACCACACCACCGTGTCGCGCCGGATCGCCGCCCTCGAGAAGGCCCTTGGCGGCCGGGTGCTGTCGCGCACGGTGGGGGGCTGGGAGCTCACCGAGCTCGGCAGGCGGGCCGTCCTTGCTGCGGAGGAGGTCACCTCAGCCGTGTCGGCGCTCGTCGGCCTGCCCGATGACCCACGCCAGCTGAGCGGAGTGGTGCGGATGTCCGCCACCGACGGATTCAGTGCCTACGTCGCGTCGCCGGCGATCGCCGCGCTGCAGCGCCGCAACCCTCACCTCAGCGTCGAGATCGTGACCGTCACCCGGCGGGCCATGCAGCACCGTTCGGGGCTCGACATCGAGATCGTGGTCGGCGCGCCCCAGGTTCACCGGGCGGAGGCCGTGAAGCTCGGCGAGTACGTGCTCGGGATGTACGCCTCGCTGGACTATCTCGCCGAGCACGGGAGGCCGACGAGCGTCGAGGAACTGATGACGCATCCGCTCGTCTACTTCGTCGATTCGATGCTTCAGGTGGACGACCTCGATGCCCCCCGCCGGCTCGTTCCGACCATGCGAGACTCGATCAGCTCGACGAACGTCTTCGTGCACGTCGAGGCGACCCGCGCCGGGGCCGGCATCGGATTCCTGCCGTGCTTCATGGCCGACCAGCATCCGGACCTCGTGCGCCTGCTGCCAGCCGACTTCGCCGAGCAGTTGCCCTATTGGATGGTCTTGCGCACCGAATCGTTGCGCCAGCCTGCCGTCGCGGCCGTTGCCGATGCGCTGATCGCCCAGACGAGTCTCTTCGAAGCGGTCCTCATGGGAGGGACCGCGCGCGTCGACTGAGGGTCAGCGCGCCGACCAGCCGCCATCCATGGTGTAGCTCGCACCCGTGACCATGGCCGCCTCGCGGGAGGCGAGCCAGCACACGAGAGAACCGACCTCGGCCGGCTCGACGAGGCGCTTGATCGCGCTCTCGGTGAGCATGATGCGACCGAGCACATCCGACTCCGGGATGCCGTGCACCGCCGCCTGCTCCACCAGCTGCTTTTCGACGAGAGGGGTGCGCACATAGCCGGGCGCCACGCAGTTGCTCGTGACGCCGAACGGGGCCCCTTCCAGCGCCGTGACCTTCGACAGGCCCTCGAGTCCGTGCTTGGCCGAGACGTATGCGCTCTTGAACGCCGACGCGCGGATGCCGTGAACCGACGACACGTTGATCACGCGCCCGAAGCCGCGCTCATACATTCCGGGCAGCGCGGCGCGGATCAGCAGAAACGGCACCTCGAGCATGAGAGTGAGAATGCGGCGGAAGTCGGCCGGGTCGAAGTCCTGGATCGGACTCACCCGCTGGATGCCGGCGTTGTTCACGAGGATGTCGACCGGTCCGAGCGCCGCGGCGAGCGCCCGGTCGGTGAGGGCCTCGGTGTCGAGGAGGTCGACCGCCCACGCCGATCCCCCGATCTCGTCGGCGACGGTCTACGCCGCCGTGCCGTCCAGATCGGCGACGACAACGTGCGCGCCCCGCGTCGCGAGTGCGCGGGCGGACGCCGCGCCGATGCCGCTCGCGCCTCCCGTGACGATGGCGCGCATGCCCTCAAGGGATCCCGCGTCGGGGGCGGGAGAAACGGTCGAGTCGGTCATTGGTGCTCTTTCCTCGTCTTCGGCGACGCCCCGACGCACGAACCGATGGCTGACCGTCTCCGGGCGCGAAGGGGCGTGTGATGAGTATTCATGCACGAAAGCGACCGGTCAACTCGCGGTTTTGCACTGTTCAAGTGCGAATCTGCAGAGTCTCCCCCGCGGCATCGGGTGGGAGGCGCTGGCGTGCCGGGCGGTCAGTACTCCGAACCCGAGAGGGCAGCGAGGTTGGCGAGGTCCACTTCGATGAACGACCGCAGCCGCTCGTCCCGCCCGGCCTCGTAGTCGGGGCCGGCGGAGACTTCGGCTGGCACGAGGGCCAGTCGCGAGTCGATCGCCTTACCGAGCTCCGTCCAGGCCTTGCCGCGCGCAGCCTCCACAACGCCGGTGACGAATTCGTCGTCGTCCACCAGTCGCTCGAGATCGGCCGAAAGAGCGGCGTACGCCACGCCGCGACGGGTGAGGATACGGTAGTCGCGCGGGCCGTAGTCGTGGCTGTGCATCGACGGACCGGTCACAACCGTGACCTGAATGGCGAGTTCGTTCATGCGCTTGGCGTATTCCGCCTGCTCGTGCGCGAGGTGCTCCAGCTCGAGCCTCACCCAGGTGGCGGCTTCGGCGGCGTCGAAGGTGTTGTTATCGCGAAGCGCGCTCACGATGATTCGGTTCTTGATTTCCATGGTCAACGCAGAGCGGGCGATCAGCAGCCCCTCCTCCACCGCGCGCTCGAGCGTGATCGGCTCGGCAATGGGGCCGCGAACGTACCCTCGGGGCGCGGCGGGGCGAGGGGCGCGCTTCCTGGCCATCCGTCGTTATCCCGCTTTCAGCACCGGAGTTCCCCCTGCGCCGTGTTCATGCCACCGCCTGTGCGGCTGACACTCCGATGATACAAGTGTGGCCGGCTCACTGGCGGTGCGGCTCAGATGCTGCGGTGATCGCGTACCGCGAGTTCGAGAGCCTCCAGTCCGGGCGCGAGCGCCGCATCCACCGCCATCGGGTCGGTGATATTGAGCTGCTGCATCGCGCGGCGTGCCTCCGGTGCGGTGTTGATCTCGTGCTCGCCAGCCTCCAGGGCGGCAATCAGGTCGGTGATGACGTGCTCGAGCGGCCGACGTCCCCAACCGAGATCTGCACCGGCGTTCTGCGAAGACATCATCGCCGTGTCGGTCGCGCCGGGGTACACGGTCGCGACGTGCACGCCCGTCCCGGTCAACTCGCGGCGAAGCGCTTCGCCGAACTGCGAGATGCCCGATTTCGTGGCCGCATAGACCGAGTAGAAGGGCAGCCCGACCAGCGCGATCCCGCTGGCAATGTTCACGAGGATGCTGCCGCGTGCCGTGCCGCTCCGCCGAAGCGCGGGGAGCAACGTCTTGGTCAGCAGAATCGGGGCGGTGAGATTCAGATCGATCATCGAGTGGACATCCGCATCGTTTATCGATTCGAGCCTGCCCGCGCGCACATTGCCGGCGTTGTTGACCAGAAGATCGAGGGTGCTCCACGACGAAACGGTGTGCGCGATCCGCTCGACGGAGCCGGGCTGCGTCAGGTCTTCCACCAGGATCTCGGCCGTTCCGCCCTCGGAGGCCACGAGCCGCGCGGTTTCCGTGAGCGTGTCCAGGTGTCGGCCAACCAACAGAAGATGACCTCCCCGGCGACCGAATTCCAGGGCGAGTGCCCGGCCAATGCCCTGCCCAGCACCCGTGATGATTCCATGCCGGCTGGTGAGGTCTAATTTGCTGAGTTCCATTGGCTGGCTTCTTTCCGTTGGTTCCGGGCGGGTGACGGCGGCCGGACTTTCCTGGCCGCCCACTGTCGTACCTCTGCGACAACAGGTCGCGTTAGTGCTGCATTCCGCCGAGCCGGTCGGCCAGCTCGCCCAGCGAACGAACCGTGTAGTCCGGCGCCGCGAAATAACTCGGGTAGACGCGGTCGCTTCGGTTCAGCCAGGCGGTGCGCAGGCCGGCCTCGGCCGCCCCGTGGATGTCCCAGGGATGCACGGCGACCAGGAGCATGTCCGCCGGGCGAACCACGCACGCGTCCGCGGCATAGCCGTATGCGGCCCCGACCGGTTTCCACGCCGCAGCGTCCTCCACCGAGAGGATGGCATCGAACTGATCGCGGATCCCGGCTCGGCCCAGCAGGGTCTCCGCCACCTGTGCCGACCCGTTGGAGAGGGTCACGAGGCGGAACCCCGCGCTCCTCAAGGCCCGAATTCCGGGTTCGACGTCCGGGTGCACACCCAACGTCGCGAAGCCCTCGAGGATGCGGGTCGTGGCATCGTCCAGGCTGCGGTTGAGAGTCACATCGTGGAGAACCTCACGCAGCATGCTGGCGGCGATCACCGCGAAGGGCGCGCTTCCCCGTGCGGCGGCGAGGGCGAACCCGTCGCGCAGCAGGGACGCGAACCAGAGGGCGGCCAGAGTGGCCGGTGCGCCGACGTCCACGAACCGGGCGCTCATCGGGGCGAGGTCCGAGAGGGTCTCATTGACGTCGAAGACGATTATCGATGGGGTGCTGTCCATGTTCTGATCCACCCAATCAGCCAGCCAAGACGACGACGAGTGTTTGCGGCTCTGGCTGGTCCGTCCAGGTTCCGGTGAACGCTTCACGGGTGACGCCGTCGGCGGGGTGGTCGAACCCATTCGCGTCGTTCTCCCGGGTGCCCGACCCACCGATCCGACGTGTCACGAGCAGTCGAAGTCGGCCAGCTTCCACAATCGTGGCCCCGAGCTCATGCCGGGTGGATATCCCCCCGACCGCCGGCGCAGACGGTGCCGTCGCGCCGCGCGTGCCGCTGCCGGCGACGACCGCCGTCGGGTCGCGGACGACCCGCTTCCCGTCGATTTCGAAGTATTGCTCTGCCTGGCCGACGCCGCTGAGCGCCGCCGTGGCCACCGCCGCCAGATAGGCGGGATCCCCGGTCGCGTCGTACACCCAGCGCTGACCAAGCACGGAATGCCGCATGGTGCCGATCAGCCAGGGATCGCCGCCCCGCAGCGGCGAATTCCGGTAGGTCAGGGGAACCTGGAACACCGGCCCGTCCCCCGCCGCCACGAGAAGTGTTTCGATGCCGACCTCGCCGTCGGGATCGTCGAAGCGGAACGATGCCACACTCAGAATGCGCGGGCTGCCCTCGAACCACGGCTGGGTCGGTGCCCACCCCTGAATGAGCTCGTTCTTCGATGGGCGCAATTCGGCCTGATGGAGGAGTGCCATGCGACCGACTCTAGACGTCGCGCCCTGTGCGGCACGGTGGGGAGTGCCGAGTGCCCCATTCCGGACCGGAATGAATGAATGAATTCATCATATTGTAAATAAGAACGGAATATTGGTGACATCCTTAGATGATGGGACGAACAGCGCGGGCGTCGCGCGCCGGCGCGAGGAGCGCGGGCTCTACTGTTGAGCACACGCCCCTGGACAGAATCCCCATGCCTGACACGCCGGCGCATCGTCTCACCGCCCACGCTCGACGTGCCGTTGGCGGGAACCGATGAGCGCCAACGGGTTGGTCCGCCTGATCGCGCGCGTCGGCCGCATCGCCGAGACCGCACCACCGGCTCCCTCGATGATTGCCGGGGCGGAGGTGTTCGGCGGGAGCGTCAATGTCCGCTTCATCAATGCGGGCGGCTGCAGCGACTGTGCCCTCGAAGTCGCGAGCGCGTTCGGCCCGGTCTACGATGTCGAGCGCTACGGCATTCGATTGGTCGCCTCCCCGCGCCATGCGGACGTGCTCGTGATCACCGGTGCCGTGACCCGCAACATGGTTGAACCCTTGCGACGCACCATCGATGCGACCCCCACTCCCCGATTTATCATCGCCGTCGGGGACTGTGCGATCACGGGCGGGGCGGTGGCCGACGGCTACGGGGTGCTCGGTCCGGTGTCCTCAATCGTGGACGTCGATCTGGAAGTGCCGGGCGGCCCGCCAGAGCCCGCCCAGATCGTCCAGGCACTTCGTCGGATCACGGGACGATGACAGCCCTCGCAGCAAGCCTGCTCACCGAGCTGATCGTGGCCGCGGTCGTCGTGCTTGGGGCGTTTACCCTTCCGGCACGATGGCGGTCGCCGGTCAGCGGGCTGGGCAGTGTTGTGCTCTCCGCCGTCGCCGCGACGACCGGCATCCTGGCGATGACCGGGATCGGCGGAGCGCTGTCCGTCAGGACGACCCTGGCCGGAGCCCTGACTTTCGCCCCGGACCGACTGGGCGGCCTGTTCATGGTGATCGTCTCGCTCGTGGGAGTGCTCGCGAGCCTCTACGCCATGCGCTCAGCCCGTGGGGCGGAGACCTCCCGGTCCGGTTGGGCTGCCTGGGTTGTCTTCCTGGCCTCGATGCAATTGGTTCCCGCGGCAGCGGACATGGTGTCGTTCCTCCTGGCCTGGGAGCTGATGACGCTGTGTTCGGTCCTTCTCCTCGCGACCGGCCACCGGCTTCGTTCCTCCGTGGCGTCCGCCACCATCTGGTACCTGGCGATGTCGCAGTTGAGTTTCTTCCTCGTCGCGGCGGGCTTCGCCGTTCTTGCCGGGGTGGCCGGAAGCACGTCGTTCGCCGCCGTCGCCGCAATCGGCTCCGGGTCCTGGCAGGTCGACGTGGCGTTCGTGTTGCTCCTGGTCGGCTTTGCGGCCAAGGCCGAGTTGGTGCCGCTGCACGTCTGGGTGCCTCGGGTCTTGCCCGAAGCCCCGGCACCGGTGGCGGCGGCGATGAGCGGAGCGATGGTGAAAGTGGGCGTGTACGGCGCCCTTCTCGTCTGTGTGCGCCTGTTGCCGGCCGGGCCCCCGTGGTGGGGCGTGCTGATCATGGCGCTCGGCGGCGCGTCGGCGGTCTACGGAATTCTCCAGGCATCGGTCAACAGCGGACTGAAGGTTCTTCTCGCCTACTCCACGACGGAGAACATGGGACTGGTGTTCCTCGCTGTCGGCGCAGCGGTGCTCCTGCGTGGCCTTGACGCCACCGCGGCGGCGGATGCCGCCCTGATGTCCGCGGTGCTGCTCACGATCTCCCACGCCCTGTTCAAGACCACCCTGTTTCTCGCGGCCGGGGCGATCGAGCATGCCACCGACGAAACCAACCTTGACCGGCTCGGCGGCCTCCTCCGGCGGATGCCCTGGACGGCGGCGGCGTTCGGGATCGCTGCCCTGTCGGCGGCCGCCCTGCCCATCACCTCCGGTTTCGTGGCCGAGTGGACCCTGCTTCAATCCCTGATCCACGGTTCCCGCATTTCGGGAACGCCCGTTGCGGTGATCGTCTCGGTGGCCATGCCCCTCGGAGTCGCCGTGGTGGCCTTGACCGCCGGTCTGGCGCTCCTGACCTTCGTGAAGGCGTATGGGATCGCCTTCCTCGCCCGCCCGCGTTCGGCTGAGGCCGCCACCGCGGTGGAGGCTCCGCTCGGCATGCGAGTATCCCTCGTCGCCGGAGCCGTGGCGATCATCCTGCTCGGTGTCCTTCCCGGGCCGGCGGCCCAGGCCGTCGCGTCCGCGGTCTTCACGAACCCGGCAGAGGTCGTGCGCTCGGCCGGGCTGGCGGGAGTCAGCTTCCCCGGGATCGGCGTGCTGCTTGACCCGGCCACGCTGGCGTTGATCGTTGCACTGCTCGCAGTGCCCGTCCTGATCCTTGTCTCCATCGTGTCCCGGCGTCATCGCAGTCGGGTCAGCGAATTGCCGTGGGGCGGCGGCGGCTCCCGCGCTCGACCACGCATGCAATACACCGCCACGTCCTATGCCGAACCACTGGTTCGCGTGTTCGATGACGTGCTCAAACCCTCCAGAGACGTGCAGGTGACACACCTGGGTGAATCCCGCTATCTGATCGAACGGGTCCAGATCGAACAGCGGATGACCGATGTCTTTGAGACCCGCGTCTACCGCCCGCTACTGAACGTCGCGGAACGCTTCGGCGTGCTCGCCCGGCACGCGCAAAACGGCAGCATCCACCGCTATCTGGCGTACTCGTTCGTCGCGCTGGTGATCGTGTTGGTGGTGGTGGCCCTGTGATCGGGGCTGCGGTGCTCATCGCCCTTGTCCAGGTGATGCTCTTCCTCTTCCTGGCACCGTTGCTTGTCGGGGTGATGCGGCAGGTGCGGAGCCGTCTGGAGGGACGCGTCGGTTCCGGAATCTGGCAGCCCTGGCGGGACGTGCGCAAGCTGCTCCGCAAGGCTCCGGTGCGCGCGCGGGACAGCAGCTGGATCCTGTCGATCGGCCCCCTCGCGCTCCTACTGTCGAGCCTGCTGCTGTGCGTGCTTCTTCCGCTGGTCGGGGCGTTGGACGTTCCGTGGATCTCCAGCGACCTGTTCGTCATCGTTTCGGTGATGCTCCTCGGAGTGGTGGCGCTGGCCCTGGTCGGGCTGGATGCGGGAACCGCGTTCGGTGGAATGGGATCCAGCCGCCACATGACCGTGGCCGCACTCGTGGAACCGACCGTGCTGCTGGCCGTGTACGCCCTGTCCATTCCCGCGGGCACGAGTTCCCTGTCGGTGATCGTTGGCACCCGCTTGCACGTGCCGTCCGAGATCATTTCGCCGGTGAGCGTGCTCGCCCTTGTCGCCCTGGCCATCGCGATCATGGCCGAAACCAGTCGCCTCCCGATCGACAACCCCTCGACGCACTTGGAGTTGACGATGATGCACGAGGCCATGCTGTTGGAGGGATCCGGGCGGGATCTCGCCTGGCTGGAAATGGGTTCCTGGATCAAACTGACCGTGTTGCTCGGCCTGCTGGGGAATCTGACTGCCCCGTGGGGGATCCTGACCGATGTCACCATCGGGTCGGTGCTGCTGGGCGTCGCGGCGATCACGGTGAAGGTTCTGCTGCTGGGAGTCGCGTTGAGCGTCGGCGAAGTGTTCCTCGCGAAGGCGCGCCTGTTCCGCGTGCCGGAACTTCTTGCGGGGTCGTTCGCCCTTGCCCTCCTGGCGGTCACCGCCTCGTACCTGGTCGCATAGGAGGCCCGGCGTGTTCGACACCACCTACCCCCAGGCGATCGGCCTGTGCTCCGGCGCACTGCTCCTGACCTCCGTGCTGATGGTCTGGCGACATTCCCTGCTCGCCTCCCTGCGGCTGCTCGCCCTCCAGGGGCTCGCACTCGCCGCGCTGGTCGCCGTGATCGGCATCAAGGCGGCCGACTGGGAACTCCTGCTCGTGGCCCTCCTCGTCCTCGTGGTCAAGGGCGGGGTGCTTCCGTGGATTCTCGCCCGTCAGTCGCGGGCCACCACCCGAACCATCGACGAGTCGCCTCGCCTGAATCCGACGGCCGCGCTGCTTGCTGTCGCCGGGTTGACCGTTCTCAGCTATGTCGTGCTTGGCCGCATCCTCGCCAGCGTGACCACGGTGACAGCACAGGCGGCCCCCATCGGCCTGTCCATGGTGCTGATCGGGTTCCTGCTGCTGCTCGCGCGCCGTCGCGCACGCTCCCAACTGATCGGATTCCTGCTGCTGGACAACGGCATCGCGACCGTGGCCTTCCTCACCTCCGGGGGTGTTCCGCTCTTCCTCGAG
This sequence comes from Actinomycetales bacterium, assembly GCA_038251725.1. Lineage (GTDB taxonomy): Bacteria > Actinomycetota > Actinomycetes > Actinomycetales > Microbacteriaceae > Lacisediminihabitans. The sequence goes on from JBBSBA010000034.1 coordinate 16,902, forward strand.
CTGGGCATCTCCCTCGACGTTCTGTTGGTCGTGGTCATCCTGTATGTGTTCACCGGCAGGATGCGAACCAAATTCGGGGGGACAGACGTCGACACCCTCAGAGAGCTGCATGACTGATGGAATTCGCCCTCTGGACCGCGCTGGCGGTCCCCGTCATCCTGGCACTGCTGAGCCTGCCCCGCGGCATCACCCACGTCAGCCGGCTGGCTCCGGTTGCCGCAAGCGGCACCATCCTGGCCTGCGGAATTCTTCTTGTCATCGCCACAGCCGACCATCAGGTCCCCACCGCCGCCGGCGGCATTCTGCGCGCCGACGCACTGTCGGCGTATATGCTCACCGTCGTCGGAGCGGTCGGCCTGGCCTCGACCTGGGGCGGGCTGAGGGCGGCCCCCACGGAGCCCAGCCGCACGATCGGCAGCTACGAGAGCCTGCTCTGCGTCTTCATGGCCGCGATGTCGCTGGCGGTCCTGGCCGACAACATCGGTCTGATGTGGGCGTCGGTGGAAGCGACCACCATCGCCACCGCCTTCCTCGTCGGCAACCACCGCACCCGCAAGTCGCTGGAGGCAGCCTGGAAATATGTGATTCTCGGCTCCGTCGGGGTCGCGATCGCGCTGCTGGGAATCGTCCTGATCTACGCGGCAGCCCAGAATGCGGGAGGGCCGAGCCTGTCGTGGTTCGCCCTCAGCCACACCACCCTGAGGCTGGATCCGGCGCTGATTCGCGCGGGCGGGGCCCTGGCCGTGCTCGGTTTCGCCACCAAGGCCGGCCTCGCGCCCATGCACAGCTGGCTGCCCGACGCGCACAGTCAGGCGCCCGCACCGGTCTCCGGGCTCATGTCGGGGGTGCTGCTCTCCGTCGCCCTGTACGCGATCCTGCGGATCCAGGCGATCACCAACCCGGTCATCGGGCCGGACTTCCTTCGCGTGCTGCTGAGCGTCGCCGCCCTGCTCTCGCTGGCCGTCGCAGCCGCACTGCTTATCCGACAACGCGACTACAAACGGATGCTCGCCTACTCCAGCATCGAACACATGGGAATGATGGCACTCGGCGCGGCCGTCGGACCGCCGGCGATCCCCGCCGTCCTCCTCTACATGCTCGGGCACGGCCTGGTCAAGGCAACCCTGTTCGTCGTCTCTGGCCGGATCCTCACCGCCGAGGGAACACCGGTCATCGCGGAGGTTCGCGGGCTGCTTCACCGCCGCCCCGGACTTGCCATCCCCTGGCTTCTTGCGATGGCCGCCCTGCTGGGCTTCCCACCGTTCAGCATCTTCTTCTCGGAGGTGACCATCATCTTCACCGGCTGGGCCGCGGGAATGGGCGTGACCGTCGGCATCGCGCTGCTGCTTCTGCTGGTCATCTTCGCCGCCCTCACCCGGCTGACCGTCGCCATGACTCTCGGCTCCCACTCCGGCGACGACGGCCAACCGCCTCCGGACCGATCCGCCCACGGCCCACGGCTTCCGGTGATCCTGTCGCTCGCCGCGGCCGCCGTGATCGGATTCCTGGCCCAACCCGTCGGGGAGCTCGTGAGCCGTGCGGCCGCCGTACTCGGAGGACCCCACTGATGAGCAACGCGCGCCCCCACAGCCATGCCCCCCTGAACCCACTGGCGGTCGACCGTGATGCCCTCGTCGCCGAGGCGACAAAGCTCCTGGACGCAGGGAATCGGCTGGCCATGATCTCCTGCCACGACGATGGCGACCAGCGGCGAGTCGTCTACACCTTCACCGGGGACACCGTACACGAGGTCACCGAACTCGTCGTGGCGGTGCCGGCCGAGGACGAATGGATTCCGTCGCTGGCCTCCGTGTCGTATCCGGCTGGCAACTTCGAACGCGAAATGCGTGACCTCTACGGGCTCCGCCCCGGCAACCACCCCCAGCCCCACCGCCTGGTGCGACACGGCCATTGGCCGCGTGGCTGGTACCCGATGCGCCGGGACGCGGTCGCTCCCCCGTTCGAACCGGACACCGAATCCTTCCCCTTCCTCGAAGTCGAGGGCGCCGGCGTCTTTGAGATCGCGGTGGGCCCCGTCCACGCCGGAATCATCGAGCCCGGTCACTTCCGGTTCTCCGTCGTCGGCGAAACGATCATCCGGATGGAGGCTCGCCAGTGGTACATGCACCGCGGGATCGAGAAGCTGTTCGAAGGACGAACGCCAGCGGCCGGGATCGAGCTGGCCGAGATGATCACTGGAGACACGACCGTCGGCCATTGCCTGGCCTACGTGATGGCCGTCGAAGATGCCCTCGGGATCGAGGTGCCGGATCGTGAACGGCTGCAACGCGCGCTCCTGCTCGAGCTCGAACGTCTCTACAACCACGTCACCGACCTCGGCGCCCTCGCAAACGACGCGGGGTTCGCCGTGATCGACTCCCACGCCGGGCGACTGCGTGAGGCGCTTCTACGAATCAACAAGGGCGTCACCGGTCACCGTCTGCTGCGCGGCGCCCTCACCATCGGCGGAACCACCCTTCGTGGCCTCCCCGATCGGGCCGCCCTGCGAGAGATCGCCGACGACGTCGCGACCCTCGTTGCCATCACCCTCGACCACGCCATCGTGCGGGACAGATTCACCGGAACGGCGGTGCTCCCCGAGAGCCAGGCCCGCACCCTCGGCACGCTCGGCTTCCTGGCCCGAGCCTCCGGCATCCACACGGATGCGCGACGGGACCACCCCTTCGTCGACCTCGGCGACACCATCGACGTCGTCACCGAAACCGGCGGTGACGTTCGCGCCAGGTACCTGGTGCGAGCACGCGAGTTCGCCGTGTCCACCGACATCGCCATCGATCTCGTCGACCGTCTGTCCGGCCTGGCGACCGGCGCCGCGGGGGCAGAGCGCCCCCGGGATGCCCGGGTGCCGCTCGCCGCGCCGGAAGCCGCGACCCGCGCCGGCCTCGGCCTGGTCGAGGGATGGCGCGGCACGATTTGCCACCGCGTCGAGCTCGGTCCCGATGGGAGGCTCACGCGCACGAAGGTCGTCGACCCGTCGTTCTTCAACTGGCCGACCCTGCCGATCGCGCTCAGCGACACGATCGTGCCCGACTTCCCGCTGGCCAACAAGAGCTTCAACCAGTCCTACGCGGGAAACGACCTGTAGGGCTCGCCGTCTATGAACGGGTGGGGCTCGATCGTGCCCCCACCGTCGTGATGGCCGTCACGAACTCACCGGTGGCGGCACGGTTGTAGCGCTCCGCATCCAGGCGCTGCGGCGGGACCTCTCCACGCAGAAAGGCAAGCATTCCCCCGGCGAGCGAGTCGTCATCCTGGTCGACGATGCGGATGGTGCTCTCCGGCAACGCGTCGCGGATCGTTGCGAAGTTGACGGAGACGATGGGCAGACCGACGATAGCGGCCTCCAGGATGACCATCGGTTGGCCTTCATAGTCGCTTGAGAGCACGAAGCAGTCGGCCGCGGCCAGGATCGGGAATGGATTCTCATAGGGGCCGGCGAGAAAGGCGGAGCTCTCCAGGTCCAGGTGTCGGATGAGCCGCTCCAGTTCGGAGCGGACCGGCCCGTACCCGACCAGAAGCAGACGGCTCTCCGAATGCTCCCGGTGAACTTGGGCGAAGGCCCGGATCAGGCGGGATTGGTTCTTTTCCGTCGAGAACCGACCAAGCGTGATGAACCATACCGTGGACGAATCGGCCGTCATTTCGGCGGCCCATGGAGGCATTCCGTGGTGGCTCTCCGGGGCGTGCCCGAGTTCGGTCAGTTGACCGATGGGGACCCTGGCGGCGTCGAGCACATGAGATCCATCAACGAGATTGCGTGCGGAGGCAAAGGCGGAGGGGTCGACGCCGTAGGCGACGCTGAGTCCATTGCGGTTGATCTCGTTCAGCGCCGGTGAAACCGAGACGAGGGCGTCGAACTCGTGATACAGCGCGAACACGGCCTGAAGCGAGTGTCGGATTCGCTCGCGCCCCCGGATGATCCGATGCGTTTCGGCTGACAGGTTGTTGTGGAGCCAAATGTAGTGGCGCGCCCCTGGCGCATGAAGAAGCATCGTCGCCCAGAAGGGACCATATCCGTCAAAATCGACGACCGCCTCGAACGGTGCGGCGCCGAAACACCGCCTCCACTCGTCGTCCCACATCCGGCGTTGACCGGCCGAGAGCCGGTGCACGTCCCGGCGGCCGAACCACTCGGCGAGTCTGCGTCGCAGGTGGGTCACCGCGCTGCCGTTCATCCCGCCCGCGCGATGGAACTGGCGCACCCGCGGATCGACGCGCGACTGGTTTGCGCGTTGTTGCCCATTCGACGGCCGGGTGAACACCACCGATACGTCAAACGCGTCGTGATCGATCGAGCGGAGGAGGTTGAGTGCCGACGTGGTGATGCCGTTGGAATTCATGCTCCCCAGGTGCAGGAGCAGTGCCGTCCGGGGCTGCTCCGCGAGCGACACTGTGCCGTGGGTGCCCGAGTGGCCGCGAAAGACAACGTCAATCACGCGGCGTGATGCGTTTCCGTCGTCCCGACCCGCGAAACGGCGTCGCCAGTCGGCGCGGCGAGAGTCGTAGGCCGCCGTTGGCGTGCCGCCGCTGAACGAGCGAACGGTCTCGGCGACCTGCTCGACGGTTCCGAACACCGGTCCCGGCAGCTCATCGGAGGTGAAGTAGGTCCCGCGGGAGACCGAGTAGTCGGCCGCGTCCGGCGCGTAGAAGACGATCGGTCGACCGGTCGAGAGAAAATCGAAGAAGATCGATGAATAGTCGGTGACCAGAATGCTGGTGATGCCAAGGAGGGTATTGGTCGGAATGTCGTTGGAGACGAGAATGCGTCGATAATCGGCGTTCGCCGCCGCGAGCGCGTGAACGACTTGATGGGTCTTGAGCAGGACGATGAACCGGTCATCGCCCAACAACCGCTGCAATTCGCCAGCGGCGGCAACGATTTCCTCGGCGTCGTCGATCGGCGCGGCGAACGACTGACCCTTCCAGGTCGGGGCGTAGAGAACGATCTCCCGCTCGCCGAGCGGGATTCCCTCCGCCTCCAATCGTGCGCGTGCAGCCCCGACCTGTTCGTCGGCCATGTACTGGCGATCGACCCGCGGAGCACCCTGCTCGATGACCAGCCCCCGGAACGCTCCGCGCAATTTGTAGGCTGTCTCGAAAATCTGGTGCGTCATGAACGAGTTCTGGGAGAGCAGGAAGTCTGCGGAGACGAAATTGCGCAGCGTGTTCGCCGATTCCATCGCCCCGTCGGGCATGTCGTAGCCCATTCGTTTCAGCGGGGTCCCGTGCCAGGTGTTCACGTAGACCTGCCCGCGACGTTTGCCGAACTCCGGAGGGAAGGTCGCGTTGTTGATGAGGTACTCGCTCGTCGCGAGCGCCCGGACATAGCCACTCGACTTGTACCGCACAAAGCTCACACGCGGATTATTCGCAAACTCGGAGCGGAAGGCCGGGGAACGCCGGCTCTTGAGAACCCAGATGTGCCGAAGATCGGCCATGTCTGGAGCGTCGAGGAGTTCGCGGAAGAGGGCTTCCGGGTTGCAGAGGGCCCCGTTACCGGCAAACGATTCGTAGAGGACTGTCCCACGCCGCACCGGCGCGCGTCTCCACAGCGCATGCAGCTCGGCGCTCCACATTCGCCACACTCGGCGAAGGAGCAGTTCTATACGACGTCGTACATCGTGCACGGGCTCTCCTCATCGCGGGAACTCGAACCTACCAAACGAATTCCCCGGACGCGGCGTCGACGGGGTGGGCTAGCCCGGCGGGCAATCAGCCGGCCGTCGCCGGTCGCGTGTATTCGTAGATCACGGTCCGGTGGGTCGTGAGCGTCAGGGTTCGGGTGAACCCGAGGGAGTCGAGGGCCGCGACGTCGTAGCTGTCCGCATGCGTCGGGCTGGCATATTCGACGAGCCAGATCCGGTGAACGCCGGAAAGTCGACCGAGGCGGTTGGCGGCGGCGATGCTGAAGGCCTTGTCGTACCAGACCGAATTCTGAGAAAACGGCACGTCGAGGGTGACATCCTTCAGCCCGACGAATCCGTCGGGGTAGGTATGCATAGCAAGCCGCGGCCGGCGGTAGAGGTGCTCACCCTCGTCAAACGCGATCGCGTCGCCCGGGGTTGCATGGGCCTTGATGACGGCGCTCACCTCGGCCCAGTCGCTGCCGTTCTTGGAATACGGTCCGCGCTGTGACAGGTAGGCCGGAACCGCGAGTCCGACGAGCGCCACCACGCCGACGACGATCAACCAGCGGTGGCGTTGCGCAATCCAGCCGAGCCCGCAGGCGATGAGGATCGCCGCAGCAGGCGCGCAGAACGACAGGTACCGTGCGGTGAAGACCGGCGCCGCGAAGCTTGCGCTGATCAGGATGACGGAGGGCACGAGCATCCAACTGGCTGACACGACAAACAGGTCAGGTGCGACCTGCCCGCCCGGGCGCCCGGCGGCCGCCTCCGGGTCCCGACGATGACGAAGGCGAATGGCGGCGGCGGCGACGGCCGCCAGGATCAGCGCCCACGCCGCGATGGCGAATTCGGGGCTGCCGAACCAGAGCGATACGCCGATGGAGTCGAGCGTCACCTGGGGGTGTGAGGCGAGATAGGAGATCTGGCCCACTTCGCGGGTCGCCCAGAAGATGGACGGCGCGGCAATCAGCAGCGCGACTGCGGCCGACCCAGCCCAGCGCACCCATGTCGCCTTGCGTGAATGCACGCTGAGCAGTACGAGCCCGTGGGCGGCGATAAGAAGTCCCGTGTAGAGGAACATGTAGATCCCCAGGGACAACAGCCCGGCGTAGGCGATCCACTTCCAGCGCGCCGGAGCGCGAAGGGTCTCCACGAGCAGGTAGGTCAACCAGGCCGCGATCGCCGCGCTGAATGCGTAGGAGCGGGCCTCCTCCCCCATGTAGGTGACGCGAGGCAGGATGATGCAGATGATGCCCGCAGCGATGGCGACCCGCGGAGAACTCAACCGGGAGACGAGGAGGGTCACGGCGACGACGGTGAAGCCGACCGCGATGGCGCTCGGGAATCGCAGCGAAAACGGTGAGATGCCGAAGATCCTGATCCACCAGTGCAGGCCGAAATAGTACAGCCCATGCACCGAATCGACGTGGGTGAGCATGGTGAACAGGCTCGGCAATGGGCGTTGGGCTGACAGGAGGCTGGCCGCTTCGTCGCCCCAGAGCGAGGGGATCCAGGATCCCAGGGCAGACAGTGTCACACCGGCGACTCCGAGGCCGGCGAGGCCCCAGCGGGATACGGGTCGGCGGGGGGTCAAAGCGATCGACATTTCATCCTTCGGGCACTGTCACCGGTGCGCTCTTCGGCTCACCCCGGTCCATGACCGCATGCCAAACGGTAGCCTGCCCGGTTGAGTGTCGCCCCCATGGTCCACCGCGAACGTTGAGGCTCACGCTCCGCGGAGTGGTCCTCAGCATTCTCATATTCGGCTCGACGAATATTGAAATCATGACCGGTCACCCGAGTGAGCGCCGCGGCCCCGTGTCGCGCAGCGTGATCTAGCGAAGAATGGCAGCGTCAGTCGCCCCCTCCCCCGTCCGCCTGCGTTTTCGCGGCCGTCGCTTCGCCGCGCCGTGGCGCCGCGACGGAGTGCTCGCCGCCACGATCCTGGCGGTCGGCACGGTGGTGTGCTGGCTTCGGCTTCCCCCCTCCGCGCAGGACACGCTGTGGGCCGAGGATGCCCGTCGATTCCTGAACGACGCGGTTCATCTCGGGCCCATCCCGGCCCTGTTCTCTCCCTACGCGGGATACCTGCACACCGTGCCGCGGAGCATCGCCGGGCTGACCGTGCAGTTCGTTCCGATGGACTACTGGGCGAATTCGATGGCGTTCGGGGCGTGCATGGTGGCCGCCGGTGTTGCCGCCCTCGTGTTCGTCTGCTCGCGGGACATCATCCAGTGGCTTCCGGCCCGTACCGCCCTGGCGGCAATCACCCTGCTGGATCCGCTCGCCCCCCACGAGGTTCTCGGCAACACGGCGAACCTGCACTGGTTCTTCCTCTGGCTCACCCCGTGGCTGCTTCTCTATCGGCCGCGAAGCAGGCGAGGGTCATGGTGGCTCGGAATCGCGGCGCTCTTTGCGGCACTCACCGAAATCCAGATGGTCCTGTTCCTTCCACTGCTCGCCTGGCGCTTTCGCGACCGCCGGCGCTGGCCGGTGCGAATCCTGTATCTCGTCGGCGCCACCGCCCAGGTCGTCACGACGATCTTCTGGCCGCGCGGCGTCGCGACGATCCCGCTGATCTCACTACCGTCGCTCGTCTACGGCTATCTCATCAACGCGGTCATGACCATCTGGCTTCCGACGTCCACGGCCATCGGTCGGCTGATCGTGCCAATGGGACCGGCGGCCGGGGTACTGCTCCTGCTGCCGTTCCTGGCCGCGGCGATCTGGGGTTTCGCCCGCGGCTCCGCCATCCAACGGACCATGATCGTCACCCTGCTTGCCGGATCGATGATTCTCTACACACTTGCCGTGGAGGTGAGCCCCGGCTCGTTCTACGACTACGCGAGGATGTCCGCGAGCCAACTGGCATCCCCCTGGCTCGCCCGGTACGGTGTCGTTCCCTCCATGATGCTGCTCGCCCTGATTCCGATCGCCCTGTCCACCCGATCGCCCGCGGCGCCGCTGCCCGGACCACCGGTGCGTCGACGCATGCCGCGCACGGCCCTGCCGCCCCTGATCCTCGCGCTCACGATCGTTCTCCTGCTCACGCAGTTCGTTCCCGTCAGCACGCGACGATCGGGCGGTCCACTCTGGCTGCCCCAGGTGGGCGCCCAGCGGGAGAAGTGCGAGGCGGACTCGCCGAACACCCTCGTCCCCCTCGACGGCGCACCCGGCTCCGCCTGGATTGTGTACGTTCCGTGCAGGCTCATGGAGGAGCAGAGTGCCTGAACCGCGCTCCCGCCGTCGTGCCGCTCCCGTTTCGGGATCGTTCCCCAATGGGATGCCGTACCTCAGGGCCGGCTCGGGCAGTCCCCTCGTCTTTCTGCCGGGCATCTTCGGCTCCCATCGCCGTGCCGCCCGACTGGATCGCTGGATGCGGGCCGGCCAGATCGCGCTTATGGCGCGGCACCGCGAAGTCTGGTGGATCGGTCGCCGTCCTGGACTGCCCGGGACGGTGGACATTGCACAACTGGCTGCCGAGTATGCCGACACGCTGCGCCACCAGTTCGACTCGCCGGTAGACGTGATCGGTGTCTCGACCGGCGGGAGCATTTCGCTGCAACTGGCCGTCGATCATCCAGACGTCGTCGGACGGCTTGTTGTGGTTTCGGCGGCCTACCGGCTGGGGGAACGAGGGCGGCTCGCTCAGAAACGAACCGGTGCGCTGCTGCGAGCCGGTCGTCCGAAGAAAGCGGCGGCCGAGTTCATGTCACGGCTCGGCTCCCGCCCGGTCGAACGGTGCGCGATGTCCCTCGCCGGACTCATGCTCGGGCGGATCGTCGTCGGCGACGACAATCCCGATTTTCTCCTGCTGCTCGACGCGGAGGACCGGTTCGACCTGCACGGCCGGCTTCCCGAGATCACAGCGCCGACGCTCGTGCTCGGCGGCGATTCCGACGGCTTCTACACCGCGGACCTCTTTCGGGAAACCGTCGACGGCATTCCCGCAGCGCGACTGGTGCTGTACCCGGGTGTCGGGCACATGACGACCCAGGGCAACCGTCGGCTCGCCGCCGAGATTGAGGACTTCCTCGGTGGCATCTCCGTACCGGGAAGCGGCTCCAGCACTCCGTGACCGACGTCGCACGGGTGCGCAACCAGCCCAGGAATCAACAGGCCCGGAATCAACAGGCCCGGAATCAACCGGCAGAGAATCAAC